>DATMQT010000060.1:0-72511 GCA_035566655.1 Candidatus Dormiibacterota bacterium
CAACCAGGAGACGATCCAGGGGGCGGGAAACATCGGCAACGGGCAGATGACGCTGGTGAACTCGGGGACGATCAACTCGAACCAGACGGCGGGGCTGACGATTCAGGCCAACGGAGGGATGACGAACACGGGGACGGTGGAAGCGACGGCGGGATCGACGCTGGGGCTGATCGGTATGACGATGGCGAACAGTGGGGGAACGATCTCGGCAAACGGCAGCACGGTGCAGCTATTTGCGACGACGGTGAATGGAGGGGCGGTGACGCTGACGGGGGCGTCGAGTTTGCAGTTGAACAACTCGACGATCCACGGGGGGAGCACGCTGACTAATAGTGCGACGGGGACGATTGAGGTGGCGAACGGCACGAACGTGCTGGGCGGAACAATCAACAACGGGGCGGGAGGAATACTCAAGATCGACAACGGAGCGACCCTGAACCTGGAGGCGGGTACGTACTCGCAATTGGGGACCGTGCAACTGAACGCGACAGCGAACAGCACCGGCTTGATCGTAGGAACCGCAGCTCACCAGAATGTAACTCTGAGCGGTGGCACGCTGACCCTGTCGAACAACGCCAATAACTTCATCCAAGGAGCAGTCTCCACGGACACGCTGACCAACCAGGGAACGATACAAGGAGCGGGCAACATCGGTAGCGGTCAGATGGGGCTTGTGAACTCGGGCACCATCAACGCGAACGCGAGCAACAACCTCATCATCAGCGTTAGCAGTTCGAACTTCCACAATACGGGCACCATCGAAGCGGCAGGGGGCACGTTGACCATCCAGGGACCGGGGACCACCTTCTTTACCAACGATAATCAGACCACGAACACCCTGAGCGGCGGCACGTATATCGCGAACGGAAACAACATTCAGTGGGCTGCCGGGTCCGGCATCGCAACGCTTTCGGCAAACGTGACCGAGGAAAACGGCGGACAGCTGTTCAACACGACGAACAATGGCAACGGTCTGGCGGGTTTGACCAGCATCACTTCGGCTGGCGCGTTGACAATCGGCGGCGTGGCCTTCACTGACGCGGGCAGCTTCAGTAACGCGGGCTCGCTGACCATTCTCGCAGGTGAGAGTTTCACCGTCGGTTCGTTGACGCAGATCAACGGCAGCGGCTCGCTGACCGCGGGTACCTACGTGCTGGATGCGAATCTTAACCTGTCAGGAGCGACGCAGACCATTACCACCAACGCGGCCAACTTAGCGCTGGCGGGCGGGACCATCGAGAATGCCAACAGCACGAATGCCCTGGCAGCGCTCGCCACCAACACCGGTACGCTGACCATCGCAGGTACCAGCAACAACCTTTCCACAACCGCGGCCAGCTTCAGCAATACTGGCACGCTGACCATCAACGCGGGCGACAGCTACACCGCACCGGCTCTGACCCAGATCAGCGGCACCACTCTCTCGGGTGGCACCTTTGTTCTGGCCGGCAATCTGGATTTGACCACCAGCGGCATCAGCGTTACCACGAACTCGTCCACGCTGACGCTGGAAGGCGGCACCATCAATTCCAACGGGGTCAACGCTCTGAGCGCGCTGGCGGCGAACACCAAGAGCCTGACCATTGCAGGCAGCGGCAACAACGTTTCGACCAGCGCGGCCAGCTTCAGCAACACCGGCACGCTAACCATCAACGCCGGGGACAGCTTCACGGCAACCACTCTGACTCAACTGACCGGCTCGAACAGTAGCAAGACTCTTTCCGCCGGCACCTACGTTCTGGGCGGCGATCTGGACCTGACGACCACCGGCCTGACCATCACCAAGAACGCGGCCACGCTCACTCTGTCAGGTGGCACCATCAATTCCAACGGCGTCAATGCTCTCAGCGCGCTGGCCACCAACAGCGGCAAGCTGACCATCGCCGGCACGAGCAATAATGTCTCGACCACCGCCGCCAGCTTCAGCAACACCGGCACGCTGACCGTCAATGCCGGCAACAGCTTTACCGCGCCGGCGCTAACCCAGATCAGCGGCTCGACGCTTACGGCGGGCACCTATGTTCTGGGCGGCAACCTCGATCTGACCGCCGCCGCCAACATTACCACCAACTCGGCCACCTTGACGCTGGCGGGCGGCACGATCAACACCGGCAGCACCAACGATCTGGCGAACCTGAGCAGCAACACGAAAAGCCTGACTCTGACCAGCAACGCCGGGTTCACCGCCGCGGGCAACTTCAGCAACTCGGGTACGGTAACGGTGACGAAGGGCGCCAGCTTCACGGTCGGGGGCACGGGCAACAGCTACAGCCAGACGGCGGGCACGACCACGGTTGATGGAACCCTTTCTGGCGGCACCAGCGGCGCGGTCAGCGTGACCGGGGGTACGATTCTGGGGGCGGGCACGGTGAAGGCGAACACCTCGGTGGGCAACGCCAGCGGCGCCGCCGGTACCATCAACGTTGGCGACACCGGCAAGTCCGGCCTGCTCGCCATCACTGGCAGCTATACGCAGCTGGCCACCGGAAACATGACGGGCCTGATCAGCGGAACCAAGGCGGGCACGGGATTCAGCCAGATCAACATCACCGGCACCGCGGCTTTGGCGGGTACGATCAGCTTCACGGTGGCGGCTGGCTTCCAGTCGAGCCTCACGGTGGGCGAAACCTTTACGGTGTTGAATGCCAGCAGCGTGACGGGTACGTTCTCCAACAGTACGATCGCAATCAACACGAGCTTCCATTTCACCGTGAGCTATACTTCCACTGGAGTGGTGTTGACGGTGGCTTCCGGAGCGGCGGCGCCGAACTCGGGTACCGCGCGGCCGGCAGTGCAGGTCGCCATGGTCAGGAAGCCGGCAGCGACAACGTCGAACCGCAGGACGCTCGTCGTTGTCAGCGGCCAGCGGCACGGCATAAGCAGTGCCAGAAGGCCCGCCAAGCCGATTGTGGTGGCGAGTTGGCCAGGGCGGACGGAGCATTCCAATATCGTCCTGGCTGGCGGATCTGAAATAGCGAGTGGCCTGCGGAGTTGGGAACGAATGCCAGTGGGTTCGGCTGTCCAAGCCAGACCGCTGGTAGTGGTTGCTCCGGAGCCGCGCGGGGTGAACAAAGATTCGTCGCGCGGAGCCCTTGCCACTTCGGATCTCCGGATGGGACAGAGCCACGCGATCGGCGTTCAAGGCCCGGTTACAGGTTGGATGGGCGCCTCCGGCAATCGCCGGATCCCGGTCAAGATCATGCAGCCCACGCTCCCCCGGATCACGCGATGATAGGAGTCGGGTGGAACTTACACCTTCAACGAGTCCGCGCTCAGCTTCACCAACAGGGCGAGTTCCACCGCTGGCAAGAACGACGATTTCGACGAGGAAGGGTGAAATCTGCTTCCGAGCGGCAAAGCGCCGACAGTGGATGCTTACACCAGCAATACTGTACTTACGGGCACGAACTGATAGTTGCGAACGGTATTCCTTCCGTTTCCGTTGCCAATTACAGTCAACTGAAACCATTACCTTGAGAGCTCGTCCGCAGCGTCAAAGGGCCCAAGATTCCCATCGGGAGCTTGGGCCTTAATCATTACCGCTGTGCCCCTTCTAGTGCTGGCCGCCAGGTTGCAGTTTGCAGTAGTTGAGAATGTCGTTGCTGATTTGCTGCGCACCGGCTAAGGTATTCGGCAGAGAATGCCCCACGTTTGGAACGCATGACTCGGCCTGCGAGCTGCTAATAGAACTTGCCCAGGTATGTCCCTGATTCGGTCCTTCCGTGTCCAAACCACCGTACAGAAACTTTACGAAAGTATTGGGATATGCGAACTCCGAGTCAGGAGCAACCACGCTGTCCTGGAGGAAGGTTGCGTCGTATCTGGTCGAGTGGTTCGAAACTTCTTGTGAGCACCAAGATCCGGAATAGGCTGGATCGATAAAACTCTGCGCGTCGACCACGCCGACGCAGTAGCCCGCCCTAACTCCACAAGCATTGGTTACGTTAGGTTGCAGACAGTCGCATGCCCAGTCCTGGCGGGCGAAGGGCGGGCCGCTGGTCGGCTCAACCATGGCGAAAATCGAGCCCAAACCATAGTGCGCCATGCCTACGCCCAAGGTGGCGCCGCCGGAGCTGCTGCCCGTCGCGCAGAACGGAGCACTGGCGTTCGCGAGATGAATATTGGTGTAAATCCACTGCGCTAGAGTTGCGTACCGGCATCCCAAGGCACGCATTCCGCCCGGCCCGGTCATCCAGCCGTTAGGCTGCTGCTTCGTGAACGGCCCTCCGAAACTGATGTCAGCCACAGTAAATCCACCTTGCAGGACGGCATTGAGCACCGTTGGTCCGAAGTCATAGCTCTCATAAAGCCCGACTCCTTGACCTCCCATCAAAAAAGCGACGGTTCCCAACGGGGTTCCGCTGCCGGTATAACTCACTTTGACGTAGCCCATGAGGTCGGCAATGTTAGGGCACGAGATCGCAACGGCATAGCATGTACCACTGATGGTACTCCATGGGCAAGTGATCGAGCTTGCGTTCGCAGTACCTAAGGGATCCGGCGATACGCTGGAGCCCCCTAACGAAGAGGTTTGTGGACTCTTGAGCGCGCTGTCATTCACCGTCAGCGTTCCTAACCTCATGCCCGTCGTCGTTGGTGTGAACGTAACAGAAACCGTGCAACTAGAGCGAGCGGCCAGGGTGTTGGGTGAGAAGGGGCAGTTGGATGTCTGTGCAAAGTCGCCGGAAGTCGAGATGCCGGAAATACCAAGGGGCACGATCTGATTGTTGGTTATGTTAACCGTCTTAACGCCGCTCGTCGTATTGAGGGCTTGGTTCCCGAACGCCAAAGAAGCAGGCGTCAGGACCACAGGCCGGATACCGGTGCCCCTTAGCTCCACGGTTTGAGGAGAATTCGAGCTGTTGTCGTTGACGGTTAGCGTGCCTGCGCGTGCACCAAGCACGGTGGGCGAAAACGTAACCAGGATTTGGCATTTTGCGCCTGCCGCCAGTGTATTCGGTGCAATCGGGCAGGTGGATGTTTCCGCGAAATCACCAGACGTGGAAATACTGCTGATGGCGAGCGGCACAGTCTGGGTATTGGTAAGCAAGATGGCTTTGGCCGTGCTCGTAGTCTGTACAACCCAGTTGCCGAACGCAAAACTGGCCGGATTCAAGGTCTGAGCCTTTGATGTAAGCGCAGTCGAGAAAAACATCGCCAAAACAGGCAATGTTCGCAGATAAGTTCCACTCTTCGTCCTCGACCTCGTCACGACAGACCTCCACAGACTGCCAGTTCTTATTAACCGGGGATGCATTACCTGCAGGTCTTCTGTGGGGGAGTATCTCTTACCTGAGCTATTATCGGGTAGAATCGAACACCAGTCCAGCATTTTCACAACTCTCCTGGCAACTAACCTTCGGGGCGCTGTTTTCAGACGGTGCGGACTGGGAACGATCAAATTGCGCTCACTCGCGCCAATGAATATTCTCTTCTCAACGCGGAGCTACCGTACTGCTGTGCCGCAACTGCTTATTGCTTCCCTCCTGGCAGTTTGCAGTATTGGGTAATGTCGTTGATGATCTGCTGAGCACCGTTTAAGTAATTGGGTATAGAGTGCCCTACATTCGCAACGCACGCCTCGGCTTCCGAGCTGGTAATTGCGCTTGCCCAAGCATGTCCCTGATTCGGGGTCGAGGCCAAGTCCAGGCTGCCGTAGAGAAACTTGACGTAGGTGTTAGGGTAGGCGAACACGGAGTCCGGCGCAACCACGCTATCGTGGTAGAAGATTGTATCGCTTGTGGTCGTGTGGTTTAAAAGCTCCTGTGAGCACAGCGGTGCGGAATAGGCGGGATCGATGATATTCTCTGCGGCGGCCGCCCCCACGCAGAAATTCCCGTGAGTTCCGCAAACGTCGGTAGCGCCTCCGTGCTGGCAATCGCATCCCCAGTCCTGGCGTGCGAACGGCGGGCCACTGGTGAGCTCGACCATGGCGAACATCGAGCCCAAGCCATAGTGCGCGAGGGCTAATCCGAGTTCTTCGCCGGCGGCACTGTTACCGGTCGCGCAGAACGGCGCACTGGTGTTTGCGAGGTGAATGTTGGTGTAGATCCACTGGGCCAAGGTTGCGAAGCGGCATCCCACAACACGAATTCCACCGGGCCCGGTCTGCCAGCCGTAGGGTTGCTCGGTTGTATATGGAGTTCCCCAAGTGATATCCACCACTGTAAATCCGGCACTCACCAGAGTGTTCAGTATCATTGTTCCGTATGTGAACGTTTCATAAAGATGGGTCCCGTTCCCTCCATCCAAAAGAAGCACGGTTCCTATGGGCGCACCCGAGGGATAAGTAATTTGGACATAACCGGTAAGGTCGCTAGTGTTCGGACACGAGATCGACACGGCGTAGCAAGTCGCGAGAGTGTATTTGCAAGTGATGCTGCTTGCGGTCGCACTGCCTAAGGGATCCGGCGATACCACCGTCAGGCTTGCCAATGCGGTGACGTTGCCCATGCTTGCGTCAATGTTGGTTTGACCGGATGTCAGGCCGGTCGCCAGCCCGTTCGAGGAAACCGAAGCCACGGTCGGCGCGGAGGAACTCCAAGTTACGCTGTTGGTCAAATCCTGAGTGATGCCGCTCGCATAAGTTCCGTCCGCAATAAATGGTTGGCCGTTCCCGTTCCCAGTCGCCATCGAGATAGCCGACGGCGTGATCGCAAGCGAGACAAGCTGGTCTTGCACCGCCAGAGTGGTTGAGGCGGCCAGCGCGCCGTAGCTTGCGGAGATTCTGGTCTCGCCTGTGCCCGCAGTGACGGCAAGGCCTTGCGACGAGGCGCTCATGGTGGCGACAGTGGGAGCCGATGAGTTCCAGGTTACTGTGGAAGAGATATCTGCCGACGTTCCATCGCTGTAGATTCCGGTCGCCAAGAATTGTTGGCCGCTTCCGATCGTCGCCGTGGGGCTCTGCGGAGTGATCTGAATCGCCGCCAAGGTAGCAGTTGTGACCGTAAGGTTGGCGGTCCCAGATACAGATCCCTGTGTTGCTGTGATCGTAGACTGGCCAGAGGCCACGCTGCTTGACACGCCGTTAGCGGCAATCGTCGCCACGGTTGGCGTTGAAGAACTCCAACTCACCGATGTTGTCACAACTTGCTGGCTACCGTCGCTGAAGGTGCCGGTCGCCGTGAACGGTTGGGTTGCACCGGCGACAACGCTGGGATTCGCAGGGTTCACAGCGATGGACGAGAGGGTGGCCGAGGTCACAGTTAACAGAGACGATCCGGTTACCGAACCAACCGTTGCCGTAATTGTGGCTTGGCCGGCAGCCACGCAATTGGCTGCGCCGTTGGCGCCAATGGTTGCAACCGTTGGCGATGAACTGGTCCAAGTCACAGATGCGGTCACATCCTGCTGGCTGCCATTTGCGAAAGTGCCAATTGCGGTGAATGGCTGCACCGTTCCCACAGCCCCTGAAGGATTTTGCGGATTGACCTGAATCGAGACGAGGCTCTGCGCTACAGTCACGCTTGTCGATCCATTAAAGGACCCCAGCGCAGCCGAGACCGTTGTAGTTCCGCTGGCAACAGCCGTTGCCAGCCCACTCGGGTTGATCGTTGCAACTGTCGGAGTCCCTGTGCTCCAGGTTGCCGATGTAGTCAGGTCATGCGTACTGTTGTCGCTGTATGATCCGAGGGCATCGAACTGTAATGAGAGTCCCGGAGCGAGGGAGGGGTTCGCGGGGCTGATCGCAATCGATTGCAGCTGGGGTTTGCACATGCCCGCGCTGAATGCATTATAGACTTGCTGAATTTGTGACGAGGTCAGGGCCTGATTGAAGATGGCGATCTCGTCGATGGAACCAGTAAAAGACGGCTGCTGGGCGCCGAGGTAAGCACCGAATGCGACTTGAGGGTTCCACGAAGTATTGGCGTCGGCAACTGCCTCGGCTGCCAGCGCTCCGTTCAGATACACGTTCACGGTGGTTTGAGCGTTGGACGTCGTGTACGTTAGAGCCACGTGATTCCACTGATTAGAACTAACCTGCCCCAGTGACTGGGCGTATAAATTCCCGAACTCCCAGTTCAGATTGGCGGCAGAGTCAATCAAGAAGCCCGGAGCCCGGTTCTGAGGCCCGACATAGCTGCCAGTTAAAGCTCCGGCTGCACCGGTTGGCAAGAACCAGAACATCAGAGTTCCTGCGCTGGGCGAATAGACGGTGGAGTTGACCTGCAAAGAAGCCCCGTTCCCGCCGAAGCTGAAACCTTGTGCGACTTCTCCGCTGCCGTAGCCGGCTCCGCTCTGCGGAGTTCCGGAGTTGTTGCCCGCGATGTCGACGGCGTTGCCGTCTCCTGTCCACCATCCCACTAAACCCGCTGGCGCCGGGGCGCACGAGGGCTGGGAAACGGTAAGTGCGGTGCTGCCGGTTATCGATCCCAAGGAGGCCTGGATGGTCGTGTTCCCGGTTGAAAACGCGCTGGCGAACCCTGAGGAATTGACTATGGCGACAGTGTTTGAAGAAGACGACCAGGATAAGGCAGTGGTCGAGTTCTTCGTGCTGCCGTCGCTGTAGTTAAGTACGGCACTGAATTGCTGGTAAGCACCCACCGGCTGGGATGGGTTGACTGGTGTGACCGTGATTGAGCTCAGAGCCGGTACCACGGCAGTGACCGTGGTTGCACTGCTGACCGATAGGGAGCTGGCAGTGATGGTCGCTGAACCCGCGGCCAGCGCCTGCGTCAGACCGGCTGAACTTACTTGAACCAATGCTGGAGCAGTGGATGACCAGCTTACGAAATTGCTGATGTTGACGGTCTGGTTATTCTTGAACGTGCCGGTAGCTGTAAGCTGTTGCTGCTGTCCGGTGAACACGGAGGGATTTGTCGGGCTGATAGAAATCGTGGAAAGACCAGACAAGGAGCCAGATCCTGACAGGCTTGCGGTTTGCGGACTCGTGTTCGCACTATCGGTGATGGTCAGGGTTCCAGTTCTAGCGCCGAGCGCGGTTGGCGTGAATGTAATCGAAACCGTGCAACTGGACCCCGCGGCCAACGTGTTCGGCGATAGAGGACAGTTCGAGCTTTGCGCGAAATCACCGGAAACGGAAATCCCGGAAATCGTCAATGCGCCGGACTGGTTGTTCTGCACAGTGATCGTCCTGGCCGCGCTGGTTGTTGTTACAGTCTGGCCGGAAAAGGAAAGGCTGTTGGGTGACAGAACGACTGAAAGTATGCCTGAGCCCGCTAACGGAACAGTTTGTGGACTGTTTTGCGCGTCGTCATTCACGGTCAGCGCGCCTGATCTCTTGCCCGTCGCTGTTGGAGTGAACGTAACAGAAACGGTGCAACTCGCTTTAGCAGCCAGGCTGTTGGGCGGGGAAGGGCAGTTGGAGGTCTGAGCAAAATCGCCGGAAGTCGAGATGCCGGAAATATTGAGGGCGACGGTCTGATTGTTCGTTAGGCTAACCGTCTTAACACCGCTGGTCGTGTTGAGAATTTGGTTCGAGAACAACAAAGAGATCGGCGTCAGGACCGCAGGCGCAACCCCAGAGCCGCTCAGCTGCGCTGTTTGAGGAGAACTACCGCTGTTGTCGCTGACGGTGAGAGTGCCTGTGCGCGCCCCCAGAGCAGTGGGCGTAAAGGTAACCAGGATTTGGCACTTTGCCCCTGCCGCCAGCGTATTCGGCGAAATCGGGCAGGTGGATGTTTCCGCGAAATCACCGGATGTGGAGATACTGCTGATGGTGAGCGGTACCGTCAGCGTATTGGTAAGCACCGTGGCCTTGGACGTGCTCGTTGTCTGTACAACCCAGCTGCCGAACCCGACTGTGGCCGGATTGAAGGTTTGAGCCTTTGAGGTCAGACACGTCGAAACAAACATCGCCAAGACGAGCAATGTTTTGGGATGATTTCCACGCGTAGTCATCGACCCCGTCATAGGAGACCTCGACAGACCGCCAGCTCTTATAAAAGGGGGAAATGGATTACCCTGCAGGTTATGGGGGAGTATCTCTTACCTGCGGCATTATGTGCCTGCGGTATTATCAAACAGAATCGGACGCCAGTCCAGCATATTCGCACGGCTCCGCGCCCGTCCGTAAAAATCCGAAATGCTCTCAAATCTGACCGGTTCGAGGGCGAGCGGTACAAGCGTTTTTGCTCCGATTGATTCCCAAATTTGATCGGATTTTTTTTAAAAAAAAGCAGGAACTTCTGGGTAGCGCCAGGGTTTAAGGGTTTTGCTAGAATTTGGCCATAACGAGGGGTCTTTGTGAGAATCGCCGTATGTGGGGTTGTTCTGCTGTTGATTGGCGCCTGCTTCCTGATCGCGTGTGCGGGTGGGACAGGTACGCGCCCGCAGATTCAAACGGGGCCGGTCGTTGCTACGCAAGTAACCTGCCCAACGAGTGGCTTGCCGGGTACATCCTGCTTCTCTCTGGACATTTCCTGTCCCAATATCCCGAATTACACGGCCTACGTGAAGATGATTACGCCTGCGAATCCTGTGGGGACGGTTATTTTTGGCACTGGTGGGGCCGGCACCGACCTTTATGAGACGTCTGCTTCGGCGCCTGTCGCCATTAAGAACGTGTTTGACGCCAACTACGAAGTCGTAGAGTTGACCTTCGGGGCGCCGTTCTCGTCTGCTCCAGGCTGGCAACATGACGCGAACGGGCTGGGGGTGCGATCGGCCGCCTGCCGCTATGCCATGGTTGTGCAGTGGCTCGCCCAGCAGACACCAAGCGTTCCCTTGTGCGCAACCGGCAACTCTGCTGGCGGAGCGCTCATCGGGGAGGGGTTGGCACACTATGGGATTGGGCAGTATCTCTCTTTTGCCGAAATTACCAGCGGGCCACCGTTCACCCAAGTGGACCAGGCCTGCAGTCCTGACGTGCCCCAGCCGGGTGAATACTGTTCCGGAGCAGACATCGGAATGAGTGTGGGGGTATCCGACGCTACAAATTACATTGATCCAGCATATCCTGGACCTTGGTGCTCACAAGGCGTCCTCGGTAGCACGCAAAATCAGCAGCAGTTCCAGAATGATTCGATCACCTCGAACGACGCGGTTCTGAGCTATCCAAAGACCAAGATAAACTTTCTTTTTGGCGGATTGGACGGGTCGTCCGCGATCCGGCAGGGTCTCTACTACCAATCCCGGATTACTTCGCCAACCAGTTTCGGCTGCGTGCAAGACGCACCCCACGACATACCCCAAGTCCCTGACGGAGCACAGACGATTGCGGTTGATCTAATCGCGAATTGCCACAAATGATGTAAGCAATTAAGAGCGTGCTCTTTAAGCCGCCGCGACGGGTACCAACGAGCGAGCCGAAGGCGTCTACTCAGAAAACTTAGAAGCAGCAAGAAGGGGACGGCTTGCGCCGTCCCTTTTTTGCTATCGTCTAGAGAGCCAACCGTTACTCGTGCCTCACGGTGCATTGTAGATTCATGTCATTGGCGATCCGCTGGGCCCCTGAGAAGACGTCAGCGAGCGTGTGTGGCGCGTCAGGGACGCAACCGGCGTGATTCGCGGTCTTAATGTTAAGGCGGTAATTTTCCCCTTGATTAATAGCCGAGGAATAGTCGAGGCCTCCGTAAAGGAACCATACATTGGTGGCTGGGTAGCTTAGGAGCGCGTCGGGCGAAGTGACCGAATCTGCGAGGAATTGTTCTTGATGGACACTGCTGCCAGTCTCAATGCCTTGCGAGCACCAAGGCCGGGGATAGGCGGGGTCGATGTAGGCTTGGGCATTGGCCAAACCCACGTCCATGCCGACACTTGCCCCTGAGCAGGGTTCTACGGATTGTACGCGCGAACGGATGCAAGCTTCGTCGGTGCGACTGAAGGGTGGTCCAGAGCCGAGCTCAGCAAAGGCTAGATATTGGCTCAAGCCATAATGCGCCAGGCCCTCAGCAATCTGTTGCGAGCCAGCGGAGACTCCGGCGGCGCACAGAGGTATTTGCGAAGCCAGTTTGTCTTTTATCCATGCGGTCACGGTAGCGTAGCGGCAGGAGGCGGCGCGAGGCCCGGCTCCGTTGACGTTGGTCTGCCAGCCTCTCTCAGTGTCGTCAAACGGAGTGCCGAACGATATTTCGACAGCCAGGAATCGAGCGTTGACAAGGTCCTCTACAGCGACCGAGCCATAAGCATACTGCTCAAAAAGGCGGGTGGATGTTCCGCCGGAAACCAGAGAGACAACGCCTCTGGGGGGGTCGGATGGAGCAAACGTCTTCAAATAGACCGTATAGTTCGAAATTGTTGGACAAGTGACATTCAGGGCATAGCAGGCGGTAGCCGGCAAACCCTGACTCGGACAAGCAATTGTCCTCGCTGTGACGGTGCCTAACGCGTCAAAATGCGGTGCCTGTGCGCCTGCCGACAGCGAAAAAAGGACAATTACGGGCAGAAAAGTGAGGAACAAAACGGGGAAACAGTGCGCGAGATTGCTTCTTGTCATCGAGCTAGCCTAGCCTTCCGTCAAAGTTCGTTTTGTGGGTAGTTGTTGGGCGGAGCCGGGAAGCAGTGGTTCGCTGGAAAGCTCCGTCTTACAAAGCGTATGGAAGTGCCGACGGCCCAGTGGCGTTCCTTATAGTCTCACAGAACATCTTCTGTCCCTCAATGCGATGTGCAGAATTGTTACTCGGAAGTCCATTGCGGCATGGCTGGTTGCATCGGCGATTGTTGACAATGGGGCGTGGACCGTTGCGTGGCGACAGGCAGGCGCCGGGCGGGTTACGCCACGGTCCGTTGGCTATGACCGGAAAGCGACACTCCCGGCACACCGATTTTCTGCGGTGTCGTGCGCAAGGCCTGGTCAGGGCACATCAGTTCGAGGACTGGTGTGGTCATGAAAGTGGTGAACAGCGCCATCAACACCATCATGGAGAACAGTGCCGGCGAGATGACCTTGATGTCCAGACCGATGTTGAGGATCACTAGTTCCATCAGGCCGCGGGTGTTCATCAGCGTGCCCAGACCGGCGGCTTCCCGGAGAGGCATCCCCGACAACCATCCGGCGATGGTTGAGCCGCCGAGTTTCCCGCCCGTCGCCACGAGGATGATCAGACCGCAGTAGAACCACATGGCCGGCCCCTTGAACAAGCCAACGTTAGTGCGCAAACCAGTAAAAGCGAAGAACAGAGGTAACAAGAGAGTGATCGTGATGGTTTCAAAACGGTCGAGAATGTAGCGGACGAACTTCGGTTCCTTGGGCATAATAGCGCCCATAAGGAAAGAGCCGAACAGCAAGTGAATTCCCAGCCGCTCGGTGCACAACGCCGAGGCAAGGGCCAACAATAGCAGGAATGCCATCCGATTCTCGCTGATCTCACCGCGCTTTTGAAAAGACCGCTCCAGGCCGCGCAGCAGGAAGCGCACGCCGTAAATCATGATCGCCACGAACAGCACGATGCCGCCCAGGGTCATCCAAATGGAAGTCGCCTCGTGAGCGGCACGGATGAGGACGACAATATAGGCGAGAATGCACCATCCGGTTACGTCGTCGACCGCGGCGCAAGCGATGGCCAGTGTTCCGAGCCGGCTCTGCATCATGTCGCGTTCCACCAGAATACGTGCGAGCACCGGGAACGCAGTTATGCTCATGGCGGCGCCCATGAATAGGGCGAAGTTGGTGAATGAGACGCTATCGTCCGAAAGTCTTGGGTAGAGGTAAAGGGCAAGAAGGGAGGCCAATACGAATGGCGCCGTGATGCTGACGTGGCTGACCAGGACGGCTGCGTGGCTCTGATGCTTGAGTTCCTTGGGATTAATCCCCAGGCCTACGAGAAACATGAAGATCACTACACCCACCTGGCTTAAGGCGTTCAGGAATCCCAGGCTCGAGGGCGGGAACAAGTAGGCGGAGAATTGCGGTGAAATCCAGCCCAGCAGAGAAGGCCCGAGCAGGATGCCGGCAAACATCTCGCCTACCACGCGCGGCTGATGGAACTTGCGAAACAGGGTGCCCATCAAGCGGCACACGGCGAGAATCACCGCGATCTGCAGAACCAGCGTGAAAAGGTTAGGCATTAATGGCCTCCCCTGGGCGTGGCTGCAGCTTGACGTTCGGCGTGGAATCCCGCCGAAGGACAGGTTGGGCAGCTCGGGGCCAAAAGCGCGCCCACCAGAAAGTTAGCATCTGCTCTGCGGTCGACGGTGGCGAGCATGGATAACTGGTTGGTGCAGCTAGTTTCGGAAGATGATTCTGGTGAGGCGATCGAGGCGCGAAGTGTGGTGCCGTCGAGCGTGCCTGAAGCCGTGATCTTTGATCCACTGGGGAAGCTAAGAACGAAACTCTTTCCGGATTGCGAGATCACCATCGCCTTGTCGGCGATCGCGGCTAGAACATTGCCGCAAGGCAGCGAATCCAATTGCGCTGAATCAACCTGGACAATCCACGCTCCATCGATGGAAACCGGCGCCGTTAGCCTGCGTCCGCTCTTGAGAATTCCCGCCAGCCCCGCCAAGGGGAGAATCACCAGGAAGGCGTAAGCAAGAACGAAATTTTTGTTGGTGCGGGACATTCGCGCTAGTTTCACTTAGCCGGGGGAGGCTTGTTCGCCACGGGAGATTAAGGCATGCAAAATACCTCTAACAGATCGGACAGCCGCCTAATCCCGCCGCCCCGTGCTCAATACTGCGGGTTGAAGGCGTTCGAAGTCAGATCGCCCAGCAGCTTGTGCCAGGGATGTTTCTCGTTCTGCTCGACCTCCGACACCATGCTGCGCATCTTCTCCAGCACTGGGGGCGTCGCGTCATCGTACACGTCACCCTGTAGCAACTTCAGAACGTCCAGACGATACTTGGGATCGTTGATGAAGTAGGTGAACAATACGTTGAGACGGTAGTACACGGTGATGAAGTCGTACCAGTTCTTGGTTCCCAGCCGCAGCGTGTTCTCGAATGTGGAGAAGCTTTGCCGCGAGAAGTCATTGCGCTCCAGCGCCCCCAGGATGTCCTTATGAGCGAAGCGTGAACTGTTGAGCGCAATGCTCACGCCCGTGGAAAAGATCGGGTCTACGAAGCGGCCGGCATCACCGACCATCACGAAGCGGTCGCCACAAAGCTGCTTCATGGCGTAGCTGTAGTCACCCTCGTCCTTGAACGGGCGGATCCGGTCGGCTTTGCGCAGAGTTTCTTCCAACGTCGGCCGTGAGGCAACGGATTCCCAGAAGAATTTTTCCCGGTCGGTTTTCGATTTCGCAAAATTCTTTTTCTGGGTGACCACGCCCAGGCTGGTCACAGTGTCAGTAATCGGAATCTGCCAAATCCAAGTGTTGGAAATGGGCAGGAAGTGAATGAAGATGTAGTCGCGGTGATCCCCTTTTTGGGAGAAGACCTTGCGGTCGTAGTTATCAAACCAGGTGTGAATGGCGTATTGGTCGAACACCGTATCCTGCACCTTAAGCTTGAGCTGGTTGCCCAGGAAAGTGTTGCGGCCACTGGCGTCCACCACCATTCTTGCACTGACGCCCATTTCCTTCCCGTTTCGTCCCATAGTGAAGCGGACGATCGGTTCCTTGGGGCCGAAATCGACTGCATTTACCTTGACGCCTTCATACACTGCGGCGCCGAACTTGTTGGCATGCTGCAACAGCATCAGGTCAAACTTGCCGCGGTCCACGTGGTAGGTGTAATTCTTGTCGACGCCCACCTGTTCCCGTTCGTCAAAGCGGATGTCGGCGTGGCAATCCGGGGCCAAGCCCTCCCATCCGTGTTGGTAGGGAATCTTCTGCCGGTCGTCGGCAGTCCAGACCGCACCAAACTTGTGCGGGAATTTTGCCTCCTCCATCAGGGGAAGAAAATCGAGGTCTTTAAAAACACGGGTGGAAGAAGGGACCAACGACTCGCCAACGTGCGGGCGCGGAAACAACTCGCGCTCAAACACCACACAACTTACGCCGGCCTTGGCCAGGTAGGCGCCCATGGATGATCCGGCAGGTCCTCCGCCAATAATCGCGACATCAAAATCAGGCTTCGTAATAACCAACGCTTCCTCCTCAATCCTTTGATCGCTTAAAATGACCAGAACGCCAACAAGACGCTTCTAACCTCGGACACGTTTAGGAGCCCCGCCACCCAAAGTCAACGCCCAAAAATCGGGTTTCGCAACAGCCAAATTGCCCGATTCCTGTTCGAGGGCTTAGAAGTACAGGTGTAGAGCGATAAACAGGTCGTTTGGGGGACAGCAGACCAGCGCTTACAACCCACTATGAACTGGGTTGCTGAGGCTGTCAAGAGAAGTTCTTCTCTATTCGACGGGGGGTGAGGTAACTCTGGTTTCTCTGCAAGAGCAGGGACATGGGCCAGGGCAAATTCCAAATTAGAGAGCACGTGGCATCTCAATTTGAGACTTTTGGCCTTTTCCTGGCGCCACCGAACAAGAGCGTAGAAATTTTCGGCGAGTGGACAACCGCAAGCCTGGGTTTATGAACATACGATAAGTCTTCCGTCCTCAAAGGAGCGCTGCCCCCATGATTCGCTGGCGTCTTTGCCTGATGTTTGTGCTGCTGGGCACGGCTGGATTCTTGCTGACCTCGAATGGCTGTGGTGGAAGTTCTAAGAACATCGAGCTTCAGTCCCGCCTCATTCAGCATGTAGTGATAATTTTTCAAGAGAATCGCACGCCCGATAACCTGTTTCAGGGATTGTGCACCGCCAATAACGGAGTGCCCGGCTGCGGGACCAATCCCGGGCAGTACGACATTGTTAGTTCGGGAGTCAATTCCCAGGGCCCCATTGCGCTTACCCCTCTCGACTTGGGCACGACACCCACCAACGGCAACCCTGATAACTACGATCTCAGCCACGCCCACAGCGCTTTCGTAGAGATGTGCGACTTGAACGCATCAGGGGTGTGTGCGATGGACGGTGCTGCCTTGATTCAACCGTCGTGCAGTCCGGGGCTCACCAATTGCTGGCCCACAAATCCGCAGTTCAAATACGTGTATCCCAGTGACGTGCAGCCCTACCTCACAATGGCTGAGACGTACACGTTCGGCGACCGGATGTTCCAGACCAACCAGGGACCGAGTTTCCCGGCACACCAATTCATCATTTCGGGAACTTCAGCGCCCGCGGTCGGGAGCAAAGTGTTTGCGGCCGAAAACGGAGGGCTTGGCCTGAATGGCGGCTGCCTATCTGCCGCTGACGAGACAGTTAGGCTGATTGATTCCACCGGCAGCGAGACCAACCCATTGTACCCGCCGATCTACCCCTGCTTCGAGCACGCCACGCTCACTGACTTGCTGGACAATGCCAACATTTCGTGGCGCTACTACGCGCCCACCGCGGGATCGATCTGGACCGGTCCAGATGCGATTCAGCACATCTGCCAACCTCAAACCCAAGGCGGCACTCTGAAATGCACCGGCGCCCCCTGGGCCAATGTGGTCATCCCGCAGACCCAGGTCTTGAATGACATCACGAACAAGCAACTGGCCGCGGTGAGTTGGGTGATACCAAACGGAGCGACCTCCGATCACGCTCTGTCAAACGATGGTTCTGGACCTTCTTGGGTGGCTTCGATCGTAAATGCGATCGGCAACAGTTCGTACTGGTCCAACACCGCGATCATCATCACATGGGACGACTGGGGCGGTTGGTACGATCACGTCCCGCCCCCGCAAGTGCTGGTGAATTGCGCACAGTGGGGTTGCGGATATGTGTACGGATTCCGCGTGCCGCTGATCGTCGTCTCTCCCTACGCCAAGGCAGCCTACATTTCTCACACGCCGCACGATTTCGGAAGCATTCTCAAGTTCATCGAAGACACCTTCGGCGTGCCATCGCTCGGTTACGCCGATGCCAACAATCTGGGCGATCTCTCCGACTGCTTTAACTTCAGCCAGACGCCGTTGACGTTTCAGACGATCCCGGCGCCATTGAATGCCGAGCACTTCCTGAATGACCCGAGGCCGCCGACCGATCCAGACGATGATTGAAGATTGCCGCAGATTGTAAATTAACTCGTCAGACCGATACTCTCGCCGGCCATGTCGACAATGGCACGGGCGATCAGGAGGGAAGCGGTTGCTGCGGGGGACGGAACATTCAGAACGTGCAGCAGGTTGCGCGACGGCACAAACTGGAAATCATCCACTAACGTCCCATCGCGCCTAAGTGCCTGGGCGCGAACCCCGGAGCCGCCAGTGACCAGATCTTCTTCGCACACATCAGGAACTAGTCGCTGCAAAGCGCGAACGAACTCCAACTTGGAAAACGACCGGCGGAATTCTTGCAGTCCGCTGCGCCAATGCTTCGCGGCCATGCGCCAGAATCCGGGGAACGCGAGCGATGAGGCCAGGTCGTGCAGGCTGAAATCAGTGCGGCGGTAGCCTTCGCGTCGAAAGGCGAGAACGGCGTTGGGCCCGGCGTCCACCGTGCCGTCTACGCGGCGCGTGAAATGGACGCCGAGAAACGGTAACTGCGGATCCGGGACGGGGTAGATGAGGGCCCGCACCAGCGACGATCGCCGAGGAGTGAGACCGTAGTATTCGCCGCGAAAGGGAACGATGATGACGTCCGGCTCTGCGCCGGCCATGAGGGCGATGCGGTCGCTGAACAGTCCCGCGCAGTTGATGAGATAGGAGGTGGAGAATGCCGGACCGCGGGTTTCGACCACCACTTCGGTTGTGAGATTCCGCACACCGGTCACGGCGGTAGAGGTCAGAATCGTTCCCCCTTGCGCGCGAATCAGCTCGGCATACTTTTCACAGACGGCGGCGTAATCGGTGATGCCGGTCGAGGGCACGACCAAGGCGCGCAGTCCGCTGGCATGGGGTTCGATTTCGTGCAATTCATCAGCGCCGATTAAGCGAAGACCGGTGAGCCCGTTGGCTTCGCCCCGGCGCCGCAGTTCTTCGAGGCGCGGAAGTTCTTCTGCTTGGGTGGCCACAATTACTTTGCCGCAGACTTCATGAGGCAGGCCGTGCTCACGGCAGAACTCGACCATGGCGCGGGCGCCCTCGACGCACAGCCTGGCCTTCAGCGATCCCGGCTGGTAATAAACGCCAGAGTGAATGACTCCGCTATTGTGGCTGCTCTGGTGCTGGCCCACACGATCTTCTTTTTCCAGCAACAGAAGACGGAGACGGGGAAAGCGCTTCGTAATCTCAAGCGCGACGGCGAGGCCCACAATGCCGCCGCCGACAATGAGGACGTCGTAGCGGGAATTGGTCATGGGAGATGGGAGCGCCGCGATACCGGTCCTGGCGGCGTAGCTTCCACTGGTTGACAATACTACGGGTTCACGACCAGCGTCACCGTAGACGCTTGATGACTAAGGGCGCCTGAGGTACCCGTGACCGTGATCGTATAGGTGCCGGGCAGCGTGCCTTGTTGCTGGCCTCCACCTCCACCCCCTCCGCCATTGCTACCGCCTCCGCCACAGGAGGGAAGCAGAAGCGCCAGCAAGAACAGTCCGAGCAAGGAAGCGGGCAGTGAGAACTTGGCGCGCTTTCCACGGCGCTTTCGAGTTCCCAACAGCGCAAGAGCGGGCAGCACCAGCCATAAGGTGTAATACAGGGCAGCGAGGGCTGGCAGGTGCGGCGCGGAGCTGTCTGAATTGTGTGTCGTGGAGATTTTCAACACGACCGCAGCCGAGCTGTTCCCTGGAGTCACCGGGTTGGGGGTGAAAGTGCAAAGCGAGATTGTGGGCGCGCCCGAGCAGGACAGATTGATTGCATTGGTGAACGACGACCCCACGGGCAGCACGTTGAAGTTGTAGCTGACCGATTGTCCTGCGGTGATGGTCTGGGTGGTGGACGGCGTCAGCGAGCCGATGCTGAAGTCTTGGTTCACCGTGAGAATGATCCCCCACACAGCGGTGGGCTCTCCGGTAACGTCCTGCGAGTTGACGGTGATGTTGTACGCGCCGGGCGTGGCGTTATTCGGAACGTTAATCGTGGCCGTGACTGGTACAGAAGACGCGGCACCGACCGTGATCGGGTTCGCCGGGGTCAGCGTGCATTGCGCGCCGGGCAGCGCCATGGCATCACACGTCGCGTTGACCTGGCCGCTGTAGAAGTTGCTGGAAGAGAAAGTAAGGTTTGCGGGTACCTGGCCGCCGGGCGCGGCAGAAAGCGTGGAGGGGCCGGTAATCAGGTAGGTGCCGACATTGAATGGCACGCCTACTAAATTTGTGATCGAGCCGGATGTGCCCACTACCGCAACCTGGAAACTACCGCCGCCGCTGAAACTGTTTCCATTGATGGTGAGAGTGACCGTGGCCGGGAACGTGTTGACCGATGTGGGGCTGACGTTGCAACTGTTGACGCCGAAGCTGTTTGCGCAACTCAACGCGACCGTGCCCGTGAAGCCGTCCTGTGACGAGATGGTGATCGGCCCGGTGGTGCCAGTACTACCCAGTTTCACATTGGGGAAGGGGCTGGGCTCGGTGAGAACAAAGTCTGGGTTTGTGCTTACGATCGCGGTGAACGAAGTACTCGCGGGCGCAGGCGCCCCGGAAGTTGTGGCTTGCAATGTCACGGTGTAATTGCCCGTGGCCGTTGCCAGAGGAACGGTGACGGTCGCGGTTGCGTTCACGGGTGAGGCAGGGGTTGGATTCACTGTTGTGCCCGGAGTGAAGGCACAACTCGCCCCTGAAATTGCCGGACTGAAGCTGCAACTGAGGGTCACGGTTTGATTGAACGATCCTTGGGCCGTGACCTGAAAGTTTACCGGCGGAGAAGTTGTGCCGCGAGGATCGGTGATGCTAGTGGGCGAGGCCGCGGTCAAGCCGAAGTTCACCACGCTCAAGGTGACCGCGGCGACGTGTGTCGTGCTGCTGGAGTCGGAGGCCTGCACATTGAAGCTGTAATCGCCAACCGTGCTGCCCGTTGTAAGCGAGAAGAGCGTGCCGTTGGAGGCAGGCGTGAAACTCGAGGGGTTCGGCGTGCACGGGTTGGGAGGACTGGTAGATCCCGCGGTGCAGGTCAAGGTCACGGCGTTGCTGTAGCCGTTCACCGCGGTTACGGTGCCGTTGAAGACAGGTGTAGTTCCGGCGAAGGCGGTCAGGCTTGCGTTCGGAACCGCGATTTGGAAATCAGGGGCGGCGAGCAAATCGAACTGCCAGACGCCGCGGCCGTAGGTGGACGCACGCAACAGTTTCTGGCCGCCGGAATTGAATAGCGCCAGAGCGGTGACCGCTACGTTGGGCAGGAATCCGGTTGCACCTCCCCTTGAGTCGGGCGCCGGGCCCACTTCGCTCCACGTAGGCCCGGAGGTGGGGCTTTGGAAGACGCCGACGTCGGTGCCCACGTAAACAATGTGTGTAGTGGCGTCGACGACCACGGCATTCGCCGGAGAATCTGGAATCGCACTTGAACCGGTTCCGCTGAAGTCGGTCCAGTTGGCACCCGCATTCATGGTTTGCCATACGTGTCCTGCGCCGCCCGCCGATACGTTGAATCCCATCACGGTGACGTAGGCGGTTTGGCCGGTAGGATCCGAGGTGTCGATCGCGACCGCGGAAATCGGGAACTGATTGGGATTGATGCTTCTGCCACCGGGGCCGTTCAGCGTGACGTTGCTGAAAGTGGAGCTTACGCCTGAAACCGCAGTGGCGTTCGTGGTGACCCAGACGTTGCCGCCCGTGGGAGTTGTCGGAGTGTTGGGGCCGAAGCCGTCGGTGGTGGCATAAATCACTTTGGAACCATTTGCGTCTTGCGGACCGCCGGCGGCCAGCGCGCGAACTGAATTCACCTCACCGCCTGAGCAGGTTCCGACACCGAGCGTATCGAAATTGAGGCTCAGGGACGAGTAGGAGCCGCCAAGTCGCGGTCCCCGCCACACGCGACAGGTTCCCATCAACAGCGAGGTGGTGGATTGAGGATCGAGGATGTAGGGGAAGTAGAAGCCTCCATCGTCGCCGCCGACGTCGCGGCTGCTGACGACCACTCGGAAGCCATTGTTGTTGCAATTCATTCCAGAGGAGCACTCCTGAATATTCAACCCAGCCGGCGGGACATCCGGGTTCGAAGCAAACCAGTTACTCGTGCTGGGATCGATGGCGTTGTAGCCGCCATCGCCACCCAGAACATTTTCCCAACTCGAACTGGTTGTGGCTGTCGCGGTTGCGGGTGAACCGTTATCCTGCGTGCCGCCTAGAATCATATCGACGTTGGTTGAATGCTGCGAGAAGCTGACGAACTGGGTCATGGACCCCAGGTTCTGGTTAAGGTCGTCGAATAGATTTGTGCCGGAGCATGAGCCAGTGGTAAGCCCGGTAAATCCGTCGAGAGCGCGGTAAATGCCGCCGTCATTGGCGAAATACATCAGGTCAGTCCCTGAGGACAGTATCGTGTACGCCAGGGCGTGCTGGTCTGGATGCACGTGCGCCAGTGAGCCTATCGGATCGCAACCGTAGACATGCGTGAGATTCATGAACGCTGGATTGCCACACGAGGGGTTGCCGGTGCTAATCGAACACTTGTAGAGGTTGATCGCTCCCGCATACAGGTCGGTGGCAGTAGTTCCGTTTGGAACGGCCAGCAGTTCCAGGTTGTAGGCGCCCTGCTGCACGCCGCAGCCATCGGTATCGCCACAACTGGTGATACCGCTGTCGCTGATCTGTGTCCACGAGGCGCCGCCGTCTTTGCTCTGCCAAACGCCTTCATCCACAACCCCCGCCGACACAAACCATGCGTACATCTCGTTCCGTCCCGGGACGACGGTGATTTCGCCGCGGTAGATCGGGCAGGCTGTGCTGAAGGGTTGCGGACAGTTCGTTGTGCTCAACAATCCAGGAGCGCCCGGCTGGTTGGCAAGGCGCGTCCAGGTCAAGCCATCCGGGGAGGAGAAGAAGCCGTTATAGCGCACGGCCGCAAAGAAGAGTCCCGCGGCGGCGTTGTACACCACCGACGTTGCCGAGGTGACGCTGCTTGCTCCGCCTGAGACTAGAGCGTCGTAAGTCCAGGTCTGCCCGGCGTCGGTCGAGGTATAGAGGCCGCGGAAGGTGTTGCTGGTCAACGCGTCATCGGTTTGGCCTACTGCGGTTGCCGCCATGGCCGCGACCACGGTGTTGGTATTCGTGGTGCTGAAGGCCATGCCGGTGGCGCCCAGTCCGCTAAATGGATAAGTGCCGCCGTTCGCGGATGAGATCAACGTCCAGGTGTTGCCGCCGTCGGCGGAACGCAGAATTCCGAGGCCGAAGTAGGAGTCGCCGGAATTATCAGCCTCGCCCGTACCCACCAGAATCACGCTCTTGCTGGGATCTGAATTTCCCGGCTGAATCACAATTGCGCCGATCGAAAGCGTAGCCTGATCGTCGGAGGCCGGCGTCCAGGTCACGTTGTTAGCAACGCCGTTGGCCGCGTTTGTGGACTTCCACGCGCCGCCTTGTGCTCCGCCGATGTAGACCGTGTTACCGGTGGGATCCGCGGGATCAATGGCCACTGCGGTGGCGCGTCCTGAAACCTGGTGATAGTCCTGAAACCCGCCGGAAGCGTCGGAGGCCAGCGGCACCGGGCCCAGCGGCGTCCACGTACCTGAGGAGGGAAGAGGAGCAGAGTGCGCATGGGCGGTTTGAGCATGTGCCAGCCGGACGGCGCGCGCCTGCATTTTGACCTGATAGGCTCGGTGACGCAGTTCAGCCGACGACTTCCCGGGAATCACGCGCCCGCGCAAGAACCATTCGGCGCGCTCTTGCACGTGCTCGGAGTCGGGATCGGCGACAGGCGCCTGGGGCGCAGTTTTCTTTGCCCCTTGGGCTTGCGCGATCGAAAGCAAGCAAAATGGCAAGAGTGAGAGCAGGGAAGCGCGAACTACGCGGCAGAACCTGGGAAGGGTCATAAAAATAGCTATGTGGCCAGTATCGGAGGGGGGATGAGCGTGGTCAACCGAAAAGGCGTCCAAAGCCTTGCGGGGGACCATTCCGGGAAACAGATGGAGTTGGGCGTGCCTGTACAATCTGGCCACGGGTTCTTATTCTTCCATTGAGAATGCTTGGGGGTGCTCTCAAATGTTGATGCGGAGTTGTGTGGCAACCAGCTTCGTTGTTTTCTTGGCGCTGGGGTCTGGCCCTTCGGTCCCGGCCGACACAGCCGACCGCGTGGTCAACGTGGCGGCGGCCGCGGACTTGAGCGCCGCGCTGCAGGAAGTCGCGGCCAATTATCAAAAGCGGACCGGCGTGACCGTGAACCTTTCCTTCGGAGCCTCCGGCGCGTTGACCCAGCAGATTCAGAATGGCGCGCCGTTTGACATTTTCTTTTCCGCCGACATGGAGTACCCCAGGCAGTTGATTGCCGCGGGCCAGGCCGAGAACGCGACGCTGTATCGTTATGCAGTGGGGCAGTTGGTGCTGTGGGTTCCGAAGGATTCGCCGCTCGACGTGGAGCACAAGGGCTTGGACGTGCTGCTCGATCCCTCGGTGAAGAAAGTTGCCATGGCGAATCCGCAGCACGCACCGTACGGGCGCGCGGCCGCCGCTGCGTTGAAGCATTACGGTATCTATGAAAAAGTGAGTGACCGGCTGGTGCTGGGAGAAAATGTTGCGCAGGCGGCGCAGTTTGTTGAGTCCGGCAATGCGCAGGCCGGATTTGTGGCACTGTCGCATGCCACGGCGCCTGCGATGCAGGGCAAAGGAAAATACTGGGTCGTCCCGGCCGAGGCACACCCGGCGCTGGATCAGGGTGTGGTACTGATTTCGCACTCGCCCCACCAGAAAGATGCGGAGGCTTTCTTGAGATTTGTGAAGACCGAGGAGGCGGCTGATCTGCTGCGGCGCTACGGATTCACCTCGCCTGACCTGAAATACAAACTGAGGTAGGACTGAATAGACACAATGTCGATTGATTGGCAGGCATTCGATTGGCAGGCATTCCGGCTCACCATAGAACTAGCGCTGGTGGTGTCGGCAATGCTTTTTGTGATTGGCTTGCCTCTGGCTTACTGGATCGCCTTCTCGCGCTGGCGCTGGAAATTCCTGGTGGAAGCAATGGTCGCGCTGCCCGTTGTGTTGCCGCCGACGGTGCTTGGATTTTATGTGCTGGTGGCGCTTGGTTCCCGCAGCCCGCTGGGACGCTGGTGGCAGTCTTTGACCGGACACACACTGGCGTTCACCTTCAGCGGTCTGGTGATCGGCTCTATCCTCTACAGCCTGCCCTTCGCGGTGCAGCCCTTTGCTGCTTCTTTCTCCGCAGTCGACCTCAAGTTGCTGGCTGCGTCGGCCACCCTGGGAGCCTCGCCGCTGCGAACCTTCTTCCGCGTGGTGGTTCCCCTTTCCGCGCACGGTTTGGTCACGGGCGTGGTGCTGGCGTTTGCTCACACCATGGGCGAGTTTGGAGTAGTGCTGATGATTGGAGGAAATATTCCCGGAGTGACGCGCACGGTTTCCATTGGCATTTACGATCAGGTGCAGGCCTCTAACTATGCCGCGGCCAATGCCATGGCGATGCTGCTGCTGGTCTCCTGTTTTGCGGTGCTGACTGTGGTCTACGGACTGAACCGGCGGTCGAATCAGAGAGTATGGACGATGGGTCCGGTCAAATGAGCGAGATTTGATGCCCACGCCTGCGGAAGTAAAACCGGCAAATCCAACTCTGACCGCACGCATTCGCAAGAGCTTTCCCACGCCGGAGCGTGAGTTCTCTCTGGATGTTGAATTCAGCGCCACGCCCGGGTTCACCATACTGTTTGGCGCGTCGGGATCGGGAAAGACCACGCTGCTCGACTGCGTGGCCGGGCTGGCAACTCCGGACGCTGGGCGAATAGCCGTTGGAGAGCGGGTCTGGTTTGACGAAAAGACGGATGCCGGTGCTGGCACGAACATTCTCGTCTCCAAACGTCGCGTGGGATACGTTTTGCAGGACCTCGCTTTGTTCCCCCATCTGACGGTCGAGCAGAACACCGAATATGGACTCGCGCATCTGCCTGGCTCGGCACGCCGGCAGCGGGCCGCGGCGATGCTGCAGGAGTTCCGCATCGATCATTTGCGTCAGCAACGTCCTGCGAAAATCTCGGGCGGAGAACGCCAGCGCATGGCGCTGGCCCGGGCTCTGGTGACTGATCCCTGTGTGCTACTGCTCGACGAGCCTCTCGCCGCTCTCGACGCTGCGACCAAGTCGAAGATTCTCGACGATCTGCGGCGCTGGAACCAGGCACACGGCATTCCGATTCTGTATGTCACGCACAGTCGCGAAGAAGTGATTGCGCTGGGCGAACGTGTGCTGGTGATGGAGCAGGGCCGCATCATCGCGCAAGGCACGCCCCATGAAGTGCTCAGGGCTCCGCTCCAGGAAACGGTTGCGCAGTTGGCCGGTTTCGAAAACATCTTCGATGCCACGGTGTGGTTGATCCACGAGGATCGCGGCACCATCACCTGCCGCTTGCCGGGCCCGGCGGGAAAATTCGTGCTTCTAGAGACGCCTCTGATCCGCGCCGACCTGGGCTCGTGGCTGCGCGTGGGCATTCGTGCAGGCGACATTCTTCTCGCGATCGCAAAGCCTGTGGGACTCAGCGCCCGCAATGTAATCGCTGGGCAAGTGCTTAGGTTAGACAGACGCGACATGATGATTTCCGCCCGCGTGGACTGCGGCGTCGAGATGGAGGTCTACCTGACCCTGGCGGCGCGGGACGCACTGGAACTGGCAGAAGGCCGGGAAGTATGGCTGGTCATCAAAACACATTCATGCCATTTAATGCAGAGGTAAGATGTCAGAATGCAGAATTCTTGGTTCTCACTTCTGCACTCGAACTTCGGCATTCTGCATTTCCTGTCGCTCCAGTTCAATCACTGCAATCCACTGCCCCTGGCGCTGTTCTGAGAATACGATTCGACCGCCGAGAACCTGCGCTGCGGCGGCGGGCGGCAGGTCGCGATGAAAGCCGAAGAAACGCGCCTTCAGCGCCGTCCAAGTCTGCCACCGATCCCACCGCCTGGGCCCAGGCTCGTATTTGGTCGAGAAGATCAGGGCAACTTCATAATTTGAACGAAACTCGGCGGCGGAGACAACTTCGTCCAGGGAAAAGTCTTCGATGCGCACCACGCGCATGGGACGCGTCGTGTAACCGAGCCAGGGGCGGGTGATTTCGTCCGACGCCGGCCACGCCGTCAGCACTCGCGCCATGGGGTAACGTGCTTCCAGAAAGCGCTCGCCATCTTCATGCAGCACAACGTAGTCGCGGTAGGCGAGATTGTCCTCCGGCGAGAATCCGTAAGGAGGATTCCAGAACCAGGCGGCGACGAAGCCCAGCGCGACACACGCGATTGCAGCGGGCCAAAAACTCAGCCTGCGCCACAAAGTCGAAACCGAAAGAATGATGACCAGGGGAACGGCCGGGAGCATGTACCGAGCCAGAACCGCGCCGCCGACCAAGGCCATCGCCACAACGTAAGTCAGCATGACGACATAGAAAACCATTTGTACGGAGATGCCGATTCGCGGGCGCTCGGAATCGGAATCACGCTGCGGCGGCAGCATCCACATCGCAAGGAGCATGGGCAGAGTCAATATCCACAGGTGCAGATAGCCACTGATCTGCCAGAGTCGCATCGCCAACGCCAGAAGAAAGCGCGTGGGATTTAGCGTCGCTGCGATGTTGTAGCGGAAGAACTCGGGGTTGCCGAAGACAAATCCGGTGTGCCGGTAGTGATAGACATACCAGAGACCGAGCGGCAACGCCGGTATCAGCAGGGAAGCGATGCGTTGGACGGAACCGGCGCCGGTATCACCTCCATGCAGCCACAGTTTTCGCAGCGAACTCCTGCGCGCGATCAGGCCGAAAATTTCCCATCCCGCCAGCACAAGCGGCGTGAGAATCGCGGTCTCTTTCGTCAAAGCCGCGACAGCGAACCAAATCACCATCGGGACCAATTTGCCTTCCACATAAGTCGAAAGCCCCCAGAAAATAAATCCGGCGGCAGCCAAATCTACCTGCGCCATAGAACTCTGCGCGAAGAACACGGGATACAGCGCCGTGCATAGCGTGGATGCAATCGCAACCTGTTTATTGGCGACGCGTTCGGCGAGACGAAACACACCCAGAAGCGCGAAGGCGGCGAGCACCAGCATAGCCGTTCGCGTCACCAGAGTCGCGTAGCCGACAACCTTCCACCACAGAGCCAGCCAGGCCATCACCAGCGGCGGGTGCGCATTCGAAACGGTAGAGTGGGGAATCAAACGTCCAGTGAGCAGCAGATCGCGCGCGGCCGGAACGTAGTAACCGGCTTCGTCCCAGAAGTAGGGCAATTGCAACAGAGGCAGGTGCAGCAGAAAAATGAATACGAAGAGTGCTGCGAAAACCAGCGGCGGGTAAGCGCCTGACCATTGCGCCTGACTTTTCTGGCCAGACGTTTGGTCAAACGCGCGGTCAGACCAGAGACCTTTCAGCATTTCGCCCCTGGACGAGACACTTCTAGTGCACCGGCCCCGTTGGATTCATCCGCGGGTCGAGCTTGATCTCACCAAAGGCGCTCTCGTAGCCGGAAACGTTCTGCTGGAGCAGTCCGAGCAGCGCCTTGGCTTGCTGCGGGCTCAGGTAGATGCCCTGAAAGTTGCTGATCTCGACCTGGGTTTCGGTCTGCTGCTGCAAGGTTCCGAAAACCATGAAGAAGTCCCAGACATTGACTCGCATCTGCACGCTGTTGGCGTAGGAATCGCGGTAGTCGGGCGCTTTGTTCATCTTAATGTTGGGCGGCACGGGAAGGCTCATAGCAAAGCAGTGTAATGACTTTAAAGGATGAAGGGAAGACAGGGCTGTGGAAGGCCGCCGTGTCGCAGGAGAAGCCAGGGTCCGACCGACAAAAAATGTCAATTCGCCTGCGGATTTCTGGCTAAGCGCGATGCCGCAGAAGGTCATGGACGTAAGCTACTTTGCTGAAACCAAAGGGCTTGTAGGATGTCATTACAAGTGTCGTCTGGCGTTCAAAATGCGACACTAGACGTGGTTCCTAAATTGAATTCTGTGCGAATACTCCTATGACCCAGAAGCCTGAAGACGGGGCGCTTGAAGAAATCATTCTCCCGGAAAACCTGCTCCCGCTGGGATCTGTGCTGAGCGCGGGGGTCACGCCGCTGGATGTAAGCATGGTATTGGCGAAGGTGTTTAAGGTGCAGCATGCCGAAGTCGCGCTGCTGCGGCTGGAAGGCGGCTTGCTGAAGTTCATTTTTCCCGAGCACCTGCGGACCACCGGAGCGATTCCGATTTCCAGCAAGGCAGTCGCAGCCCACACCGCGTTGAGCAAGAAGGCCGAAATCTTCAACAATTTTGCCCGGGTAAAGCACGCCAGCATTTTCGAAACCATCAAGCCGGTCGGGGCCGAAGCGGATGTTCCGGCGCCGCCCGCGCCCATCCAGAAGCTGATGTCGGTGCCCATCCTGGATCAGCACTCTACCGTGCTAGGCGTGATCCAGATTTCACGCAAAGGCCTGGACCCGCGCTTCACTCAGGATTTCAGCCGCGAAGACCTGCACGACCTGGAAATCGCCGCCGGCGTCCTGGCTGGATCGCCCGTGATGCGGGAGAACTGAATAAGCGGGTTCGGCGCGCGTCCGAAGAATTCCACGAAGACAAAGAAGCCGCCCCACGCTCAAGCCTAGGTCACGGTCCTGATAACGCTTGATGTACGTCCGGCTCGGCGCTCTAATCTGGACGAATGTAAATTTCCTTTCCGGTTTTGGAATTGACATCCGCTAGGCTGCAGGTTCTCCACCTTATCAAAATCCACACATCTCCACTCAATCGCCCCCGCGCCCCCCGCCCGACAACACGAATGAGTTCAGGGGATGAGCTTATCTGAGGCAGTGACGAGTCCCCGTCCAACATGATTTTTCACAGAGGGTATTGCGGGCCCACGGGACGAAGAATGACAAAGAACGGTGAAGAACGAGGCGGGGCGCCCAGTATGCAAGATCTTGCATATTGACAAGCACTGCCTGAGGTACTAGAGTCGGTCGCCACGTGGTACTTGCGGTAGGAATTCAACCCTGCACCCTGCAACAAGACCAGCCAAGCCAAGGAGGCTTCCTTTGAAGAGAGAACCCCGCATCATCGTACTGACACTTGTGTCGCTGTTGCTGCTGTCGATGGCGACGTTCGCTACTGCCCAGAGCAATTCACCCCTGGAGAAATCTCCGTTATCAACCAGCGTCCTCATGTCACGCGCCATCCGCGCGGGCAGAATTCACCTAAACGGATCTGCTTTCGAAAACAGCATCCTTCCCGCTGTCACCTGTAGTCCGCTTCCTTGTGCTCTGCCGAACATAAATGTTTCGCAGAGTCCTGTATTGGCTAACGAAACGCCCGTCGTCGTTAACCCCCGAAACCCTCTACAAATCCTCTCCGGCGCGAACGATTACAACTGCGCGAACATTCAGGGCTTTTACGCTTCCAGCGACGGTGGATCCACTTGGACGCGGACTTGCCTGAACTCAATTGCTGGTGACTTTGGCGAAGGCGATCCCGGCGTTGGCTATGATCTCCACAATGTGGCATACATCAGCGGAATTGATGCCATCAACGGAATTGTATTCGAAACGTCCACCAATAACGGCGTGACCTGGACCGCACCAAAGGTGGCGGTTGCGCCTTTTTTCTCGGGAGGCTTGACTGACAAACCGTGGCTGCAAATCGATACCTCTCCGAAAAGCGCGCACGCCAATGCGCTGTACATCTCCGTGACTCAGTTTGATGCCAGTTCGAACACGCAGATGACGGTTGCGCACTCCAACAACGGCGGCGCGACCTGGACGAACGTTGCCGTAGACTCGATGCAACTCTTTCCCAACATTGACCAGTTCAGCGATATCAACACTGGGAAAGACGGCACGGTGTATCTCACCTGGATGCGCTGCAGCGCCACCGGTTCCAGTGGCGATTGCGGAGGAACGACTGCGAGCATGATGTTCTCCAAGTCCACGGATGGGGGAAACACGTGGAGCCCGGCGACAGTCATGTTCACCGCCAACCTGGCGCCAGACCCCGGCTTTTGCTGCTTCTACGGGTCTCTGCCGAATACCTCGGAGCGCGTGAGCGACATCCCCGTGATCGGCGTCGACACCAGCATCGGGGCTCGTGCCGGCAACCTGTATGTGGCCTACTACAACTGGACCGGAACCTTCATGCAGGTCTTGGTCGCAACGTCCACCGACGGTGGGGCCACTTGGACGAGCAAAGTGGTTACACCTTCGAAGGATACGCACGACCAATTCCTCCCATGGCTTAACGTGAATCGCACTGGAGTGGTCGGCGTGAGCTGGATGGACCGGCGGAACGATCCGTCTAACATCAACTACGAAGCGTTTGCCGCATTTTCTGTTAACGGCGGAGCTTCATTCCTAGCCAATAAAGACCTGTCGGCAGCGCCATCAAATCCGTTCAATGATGGCTTCGGCGGATTCTTCATTGGCGACTACACCGGAAATGCCTTTGCGGGAAACACGCTCTATGTGACCTACACCGACACAACCACGGGCATCGACCAGGATTTCCTCACTGGCTATGCGCACTAGGATCTGAGAACGATACTCGTGCACCTGCAACCAAGCCCGTTGGCTCCGGCCAACGGGTTTGTTTTTTGTTGTTCTCCACTCGTCGCATGCCAGCTTCTTGTCCGGCAGGAAGTCCCCAGATTCACCTCACAGAGGGGGGCTCTGAGACCATCTCTTTCCCCTTCTCCCGTTGACGCAACCAGATGCGCTGCGATGCCTTTACGATCATGCGATTGGCAGGGCACAGCAGCATCGTGATATCCAAGAAGTACGTCCATCCGACACCCGCGCTCATCGAGAATGCAATCGGAAGGCTGACAGAACTGAACACGAAGAAGAAGGAAGAGAAAGATGGTGCGGAGAACAGGACTTGAACCTGCACGGCCTTACGGCCACTGGCTCCTAAGGCCAGCGCGTCTGCCAATTCCGCCATCCCCGCTCATGTACTTACGCTTTGCAGTTTACTACACTTGAATTTGTCTTGACGGAAGCGTGATTTTGCCAGACTCTTGGGGTTTCCCCGCAGCCTACGTCGAGAGGTCTTTCTCGCCACACGTCCGCTCAGGCAGCCTTGTTTTCGCGCATGACCTTCGCCCAGCGTGCCCGTTGCGCCGCTGCGATTCTCCTGCGGCCTGTGGCTGAGATCGTTCGCTTGGGTTTCGCCTTCTGGTTTCAGAGTCGAGGCAATATGCTTTCAGCCAACGCCAGGGGGGGATTGCTGGTTGTAACGTCGCCCCCCGCGTCGGCAATAGCCAAAAGAACAAACAACTCAATGGGGGCAGGAGGGCGGCGTTCCGTTCTTGGGTACGACGAACAACGGCGGTCCCCAGCCCCCGATAATTCCCGGAAACGAGACAGGTGAATTGAAAACCGGGCTTCCCGTGGCTATACGGTATTTCCACCCGGAAATTTGCGGGTTTTCGTAGACAGGATTGCTATCGCTTCCCACCGCCGAATTTCCGGTAGTGGTAATCGATGAACCGACGTAATTGTAGTAGGCGTTATTGCTGATGCTCATCGGATCTGGCGTCCGAGTGGAACCATAGAATCCACGGCCGTCTCCGCTGCTTCCGGAGATTACGATGTTATGCTCAAAGACATTGCCGTCCATCGTTGTTAGGGTACGAAATCCCCACCCATAAATAACAATGCTTTGATATGCGGAATCAGCCAGGTCGCAAATATTACCTGTAATCACGTTGTTTTCAGCATCGTTCATCTGAACGCAGCCGCTCATGATCCCGGCAAGAATGTTCCCAGTGACGGTCACGTTGCTGGTCCCGTCATCCAGATAAACTCCCATCGCACAGCAGCCGTCCCGGCCATTCGAGCCATAATCACCGGCACCGTTCGAAGACATATTGACATCCCGGACGTAGTTATTCACGACCTGAACATTGGTAGACGAACTTGTTTTGTCCTCCAAATAAATGGCTCCGCAGTCGCCTCCGTTTTGATCATTCCCGAAATTATGAACGGCCGGCCAGGTGCAAGAATTTACGATGACGTTTCCTGACACCACAACATTAGAAATTCCCCCTGGACAATTGGATCGCGCTAACAGGTACGTACTCACATACGCGAGATTGTACATGTAGTTATTTTCGACCAGTGTACCTGGCGCACAGGCCGTCGAAACCGCCCCCGCACCCCACGCTGCCGCCGTCAGATCGTGAACTACGTTGCTGGTAAACGTAAGATTGGCGCCGTTATCAACCCAAAAAGCGGAGTAGAGGTAGTTTTGAAATTGAAGTCCGACGATGGTGATGTTGGAAAGGCTATTTCCCGAAAAGCCACAACCCGTACCATTGCCTCCGCTCCCCCCGGAATTGCCCTTCGTCGACTGCCCATCCAGAATAGCGGAGTTGTATCCGTCCGGAGGATACACCGACCAAGTCTCACCGTCATCAGCCCCCTGCCTCAGCTGAACGGATGAGGCGCTACTGTTGCCGTTCATGCAGCTTGCGCCGGCGACAGGCGCAGGCTTGTAGGTACCGGCGCGGATGTAGGTCGTCTTGGTCGAGGAACCTTGCATGGCCTCCTGCGCCCTGCCGAGGGTTGCAAAAGGCTGGGAGAGCGTCCCGGGATTGTTGTCGTTTCCGTTAGTCGCGACATAGAAACCGGGTGCCAGTGACGAGCCGCGGGTCAAGGTTTGGGCTGCCGACGGTACGGTCACGCTGCAGCCGCACAACACTACGGCCGTGACGTAAGGAACAATCGAACCTAACTTACCAAGCTTCGTGCCCAGTAAACGCGAAGGGGACTGAGCGAACATTTTTTATACCTCTCGGGGGAATTTACTCGGAGTTGCAAACGCGACGGGCTGAAACGCCGCTGGACGCCGACCTCGCCCGAGTTCGTTTATAGCGAACCTCTTTCGAAAGGGACAGGTCTCACAAGTACATTGCCCAGTTTCCAAAATGGGACCGACTGACGCAATGGTGGCGACGAAACCGGGCGCGCCAATGTTCCGGTGCCGGTCGGGATTTCGGTCGGCACGTCAACGGGACTCGCAACTACTCTGAGCAGCGTTTTCCAGTCTAGATGACCCGCTCTAAATCACTTTCAGTTGGAGACGGCCGGTAAAAGGTGGCATACTTGGGGTCGTGATTCGGTAGACGAAACAAGAGCTCGTTATGCTGCCACCGCTAATCCGCCGGCAAAGAAGAAGCGCGGAGCTACGCTCGAAAGAGCGCGGTTTCACCATGGCGCTGGTGGCGGTGTCGCTGGTCGCTATTATCGCGATGGCCGCGCTTTCCATCGACATCGGCACGCTTTACCAGGCCAAGGCCGAAGCCCAGCGCTCCGCTGATGCAGCGGCCTTGACGGCGGCCAGGGTGATTTCGATTTCCGGCATCACCGGCGACCCAGTGAACGGCGCAAGTGACACCAGTTGGGCCAGCATCTGCGGCGGCACCGCCAGCCCCGCCAGCCTGGCCGCGATTAATGTGGTTCAACAAAATTTGATCGCGGGGGCTGTGGCACCGACAGCGAATATCAACGTGTACTATGGCGCTGGAAGCGCCGGTGCGTCCAGTCTTGATTGCACCGGCGCGGGAACGAACTTCGGCGTGAATCCCGTTATCAAAGTGACCGTGCAGAGCGCGAACCTGCCAATCTTTTTCGCCAGAATTTTTTCGTTGTTCGGCAACAACTATTCTGGAAACAGCGTAAGCGCTACCGCTAGCGCCGAGTTATACAACCCCTCCGGGTCTGGCCTTCTGCCTTCTGGCATGATTCCCGTGCAGCCACGCTGCGTGAAGCCTTTGATCGTCGCCAACTACGATCCTGGCAACAGCGGCAACCTGTTGGTTAACTCCAACGGGACCATCTTTAATCCCGGGATCAAGCAGCTTGGTGGAGGTGTGATCGGGGAGACATTCACGGTTCGCTCCGACTGCGTGCCCGGGCAGCCCAACTGTCACAACGGCAACATGAGAGACAATCCCCCTACGGGTACACCGAACCCGGGGGGCTACGTGGATTACATCCCGGCATCAGTCAGTGGCAACCCTGGCGCCGTCCCTGCCTGCTCGACTGCCGGTGCCTTCCAGCAGGCGATGGGAGGATGTGATCAGACTACGGTGTACTCCTGCGGGGTTTCGCTTTTCACACCAGCCGATTTGACCATCAACCCCGGCGGCACCACAGGTGACACCGCGACAGCTGCGCAGTGCCTTACCCACTCGGCTCCGACGTACAGCGGAGCGGACACCCTCGCTGGGGGGACAACTCCCACATTCCCGTTCCAGATACAAGCTGGAGGCGGCAATCCGCTGTTAAATGTGGGGGTAACCGCCGGTGACACCATTACCTCAAGCAGCTCGATCATGACCCTGCCGATCGGCTATTTCGGCAGTACGCAACTGTCGGGCACCCAGCCCCTCGTCACCATCGGAGGCTATCTACAGGTGTTCGTTCAGAGCATCGACCCCAATGGGGACTTGGTGGTAACTGTGCTGAACGTCGCGGGATGCGGCAATACGGTGCCACAAGGAGCCACGTACATCACGGGAACCTCTCCCGTACCGGTGCGGCTGATCACAACACAATAAATGCGGGGCCAAACCGTCGGCTAGATAACAGGATGGGTCGATGCTATGAAGTTCGAGAACGCTCAAATTACCGCTAATTCACCTCAGGCTGCGAGAGACCCTCGATGCCGTGTCCGTCCTTAGCAGAGACAAAGCTAGGCCTACAGGCAGAAACGACGACAACAACGACACACTGCATCTCGAGCACATCGCCGAGATGGCGCGCCCGCGATCCGGCAACCGTTCTACTGTACGGCGTTCAGTCCCTGATAGATGAACATGCCGGCCAGCACCAGCAACAGCACTCCTGAACCGGCGCCGAAAACCCAGACCGGGATGGTGAGCCGGTCAACCTTCACGAGCAGTTCAGTCTGCTCCTCGCGCATATGCGAACTCGCGTCGTCGAGATACAACTGCTCATCCTCGTGCATGGTGAGGGTGCTGCGGTAGATGAGGAGGATGATCAGACCGACGGTGAAAATACCCCACACGACCGCAAGCCCAAACATTAAAGGAGTCCAATTCATAGCTCACCTCGGCAGATTGCAAGCCCTGGTAGGCAACTCCCCCGCATTCCAAGATGCGTAGCCCGCATCCTGAATCCTGAAGGAGACCTAACGCAAGCATTATAGACCCGTTGGCAAGTCCCGCTGCCAGGAATCTTCCTCCGGCTGAGGGCATCCAAACGGTTAGGGCCCCTGATGGGAAGGGAACTCCTCCTGTTACCGGGCTTGCGGCCTCTGTTATAATTTATAGACTTTAGGGTCAAGGAGATACGAATGGCTACGACCACCGTTCCAGATGTCAAGACGAACGTCCCGGAAGTGAACCCGGAAGTGAAGAAGACCCCGCCGGTGTCGCTTACCCCAAGCGCGGTTTCCAAGGTGAAAGAGATCATGGGACAACAGACTCCCGTGCCTGCGGGACTGCGCATTGGCGTAGTCGGTGGCGGATGCTCCGGGTTCTCATATTCCATGGCGTTTGAAAACGCTGCGGGAATGATGGACAAGACCTTCGACATGGAAGGTCTGAAGGTGTTCGTCGACGCCACTTCAGTGATGTATTTGAACGGTTGCATCGTCGATTACGTCGAGACCCTGGAAGGCGCCGGCTTCAAGTTCGAGAATCCGAACGTGAAGAGCACCTGCGGCTGCGGATCGTCCTTCAGCGTTTAAGGTTCAGCGTCAATTTTTTTAGTAAGAAAACGGCCCCATCCCAAGGATGGGGCCGTTGTTCTTTTTGCAGAAGGATCGAGACCACGCTTACTGTGGTTGTTGCGGGTTCGTGGACGGCTGCGCCGGCGGAGCCGCCGTCCCGTTCGAATTCGAATTGTTGCCATATCCCGTTGGCTGCCCGAACGAACTGCTGTTATTGCTCCCCGGCTGTGTGCCGTTCAGCGGTTGCGTTCCAAATCCCTGCAGCAGAGGCTGGTTGGGCGTGGTGATCAGACCGCTGCGCGGCTCGTTCATGGGATCGTAGATGAATTGCCACTCGTTGTATTTCTTCTTTTTGTTGAACTCGCGAATAGTGTTCTTCTTGATCACGCTGGCCACGCCCACGATGGGGCCGCCTATGACTGGCTGGCTGCTGGAGTTGGTGTCTCCCTGCGCGGTGCCAGAAGCGACCTGCGAAGAAGCTTGCGTGGGATCCGAGCCGGGAGCAGCAGCCGTGCCGGGTTGACCCGAGGATGTTTGAGAGTTGGAATTGGCTCCGAACCCACTGTTTCCTGATGACTGCGCGAACACACCTGAACTGTTAACTCCGGAATTTCCAAATCCTGAGTTGCCAGATCCCGAGTTCCCGAACCCCGAATTACCAAATGATGACCCGCCAAATGCTGAGCCGTTCGAGCTGGAACCATTCAATCCGGTGGGCGAGCCGGCCGGGGTCGCGCCGGGAATGCTTCCTCCACCCAGACTGAATCCGCCGCCCAGGGTTACGCCCGGTTCGCCGAAGTGCAGCAGTCTGAAATCACGGTTCTTGTTGAGTGGGTCTTTGTAGCGTTTCCGCAGGTAGCGCAGATTGTTGGTGTTCTCGAGGTCCTCGAGCCGAGTGGGATAGCGCCCAAATTTCCTGTAGTAGCCACGGATGGCCCGCGAGTATTGCACCCCGCGGTGAATCATTTCCTGTTCCTGATCCCGCTGGATGGCAAACTGCATGGGGATAATCACCCCGAAGGCAAGGGAGATGGACAACAGGGCAACCACCAGCATCAGCGTAAGCAGAATGTATCCCTTTTCCCGAGGGCGCCGATGGGCCGCTGCTTGGCCGCCGCTTGCCGCGGCTCGCGTTTGGCCCGCGAACGGCTTCACGGTTTCTCCTGCGTCAGCGGAATGTTTTGCACCGGGCCACTGACCACCAAATCCTGCATTTCTACTGAAGTCGAGGAAATCCGCATAACCTTATAGCGGCGGTCGACAATCTCGCCCTCACCCGCTATAAAGACATCATCTGGGCCTTTCGAGAGGAAAATCTTCTTGGGCTCCCCTGTGTGGCTGGCGAAGCCGAAGAATTTCAAGGGAATCGGCGGAGGGGGATCCGGCGTCCGTATCTGGATCACCGTATCTTTCTTGACTTGATCCGTCGCGCCAGTGCCCCCCGGCGTGGGAATCCTCACATCCTCCGCTTGCGCGACGAAAATATTTCTCCCCGAGCCTTCGTATTTAATCTCTTCGGCCATTGCCAGTTGGTCGAGGTGCAGCGTGGGATCAAGACTTTGCGGAGCGTGCTCTTTCTTGCCGGGTGCTGATCCTGAACTGTGATGCGCCGCGGGACGGGCGCCGCCCGCCGAAGACGGTTGCGGCAGGCTTCCTGTCGCAGTCGTTGCCGTTGTGGTGGAAGCATTAGTCGAGGAAAAGGTCGTGACTTCGTAGCCGGCCACCAGCAGCAACAGAACTCCCAGGACCGCTGCCGCGATCATCTGCTTCCGGTTTTCCATTCCCAGCTTCACTACCCGCCCGCCTTCAAATAGGTCTCAAGTTTCATTTGCAGCTTGATGGGGCCCTTCTGTTCACCGCCCAACGAAATGCTGCTGATCAGGAAAAACGTGTCATCGCGTTCCAGCGCATTGATAAACTTCGCAAGGGAAACGTAATTGCCCGAGAGCTCCGCCTCCACCTCGACTGGAAACAACCCCTCGGTCTCGTCTGGCTGCACCTTGTATTTGGCCTGTTCTACCGTGACCCCGTTGGCGGCGGCCAGCGCGTCGAATCGAGTGACGATCTGCGACTGCTGGGCCGCAAAACGTTTCTTGTAGAAATCTGTGATCTGGCCGTTCGCGCTCTTTACTTTATCCCGCATATTCCCCAACGGCTCGACCTCGTGCGTTTTCGTCTGCAATTCGCTCGACAACTGTGTGAGTTCCTGGCGCCGCGACTCGGTCGAGCCCACCAACGGCGAAAACAACACCGCCATCGCCACCACATCCACGGCCAGCATGATCGCCAGCGATGTCTTGATGTCTTTCCGGGTTTGGCGCAGGTCTGGCATCAGGGCTTGCTCCGCTTCGAAGCCGGCGTTTTGGTTGACGTCTTCGGCGCTGGGGCTGGCGTCGTCGGCGCCGGGCTTGTCGCTTTTGCGGCTGGCACCGCGCTGGGTACATAAATCCCGTCGATGTCGAATTGAACAATGTCTCCGCTGCCCGGAGGCGCCGTATGTTCCGTCTCAATATAGGTTTGCGCGAAGTGTCGCGAGCCTTCCATGCGGCGGGCCAGTTCCAGGGCCTTGTCGCGCGAGTCGGCCGCCACCACCATCTTCAGCGTGAGCTGGTTCCCCTCATCGAGTTCGGGATGGATCGATACCAGGTGAACCCGCGAAGGCATCACTCCTTCCAGATCCTCCAGCACATACGTCCAGGAAAGCGCCTTGCGATCAATCAATGAGTTGAGAAATTGGGATTCGTCGCGCGTGTTGCGGTTCTCCGGCAGATTCAGAAATGCCTCCGCTTGCTGGCGGGTGCGGTCGCGCTGAGCGATCTCGGCACGCAACTCGGCGATCTTGGCGTGGTCGCGCCGGGCATTGAACCAGCCCGTGATGGTGATGGTCATCAAGGCCAGGGTCAGCACCCCTGCCGCCACCAACGCCGTCCCCCACCGCAGCCAGAACTGCCGCGCATCTTCGTAGGGCTGGCTCGCGAGATTGATGTCAAGACGCATATTAAATTCAGTGGCCAGTGGCCAGTGATCAGTGATCAGTGTTCAGTAGTCGGGTTCAGTAGATCTTCTGATCACTGACCACTGGCCACTGACCACTGCACTTACGAAATCAACGCTCCCACCACGCCGGCCATTCTCCAGCGCGGTACCGAACCCCCGGTACTCACTCCCAACTGCGAGGCACTCACCAACTCTTGCACTTCGGCGCCGGTTTGCGCGCGCAGCGCCGGAGCCGCGCTGCCCGTATCGGAAATTCCCGCGACGAATATTTTTTCGATGTTCAAATGATAAGTATCCTGAAAGAACACTACTGAAGGGTAGACTTCCTCGGCCAACTGCTCTCCCGTGATCGTAACCCCGCGCGTATTTTCGAGGGTGCGGAAGAGCTGAAGCTGTTCGGCGTTGAGGATGGCGATGCTGGTAGTCCGCGCATCCACTTTCACCACCAGAGTAGGACGCTGTCCCTCGGCTGCGCCCAGCGCCGCCAGCATCGAAGGCAATACAACTCCCGGGCTGTATCCGGCGTCACGGATGGCGGCTTCGTAGTCCTCCACCACGCTGGCGAGAGCGACCGCGGCCACTACGCGAACCCCATCCTTCGTTTTCTGTGAGTGGTAGGAAACTCTGGCCTTGTCGACGTCAAAGGGCAAAGATTTTTTCAATCGAAAACGCACCACGCCTGCCGCTTCCTCGGAGTCGGTGGGCAAGGTATCGAATTCCAGCAGCACCACACGCACGGCCGCATCCGGCACGACTGCAATGACATCGTGAGTGCGGCCCGCCACGCTGTCCAGAGTCTGTTCCACTGCGGCCTTCACCGCATCGCGCTGGCGCAGGTTGCCCTCGACCAGGTCCGGGACCACACTGCCCGGCGCCAGTTCGCGCGCCGCGCAGGTTTCCAGGCTGCGGCCGTCTTCGCCCATCCGCCCCACCAGCACGCGGTCGGCGGCGATCTCACACGCCAGCCTGGGTTTCGCCGTGTTGTTGCCAGAACTCATTTGAGGAGTCAACTCTCTAAAATCAGTGGTCAGTGGCCAGTGGTCAGCAAAACCGGATCGCTGGCTACCGGACACTTCCACTACGTCTTTATAATTCAAACGCCATCGCGTCTTAATTGCAATACCTGACAGGGCACTTCAGGAAGTGGTCAGTAGTCAGCGGGCTTCTGGACCAACTGGCCACTGATCACTGACCACTGACCACTGCTCCTCCTACCGCATGGCCTCAATGAAGGTGACCTTGTTGATCTCTTTCAGCGTGGTCAGACCGAGTCGGACCTTATCCAGCGCCGACTCGCGCAGGAATCGCATGCCTTCTTCCCGCGCTGCGCGCCGGATTTCCGACGTCGGCTTCCGCGCCAGAATCATCTCGCGGATGCGGTCGCTCAGATCCAGCAACTCGTGGATCGCGGTTCGTCCGCGAAAGCCGGTGCCCGCGCACTCAATGCATCCCGGGCCCTCGTACAACGCCACCTTCGACCACTGCGCCGGATCCAGTCCGCTGGCCTCCAGCACGTCCGGCGAATAATTCACCGGGGTCCGGCAGGATTCACAGATCAACCGCACCAGCCGCTGCGCCAGAATGCAATTCAACGCCGAGACAAAGTTATAAGGCTCAACGCCCATATTCAGGAAGCGGCCGATCACGTCGACCACGTTATTGGCATGGACCGTGGTAAACACCAGGTGGCCGGTAAGCGCGGACTGAATGGCGATCTGCGCCGTCTCCGTGTCGCGGATTTCCCCGACCATGATTTTGTCTGGATCGTGCCGCAGAATCGAGCGCAAGCCCCGGGCAAACGTCAGTCCCTTTTTCTCGTTGACCGGAATCTGCGTGATGCCGCGCAGTTGATACTCGACCGGGTCCTCAATCGTAATGATCTTGTCTTCGTCGGTCTTAATTTCATTCACAGCGGCGTAGAGTGTGGTGGTCTTGCCGCTGCCCGTCGGTCCCGTGACCAGTACCATGCCGTACGGTTCTTTGATGTAGCGGCGGAACTTCTTCAAATCGTCTTCGTCAAAGCCCACCACTTCCAATGTGAGCGAACGAAATTTCTCGCTCATCGATTCTTTGTCCAGCACGCGGAGCACGGCGTCTTCTCCGTGAATCGAAGGCATGATGGAAACGCGGAAGTCGATGGCGCGCCCGTTGTACTTCACCCGGAAGCGCCCGTCCTGCGGCACGCGCCGCTCGGAAATGTCCAGCTCGCTCATCACCTTGATGCGCGAAATCACGGTCGAATGATGTTCCTTGCCGATGGGCGGCATGGCTTGGGTCAGCACGCCGTCGATGCGGAACTTGATCACCACTGAGTCGTCACGCGTTTCAATGTGAATGTCGGAAGCGCGCCGCTGCAGCGCGGTAAAGATCGTAGTATCGACTAAACGAATGATGGGGCTGGTGTCGCCCGCCGCCGTCAGCTTGTCGATGGTCAGCGTTTCCTCGGCGCCCGTGGCCTCGTCTTCGCGGATGATTTGGAAGCCTTCGCTGGCCTCTTCCAATACGCGCTGTGACTGCTCCGTCTTCTTGAGAATGTCTGAGATCTGCTTCAGCGTCGCCACTTTGGTGACGATGCGCTTTTGCAGCAGCAAACTGATCTCATCGATCATCATCAGCTGGCTGGGATCGGCAATGGCAATGGCCAGCTTGCCGTCCGCTGTCTCTTCCAGCGGCACGAAGTTGTAGCGGAACATCAACTCGGGAGAGAACTTCTTGAACAGCTCATGGTGAAGCTGAAAGTCGGTGAGGTCCACAAACTCGCAGCGATAGCGCCGCGCCACGTCCTGGGCACGTTCGAGGTCGGTGATGGGATTTCCCGTCGTCACCACCTGCCCGCCGTTTTCGCCGTGTACGAAAAGTGATTTCTTATCCGCTGTTGCCATTTCTTCAATTCCCCGCGTTCATTGCCGTATCCACGCTCAGTTCGCTCCCTGCATGCCTAAGCTGAAGATCGGCAAATACAGCGAGATCAACACTCCACCCACGAAAACCGCCATAACGATCAGAATCAGGGGCTCAATTAACGCCATGGAAGCGCCCAGCGCCGTCTGCACATCTTCTTCGTAGAACTCTGCCACCGAGTTCAACATCGCAGGCAAGGCCCCCGTGGACTCGCCCACTTCGAGCATCTCCACCGCCAGGTCGGGGAAAATCTTCTGTTCTTCCAGGCCGCTGGCCAGCCCCTGCCCTTCACGAACCCTAACGCTTGCCCGCATGATGCCCTTCACGATGCGGCGGCTGGTCATCGAGGCGCCTGCAGTTTCCATTGACGGCACCAGCGGCAGTCCGCCTTGAAGCAGCGTCGAGAGCATCCGCGAAAAAGTTGCCACCTGATGTTTCAGCCGGATATCGCCCAGCAGTGGCAGGCTCAAGATAAGGCGGTCAATCTGGTCGGCGCCGCGATCTGTCTTCTTCCATTGCCAGAAAAGAAGGCCCGCCAGCACCAGCCCGATCGCAATAAATGGAAAGTATTTCTGCGCGTTCACGCCCACCGCCAGCATGAATATTGTGATGGCCGGCAGCTTCGCGTCCAGGCTGCTGAACAGCTCCGCAAACTTTGGCACCACGTAGGTGAACAGGAACATCACCATGATCGTCACCACGGTGACCAGCAGCGTGGGATAAATCAGCGATACGAACAGCTTCTTCCGGAAGGTCATCGCCAGCCGCTGAAAGTTGATGTAACGGGTCAGCACCTCATCGATGTTTCCGCTCTTCTCCCCGGCCATCAACGTGGTGGTGTAGATCTTCGGCACCATCGCATGAGTGGCAAAGGCATCTGAGAGCAGCTCGCCCCCCTTCACCCGCTCCCGCACGTTCTCGAGCACCTGGCGCAGGTTCGCATCCCGTTGCCGCTTGATCAGCAGGTCGAGCGCGTTCAGGATGGGCAGCCCGGCCTTGATCAACGTCAGAAACTGCTGGTTATAAACCAGAAACGAGCTGTTCTTGAGTTTGCGCCCCCGGCCGAAAGAAAGCCCGCCAGAGAACAGTCCCTGCGGCTTTACCCAGTGGACCAGATAGCCCTGTGCGGCAAAGCGGTCGCGCACCTCCGCTACCGAGTAGCCCTGCTCGATCTGCTGGTGCGTGTGGCCACGCTCGTCCGCGAGTTTGACGACGAATTCTGCCATTTCCCTGTTCTTTTCGCTGCCGGAAGGGTGCGCTACCCTCTCGGCTCAGTCTAACATTCCCACTCGTGATCCCGAGCGCAGATCACCACAACTCCCGGCCCGGCAAGTATCGCAAGTAACCATCGATCCCTGATTTGAAAGGCGCGGCTTCAGCCGCGCCGTTACCGGCAGAAAGGACGGGGGTAGCCGTGAGAAATCTCCGATCTTCCCGTGTGCCCTCCATCCTAAGCCTCGGCGCATCAATGCGATACAGCCTTCTGTTACTCGCAACCCTTAAGGTCCCAGCTCGCTCTCCACCGTCTCAGTCCCCGCCGGTGGACTGAACTGAAACTTCCCCTCCGGAATCGCCTCATTCTCCTTCTGCCCACTGAACCGGTACTCCGTCACCGATCCATCCACTTCATTGATTACGATGCGGGCAATCCTGTGCTCGGGGGTCACCTCCAGCAAGATCTCGCTCACCCGCCCCGCCAAAGCCTGCGGCACCCCGCGCAGCACGATGTCCCCGGCCGTCACCGGCTCGATATCAGGAGCCAGCGACAGCCCCTGCAACTCCTTTTCCAGCTTGCTCCTACCCAGCAAGAATGCCAGCGGAGAGCGAACGTCATCCAGCTTTCTAGCGTCCGTTCGGCGCGCCTGCCGGTCGCCCGGGACGTAAAACCACGCATCCTTCCCGTCGCTCACAAACAGCTTCTCCCTGGGAGAACGGTACTCCCACCGCATCTTGCCAGGTTTTTTCACCCCGCCTTTAGCCAGCCAAAGCGTGCCGGACTCCGTCCGCTCCATGCCTGCCCCACGATAAACCTCGGTAAACTCCGCCTGAAGGGTGCGCAGGTGGTTGTAATGTTCATCGACGGCGGCGGCGATGGAGTGGACGTCAGTTGCGCTACCCGGTACTGCCACAACCATTAGGAATGCGGCGACAAGGCTCATGATCGCTGTGATGTGCATCCTTCTGACTTTCACGCTACCTTCTTCGCAATCGCACAATACAAATCAATGGCCTCAGCCAGTTGCTTCTTCTCGATAAACTCGCCGTCGGTGTGTGCGACGTGAATCGATCCCGGGCCGATCAGCAGCGGCTCTCCCCAATTCGTGAGCTTGGGAATGTCAGTGGTGAACGCCGCGATCATTGTGGGCAACACATCAACAGTGCGCAGGCGGAGGAAGGGAAGTTCGAGCGGAAACTCAACCTTCACCTTGTCGCCCGCGGTTTCCAGAATCTTCCACCGCAGATCTTGCGACGGACCAACCAGACGATAAAGCAAGTCGGCGTGCGCATAGTCAGGAATTACATTCGGCGCGCGACCGCCCTCGATCAATCCAATATTCAGCGTGCACGGGCCAATCTCGGGATCGGACGGCAAAGGCATAGCCCGCAGACGCGTGAGAGCCTGAAGCAGCTTGTCAATCGCGGATTCCCCGAGTTCCGGATAAGCCGAATGCGCCATGCGTCCGGAAGCCGTGACTTCAGCTCTCAGTGTCCCCTTCGAAGCCAGTGCGATGCGATTCTCTGTGGGTTCACCGTTCACAAGGTACTTACAGCGATGCGCAGACTGACTCGCCGCATATTCATTCGCCACTTTGGCGCCCAGGCTATCGCGCTCTTCTCCCACCACGAACAGCAGCCCGACGTAAATCCCTTCGCGCCGCAATCGTTCCGCAGCCGCGATCTGCGCCGCGACAATGCCCTTGGCGTCGCACGAGCCGCGTCCATAAATCCGCCCAGCATCTTCGGACGACGGAATGAACGGCGGAACTGTGTCCATGTGCGTGGAGAAAACCACTTCCGGATTCGCCTGCTCCGGGGATGTGGCATAGATGTTGAAGCGCTCGCCTTCCACCGGCATTCGCCTCGTCTGGTAGCCAACGCGGCAAAGCTCTCCATAAAGATAGTTTCCAACCGCAGCCTCGTTGCCCGAGATGGATTCAATGTCGATGAGTTGGCGAGTGAGCGTAATGGCGTCCATTAGGAGAGAGAATAGCAGACGGAAACCGCCGCCGACTTCATGTAATCTGTTGGCTGTGATCGCTCCGGCTTCAACCATCAAATCGTTCTTCCTCGAAGGCCCAGCGGGAAGACTGGAAGCGCTGCTTAATGCAGGCGCCGAGAACGCGACTCACGCGGCGATAGTCTGCCATCCGCATCCACTGTTTGGCGGGACGCTGCACAACAAGGTTGTGTTCCACACCATGAAGGCGCTGAACAGTTTTGGATTCCCCGTGCTGCGCTTCAACTTCCGCGGCGCTGGACTCAGCCGGGGCGAACACGATCACGGCAACGGCGAAGTCGAAGATGTGCGGACTGCTCTCGACTGGCTGGACGCGGAGTTTCATCTACCGATCGTCTTTGCGGGATTCTCATTCGGCGCGGCGGTTGGGTTGCGAGCAGCGTGCGCCGACGTGAGAGTGAAGGCTGTGATCGGTGTTGGCGTTCCGGCGATTCCAGTTGCCGCCGATGCGGAAGCTCCGCGCATTTACACGTTCGACTTCCTGGGCGATTGCGCCAAGCCGAAGCTGTTTGTCAGCGGCGCGCGTGATCAGTTTGGTCCGCGGGCAAAACTGGAAGCCATGGTCGCCTCAGTGCCGGAGCCAAAGAGGTTGGTAATCATTGAAGGCGCAGACCACTTTTTCGAAGGACGCCTGCGCGAATTGCGGGAGACTATCGAAGGTTGGGTGCGGCAAGAGATCGTGCGAGAACTGACCCTGTAATTTGCCCATGACTGACGCCGAGCGCGAATCGCAGTTTCGCCAGATGCGCGACACCGCTCGCGAAATCTTCCGCCACGCGCTGGCCGAGGCTTCCATCTCCAGGGCATTTGCGCGGCACGTACACTGTGAGCGCGGGGTGTTGCGCGTCTGCGAAGATCTTTACGACCTGCAGGCCTATTCGCGTGTGCTGGTGATCTCGATCGGCAAGGCTGCACACACGATGGTCGAGGCGCTGGCACAGCACGTGGGTCAGTCTTCGCTCGAAGGCATTGTGGCTTGCTCAGTCGAGCCTGCGGTGCAGGTGCGCGGTTTCCGTTATTTTCGTGGCGGACATCCCTCGCCAAATGCAGAATCTATCCGCGCCGCGGGCGCGATTCGGACGGCCCTTGAAACGCAAACCGCGGCTTCTTTGGTGATATTCCTGCTTAGCGGCGGGGGATCGTCAATTGTCGAGAAACCAATCGACGATGAAATCTCCCTTGGCGATCTGATCGCGACCTATCGCGCACTCGTGCTTTCCGGGGCGCCCATCGCCGAAATCAACGCCATCCGCAAGCATCTTTCTTCAGTCAAGGGCGGACGGCTGGCACAGGCGGCTTTCCCGTCGCAGCAGGTCTCGCTACTGGTCTCCGATGTTCCGAGCAACACTCCCGACGCCTTGGCATCTGGTCCGACAATGCCCGACTCAACCAGCGTGGAGGATTGTTACCGCATCGCGGAAAAGCACGGCTTGGTGGCGCAGTTCCCGCATTCCACCCGCGAGTTGTTTGAACGCCATGCTCTGGAAGAGACGCCGAAGTCCGACGATCAGGCGTTTTGTCGTTCACGCTGGTGGACGATGCTCTCCAACCAGACAGCGGTCGAGGAAGCCAAAGCGGTAGCTAAGCACGCGGGCTTCGCGGTGCATGTAGATAATTCTTGCGACGACTGGGACTACGAGCGCGCCGCCGATTATCTGGTGAAACGCCTGCGCGATCTAAGAAAAGAATCCGAGCGGATCTGTCTGATCTCCGGCGGGGAAGTGACAGTCAAAGTGACGGATGGAGGCATCGGCGGACGCAACCAGCAGTTTGCGCTGGCCTGTGCCACGAAGATAGCGGGAGAGAACATCACCGTGCTCAGCGCTGGAACGGATGGAGTGGATGGAAACAGTCCGGCAGCAGGCGCGGTGGCAGATGGAACCACGGTGATGCGAGCGCAATCGACCGGGCTCGACGCGCAGGCGGGAATTAAGAAGTTCGATGCGTACCCATTCTTCCGGTCGCTGGGCGATGCGATCGAGACTGGGCCGACCGGGAACAACCTGCGCGACTTGCGGATTCTGCTGGCTTACTAGGGCGGAAATTCCTCATGCCGCTTCGCCTTTTACCTGCACGCCCGCCCACTTTTCCAGCAGCGTGAGCGTTGCCGCATAGTCGAGGTCGCGGTGACCCTCCTCAGTGGCGAGTTCGTAGATCTCTTCCACGGTTTCGAGAGCGGGCAATTTCACGCGAGCTTCTTTTGCGGCTTCGAGCGTGAGCAGGATGTCCTTGTGCATCAGCCGCAGCGGAAAATTCGGCGTGAAGTCGTGGTTCAAGACAAACGGTGCCTTGTACTCTACGACTCCGGAGCGCACCATCGTGGCCTCGATTAAGGAAACCAATTGCTTAGGATCCACGCCGAGTTTGGTGGCGAGCGTGAGGGCCTCGGCAAAGCCTTCGAAGATGAGGGCAATCTGTAGATTCATGGCCAGCTTCGTAGCCTGGCCTTTGCCAGTCTCGCCCATGAGGAAAATCTTTTTGCCCATGGCCGCGAACAGGGGATTGAGGCGATCGATGGTTGCTTCGTCTCCTCCGACCATGAAGATCAGCGTTCCGTTGGCGGCACCGATTTTCGATCCCGTCATGGGAGCGTCTACGTAGGCCACGCCGCGGGCACGAACGCGCTCGGCAAACTTCACCGTGGCTGAGGGCGAAATGGTGCTGGAATCCGCGATGATCATGCCATCGGCGAGCGACGGCTCGACGCCCTCGGGTCCAAACAATACCGTCTCAACTGCCGCCGTGTCGGAAACGCACATCCAGACGACTTCTGCACCCTGCGCTGCTGCCCCCGGAGTGGGAGCGATGCCCGCGCCTTCCACCATTTTTCCCGGCGTGCGGTTCCAAACCGTGACTTCGTGGCCAGCCTTGACCAAGTTCGTGGCCATAGCGTGCCCCATAATTCCCAAACCTAAGAACGCAACGCGCATTTATGGAATTCTCCTCGTGAGGAAAGGACTTTTCGGATTAGATATGAGCCGTGGGACTGAGGTCAAGCAAAGTCGCTGCGGTCGCTGATCTTTGCAGATATGCAAAAACCTTCACATCGACACCTGCCGGGCTGTCGGGTATAGTTCCCGAGGTGCGATTTTGCTGGTCTAGTCCCGAATTGCTTCGCGCCCAACCCCTGCGAATCTCCACGTGAGGACAGCCAAGGAAACCAAGATGATGAAAACGACGCACCCTAGTTCCTGCCGTAGAAACAGCGCGCATTCTTTTCTGATGACTCTGCTGGCGTTGACGATTTCGCTGGCATTGATCTTGCCGGCAAGCGCGCAATCGGGCCTGGCGAAAATCAGTTTTGACGATCTCACGAATACCGACAGCACGCACAAGACGGAAGTAGAGCCTGACAGCTTCGCATGGGGCAACACAATTGTGAGCGCGTTCCACGTGGCACGCCGGCCGGGGACGATCGGCTGGGGCAGCGGCGATGTGGGTTTCGCGACCTCGACCAACGGCGGCGTTACCTGGACGCATGGCGATCTGCCGGGGCTTACCGTGAACTACAAAAGCGGGACCTACGGCGCGGCGGCCGATCCTTCGGTAGCTTACGACGCCAAACACGGGCAGTGGCTGATCTCGACGTTGCCGCTGGTGGGCCTGAGCCCGGGCTCCCGGTATATCGGCGATGTAGCCGTGAGCCGTTCCGCGGATGGATTGACTTGGGGAAATCCGATCGTTATCGACAAGACCCACCTCGACGACAAGAACTGGACAGTGTGCGACAACACCGCAACCAGCCCTCACTACGGCAATTGCTATACGGAGTGGGACCAGGCGTACGGGAGTGGCGATGTTCTGATGAGCGTTTCGAGCGATGGTGGGCTGACGTGGGGACCCGGCCTGGCTTCGGCGGACCATGCGTTTGGATTGGGCGGTGAGCCTGTCGTGCAACCGAATGGCACAGTGATTGTACCCTTCGAAGGCGGCGGCATCGATGTGTTCAGCTCCACTGATGGTGGCAAAACTTGGGGCAGGAGCCAGGCCATCGCCAGCATTACCAGCCATTTTGACGCTGGCGGGATTCGCAATCCCAATCTACCCTCTGCATCGATCGACGGCGCAGGCAAAGTGATCGTGGTATGGTCGGATTGCCGCTTCCGCACGAACTGCAACTCAAACGACATTGTGATGAGTTCGTCTGCTGACGGCAAGACTTGGAGTAAGGTCACGCGCATTCCGATTGATGCCACCACCAGCACCGTGGATCACTTCCTTCCCGGCGTCGGCATTGATCCGGCGACTTCGGGAAGCACTGCGCACATGACAATTGTTTACTATTACTACCCAGTTTCCAACTGCACTGCCAGCACCTGCCAGTTGGATGTGGGCTTCGTCACTTCGTCCGACGGTGGCGCTACCTGGACGGCTGGCGTGAAAATCGCTGGGCCGATGAAGCTGGCGTGGCTGCCGGTTTCCGACAATGGGCCAATGGTCGCGGATTACATCGGTGTTTCATACGTGAACGGTAATCCTTTCGGCGTGTTTGCCGTGGCCCAGGCGCCTATCGGCAAGACGCTGGCGGAAGCGATGTACACGACCAAAGCTCCGCTACCGCTGGCGGGCAGCGAGCCGCGATTCAGTGGCCTTGCGGATAAGCCGGTGGCGGGCGCGAAGTCAGATCACGAGATGCACTTCTACTACGACGATGAAGGCACGAGGGAGATCCCGCGCTCGCGCTGGGTCCCGAACACGTCGGGGCAGTAGGATCTCTGCCTTTACATCATGCTTTGATCTGGCTGCCAGTATTTGTGTTGCTGGCGGCTTTTTTATTTGGTCGTTTCTAATCTTTCACTGGCACGTGTCTGAGCTGAGTTTGTAAAGTTATGTGGGAACCCAAGGAATTACGCGCCTTCCTGGGCGTCCTGAACTAAAATAGAGCCAGCGGCTGACAGAATTCATCCAACAGATAGGCCATCATAGGATGATCAAGGCAACGCTTCGCAATTCAGCCCTTCGCCAGCGGGCGTCGGAGTTCGGGCGCTTGGTGCGCCATTCCGCGGTAACTCCACTTTGCGGCGAGACCCATAAGCCGCGCCTGGCTTCGAACGGCGAGTTGGCGCTCACGTTCATCGGCCATTCCAGTTTCTTCCTCCAGATGGGCGGGCAGAGTGTGATGATTGATCCTAACTTCGCACGCTGGCTGTTTGTTCTGAAGCGGCTGCGGCGCCCCGGGCTGCGAGTCCGCGATTTGCCTGCCATCGATCTCGTACTGGTAACGCATGCGCACTTTGACCATCTGCACCGGCCATCGTTGCGGGCGATCGTGCAGAACAATCTGCGCACGCGCGGAACTGCCCCGGCCATCATCATTCCGAGCCACGTAACGGACCTGGTCTCCGACCTGGGTTTCTCCGAGATCATCGAACTCGACTGGTGGAACAGTTCGCGGCACGGCAGCTTGTCGGTGACGCACGTGCCTTCGCGCCATTGGGGAGCGCGCATCCTCAAAGATTCTCACCGCGGCTACGGCGGCTTTGTGCTGAAGGCAGGGAAGCACTCGGTTTATCACGCGGGAGACACGGCGTACTTCGCGGGCTTTCGCGAGATCGGGCGGCGACTGTCGCCGGAGTTGGCGCTGCTGCCCATTGGCGCCTACAATCCCGCATCTTTCCGCAACGTGCATACCAGTCCGGCCGATGCCACGCGCGCCTTCCTTGACCTGAAATCGCGCTGGATGGTGCCCATGCACTATGGAACCTTCCGGTTGTCGCACGAGCCTGTGGATGAGCCGCTGCAGCTGCTGGAGCAGGAGGCGCGCTCGGCTGGGATCGAGGATCGAGTTGTAGTACTCGAAGAAGGCGTCACCCGATTCTTTTAGTTCCTCCGTTTGTTCCTAGTACTTCCGTAACGCCCTTGAATGCCGCTATTACACAAGTATTACAGTGCCTCGTCCGGTCTCTTGATAGCCTAGATGAAGTAGCGAATTCAAGACCAGCTAACGGGAACCCTCGTGGACATGCAACTGGAAAGCCTGGAAAAGCGACAAGCAGCAAACGGCGAAATCAATTGGGTGACGGCGATCTTCATGGCACTGTTTCACGTCGGAGCCATAGCGGCCCTTTTCTTCTTTACCTGGAAGGCGTTATTCGTCGCGCTGTTTTTGTGGTGGATTTCGGGCAGCCTGGGCATCGGCATGAGCTATCACCGCCTGCTCACGCACCGCGGCTACAAGACTCCGAAGTGGGTCGAGTATTTCCTGACCGTGTGCGCTACGCTGGCCCTCGAGGGCGGACCAATTTTCTGGGTGGCGACGCACCGCATTCATCATCAATATTCGGATGTAGATGGCGATCCGCATTCTCCGATCGATGGCAAGTGGTGGGCGCACATGGGCTGGATTCTGATGGGCAAGTCGATGCACCATGACACGACTACGCTGGCCCGCTACGTCCCCGACCTCGCCAAAGACAAATTTCACATCTGGATCACGAAATATCACTACGTGCCAATGATCGTGCTGGGAGTAATCCTGTTCGCCATCGGCGGGCTTCCATTCTTGTTCTGGGGCGTCTTCATGCGCACCGTGGTTGGTCTGCACACGACATGGCTGGTCAATTCGGCCACGCACTCCTGGGGCAAGCGCCGTTTTGCCACTCGCGATCTTTCCACCAATAGTTGGTGGGTCGCGTTGCTGACTTTCGGAGAAGGCTGGCACAACAATCACCACGCGCATCCCACAGCGGCGCAGCACGGACTCACCTGGTATGAAGTCGACATCAACTGGTACGGCATCTGGACGCTGAAGACGCTCGGCTTGGCCTGGGACATCAAGCGTGTAAAGCTGGCGGACCTGGAGAACGGGCTGGTACCCACGCCGAACGGACGGTTGGTTACGGGTGGTCTGGCGGAGGGCGCCGCTGCAGGCGATTAGATAGACATCTCACTCTGCGTTTTGGATAAGAACCCGCCCTTCCGGCGGGTTTTCTTTTCGAACGCTGGAAGCTAGAAGTTGTCCTGCGAGTGACCGTCAAAGCCAGTTGGTGTAATCGCTAATTACAACAGTTATCCTTGTCCGTAGCTTTCGTGCCTGATGCGAGGGCAACGATAAGGCAGGTGGTTGCAAATGCGAAGACTAGTCGTGCTTCTTCTGTTTTGCCAAATAGCAGCAGCAGCGCCAGTGAAGTTCCGCGTTTTAGATGGGTCCGGTGCGCCCGTCAAGGATGTGTTGGTAATCGTCCAGGACCTGAGCAAACACGAAGCCGAACTTCTCAGGGTCCTGAGTGATGCGGATGGAAACGGAGGCGGTCGGGACCTCCAACCCGGCCCTTATAGGGTGATTGCGACGACTCCATTCGGGATTTGGCGGACAACAATCGAAGAGTTCGTGATGAAATCCACGCCTCTGGAATTGGTGCTTCGAATCCAGCCGACGCCCACGCACGGCTATGGGGACATCGTTGTTATCGGAACCACTTGGGTTGACGTGCAAATCCTAGGGCCCGACGGCCTGCCGGCATCTGATGCAGAGTTGCTGGTACGCGACCGAGACGCCACGCTCTACACCGAGCGATGGTACAAAACGGATCCTCAAGGCCGGACAAAAATCGAAATGGTCACTGATCCACTGGTGCTGATCGTTCTGTACCAAGACGCAATCATGACCAGGGACGTCTCGCAGCGTAACGCACCGATAGTTCTCAAGTTCTCGGCCGATTAAGCGCTGGTGTCCCTGCGCTCTTCGTGGCCCTGGCTGTTCTAATATCGCCGTGGTGCCCGTAACGATCAAGGCTTCCAAATGACCTCTTTTAGCAGCCCTCGACCGCGAACGCGGTAGAATCACCCTGAACGCCATGCGCATCACGAGCCGCCGCGGAACCATCGTCTTCTTCCTTATCCTGGGCATAACCCTGGTGGCGCTGGCGGTTGCCCTCAATGTCGGATGGATCATCCTCAACTGGCGCCAGGGAATACTGCTGTTCTTCGGCATTATCTTTTTCGCCCTGATCATCGCGGGGATGATTGTGAACACCAGCTTCCTGGTGCGCGAGCTTCGCCGCAGCGAGCAGCACGACAGCTTCATCAACGCCGTTACCCACGAACTGAAGACGCCGGTCGCCTCCATTCGCCTGCATCTGGAAACGTTGCAGCGTCGTGACCTGCCTGAAACCCAGAAGCAGGAGTTTTACCGCGTAATGCTCAGTGACACCGACCGCCTGACCGAGACCGTGGAACAGGTACTGCGCGCGGGCCGCGCCGGCGACAAGAAAGCAGGGCGGGAGAAATCCGCAGTCGACTTCCGCCAACTGGTGCGCGAGTGCATGGACGCCGCCCGCACCCGCCACCATTTGCCCTTGGAGGCGTTGCGCTACGAGGAGGAAGCAACCAATGGTGCGGCGATCCGTGTGCTGGGTAGCGACGAAGATCTCCGCACCGCGGTTTTCAACGTGCTCGACAATGCCATCAAGTATTCCGGCGATGACGTGGACGTGCGCGTCCGCCTGAACATGCCCGACGAAAAGCGCATCGTGTTCAGCGTGCAGGATCGCGGCATCGGCATTCCTCCCGACGATATGAAGAGCATCTTCAAGCGCTTCTATCGCGTTAACGACCGCTCACTGGCGCACGTGAAAGGAACGGGGCTGGGGCTGTTTATCGTGAAGTCGATCGCACAAAAGCATGGCGGCAGAGTGTTCGCCGAGAGTGCCGGCGAAGGGCAGGGAACTACGATCACCATGGAACTCCCGAGGTCTTTGTCATGAGGGCGAGGGTATGAGCCGGGTCCTCGTGGTGGAAGACGAATCCCATCTGGCGCAGGGGCTGCGCTTCAATCTGGAGGCCGAAGGCTACTCCGCCGAGGTGGTCGGAGACGGCGAAGCTGCCACCGATCGCCTGCTCAGCAAGAAGGAAAACTTCGACGCCATCGTGCTCGACATTATGCTGCCGGGCAAGGATGGTTTCAGCGTGGTTTCAGAACTGCGCGCGGCGCGGAATTTTGTGCCGGTGCTGATGCTTACGGCGCGCAGCCGTCCTGAAGATGTGCTGAAGGGCTTTGCCGCGGGCGCGGATGATTATCTACCGAAGCCTTTCGACCTTTCGATCCTGCTGGCCCGCTTGCAGGGGCTACTGCGACGCAGCCAGTGGATGAGCGCCGGCCAGCCGGCAGAGAAAACAGACTCGGCTCAGCCCGGGTCTGATCCGCGCAGCGTCGGCGACTTCGGAACATTCTCCTTCAACGGCAGGACCATCGACTTCGGCAATCTTGAACTGCGCACTTCCGGCAACGTCACCCGCTTGACGCTGATGGAATCGGAATTGTTGCGCCACCTGGTGCGCAGCGATGGGCGCGTGGTTTCCCGCAAGCAAATTCTTGAAGAGGTCTGGGGCCTGCACGAAGACACAGACACGCGCGCCATCGACAACTTCATGGTACGTCTGCGGCGCTACATCGAAGACGATCCCGCGCAGCCCCGCCATTTGCTCACGGTCCGCGGCGTGGGTTACCGGTTCGTGGCGAATCCTGAGATTAAGTGAGCGCGGGTGCTCCGGGCGCTTGCCGCGAAATATGCGCCGCACAGGCCGTGCGAAAGTTTTTTTCTTTGCTCCATACAACTTCCTTTTGAGCCGGGGGTTTGATCCAAACGAAGCTAGACAGCTTCCCGGTTGAGATCTCAGCAATGACTCGTGAACCGCTCTGACGCTGCTCTTTTACGCGGAGGAGCAGTTCATCCCGCAAAATCAGCACGGAACCTTCAACAACTCTGAGGAGAGCTATGAGACTTCGTACACGTGTCGTCATGCAACTTGCCACCCTATGCTTTGTTCTGGCCGCATACGGCTTCGCCGCCGACAACGCTTACCTTTACATCGTCAATGGCATTCCCGGAAGGGATATTGCCTCCAATCTCAACCCCACCTACCCAATCGATGTTTTGATCAGTGGCGTCTGCCAGTCCCGCGGACTGGCGTTCGGCATCGTTGATGGGCCGCTCAGTTTTTCGCCCGGAACATATGATGTGCAACTCAGCGAGGCCAACACGCTGGCACCCTGCACAAATCCGGCGATCATTGACTCACAGGTCACTCTCACTGGGGGAACAACTATGTCCGCCGTGGCCGCGGTCAGCACTGGCCAACCCAGTCTGATGCTGTTCACCGACGGCCTGGAGAAGGTAACGGCAGGCGATGCTCGATTCGTCCTGTCTCACGCGGCAGATGCCTCCGGGTTGCAGGCGACCCTGACCCAGGTGGGCGTCACCAAACCTAAGAAGTTCACTGTGACTGCAGATCCTGGGAAGGAAGGGACGATCGCGATACCGGCCGACACCTATCTGGTGCAGGTCGTCCTTACTGGAAGCACCACCGTGTTGGCATCGGAGACGATCAATATGGCCGATCAGTCCGTCAGTTTCACGTACGCTACTGGCGAAGCGGCCAACAACTCCGTAGGACTGGTCAACAAGACCTTGCAACTGGTGTTCTAACCTGACAGGTCTGAAGCGGGCCGCGCTTGGGCGGCCCATCTTCAGTTCTTGTCTTTTCTCGCGCAGTCAAGTGATGCCGCGGTTTTGTTGGAGATGCGCTGTTCCGTCCGCCGTGCCAAATAAGAAAGCCCTTCGCCCGGCGAATCATGGGGGAAGGGCATGAGGATCGTAATCAACAAATGCCCTACTGTTTGTCGTAGACGGAAGTGGCTGTGACCTGCTTGCCTGTCGCATCAGTTCCGTTCACCGTGACGGTGCGGGTCTTCCCGTCCGGGGAGACCACCGCCTTGCCGCTTATCGTAACTTGGCCGCTTTTCTTGGCGGCGAACTCCAGAGTATGGTCGTCGATCGTTTTGTACGACCGCATGTCTGAGGTCGGATCGCCTGTAACCGGATAGTCTTTGCCGTCGAACTTGCCAGTCCATTCGCTATGTGTGGGCTTTCCTTGGCCATCGACGCCGTCCAGCGTGACTTTTATGTTGTCCCCGACGGCCTGAATCACGGCAGTGAGATTTTTCGGGAGCCCGGGATTTAACTTCGACTTCGCTTCGTTGAGCTTCCAAGTCCCCAGGTTCGGGTTTGCGGCGGCGAAGCAGACGGTTACACCGACAACGAGCGTTAAGACACTCAATACCACGCTTCTTGTTTTCAATGTTGCCTCCAGGGTGAGAAACGGATGGCTCTTCTGCGAGCAAGGCATTCTAGGATGCGCGCGCCACTTTGCGCAACTCTCAACCTGATTCCCGGTCTCGGTTTGCGGTCACTAGGCCCGGCAGAGTTCCGCAAGTAACGTTTCCTGCCGCTCCAGCACCACATCATTCATGCGGTTGAGAATCATCCGGTAAGCGGTGATCGAGATTGCCGCCAGCACCAGCAGGATCACGGTTGCAATCCAGAAGTTTCCGTAAAGACGCGCAATCCAGAACACCAGCGCGCCTATGCCGATCACGAAAAGTTGCACACCCAGGCTGATCAGGACGCTCGTCTGCGAGGGTTTCTGATGCCGGAACGAGGAGTAATCCACCTTCTTCGGCGCATAAATCGAAAGCAGGTTGCCCACGGAAAAATTCAGGGGCGCTGCGAACAACAGACCGGCAAGAGTGGCGATGACAACGGAGAATTCGGGCGCGCCGTAGAGCATCCTGACCACCGTCCAGGCCACAATCGTTTCCAGGGCGAGAATGACAGCGTGGGCGAGATTCTTAGCCAGCACAATTTCACGGAAGCTCACTGGCGATGCGAAAAAAAACTGGATGCCGCCGCCGTCAGCGCCAAAACTGTTGCAAACCAGATTGATCAGCATCAGGAGCGTATATCCGGCAGTCGCGGGAAACACCATGTCGGGCGTGTGCGCAAACAGACTCCCCGAACGGCGGAGAGAGTTCATCGCTCCGAAACGGAAGAGGAGAAGCACAAAAATCGGCATGACCAGGTTGAGCAGCATGGGGCCGCTGCGGAGAAGATAGCGGATTTCTTTTTCAAAGACGGCCGCCACCGATGTAGAGAATCCCGGAAGATTCCAGCCCAAGCGCAACGACCGGTCCCGGGGCAGCGCGGATGCGGCCACTTCGCTCAGGTTCTCGCCGCGATACTGGGCCAACAACCGCACGTGCAGGCCGTATCCAATGATCAGCCCAAAGGCGCATAGTAGTGCGAACGAACTGAAACTAGTCATGAAATGCGGATACACCGCCTGCGCAATGGCATCGGCGGCAAGCCCGGGCGGGAGGATGCGCTGCACCGGGGCAAGAATCTCGACGTATCGTTGCACCTCCGGCCGGGATGATTTTCTCTCAAACCGTCCTATGATCGGGCCGATCAACTGAAAGCTCAGCATCAGCAGAATGAACAGAATGCCCATCAGCTCCCGCGTGCGGCGCTGTGCCAGCCAGCGCTCCACCCAGGCGAAGATCATCTGCATAAACAGGAGATTGAAGGCCACAAACGCCAGCAGAACCAGCATCGTCCACGGCAACAAGGCCGGCTTCGCAAAGCCCACGCCCAGCAGAATTCCGAACGACCAAAGACATCCCAGGGCGGTTGCCGGGTCGAAAGCGCCATAGGCCATCCGCACCAAGAAATACGAGCGATAGCTGAGCGGAAAGCGCAGCAGGTCAGAGCCATCTGGACCGCTGGCAAAGGCAGTCGCCATGATGGGGAAGACCTGCCAGAACATAAAGACGAACCAGAAGAGCACCGCCAGCAATTCTGGCTTACCCGACGAAATCATCAAAGCTGCCGCCATGCCCATGCCGAAAGCTCCGCCCAGTCCGCCCACGGCAAACGCGAACCCAATGAGGATTTGCGAGAGTAGTTCCAGCTTGCCCCGCATCGTTCGCAGCGCGTTGAGAAACAGCCGCCAGCGCAGTTCGGCGATAGCGGCCAGTTGGTCACGCCTGCGGAGCGTGAAAAGAATTTCACTCATGGTTCTCACTCATCTGTTGGTGACTTTCGTAATTCTTGCTGCCGGGCCAATTCAATCTACACTCAAGTCGAGGAGTGAATCGAGGGCCAGACTTGCCTGGACAAACTTATGAGACATCGCCTTGTTCTCATTTTCCTGCTGATGCAGACGCTGGCAGCCGCGCCCGCTCAGGATTCAAATCCTCCGCAAGGGCGCAAAGTCGTGCTCCGGGTGAACCCTGCTTATCCTGATCTCGCCCGCCGTATGCATCTTGCTGGCGTGGTGAAGGTTCAGGTCACAATCGCCCCCGATGGTTCGGTCAGGTTGGTTTCCCCTGTAGGCGGCAACCCGGTGTTGCTTAAGGCAGCGCAAGAGTCCGTCAGCCGCTGGAAGTACACCCCTGCTCCCGAAGAAACGCGGGAAGTGGTTGAGCTTCGCTTCGACGCACGGTGACGGTCGCACCCAAAAACTTCATTCTCCCGACCGCAACCCAGCTCTTCATCCCAGCCACGAGAGCTCCTGATCGGTTCGGCGCGCCCCGCCCACGGTGCGCAGGAAAATCTGTTCCAGCGTCATCTTTTCTCCGGGCGGCGTTGATCCGTCGTCCGAGCCCTCGCCTGGTCCGGGCGAATCTGCCTCCACCCCGGCGCGCAATTCCTCGAGCGACCCCTGCGCCACCAGCCGTCCCTGATGAATGATGGCGACGTGGCTGCACAGCCGCTCCACAATCTCCAGCACATGCGACGTCAAAAAAATCGTGGCCCCGCGCGCGATCATGCCTTGCAGCATGGCCTTCAATGTTCCAGCGGCAATGGCATCCACGCCTTCAAAGGGTTCGTCGAGGAACAACACCTTCGGGCCATGAATCACCGCAGCCGCCATCGCCAGCTTCTTCTGCATGCCGTGCGAGTAGTCGGTGACCAGTTTTTTCGGCTGGTCGGCGAGCTGCATGAAGTCGAGCAGTTCCGCGGAGCGCTTGGCTGCGGTTTCGCGGTCAAGTCCGTACATGCGTCCCGCGAAGTTCAGGAACTCCGATCCCGTCAGCCGTCCGAACAACGCCATGCCTTCCGGAACAACACCAATCTGCCGCTTCAATTCAACCGGGTTCTTCTGCAAATCGAGTCCGAGGATTTCAATCCGCCCCGCACTGGGCGCCAACAGCCCGGTGAGCATCTTGATGGTGGTCGACTTTCCCGCCCCGTTAGGGCCAAGAAAGCCGAAGAACTGCCCCGGCGCAACCCGCAAGTCGATGTTGTCGACAGCGAGCAATTCCCCGAAGCGGCGGGTCAGGCCCTGGGTAGAGATGGTTGGAGCGGCATCCATGAAGCTTCTGAATCTAGCACACTCCGAGAATCCGTGAGGTGGACTATGACATGGTCGAGATGCTGATCAATTTTTTACACGTCGATGACAACTGCACTCTTGCCCCCGGAATATAAGACGAGAGATAGCTTTCCCCTGCAACAATCTTGCGGTTCCCAGGAGTGTAGTCCAATGAAAAGAAAGTTCGCGTTCGCCGCTTCTCTAATTCTGCTGGCAGGGTCGGCCTATGCCGCCGCGCCGCAGCCAGTCGTCGTTAATACTTTCATCTGCAATGGCAGCGCTGGCATAGGTTCCTGTCCCAATGGTGGTAGACCCGATTCGCTTATCCAAGGTTCCGACGGCAATTTCTACGGCGCCGCCCAGGATTCCATGGAAGGAAGCTCAACTCCCAGCGGTGGAACCGTATTTTCGGTCACGCCCGCTGGAAAATTTACTCTACTGCACACATTCGCGCCGGGCACGAATAAGGCATATCTGAACGGCAACCTTCCGAGCCTTGTGGCGGAGGGCTCCGATGGCAAAATCTACGGTACGACGCTGTTTGGCGGGGTCGGTGGCTGTAATGGCTACTGCGGCTCGGGCGTGCTGTATCGCGTGAGCAAGACCGGTACAGGTTTTGAGGTGCTGAACAGATTCTGCTCCCTGTCGAACTGCGCGGACGGTGGTGGCGGCCCCGTAGTGCCCGGCAGCGACGGCAACCTGTACGGTTCATCGTTTCAGGGTGGAACCGGCAGCTGCGGCTCTTTCTACCAGGGCTGCGGCACTATCTTTCGGGTAACTCCGTCCACCGGGGCTTATGATGTTGTTTTCAATTTCCCCGGTTCAACTGATGAATTTCCATCGAGCTTCATCCCCGCGTCCGACGGCACATTCTACGGGCTGGATTCAGGACCACAGGGCCAGAAACTCTTCCACTTCACTCCAGCCACGGGAGCCTTCGAATCGGTTGCGCTGAATTTCCCGTCGCCCAATGGCCTGCCGTCCATCGGGAGCTCGCTGGCTTTCGGAGCGAACGGAAACTTTTACGGCTTGTACCACATTTACGGAGAAAGCGGCGAAGGACTCTTCGAGGTTCACACTGACGGCAGCAATCTTCAACTCTTTCCGTTCTACACGACTCGCAACGGAGGCGGTAGCCCGGATGGATTGTTGTTGGCGACCGATGGCAATTTCTGGGTAGCTGATTACAACGGCAACAGCGGCTTCGGAGATATCATCACTCTTTCGCCTTCGACCGGGACGGTGATCCGGAGGCTTGCACCGTTCGGTTCCTCAGCAGCGGTTGGTTCCTATCCGGCGGAGGTTATTCAAGCCAAAGACGGGACGCTCTGGGGCTCGACCTACCAGGGCGGAAAGGCCTCCGCAGGCCATTTTGCTGACGGCACCGTGTTTCGCCTGAACGTGGGCTTACCGCCAAAGTAAAGAACACCACTGTCAGAAGGTGTCCCGATCCCTTTCCCGCAACTGCGGGAAAGGGATCTGTTTTTCTCGGCGAACTATCGCAACTATTTCTCCTTCGGCGTTTCTTTCTTCTCCGCTGGCTTCTTCTGCATATCCTCAGTCCAGGGCGGGATGATGCCTACGAATCGCGCGTACGCGATCGATTGTCCCAGGTGTTCGGCGGCGTGGCGCACGATGAAGAGCAGAATGCCGCGCTGGGTATTCTTGCCGCCAAACCAGTCCAGGCTCTTATCGAGGTTGGCGTCGGGCATGTCGGTGATCGCCTTACGGGCGTGAGCGAAGGAATCTTTCAGTGTGGCGATGACCTTCGCCTTGTCGGACGACGACTTTTCGAATCCCTTGACGTCGAAACCCGCGGGCGGAGGCGTGCCAACGAGTTTGTAGAGATTGTAGTTGGCCGCAGCGACGTGCAGAAATACCTCTGCGAATGACCGCACATCTGGCGAGGGCCGCCACGAGTATTTCTCCGCCGGAATCGCTTCGGCGAGGCGTGTGAACTTGTCCTCCTGGATAATCACTTCCGCCAGCACTTCGGAGCGATATCCCGTAACTCCGGGAGTGCCGTCCTTGTAAGGATTTGCCTGCGCCGTGACCTGGATCGCCGCAGCCGTGAGCACAAACAAACAGAACTCCGAAATTGTGCGCTTCATGGAGTTCCTCCTTTGTGACCAATCAGTCTAGTCACACGCACAGGTTTGTCCAGAACCGAATAAACAGATTCTGCGGGTACATCAAAAACCGGTGCGGACACACTGAAAACCGGTCTACAGCAAACTTAAAAACCCGCCGGCCGCTGGTCGACAACGCCGAAGGCACGCTCCAGCGCGAGCCCTGCACTGGCCACCGTGCCCTCGTCAAATAGCCGCCCGATCAGAGTTACCCCGTGCGGCACGCGCCGCGGCGGAGAGAACGTCGGCATTGGGTTATTGGGATCGGGCGCCCAGTCGCTGCGCGCTTTCGACACCTCAACAAAACCCCCACGCAGCGTGAGCGAAGGATGCCCGGTGAAGTTAGTCGCGGTCAGCATCTCGTCGCGCAGCGACGGTACGAGCAGCAGGTCCACCTCAGAGAAGATGCGCGCCATGTCTTCTGCAACTTTGCGCCGGAATCGGTCGGCCTGCACAAAGTCGACTGCGGAAAGGAACCGGGCCTCTCGGAAAATGTTCGGCCACGCGTCCGGCACCTGTGCTTTGAGCTGCTTCATTCCGCCACTCAGCCCAAGTTCTTCGAACGCAGCCGCTCCCTCGGCAAAAAGAATCAGGTTGAGCGAGTCATAGGGCCAGTCAGGAATGCTTACCTCCACGGGAACCATCCCTACTTTGTTCACCATCTCCACGGCGACACGATCCACAGCGGTCGCGGGATTCTCGTTCAGCCAGCGCGGAACGTAGCCCACACGCAACCCTTGCACGCTCGCACCAGCATCGAAGTCAAGCTTGCTGGGCACGCTCGCCAGGTCGCCGGCGTCGGGCCCTGCGATGGCATGCAGCACCAGCATCGCGTCCTCAACCGTGCGCGTCATGGGGCCAAGCTTGTCGAGTGACCAGCACAAAGTCATAGCGCCGGTTCGCGCCACGCGGCCGTAGGTAGGACGCAGTCCTGTGATCCCGCAACGCATCGCGGGACTGACAATGCTGCCGCCCGTCTCGCTCCCAATCGCGAAGGCGACCAATCCCGCGGCAGTAGCCGCGCCTGGCCCAGCGCTCGAACCCGACGACGCCTCTTCCAGCAACCACGGGTTCATCGTCTGCCCTCCAAACCAGATATCATTCAACGCGAGCGCACCTAGACTCAGCTTGGCGACCAGCACGGCGCCAGCTTCATGCAGACGCTTCACTACCACGGCATCGGCAACAGGCACGCGGTTGCGAAACGGCTCAGCGCCGTATGTGGTGCGGATTCCGGCAGTATCAAGAAGATCCTTCCCGCCCCACGGAATCCCGTGCAACGCCCCACGATAATTTCCTGCCGCGATTTCCTCATCAGCCTTCTTGGCCTGTGCCAGCGCCAGTTCGCGCGTAAGCGTAATGACACAGTGCAACTTGGCATCGAACTGCTCCAGCCGTTTCAGATAAATGCGCGTGAGCCGGTCGGAACTCAACTTGCGATGCTCGATCCATCGGGAAAGCTGGGTCAGAGAGGCGAAGGCAATATCCTCGTCGCGCGCAGGCAATGGTCCGGGATCGGCAGTGCTCCGAACAAACCTGTCGTGCTCAGGACCAGCCTTCAACCCCGGCAATACAGGATTCCAGCGCGACGCAGGCGCAAGCGTTGTTTCCAGCGCCACCTTTCGCGGTCCCGTGCGCCGCTCGTACAAAGCCGCCATGGTCTTGCGCCAACTGCTCGCCGCCATCACGCGCTCGGCGGCGGTCATCTCGACCTGCACCAACTTCTCCACCTCCGCGAAAGTGGAAGTCGACACCTCAGGTCCAACGGCCGGCCCCGCGCCGAATGCGGGAGGAGCCCCTGGCGGCAGATCGGCAGACTGTTGCGCATACGCCCGAGACACGGTTGCCGCAGCCAATAAGCCAAGGGATGTCTCAGTCAGAAACTGCCGTCGCGATTTCGCCATGAATCCTCCGACAGGCATTGTAGCCGCTGAGCCGGTGCCGAGTTGTCTTCGGAACTGGAACTGGTCGTTGCCTGCAATACCACCCCTTCCCCATGCTCTCAGGATTTCTCCTGCTCCCTCTTACAGCCATCACTGTATGGACTCCCGCGGATACCTGATTCAGAGTTGCGAGGTTTGCGCGATTTCGTCAACAGCCTACACGAGGGTACATTCCATGACATTGCGCTATGAGAACAGCTGTGAAATCACTGTCTTGCGTTTCACAAAGACACTGCTTCCGGGGCTTCTCCTATTCACGAGTGCGTTATTTCCGTGTGCTCCTGATGTTCATGCGCAGGCAACTTTCAGCAACTACGAACTAGCCGGCAACCCGTTCGTCAACGGGTTCAGCGTTGGAACCGCGTGTCCGAATTCGTCCGGAACCTGTACCAATACCGAGGGAGAACCCTCCATCCGCTCCGACAAGGCCGGGAACTTCTATGGCTCATCTGAGAACGTCTTCTGCGTCATCGGAGGCCTTTGCGGGGGTACCTTCGCCTACAAATCAACCGACGGCGGAGCCCACTTCACCACCCTCGCGCTGCCTAACAGTGTTTCTTCCGGGGGTGTTGGCATCTCGCCCGCGGGCGGCGACACCGACATCGCAGTTGCGCCCCAAACCAATAGCACTGGATCCTACAATCTGTACGTTTCCAGCCTGCAGAGCCGGCCGCCGCTACTGAATATTTATGTCAGCACCAGCAAAGACGGGGGGAACACCTGGTCCATTAATCCGACAAGCGCCAGCCTCCCAGTGGATGACCGGGAGTGGATCGCGGCGGACGGGGCGAACAAGGTGTGCATTTCCTATCACTCGACGATCACTACCGATGAGATCGCCGTGGACTGCAGTTTCGATGCAGGTCTGACTTTCACGCAACATGCGCTCGCGTTCGATGCCAGCCACCAGTTCCACGCCCTTATAAACAATGAGATCGGAAATCTGGCCATCGACCCCAGCAATCACGTCATCTATCAGTCCTTCAGCTCGATTCACAGCGCTGCCGACGAGGACCCCGTGAATGGGTGCGGCACCAGTTGTGGCACCCACTCGGTATGGATCGCCCGCTCCATTGATGGCGGCGCCACGTTCACTGACTACGAGGTGTACGACAATCCGAATGTTTTGATGAGCTACGGACACCAGTTCGTGAACGTCTCGGTGGATCGCGCCGGAAATGTCTACGTGATTTACAGCGATAACCACAATCTGTTCTACAGCTTCTCCACCAATTTCGGGCAGACCTGGTCTTTTCCGTACCAGATCAACCAGTCGCCCTCCAACACGGCGATTTTCCCCTGGAGCGCCGCGGGTGGCGCGGGTGGATTGGACGTGGTCTGGTACGGCACCAGCTACTACGATGGCGTCAACCCGCCCGACAGCTACCCCGCGTCCGCGGCGTGGTACGTATACTTCGCCCAGAATCTCAAGGCCACTACGCCGGGCAGCAGCTTCACGCAGGGAACCGTATCGGGGATCATTCACTATGCTGGGGTGTGCGAATCCGGAGTAACCTGCAGCGGAAACCGCGATCTGCTTGACGACTTTGGGATCGCCGCCAGCCCCACGACCGGCTTCGCTGCGATTATCTACACGGCGGATCAATACCTGAACACAGCGGCAGAGCCGGCCAACAGCCAGGGTTCGGCGCCGTGTACGGCGAGCACCAGCAACTCGTCAGACTGTTCCCACACAGACATTGCACGGCAAACTGGCGGTTCCGGCATCAACCAGAGGCACGGCCATCACTTTGAAATTGAGGAGGATGATTTCGAAGAAACGGACCTGAAGAACGACGGCAACCATGCGCCTGATTTCAACATACAATTCCTGAATACGGGAACGGTTTCGATTTCTTCGATCACGGCCCAGATTTCCGGGCTGCCGGTGAACTTTACTTGGCAGTCGGCGTTCCCCCTACAGGCGGGCCAGACGATGACCGGTTCAACCACGAGCGTGCCCGCTGGGGTGAGTCTCGTGGTCGGTTCAATTTATCCTGTCACGGTCACTGCCACAATGGCGGATGGAACGACCGAGACACAGTCGACCTATGCGATTTATACCTTGGGTGCAGGACTCGGGTTATAACACTGGGCTCGTTGTTCTCTGCTGATGCCTGGATCTTCTCTCAAGCAACGGGAACGCCCTGGTTTTGCCAGGGCGTTCGTGTTGTTGTGGTCTTCCAGGAAAAATAGCTCACGAATTTTCTAGAACAGATTCCACAAGAACTGGTTGTAGACGTCGTGGTGATACTGCACCTCCGGCGCCTTCACAAACGTTCCCAGCAGACGCGGACAGCGGTCCGCACCGGCTTGCTTCAAATCCGCATAACGACCCTTCACGTCTTCGCCCAGAAGTTTCGTCGTCCACTCCGCTTTGCGGAAGTTCGCCAGCGCGTCATAAATGTTATCGGGCAAGTAGCGCTCGGCCTGGCGCAGGTTCTTGATTTTCGAAGTCTCGCCATCGATCCCTGATTTGAAGATCGAGAGCATGACGAGATACGGATTCGCATCCGGAGCGACCGACCGCACTTCCACCCGCATGCTTTTCTCGTTGCCAATGGGAATTCGTATCATCGATCCGCGGTCCACGGCGGACGCCTTAATCTGGTTCGGCGCTTCGAAGTGTGGATCGAGACGGCGGTAGGCATTCACGCTCGGGTTCAGGAGCAGGCAAATATCGTTGCCGTGAGTGAGAATTCGGTCCAGAAACGCCCAGCCCATCTTGCTGAGTTTCTCTTCGCCCTTGGCGTCCCAGAACAGGTTCTTGCCGTTCTCGCTAATGGAAACGTTGGTATGCATGCCGCTGCCGTTCACGCCCACCACCGGCTTGGGCAGAAACGACGCCGTGAATCCCATATTCGTCGCCACTTGCCGGCAGATCAGCTTGTAGAGTTGAATCTGGTCGGCGGCCGCGACCACTTCGCCATAGCCGTAATTGATTTCAAACTGCGAAGGCGCAACTTCCGGATGGTCCTTCTCATTCTGAAAGGCCATCGCGCGTTGCACTTCGGCGGTCGTGTCAATGAAAGTGCGCAACGGATCGCCCGGCAGCGAGTGATAATACCCGCCCGTGTTGACATACTCGAACTTGCCGGTCTCGTGGTAGCGGCGCTCCGCATCCGATCCCTTGAAGAGAAAGCCTTCAATCTCATTGGCGGCGTTGAGCGTGTAGCCTTTCTTCTTGTGCAACTCGTCGGCGTAATTCTTCAGCACGCCCCGAATGTCTGCCGAGTAGGATGTCCCGCCCTTGTCGATCACTTCGCCAAACACCAGCACCTTGCCCGAGCCGAACACATCTGCCGGAGCCCAATAGAATGCCGCCCAGTCAATGCCAAGCCGCAGATCGCTTTCGCGCTGCGCCGTGAACCCGCGAATCGAAGAGCCGTCAAACGTAAGATTGTCCCAGCTCTTGATCAGGAACTTCTTGTCGTAATCCAGCATGTGCAGCCGGCCTTCGAGATCGCTGAAGAGCACGGTCACGGCCTTGATCCGCTTTTCGTCGGTCAGATACTTCAACCGCTTCTCCTGAATCTTGCCGATGGGCACTCGGTTCCGGCGCTGCTCCTTCGCTTCCAGATTCAGGTCTTCCAGTTCGTCGTAGGTGAGTGCCAGGAAATTTCGCAGTTCGTTAGGCATGGATGTCCTTCAGTCTCCTCTTCATTTCCGCAAGAATGATGTGGGCAAGCAACGCACGGATACAGGCAATTGAAATGGCTGGGTTTTCAACCAATAAGAATAGCGCGAGCGTGCAGTGCCCGACAATCGAAAAAGCTGATCGAAGGCATAAAAGAGATTTATTCCGTGCAGACTCCGTGACGGTTTCTACCGCAGACCCAACCCCTGCCCCGGCATCAGCCGGATGATGATACCCAGCGCAGCCAGAACCACGACATAGTAGATGGTCGTGGCCCGGCTCGGATGCGGAGGGAGATCTGCCGCAAAGAACGCGCGATAGCCCGCTCCGAGCGCCACCAGGAGGAACAACCTCTGCCCCAATGCCATCCACAGGCCGAGGGACGCGATGAGCAGGACGATGCGTTCCATCTTGCTCAACGCCAACGCGGCCTGCCCGCCATCCAGCGCCCACACCGGAATCAGGTTCAGCAGATTTAAGATCGCGCCTACACGCGCCAGCGAAGCCCACAGCGGATTGCCCGTCTGCCACCAAACCCCCGCGCACGCCAGCGCCGCCAGGAATCCCGCCAGTGGTCCGGCCAGGCTCACCGCCGCTCGTGCCTCCAGCGGTACGCCCAGCGCCTGCCAGCGCACATAGGCGCCCAGGCCCGGCAGAAACACCGGCATATCCGCCGGCAAGCCGCGCCGCTTGATGTCAATGAAGTGGCCCATCTCGTGGATCAGAATCAACACCGCGAAGCCGATCCCGAACTTCACGCCCGACGCAGCCGAATAGATCGCCACGAAAACTGCAAAGCTCAGCAGAGATGTCCACCTGAACCGTGCGGTTCGCGGAACCCTGCTCGGGGCGGCCAGCGCTGCGGGTCCCAGCGGCTGGGCCCATTGGTTGTCGCCACTCCCAGACGACTGTCCGACTCGGTCTACGGCATCGAGTCCTTGTATGTGTTGCCTAATCCAGTCGGCCTGCTTCGACGCAGGCGGCAGAAGCAGCAATGCGATGAGCCATTTCTCCCGCGCCACCCGCGCTTCGCCCGCCTTCTCCAAAGCCTTTGCCTCCGCCGCCAGGCGTTCCAGTTCCTCGGAATGCACAAGCGCGTGGCACAGATCGCACACCAACGCTCCCGGCGCGAGTTCGCGCGAGCATCGCTTGCATCGCATCTGTTCTGGAGTCGCGGTAGACACGGCCAGGGAAAATGTTCTTCGGATCAGTGTAAGGTCTTAACGCGATGCGGGTGGAGAATTGGCAAACGGTCCGTAGACTCCAAACGGCCGGCCTTCAGCGATCCTCCATGCGATCCTCATGCCAAAGAAAAGAATCAACAGACCCATCGCTCCCCAGAAAGGATCGCCCGAAAGCTGAATGAACGGAGATGCCAGCCCGATCAGCGCAACCCGGCCCAGCCACGTCCCCAGGCTCACCACGCTGACCTGGGGCCTCGCGGCACTGGGCGCGGGTTGCGGATCTTCCGAAGGCTGTCCTCCGGACTCTCGTTCCAATTCCCGCGGTTCCTCCAGCGGCTTTTGTTGCTGAGTCTGCTGCTTTCGTTCCGGGGCAAAATGAATCCAGATGGGGATCGCGGCCATCGAAACCGCCGCATAGGTCAGCAGTGCCGCCGCAATCTGATAACGCCGTCCGCCGATTCCGTTCGATCCTTTCATCATGGCCGTGCCCACCAACCATCCCACTCCAATCGACATATAGCTGATCACCCATCCCTGCAGCAGGATGGCGATCAGGGCGTACACAATAAGCCCCACCACAGCCGCACCAACGCCATACGCCAGCGCGCGCACATATGCGGCGTGCTTGTCCTGCTCAATTTCGGTGCGCATTTTTTCCGTGCAACCGGGACATGCCATCGCCGCATTCACCCGATAGTAAGTCCCACCCATCGGTTGCTGGCAGAATTGGCAACGGTAACTTCCCGGCTGGGTTACATACTCAGCCGTGCCGAACTGCGGTGTGGGATTGCTGAAACTGTCACTCATGGCCCGGAACAATAGCACAGCACCCGTTGCCAAGGAAGAGGGAATTCAGGTGTGATTGCCGTGCGCCAGTGGCGGCGCAGAATGGCGTGCGCCGGACTCTATCTGCAAGCTTGCCCGCAAAAGTATCGCAGCCGCGCCACCCTTATGGCAGCAGGCCATAAACGTCATGACGGCGCTACTGCCGATGCGCCGAGGCTCCCGCGGCGATCTCCCGCAAGGCGCTCACAAATCCCTCAGCCGCGTTCGGATCGGCCAGCGCGTCCAGGTCAACCGTGGCCGAAAACTGCGGCGACTCCGGACGGAAGTGTACCTGCAGAATGTCTTGACGCCGCGCCGACATCAGCGCATTCAACTCCGCGCTCGGATCCTGCTTCCAGTGTGTCCGCGTAGTCAGAATGATGGGCCCCGGCTGGTACAGGTCCCACTCTCGTTCATCGTCATTGCGTTTGCGGGATAAAGTTCCACGGTTATGCGCCGACCAGCGATGCCTCACCACTTCCAGATGAAAGCTCGGAGACCCTCCCAGATCAGCCTCGAACGTCAACGTTTCTTTCTGGTGGTCCCAGCAGCTCAGCAGCCAATGCACCGGCAGAGCGCGCGGCCTGAACTTCACCGTCACGCGTGCGTTTTCAAACCAGCGCGAAGCGAAATGCAATCGCGCCTGCAGCCGCGAACTTCCCACCCAGTGCGCCTCCAGGATGCGTCCCTTGCCCGCGCAAGCCGTCTGCACCCAGCGCAACGCCGCCGCTCCTTTTTTTCGGTTGTAGGTGGAAAACACCAGGTACCACAGCCCCAACACGGCGACCGATCCGGCCACGTCAATCAGCAGAAGGCGTCCCACAGCATACCTTTGATGCTCATGGTACGTCCGAGGCTGCGCCGAATCAAGGGGACAAAGGCCCCCAATTCATCCCTACGGGCGTCACGCCCGGATTAACTGTGGAAAACTCGGACCAAAGCGCTCCCAGTCGTTCCAACAACCCGCATCGTGGCTTTCACTCCCCGCTACAATGGCCCCGTGCCCTTCGTCATTCGCGATTTCGAACCCGCCGACTTCGACACGCTCTGGCGCATCGACCAGGCTTGTTTCCCTCCCGGCATCTCCTACTCGCGCGCCGAACTCAAGTTCTACATGCGCCGCCCCGGGTCCTTCACCCTTTTGGCCATAGAAGCCGAGCACCCTGCAACTAACGAGACGGATTCGCGAGAAGGCGATTCAGCAGACAAAAAGAAAAGCTCACCGCCCGCGCCCAGTACCATTGCCGGTTTCATCGTCGCCGAAGCCGACCGCGCCAACGGTCACATCATTACGATTGACGTCATCTCCTCCGCCCGCCGCTCCGGCGTGGGATCGCTCCTGCTGCGCGCCGCCGAAGACCGCCTGCTCTCCGCCCAATGCCGCTCCGTCGAGCTAGAAACCGCCGTGGACAACCTCTCCGCCCTCCAGTTCTACAAACGCCACGGCTACAGCGTGATCAAAACCCACCCGCGCTACTATTCAAACGGAGTAGATGCGCTAGTCCTCGAAAAAAATCTCACCTGAGGTTTTCTCAGCGATCTCAGCGCGGCCGTTCTCCGCGACCTCTGCGATTAAAAGCTTTTGACTTCGAACCACACTTGCGCTACCCCACGCGCTCCAGCTACCTTGCCAGTGATGAAAGTTGCCATCCAGGGCGAACTCGGTTCCTTCAGCCACGAAGCCACCGAGCAAATGTTGAAGCGCTGCACGGTCGTTCCATGCGCCCGCTCCGCCGAGGTATTCGACCGCGTAGCCAACGGTTCCGTCGCCGCCGCCGTAATCCCCATCGAGAACTCGCTGGCCGGCACGGTAGCCGAACATGCCGATCTCCTCGTCACTCACGATGTCTTCATTCAAGCCGAATTCCTGCTCCGCATCGTGCACAATGTGATCGCCACCCCCGGCGTGCAACTCAAAGCAGTGCGCAAAGTCCTCTCGCATCCGGTAGCTCTCGACCAGTGCCGCGACTTCTTTCGGCACCATCCCCGCATCGAGTCCGTCCCGTTCTACGACACGGCAGGCAGCGTCAAGCACGTCGTAGCCGAGCGCCTTCCCGACGCCGCCGGCATCGCCAGCCGTCACGCAGCCCGCGAATACGGCGGCAAGATTCTCCAGGCCGGCATCGAAGACGACAAACGCAACTTCACTCGCTTCTTCCTGATTCGCAAATCGCCAGCAGATTTCAGGGCAAAGTCCGGAAGCACGCGCGGGAAGGGAAGCGCGACCTCCGCAACCGGCTACCAGCGCCTGGTCCCGCCCGGCGCCAACAAAACCTCCATCGCCTACAAGCTGAAGAACCAGCCCGGGGCCCTCTTCAAATCACTCAGCGTCTTCGCCCTCCGCGACATCAGCCTCAGCAAAATCGAGTCCCGCCCCCTCCGCGGACGCCCCTGGGAATACGTCTTCTACGTAGACTTCCTCCGCGGCAACGACGACCCCGCAAAAAACGCCCTGCGCCACCTGGGCGAGGTAGCAGAGTTCGTAAAAGTCCTGGGAATCTACCGCGCAGCGTGAACCCCAACAACCCCATGTCATCCTGAGCCCCGCGTGCCCCCGCGCGGCCAGAAGTCACCACGCGAAGGGACCTATGTAGTTGCCGGCAGCGCCTACGCAGCCGCAGTTCTTGAAACACTCGTGTGGAGCGGACACTCCTGTCCGCTGCCTTTGACGTTGCTCTTGATTTTGCATGATCGAGCCACAGGCCCCGCAGTATCGTGGACGAGCGGCGGCTTCAGCGCCGCGCCGAAAGATCCCGCTTCCCGTTCCCGAAACAGGCCAGAACACTCCCCGCGTTAGCTGCTGCACCTTTGATACAGTGCGAACCATCCCCGACAGGAATAGAATCCACTCTGCGGGGAACCTCGGCGAGCCTTGAAACCTTTCCCGAGGAGTATCATCTAAAGTTGAGTGACTTACACTCAGGGTGAACCAATGAGCCAGCAAC
>DATMQT010000061.1:0-2849 GCA_035566655.1 Candidatus Dormiibacterota bacterium
TAGTAGTACGTCGGCGGGAAGTAGCGGAAAGTCAGCTGCTCGTCGAGGTAGATGTCGGTAGCCTCGCCCCGGCGTTTCAGACAGGTTTCCAATTCTGTATTGGCATCGGTAAAGGCTCCCGCCTCGACATAGGCCCGGGCAAGATTGAAGCGCGCCAGCCATGAATCCACCAGGCGATCGGATTCCTGATAGAGCTGAATCGCTTGCTTGGTATGGCCGCGGTTCAACTGGATGTCTCCCTCGATTAACTTGCCTAACGCCTGGGGAGTTGCCTCGAGCTGTTTTGAAAGCTCCGAAGACAGCGCCTCCGCCGCCCCATAGTCGCCCGCCATGAAATACACGCGAGCCGCGGCAAAAAGGACGTTGGCCTTGCTCATGGCCAGGCCACGCTTCACCGATTGCAGGGCTTCCGCCTTCTTGCCCAGCATGAGCTGGGCTTCGGCCATCATTACGTACTTCTTGGCGGCTGCATCCGTGGATTTCGCCACCTTATCGCCGTCGATCCCTTTTTCCAGCGCAGAAACCGCTTGCACGGGGTCGCTACGATAAAGGGCAAGATCGGCCAGGCCACCAGCCGCGGACGAAGCGCCTCCTGCGCTCAAACCCTCGATCTTGCGCCAGAACTCGGTTGCCTTGTCGAAGTTCCCCTTTGCAGTCTCGCAAAGGGCGAGGATGGTAATCGCATCTTCGTAAGTCGGATTGATTTGCAGAACGCCCAGCGCCTCGCGCTCGGCGGTCTCATAGTCACCAGCGAAAAGGGCATAGAGAGATTCGTTGTTCCGGTAAACGACGTTTTTGGGATAGATCTCAATGGCCCGCCGGCTGGCATCTGCGGCTTTCGACATATCATGCCGGAGGTAATACGCATGGGCCAGTGCGCTAAGGCCCATACTGTCGGCGGGATACTGCTTCACCAGGTTTTCGAACTCTTCCACGGCTTTGTCGCCATCCGATACAGCCAGATAGTAGCCACCGCGCGTACGGTATTTTTCGCGGTCGGTCATGCGATCAATGTGCTGCATCGCTAATTTGTAGAATTTGACCGAGTCGGTTTGATTTCCTATGTTCCAGTAAAGCGCTCCCAGGTTCCCGTAGGCACTGCCGAAATTTGGATCAAGTTCGATCGCACGATGGAAGCCCTTGACCGCTTCGTCCGTCTTGCCCGCGTACCGCGCTTCCTGAGCCTCGGCGTATTCGTGCGTCGCTTCCAGTGAGCCCGAGGTGAAAGTCTCCGCGTCGGCGAGCTTCGCCGATTCGGGCGCGGTATCGCCCAGTGAGGTTCGCATTTGGTCGGCCAGAGTGGCTACAGCGCGGAGAATGCTGTTTTTGTCCGATGCCTGGGTTTCCTCTGTCGCGATGGCCTTTCCAGTGAGGGCATCGCCGATCTTGCTGACAATCTTATAGCCGGAGCCGTCTTTGGTTACGGTGCCGCTTACCACCATATCCACGCCCTCACGGACGGCGACCAGGCGGGCGTTCGCTTCGTCCAACTTGGTCACGCCCGGCTTCAACTCAGCAAGAGCGGCGCGGGCCTGCGCGCGGTTGAACACACTGATGAACGGAGCGCCTTCCAGTTGCAGCGCAATTGTGGGTTCCAGCGTGCCATCAAAAATCGAGTCGGAGGTTGCATTGTGGAAGTCGGCCAGCAGGACACGGACCGTGCTGTGCATCCCGGCAGTCCGTGGTCGAGAGCGCAGCAGCCAGCCGCCAACTACGGCCGACGCAGCCACAACTACTAGTGCCGCCGCACCCAACAGCTTGTTCTTATACGTCCGCCGTTGTTGTGGCGGATGCGCCGGTGGGGTGGAAACGGGTGGCGCGCTGATCGATGCCGGGGGAGAACTCAAAATCAAGGAAGGCGGCCGCTTGCCCTGGATTTCGTCAATTCTGTCGAGAATTTCCTGCGCGCTTTGCCAGCGTTGGCCCGGATCACGCTCCAGGCAACGCGAAACCAGTTCGCTGACGGGCTGTGGAATGCTCGCATCCCAGTCGGAGGGGGGTGCCGCGCGCTCCTGCATCCGCCTAAGCAGGCTGGCTACGGCGCTATCGGCGTGGTACGGCATTCTACCGGTCAGCATCTCGTAACAGATCAAGCCCGCAGTAAAGATGTCGGAACGGGCATCCACCTCCTTGGCCTGCGCCTGTTCCGGAGACATGTATTCCATCGTCCCCATCATGGTGCCGGTGCGCGTCATTCCGTCGCCTTCCATCGAGCGGGCCAGACCGAAGTCCATCACGATCACACGCCCCTGAGCGTCGCGCATGATGTTTCCGGGCTTCAGGTCGCGGTGAATGACGCCTTCCCGGTGCGCCGCCTGTAACCCGCTCATCATCTGTCGCATGATGTCGACAGCTTCCTGGACGCAGACTTTCCCTTGGCGGCGGAGAATCTGATAAAGAGTTTCTCCTTCCAGGTACTCCATCGTGATGTACCTGATCCCGCCGGCTTCGCCCAGGTCGAAGATGCGGATCACATTTCGATCGGTAACCTGTCGCGCGAGGATAAGCTCTTGTTTGAAACGCTGCAGAATTTCGGGATTGCTGGCCAGTTCAGGACGAATCACTTTCAGGGCAATGACCCGATCGAGCTCTATGTCCCTCGCCTTATACACCGCTCCCATACCGCCCTCGCCGAGGATTTGGACTAGGCGATAGCGGTTGCCAATAATGGTTCCAGGTTGAAGTAGGAGACTGCCAAAAGTGCCGGTCGGCGAAACGGGGGAGGGAGGACTTAGAGCTTGGCCCGGCGGCGGGTTCTGGTGGGTGATCGGTGAAAGAGGAGGAGGGGTGCCTTCGAGCATGGTCGCTGCTTCTGAGGGGTCGAAGCCCTCAGCGGACCCGCTGGATGG
>DATMQT010000062.1:0-4793 GCA_035566655.1 Candidatus Dormiibacterota bacterium
GCCCCGCTCATCGAGCACAACCTTGACTTTACCCACGACTATCAGGCGGCCAACCAATCCTTCCGCGATGAACGCGTCGATTCCCGTGGCCAGCCTAAGCCGTTCTTCCGCACGCGCACGGGCCATCTCGACAACCATTTCACTGTCGGTCCCGCCATCCTATGGTCTCCGTTCCTGATCCTCGCTCATGGCGGCGTTCTTGTTGCTCGTCTTTTCGGCGCTTCTACTCCGGCTGACGGCTTCTCGGCGCCTTACCGCTACGCTTTTGCCTACGGCACCGCGCTCTACGGCTTCCTTGCCCTCCTCATCGCATTTCGCCTCGCGCGCAAGTATCTTCCTCCCTTGTGGGCTTTCCTGGCGGTCCTCGCTTTCTGGGGTGGGAGCTCTCTGCCGGTGTACATGTATTTCAATCCTTCTTGGTCCCATGCGCATTCCGCTTTTGCCGTGGCCCTCTTCCTTTGGTACTGGGATTCCACGCGAGACACGCGTTCCTTGTCGCAGTGGCTCTGGCTCGGCCTCATGGTTGGCCTCATGCTCAACGTCTATTACCCCAACCTGATGCTCCTCGCCGTTCTCCTCGCCGAAGCTGTTCCGCAATACATTGGTGTTCTTCGCTCCCATGGTGTCTCCTCGCCTTCCTTTTCCCAACTCTTCTCCCGCCACGCTGCTTTTTCCCTCGTCGTTTGCCTTTCGCTTCTTCCCACGTTCATCACTCGGTGGATCGTTTACGGCGGCCCTTTCGAAACCGGTTATCTCTCTCTCCGAGATTTCCTCTGGGGTTCTCCCGTTTTTCTCCAGGTTCTCTTCTCCTCCAATCACGGCCTCCTCTCATGGACTCCTCTCATCATCTTGTGTCTTCTCGGTCTCTTCCTCGCCCCTCTCCGCTTCCCGTCTATTGGCGTTCCCTTTCTGCTGGGCGCTGTGGCCTTCTACCTATTCATCGCCGTCTATCCAGATTGGGCGGGCATCTCTTCCTTCGGCAATCGCTTCTTCGTCTCCCTCACTGCCATTTTCATTTTTGGTCTTGCCTTGTTTCTTGATTATTTCGCCGCTTTGTTCTCGCGCCGCTGGCTTGCCATTTCTGTGTCCTGCGCGGGGCTCGCCTGCTTTGTGATTTGGAATCTCGGCATGATTTATCAGTGGGGAAATCACCTCATTCCTGCCCGTGGCCCGATCTCCTTTCGTCAAGCCGCTGATAATCAGTTTCATGCCGTCCCCAGTGAAATATCTTCCAAATTGCGCTCCTACTTGTTTCATCGCGGAGAGCTTATGCGTCAGATCGAGCAGAAGGACATCGAACAAATGGAAAACAATTCGCATCCCTGAGCACTCCGAAGACAATGTGTCACCCTACTGCAGTACCTCGCCCTGGCACGCGCGTTGGTATTCATAGAGCTGGCTCAATTTCCTTAGGCCCACCTACGATATCGATAGCCTGGAGAGTCTGGCGTCTCAAGAATGGAAAGCCTAGAAAGCCCTCGAAGTGAGGACCCGCCTTCCTTGGACTGGCAATCGCGGGCGTGAAGTTAATCGACACGTCAATCATAACCGAGCTGACACTATGCCGAAGTGTCAGGCTTAAAGTATCGTTCCCCCTGCAGAGGCGTCTTGGGATCCAAAACATGGAACGGAGTGGGAGCCTCGCCCGCCGAAGTAACTCCCTCGTTCACGAAATGATCTCCATACGCTGGGGTGTCTGTGTCTTGTTGTACTTCGTGCAACTACGCTGAGGAGGCGTCATGATAAGCAAGCCCAGTCGTTTGGCACTTTCAGGGATGGCATTGGTTTGCGCGGCAATCCTTGCTGCCTGCAGCGATTCTACACCCAGGGTGCAGTTTGTGACCGTTGCCCCGAATAATGGGGAGATTTACGTCAGCGCCACACCGGCTGGGACAGTCAGGGGGGCTGCTCACCATGGCGCTCGTCCCGCTCTGCAAACGCCGCCACCAACGGGAAAGCGCCCTGCGGCTATCATTGCGCCTGTAACCGCCACTTGCGGCTCCTTGCAGTATGCCGCCACCGCTCGTTTCAGCGACGGAACCACAAAAGATGTGAGCAGCACCGCCACCTGGAGTTCCTCAAGTAAATCGGTAGCCTCGGTCAGCACCACTGGGCTGGCCACTGGTATCGGCCTTGGCACCACGAATATCGGTGCCACCTTTTCTGGAATCTCGTCCACCACCGAACCCCTGGCGGTGGATCAGCTCAATTCGATCCGCCTCAACCCTACGACCGCTACTGTGCCGCTCGGTGCCAGTCAGTCCTTCGCGGCGATCGGCAATTTCACGTTCGCCTCGGGAGGGTCCCCCAGCGACCTCGACGTCTCCAGCCAGGTGACTTGGGCCAGCAGCAACACCAATGTCGCGACGATCGACAACGCAGGCAACGTCACAACCGTCAGCACAGGTACCACCACCATCACAGCCACCAGCTGCGACGGCATCACGGTCGGCCAGGCAACGCTTGTCGTTGGCGCCGCCGCAGCCACCTCGCTGGTGATTACACCCGCCACAATCACCGTTTCGACTGGCACCACGACACTCTTTACGGCGATGGAAATGTTGAGCAATGGCACCACCCAGCCTCCGGCTAACCCGGTCACCTGGAGTTCCGGCACGACCACGGTCGCCACCATCGATCCAAATAGCGCCGTTGCCTTGGGCATCACCGCCGGCACCTCCACCATCACCGCCACCGAAAGTGTCTCTGGCTTTACAGCTACCGCCACACTCACCGTTCAAGCCGCGACGGCTAGATTCGCTTACGTCGCCGACACTTCTGGTTCCATCTCCGGCTATGCGGTAGATGTAACTGCTGGCACTTTTACACCCCTTACCGGATCGCCATTTAGCGCCTCCACGCCAGGGCAAGTCATCCTTCATCCCTCCGGCGATTTCATGTACTACATCGACTTCAGCGGATCCTTGCATGTAGAAGACATAAACTCAGCCACCGGTTCTCTAACCGATTCCGGCCAAGCGGCGGTAGTAGCCTCCCCCACTGCCAGCGCAAACGTCGGCGTAATTGATCCCACGGGCCGCTTTATCTACGTCATCAGCGACCTTGGTAATTCGATCTTCGGCTTCTCGATTACCCAGACGGCCGACAAGGCGCCCGCCACCAACGGTGCACTCACTGCCATCCCGGGTATGACCAACTACACCGATGCAACACTGAACTCGCCAACATGGATCATGACCGACCGCACTGGCAAGTACGTGTACGTGGTAAACAACCTCGGTAATAGTGTCAGTGAGTATGCCATCACTCAGACGGGCGCTAATGCGGGCGCGCTGACGCAGCTCGGCACACCGTCAATCCCGACCGGCAATGTCCCTGTCTACGGGACAACCGATGTGAACGGCCACCTCTATGTGGCAAACAACGGGACAACGACAACCACGCAGTCGGTCTCTGGCTACAGCATCGGTAGCAATGGCCAATTGACCAGTGTTGGGGCGGACTTCATCGTCACCGGCGCGACCGCGACAATCAACGTCCTTACCGATCCAACTGGAAATTACCTGTACGTCTTGGATGCAGACGCGGGTGGTAATGGCCAGGTCTTTGCTTATAACCTGAATACATCCACCGGGGTGATCGGTTCTCAGATTGGTACGGCCCAACCAACCCAGATTGCCCCGTTCGGTTTGGCTATTGACCCGACGGGCGCTCTGCTGGCCATCGACAACAACCTCAGCAACACCATCTCACTCTTCCAAGTCGCAGCTGCGGGCAGCACAACGCCGCCGCCGGGGGGCTTGACGCCAGCCAACCCGCCTACCGCGGCGACTGGCGCAGCGCCGCTGTTCGTGACGTTTTACACCGCTGCCTCGGGCCAATAATCTCGAGCGGTCCTTGTTCGAAGGGGATGGCCTCGGCAATCCCCCTCCCTTTTTCCTTCAAATGGGGACAACTCTCGATTTGGGGAAGAGTGGAACGAAAAAGGCCGATTTTTATTGGGATTTGGTAGGGGCAGAGGGGTGGAACCCACGTTCTTTCCGACCGCCTGGATTCCAACCAGGGAGTCAGAAGGGCCGGGCGAACCAGTCGGTGGACCTAGCCCAAAACGCAAGAATCGGTAAGAGTTTTGTTGATAGATAGTGGTGTCGGAAGTGACGTCGTCACGTAGATCACATCGTTCCTGCAAGGCTCATCCGAAAATTGAGAGCAGGGAATCCGGACCATCGGGAAAATCTGCAATGCATCTGCGACACCTGCCACGGCTACAAACTCCAGGCGGACCATAAGCTATGACTGGGTGACAGACTGGGTTACCTTGAAATTCTACGCACCCACCATTTCGATGTTGCGCGCAGAGCGAGCGCTTCTCTTGTACAGGGTTTAGTTACCGTTTCTCGATAGTTTCCTAGTTGGCGACGATACGTCCAGAATATGACCGGCGCGAACGGCCCTTCTGCGTTACACCGCCGCTCTCGTTAGCACAAGTCCGCTTTGCCACTCAATCCATTCGGTTATTTACTGATTAGGCCCGCACCGTGAAAGTGCAGCGGACGGCACTTGTGAATTTGAGACACTTACAAGTATGCGCCGTGGATTGGCAGTTCGATGCCCGGGGCTGAGCTAATTCTCCTTACCATTGGCGAGAGTTGGCGCGTGCAATCCTCCGTGCGTGGTTAAGTTGACTGTTGAGGAGGCGGTATGTCTGCCTCGGAACGCCATGAAGGAATCATCCTTGTGGCCGATGACAACGAAGGCAATCGCGAACTGCTCTCCGCTCTGCTGAGCGCAGAGGGTTACCAGGTTGTCTGTGTGGCAAACGGCCAGCAAGC
>DATMQT010000063.1:0-122952 GCA_035566655.1 Candidatus Dormiibacterota bacterium
AGGAATCCCTGCGCGCGCAAATCCTCAAGCACCCGCTCCCGCGCCGCATGACGGCTCAAACCGGCATAAGGCCCGGCGTTCTGGTTCATGTGCGCGTGCTCGTCCATGATGTCGATCTGCGGCAGGTTGTGGCGCTTGCCCGCTTGGAAATCGTTGGGATCGTGCGCCGGCGTTACCTTCACCGCGCCGGTGCCGAACTCGGGCTGCGCGAGGTCGTCGGTGATGATGGGAATCTCACGATTCATCAGCGGCAGGAGAACGCGTTTGCCGTGAAGGTGCGTGTAGCGCTCGTCTTTCTCGTTGACCGCGACGGCCGTGTCGCCGAGCATGGTCTCCGGGCGCGTGGTCGCTACCGTGATGAACTCGTTCGTGCCGATTACTGGATAGCGAATCTCCCACAGCTTTCCGGCAACCTCTTCGTGCTTCACCTCGAGATCCGAGATCGCCGTCTCGCAACGCGGACACCAGTTGACGATGTACTTCCCGCGATAGATCAGTCCTTCTTCATACAGGCGGACGAACACCTCTCGCACCGCGCGCGAAAGATTTTCGTCCATGGTGAAGTATTCGCGATCCCAGTCGACCGACGCGCCGAGGCGTTTCATCTGGTTGAGAATCGCGCCGCCGTAGAGCTTCTTCCACTCCCAGACGCGCTCGATAAACTTCTCGCGGCCCAGGTCGCGGCGCTTCTTGCCTTCCTTGGCAAGTTGCCGCTCCACCATCATCTGGGTGGCGATGCCGGCGTGGTCCGTGCCCGGCAGCCACAGGGTGATGAAGCTGCGCATGCGGTGCCAGCGCACAATGATGTCCATCTGCGTCTGGTTGAGCATGTGGCCCATGTGCAGGCGGCCGGTCACGTTGGGCGGTGGCAGGAGCAGCGTGAATACCGGACGCGTCTCGCCTGCGGGCGGCGTGGCGACGGAAAAGAGTTTTTCTTCGACCCAGTATTCGGCCCAGCGCGTTTCAATCGCGCCCGGCTCGTAGGATTTGGGTAGTTCGTGCGGCATCGAGGGTCAATTTGCAGTCAGTAAAATCTTAAACACAGGGGATCACAGGGTAGATCTGGAGTTCCTCAGTGAACCTCTGTTCTCTCTGTGGTTAAGACTTTTGATCTTACAGGCGCGGGAAAAGAAGGGTCAAACGAATGAAGGAAGGGAATACTGACCGGAGGCTGAAAAGCTGACCGATGCTTACTTCTTCTCCGACATTTTGCGGGAGATCTCTGCCATGAGCTTAGGGCGAAGATCGGCCAGAACGCTGTCGACGATGCTGGCGACGTCGCCCCGGTTCTCGGATGAAGGGGATGATGCTTCCGCCAAACTCTGTTCGGCGCCCGCCGCCGCGGCGCGGGCAGCCTCGGTGGAAGCTGACTCGGATGCTTCGAATTCTTTGGACTCAGACTGCACCGCTTCGCTGCCATTGCTGGTGTCGCGGATTTGACGCCAGTTCGCCCAGGCGGCCGCAGTGGTTTTAACGGTCTCGGGGTCCGGCTTCGATTCCCCGGCGCGCTCCGCTGCATCTTCGTCTGAATTTTCCGAAGCCCGCGCGATGCGCGCGAAGGGTTTGCTGGTAGCGGTGGTTGCTTCTGGCGTGGCACTTTCGGGCTCCGGTGCCAGCTGCGACTCGGCGCTCAGCCCGACCAGACCAGCAAGACCGGCAATTTCAGATTCCGAGACCGGACCCATGAACTCAGCGGTCGTTGGCTCTGGTTTCGGCGCCGCCAACTCAGGGGTTGAGGAGGTCTCGGCACTTGCCTCAATCGGCGCGGCTTCAACTGGGGCGGCTTCAACCGGAGAAGGAATGACGGGCTGGTAAGCAGAAGTTACCACTTCCGATTGGGCGACCGATGCTGGTGGTTCAGGCTCGGGAATAGCCGCAACTGGCGCTTCCGGCGCGCTCACGGCTGCGGAGCACGCTTCCGCAGCAAAGGCCGCATACGCCGTCTGCATTTCCTGGTCGAGCGAGATAGTTGCGTCTTCGCCTTCAAGCGCAACCGGTATCGCCGCCCATCGCGATGCGCCCGTACTCGACGGCGCAGATTCAGCCGTTGCCGCCATAGTCACGGGAACATCCTGCTGCACCTCAGGCTTCTCCTGCAAAAGCTCGGCCTTCGCATCCGCGATCACAGGCGTCGGCGCGCCTTGAATGTCCAATGAGGGTGAAGCATTTTCTGTGATGCTGGCTGGAGTGGCCTCTCTCGCCGGAGGCGCCGGTTCCATAACCTGAGCTTCAGAACTCTCGGCTTCAGAACTCCGTTGTTCACCCTTGCCGGATGCGCCCGCCATTTGAATCTGGGCCGCCGCAGCCGCGATGGCGGCAACTTCCTCCGGCGTCACATCCTGCGGCAAGCCTGCTGGAGCCAATGCCGCAACATCCACGCTGGTTTCACCGGCCGCTTCAGCCTTGTGGGCAGCCTTCTCGCCGGCGGTTTCGACGACCGTGCGGAGATCCCGGTTCATGGGGTTATAAATCGTAGACTCGTCTGCAACTTTTTCTTCGGTCTCCGGCTTCTCGTGCGGAAATCCAATCCGGCTCTTCCATCCATTCTGGTCGCCCGCGGTTGGGTTGGCGCTGCCCCGGCCGGATTCCTCCGCTGCCGCAATGGCCCGGGCAAATCGCCCCGGCTTGGAGGGTTCGGCGCGCGGCACTACTTTGTCTTCGAGCTTTGACAGGGCGCTCAGCAGTTCGCTGGCTTCGAAGGGCTTGACGATATAGCCGTCGGCGCGCACCCGTTGCGCTTCTTCCGGCTTGAAAGGTTCCAGCTTGCCTACGCTCAGCAACACCGGAATCCGCGAGGTTTCCCCTGATTCCTTGAGGCGCTGGCAGACTTCCAGCCCGCTGTAGCCGGGCATGTAAACATCCAGGATCACGAGGTCCGGTTTCAGTTCGGCGATCTTCTTCAGCGCGGCCGAGCCGTTGTTGACCGCAATCACCTCATAGCCCGCGTCGGCGAGGATCTTTCGCCCCATGTTCTGGGCGGTCACACTGTCGTCGGCAAGCAGTATTTTCCGAGCCAAGGAAATTCCTCTGATGAGGGGAGATAACGCGAAGGTAACCTGCCCGTCGCCGTAAGTCAATGATCAGACGGTATGTTACCCGGTTACTAGTGGTCAGCAACTAGTGGCGCGAACCGTCGCCCAGAGAGGGTGTCGGCCGAAGGATTACACAGTCAGAACGAGACGACCTTCTTCAATCCCTTCTTTTTCTTCTTCTTGCTACTGGAAATATCCTGGTCCGTCGCCATCTCGGAGGTTGAACTGGAACTGGCGACCGCCCCGTTGCCGGAGGGCGCTTGTCCCGGTTGAATCTCATTGACTTGCACCGGCGGTTGAGCGGGGGCGTCGGCCGGACTGGGCGTGACCGGCCTCAGCTCATTCGGGTCCGGAGGTCCGCTGGGCTTCAACTCATTGGCATCCGGCGTGGTTGGCTTCAGTTCGTTGGGATCAGTGGCCGTGTTCAACCGGCCAAAAGGATCAGCCTTGGGCTGTACCGGAGGCGCGTCCGACCGCGGAGCCGGCTCATTCGCCGCCGGCGCGCCACCGTTTATTGTCTCCACGCTTAGACCATGGTCGCCGGCCGGCGCTCCCATCGCTCTCCGCATGGTGTCTCCTGCCAAGGTATTGGCTGAAACCGGCGTCGGGTCCGTCAGAGTCGGCTCGCCCACAGTGGCCGCCTGAGCCACGTCTGGCCCCTTCTTCAACAGGCCCATTGCCCGGTCGTATGTGCTGGCCTCGCGCCGACTTTCTTCCTCTTTACGGTTTTGCGCCACTGCCGCCTTTGTAGGTCGCGGGATCGGCTGATGCAGTGCCGCCAGGCGCTTCTTCGCGTCGTCCCCGCGCTCCATGACCGGATATCGCGTAATAATCTTCGAATACGCCTCCGTTGCCTGCCTGGTCAGTTCCCCAATCATCTTGGCCTTGTCCGTTTCCCGTCCGGCGCAGCCCGGAGGCACGTTCAACGCGGTGCAAACTGGTCTCGCCCGCAGAATCGCGATCTGCCCTTCGGCGTTCTGCCCCAAAAGAAACAACGCCTCATCGGCCCGGCTGTAAAGCGGGTACTTATCCACCAGCGACTGCAGCCGCGCAGCCGACGCCATATACGACCCCCGCATGTAGTAGAACTTTCCGATGTTGAACTCGCGGTCGGCCAAGACTTCCTGCACTTCCAGCAGCCGCAGCTTGCCTTCTTTCACCAGTTTGGGATTGTCCGGGTACTGCATGATCAGGTCGCGGTATTCGTCCTCCGCCCGCTTGGCGTGGGTATAGTCGCGGTCCGACTTCTCCATCTGCTGATACTGGATGTTCGCGATCTTCAACTGCGCCTCGGCAGCTTCCGGCATGTTGGGGAAGAAAGTCTCGAAATCGCGATAGACCTGTTCGGCCTGTGCCAGCGACGCAGTACCGCCCTCCGCGTACCAGGAATCGCCCTCCGCCAGCTTCGCCCGGGCGATGAACTCCGAATCAGGATAGGTGTTGATTAAGGTCTGCAGCGTCATGCGCGCCACGTCGAAGCGGTTGTGCTTCATCGCATCCATGGCCCGGTCGAACAGAACCTTATCGGGTTGCTTGGACCCAACATTGGCCAGCGGGTTGACGGACTTCTTGTTGGTGCAGGCGACGCTGATAGCAAGCAATAGACTCAGCGCCGCAATGAATGAAATTCGACGTGACATAAGACCTCGATATGTTCGTGTAGGACCGGGGTCCTACAAGCTAAACTCTCAGCAGCGCCGCTTCTGTCGCCGCCTTCAGCAACGCTTCTGCATTCTTTCTTGGATCACCGTTCCCGAACACAGCGTTGCCCGCCACCAGAATTTCCGCACCCGCCCGCACCACGTCACCCACGGTATCGAGCCCCACCCCGCCATCTACTTCGATGCGGTAGTTCAGCCTGCGTTGGCCGCGAAGCTCGCTTAATTGCCGCATCTTGTGCAGCGTGGCCGGAATAAACTTCTGCCCGCCAAACCCCGGATTCACCGACATCACCAGCACATAGTCCACAATATCGAGCACCTCGGCGAGCGTACCCACCGACGTAGCCGGATTGATCACCACACCAGCCAAACAATCGTGGCTCTTGATGAGATGCAGGGTGCGGTTCAAGTGCCGGCAAGCTTCCTGATGCACCGAAATCCAATCCGCACCGGCGTCGGCGAACGCCGGAATAAACTCGTCCGGATTCTCGATCATCAGATGGCAATCCAGCGGCAGCTCGGTCACCCGGCGCAACGACTTCACCACCGGAGGCCCAATCGTGAGGTTAGGGACGAAATGCCCATCCATAATATCCACATGGACGACACTCCCGCCACCATCCGCCGCGGCGCGCACCTGCTCACCAAGACGGGCAAAGTCCGCCGAAAGAATCGAAGGTGCCAGTTCGATCAAATGAGTCTCTTAGGACCTGAACTCTCGCAAGTGAAACGGCTTCCTGAAATTTTAACACGCGAAAAGGCCTAATCAAACGCGTGCAGCGGCTGTCCGAAATTGTCTAAGTGGCGCGTCCTTGTCAGTTTTGCTTCTCTGCGGGCGGGGTCCCTTCGCCCGCCTTCTTTTGGGAGTCCTTCATCATTTGAGCGATCTCTTGCTGGGTACGCTCCGTCATTCTGTCAACCGTCCTGCGCATGATCGGCATCATCGACTCCATGCCTTCCGCCATTACGGCCGGCGATTCCCGCAAGAACTTTTGCCCGGTTGGTGTGGAATAAAATGCGACCAGTACATCGATGTCGCCTTTGCTGAAATGTTTCTGAAATGCGGGCACCATTGCCTGCATCATTTCGTCGAAGGGCATGTCTTTCCACATGTTGTCTGTCCGCTTGTTCATCTGAGCTTCGCAGTCCTCAGGAAGCCTGTCTTTGTACTTTGCGCATTGCTCCTGCGCCAACTGATGCAAAGGCTTCGACATTGCGTCTACCATCTTCTGCATCATGTCGTGGGAATGAGTAGCCTCGAAATATCTTTCGACATCTTCCTTTGAGGCCGGAGCATCAGCTGGGTTCTGCGCCAACGCGTTGAAACTGAAAGCGGCACACAAGAGTGCTGCAGCCAGAAAGCGATTCATCATGACCCTCCAAAACTGGCATGAGCGTATCTCATCTATGCCCTTTAATCCAGAGCTTCGTCAGGTTGTCTGTTCTCTGCTCGAAAGAGGCTGCCGGCGTCACTGCAACCTCGCAAACTCCGCCCTGGCTTCCTTCAGAACAGGGATGTCCGGATCAGCATCCTTCCACAGCGTGAGGAAATCCTGATACGCGGCTCGGGCCTTCGTCTTGTCGCCCGCCTGAGAGTAAGCACGACCCAGTTCTAGCTGAGCCAGCGCGCCGGTGGCGCAATTCCACACCAGGCCGGGACGATCGATAATCTTCTGAAATTCCGCCGCAGCGCCTTCCTGCCCCGCTAACAAATAGGCTTCGCCGCGAAGATAGACCGGAAGCAGGCACGAGTTATTCGCGCTGCTGACGCTCAGGCCATACTCCAGAGCAGCAGCGTTTCTTAATTGCGTAATCGCACCCGGCGCATCTTTAGCGTTCAATGCGATCTGCGCTTGGATCGTGGGCACCCAGTAGGACTGCACCAGGCTGTGCAGCGGGTATTGCTTGGCCAGTCCCGCTGACAGGGTCCGCGCTCTCGCCGTGTCCCCAGCCCGCGCTAGAATCACTGCCCCCAACTGCTGTGCGTCCCGGCTCTCTGGAACCAGAGCAAGCCCGGCGGACGCTTCGCGCTTTGCCTCTTCAAGATTGCCGAACGCCGCTTCCCGCCACGCACTGTTCAGCTGCCAAAAGGCCGCCGATTCCTTGTTGTCCGCCCGCAAGGCCGCCTCCACAGCGCGGCGTGTGATTTCCCTGGCTTTGACTAGATGCCCGGCATACGCTTCCGTGTCGGCCTCCATCCCCAGAATCTCATGCTGAAGTTCGGGTCTATTCTCAAACCATGCGGCCTGCTCAGCCATCCCCTTGGCGTTCTTTTCGACAAACTCCACGCCGTAGAGAATCGTATGCAGCGTATCGTCATCCAGTTTGTGCGCGATGGTCTGTTGATAGATATTCCGGGCCTCTTCGAAGCGGCCAAGACAAACCAGAAATCCGATCACATTCTCAGCCGCAATCACGTTGTCCGGATTCAGGCGCAGGCCCTCGCGCGCTTGCTCCTCCGCCTGTTCCATCTTGCCTTCAGTGGCGTAAAGCACGCTGAGGTTGGTATGGGCAACGTCATCGCGGGGATAGTTTTCTCCCCACTCCCGGAAGGTCTCGATCGCCTTGTCCAACTCACCTGTAGCCCCCAGGTAGTACATCGAGGTAATATGCAACTTCTCCCGCTCGCTGGCGCGCTCGCGCATGGCGAAGGCCTTGCTCAAGTATTCATTTCCACGCATGGGCTGGCCAATGTTGCCATACATAATCCCCACGCCTTCGATGGCAGTGGCGAAGTTGGGGTCCAGATCAATGGCGTGCAGAAAAATTGGCAAGGCCGCCGCCGAGCCCTTTTCGTTCTCGATTTTCCGGGCGATGCTGGCGGCCTTCAGCGCCTCCAGTGAAGGCGTTGTCTCCTGCGCCAGTGGCGCGTCAAACTTCTGCACCGAGGCCAGCGATTCGCCCAACTGTCCCCGCAGTTTCGCGGCAGCTTCTCCCAACACATCCAGCACTTTCTCCTTGCCCGCTGCCGTGGCTTGTTCCTGGGCCAGGGTGTCGCCATTCAGGCAATTCACTGCTTTCAGTCCCACCACGTATTGACTGCCCAGGTTGGCGATGGAGCCGGCAATGTATGCCTTGCTGTCGGCGCGCTGGCACAACTCCCGTGCCACGTCCGGGGTGAGCGGTGTGTTGACCGGCCGCGTCATCAACTTCAACGTGGCCGCCACCCTGTCGTCCGAGAGAACATTCAGGAAAGGTGATTGCCTCAGGGACACACTCAGCGCCTGCTTCAGTGCATCGTCAAACACAGGATCCCCGGTCGAGTTGGCGAAGTCTCCCACCACGATGGTATCTTTTTCCGTTAGCTTGGGCGCAGGACGGTGGGTGAAGTAATAGCCGGCAATCGCCGCCGCGATCACGATCACGGGCGCCGCAACGATCCAGCCCAGCTTGGATCGCCCGCCGACCGCCACTGCCGCAGGAGTGCCCGAACCAACCGCCACGACGCCTTTCCCGCTGGAATCCCGCTTCGGCGTGGGAGTACCAGAGGCTTTTGTTACTTCCTCCTCGGCAGACACCGCGGATGTCCCGCTGCTTTCCACTTCCCGCTTCAGCCGTTTCAAGTCCGCGCGCATGTCGGAGGCGTGCTGGTAGCGCAGGTCGCGGTCTTTCTCCAAAGCTTTATTGATGATGCGTTCCAACTCGCCGGGCAGATCGGGATTCAGCCGCACTGGCGCAACCGGTGCTTTGTGCAGGATCGACTCAAACAACACCGCCGTCGTGTCCCCACGAAACGGCAGCGTGCCGGTCGCCATCTCGTACAGCACCGCGCCGAACGAGAACAGATCCGTGCGTGAATCGAGTGGCTTGCCGCGCGCCTGCTCTGGCGACATGTAGGCCACGGTTCCCACGGTCGATCCCGCATCGGTCAATTGATCCGCGCCCGGGCTGGTCTGCGTTGCGTCTCCCGGCACCGCCGTCACTTTAGCTAACCCGAAGTCGAGAATCTTGCCATGTCCCCGGCTGGTGACAAAAATGTTCGCTGGCTTGATGTCCCGGTGCACGATGCCTTTGGTATGCGCGGCATCCAGCGCGTCCGTCACATCCAGCGCAACTCGCAGCAGCGTCTCCATCTCGAGCGGCGCGTTGTTGATGGTGTGCTTCAGCGTCAAGCCATCCAGAAACTCCATGACAATGTAGGCGCGGCCGTCGGCCTCGCCGATGTCATAGATGGTGCAGATGTTGGGATGGTTCAGCGCTGACGCGGCCTGCGCCTCGCGTTGAAACCGGCTCAGCGCTTGCGGATCGCGGGCCACGCTTTCGGGAAGGAACTTGAGCGCCACGAAGCGGTGCAGCCGCGTGTCCTCGGCCTTATACACCACACCCATGCCGCCTCCGCCCAGCTTCTCCAGAATGCGATAGTGAGAAATGGTTTCGCCGATCATTGTTGGTCGATCGTGTGGCCGGGCTTTTGAGGCGCTTGCGAAGTGGCACCATGGTAGTGTGCCGCGCCGCGAGAGTCAATTTCCTCTTTGACTTCGGTCAACGCTGACGCATGTTACCCTCGTCGGACATGTCCGCCACGCCCCAAGTCGTCACCGCCGCCTACGGCATGGCCGCAGTTCTGGCGTGGGGCACCAGCGACTTTCTGGGAGGCTACGCCACCCGCCGCGCCAACGCCTTCCTGTTCACCGCAGTCGTCAACGTCGGCGGATTGCTTCTGGTGGGCACACTCGCCTGGGCCACTCACGCTCCGTTCCCGTCGGCACGCAGCGCTGCGTGGGTGGTGGCCGGCGGCATCTCTGGAGGCACAGGCCTCGCCATTTTCTACCGCGCGCTCTCTTCCGGAAGAATGGGATTGACCGCGCCCATCGCCGCCGTCCTCGGGGCCGCGATCCCAGCGGTTTTTTCCATGTTTACCGAAGGGCTGCCGGGCAGGATTCCCCTCCTCGGCTTCGCCTTCGCCGCCCTCGGACTCTGGCTCATCACGCGCACCGAAGATGGCGGCAAGCCGGAAGGCATCGGCCTCGCTGTCCTCGCTGGCATTGGCTTCGCCAGTTTCTATCTGTGCGTCCGTCAGGCGGGCGACGCCTCCGCCTTATGGATCGCGTCGCTCACCCGCGCTGGCGGCCTGATCGTCACTAGCTTGATCGTTTTGAGTTTGGGCAAGTTCCGCGACATCACTCCAGTCGGCGTGCGCTGGGGCGTGCTCACCGGCTGCATCGATTCCCTGGGCACCATTCTCTTCGTCCACGCCAGCCAGACTGGACGCCTCGACGAAGCGGTCGTCATCTCGTCGCTGTATCCTGCAGTCACGGTGCTGCTGGCTCGAGTGTTCTTGAAAGAACACTTCACGCGCTGGAGGTTTGTTGGGCTGTTGGCGGCGCTGGCGGCTGTGCCTATGATCGCGGCGGGGTAATTTCTCACTCCATATTCTAGAATCTGGAACGCAAACCCAATGCCTCTTGTCGAAATCCGAAACCTCACCAAGATCTATCCGCACGCCGAATCTGTGCTCGGCGGAAGTTCCAGAGGCATAGGCGAAGTCCGCGCCGTCGACGACGTCTCACTCGACATTCAAGCCGGCGAAACACTCGGACTCGTCGGCGAATCGGGATCGGGCAAGAGCACCCTGGGACGTCTGATTCTACGCCTCATCGAGCCTACTTCGGGAAGCATCCGGTTCGAGGGACGAGACCTGCTCGCCGCCGGTTCCGGCGAAATGCGCCGCATGCGCCGCGATATGCAGATCATCTTCCAGGATCCGTTCGCCTCGCTCGATCCCCGCTTCCGCGTCGAAGACATCATCGCCGAGCCACTTATCATTCACGGAACCGCGAACGCGAAGAGTGGGATTCGCCTCCGCGTCGTCGAACTCCTGCGTGCCGTCGGCCTCGACGAATCCATCCTGCAACGCTTCCCGCACGAATTCAGCGGAGGGCAGCGCCAGCGCATCGGGATCGCACGCGCTCTGGCGTTGCATCCCAAGTTCATCGTGGCCGACGAACCCGTTTCCGCCCTCGACGTCAGCGTGGGCGCCCAGATCGTCAACCTGCTCGCCCGATTGCAGCGCGACTTCGGCCTGACCTATCTCTTCATCTCACACTCCATGCCCGTCGTGCGCTATCTCTCGACGCGCATCGCGGTGATGTATCGTGGGAAGATCGTGGAAGTTGGCCAGGCTGAGCAGATCACCGAACGCCCTCAGCATCCCTACACCCGCAGCCTGCTGGAAGCCACGCCCGAGGTAAACATGTGAGATCGGCCCAGGACTGCCGTGCCATACTTCCTTGATGGCGAACGAGAATCCCAGCCGCGCCCGCGATCTCGCTGAGCTGATCCTCGGCTACGGCGCAGTTGTAGGCGTCATCTGGACACCGGAGCGCCTGCAGCACATCCTTTCACCGATTGTTTTTGTGCTGACGTTGGCGGTGGTGCTGGCGCGTCGCCAGAGTCGTGACGAACTCGGATTAAGCTGGCGCAGCCTCGTTCCATCGCTCTGGATCCTGCCTGCCGCCATCGCGCTGAGTGCGCTGAGCATGTTCGTCGCCGCGAAAGCTGGCACGCTGCATCCGCTGTACAAGGGCGACTTCAAGCACATCACAGGCTATGTGCTTTGGACGCTCTATCAGCAGTTTCTTCTGCAAGACTATTTCATGGCGCGCCTGCTGCGCCTTGTTTCAAACAAATCCGCCGCTGTCGTCCTCGCGGGCACGCTCTTCGCTGCGGCGCATCTGCCCAATCTCGCGCTTACCGCAGCCACGCTGGCGTGGGGCATCGTGTCGTGCGCGCTGTTCCGCCGCTATCGCAATCTCTGGGCACTCGGCCTGGCGCAGGGATTGCTCGGCCTCTGCTTCGCCGTATGCGTACCGGATGCGCTAAACCATCACTTGCGCGTCGGCTTAGGATATCTGCGCTATCAGAGCATCCCGGCTCCATGAGCGCGCCAATACGCCAAACAGCGCATGTTTACGGCGGGAATACCTCCGCAGACTCTACGCTATTGCAGAAGTGACATCGGGATTAAAATGCGGCTCATGGCTAAGAAAACAGAAATGAGCGATTCCTCTCTCTGGATCATCGCAATTGTTCTATTGGCGCTTACCGCGTGGATGTACTTCAAGAGGTAACTGCGAGGTGGCGGAAGGTGACCCCGGTCGTCACTCGCCTTGAGACCCGCCGGAATCATGGTATTAGTGCGCGTTCTTTAGAACCACAGGCCCCAAATCCAATCGACACTAGCGGGAGTAATCGTCGAAGCCGGCACGCGCCGCCGCCCCCGCCACGCGCAAAAGATATCCGCGATCCTAGCCAGCAGAACGTAGCGCCAGTTGAAGTGAGCAGAGCGTTCGTTGAAGTGCGACAGCCCGAACAACACCGAGGCTATCACCAGCGCCGCCCGCCTTCCCAGGTACCGTTCCAGCAGGTTCTCCACCCAAGTGTTTCAGTTTCAAATTGAAACTGACTCTTGACACCTGCGTCTGCTGGTGGGACAATCCTGCCCTCCCCCCGGAAAACATTTTTTGGACCCCCGTCCGCAGTGCCGCAGATCCAGGAGGTACCTCATGCAAAGCAGAAAGTTGTCGCTCGGATTTTTGGCGGCGGCGATCGTCGCTGTCACTTTGTTAGGCGCTGCCACGCGCTCGGCGGCGCAACAAAAGTACACGGTGCTGCATAGCTTCTACCGCAGCACGGATGGGGCCGGCCCCTCACCCACCGTGATCTTTGGTGCCGCCGATAATCTCTTCGGCACGACCTATTGGGGTGGGACTTATTCCAACGGTACGGTGTTCGAGCTGTATCCCATTGGGGGTGGAGGCTGGAACGAAAAGGTGTTGCATACTTTCGGCGGCGGCAAAGATGGGAGCAACCCCTCCTACGGCAGTCTCATCTTCGATGCCGCCGGCAATCTTTACGGCGAGACCTTCCATGGCGGCACCTACGGTGGAGGAACGGCGTTCGAACTTAAGCCCGGGCCGCACGGGGGCTGGAGCGAGAAGGTGCTGCACCACTTCGGCAGCGCCAAAGACGGGAGCAACCCCGTGGGCGGCCTGATCTTCGATGCCGCCGGCAATCTCTACGGCACCGCGCAATTTGGGGGCACTTACGGCGGTGGTACCGCGTTCGAGCTGCATCCGAATGCGAATGGAGGCTGGACCGAGAGGGTGCTGCATAACTTTGGTAGTGGCACAGATGGGGTCCAGTCGGCTGCTGGCCTGATCTTTGATGCCGCCGGCAATCTCTATGGCACGACCTGGGTAGGCGGCGCATACGGTGCGGGTGTGGTGTTCGAGCTTACGCCCACGGCGGGTGGAGGCTGGGCCGAGAAGGTGCTGCATAACTTCGGCAGCGGCACGGACGGGGCCAACGCTCAAGCCCGCCTGATCTTCGATTCCGCCAGCAATCTCTACAGCACGACCTCATTCGGAGGTACCAGTTCTTCAGGCACGGTGTTCGAGCTGACGCCCAATGCGGGCGGGAGTTGGACCGAGACAGTCATACATAACTTCGGCAACGGGACGGATGGGGTCTTCCCCATTTCCGGCAGCCTGATTTTCGATGCGGCAGGCAATCTCTACGGCACGACATCGCAGGGGGGGCTTTATGACTACGGAATTTTCGACGGTGGAGGTATTCTGTTCGAGCTGACGCCCAATGCGGGCGGGGCTTGGACCGAGACCGTGCTGCATAACTTCGGCAACGGCACCGATGGGGCTTTGCCACTGAGTGGCGTGATCTTCGATGCCGCCGGTAATATCTACGGCACGGCCTCTGCGGGCGGTCCGTACGGCGACAATGCCGGTAATGTGTTCGAGGTGAGGCCTTAGCGCCAGTTGTCCCTGCGCCCCGCCGGATCTTTACGGCACGGCCTGGCAGGGTGGAGCAAACAGCGCGGGTACTGTGTCGAAATCAAACCGTAGCGGAGCCGCCTCACCCGACGGCAATTTGAGCCCGCCTGCTCTAGAACCACAGCCCCCAAACCCAATCCACGCTGGCGTGAGCAATAGTAGAGGCCGGCACACGCCGCTGCTCGCGCCATGCGCGTCCGTAAAAAATTCCTGCGATGGCTGCAAGCAGAACATAGCGCCAGTTGAAATGTGCGGAGCGTTTGTTGAAGTGTGATAGCCCGAACAACACCGACGCGATCAGCAGCGCCGCGCGCCGTCCGACGCGCCGTTCCAGCAAGTTCTGTACCCATGCACGGAAGAAGAGCTCTTCTGGCACAGCGGTAAAGAAAAATATTCCAACCCAGCGCAGCAGCGCGCTGCCGATACCCGGCAGGTTGCGACGCGGATGGATGAAGTCCAGCGCCATCCCCAGCGCTAGAATGATCGGCGTAAAGAAAACCAGTTCCCGGAGACCAGTCTTCCAGTCGCTCCACTTCAAGTGGAAATCGAATCCGGTCCCGCTCAGTTGCCGGATCGCCAGAAACCCATACAAGCCCGCATCCACCAGAAGCAGCTCGTTCAGCGCCCGCAACCCATCCGGCCACGCGCGGTCAAACCAGCGCAAATCCACGGCCAGCCCCAACACCAGCAGAATCAGCCAGTCGCGCCAGTTGCCGCGCTGGTCCGCATCGTCGGCCGCGGCCTGCATCAGCAGCCATGCGATCGCCACCGGAAGCACCGCGTAGAGCGCGAACCACGCCCATTGGAACATGTGATGGGAGACCGAAACCAGCACGTAGGGCACGGCGAACAACGCGGGAAGGCACAAGCGCACAGCCAACGGCCAGCGCGCCACAACCCGCGCCACCCGCCCCGCGGCACAACCGAACAAAACCGCCGGGGCCAGTTCCAGCCCGAGCGCCGCAAACGCGACCGGCGTCACATTCTGCATGGCTTCATATTAAAGTCGTTCGCTGGAATTGCGGACTGCAATATGCTTCTGCGCTCGCCGCTTGTGTCGCCGCCGCCTCCCAGCTAGAATTCTTCCGCATCCAACAGGAGACGAAAAATGGCTGCTGCTCCGCTCCCACCACCCACCGTCGAGCTCGCTCCGCTTTCCGAAGGCGCGCGCATTGTCAACACCTTCATCGCGCCCTCGAAAACTTTTACCGACCTGCGCCGCAACGCGAGCTGGTGGGGACCATGGCTGCTGATTTCCATCTTCGCGCTGATCTTCATTTATTCGATGGACAAGAAGATCGGCTTTGAGCAGATCAACCGGAACGAGATTGCGCACTCCCCCCGCGCCGACCAATTCGACAAACTCCCACCCGACCAGCAGCAGAGCCAGCTCAAAATCGCAAACCCTTCGTGCGCTACCTGTCCTACGGAATTCCAGTGATGATCCTGTTCTACCTGGCGATTGTCGCCGTGGTGCTGTGGGCGACGTTCAAGTTCGCCACGGGCGCCGATGTTTCCTTTAAGACGGCGTACGCGATCATTTTTTACGCCGGACTGCCCGGCATCATCGGTTCGATTCTGGGCACAATTTCAATGTATGCCGGAGTGGATCCCGAAGGTTTCAACGTGAACAATCCCGTGGCCACGAATCCGGCTTACTTCATGGATCGCGGAGGCAATAAATTCCTCTACGGCATGGCTTCGGGCCTCGACGTTCTCGTCATCTGGAGCATCGTGCTCATGGGCATCGGCTTCTCCTGCAACAGCAAAGTGAAGCGCAGTACAGCCATTGCCATAATCGCGGGATGGTATCTGTTCTGGAAGTTAGCGACATCAGCTCTAGCGGCCCGGTAGCGCCACTGGGGATGCGGGCTGAACCGCACCAACTGGTAAGTTGTCGATAAGGAGATTACGAATGAAACGCATTCTTGTAACGTTGGCCCTTGTCTCTGTGTTTGCGTGTGCCGTTGTCACTGTCGGTCGCGCTCAGACTGCGAACCCGCCCGCGGCTGCGGCGGCTTCACAAACGGCCGCGCCGGTGAAAGATCCGGTGACGACATCCCTTCGCATGCTGCTGCCGCGTTCCAAAAACAATACTATCGGCGCGATCACCGCCATGCCCGCCGACAAGTTCAACTACAAACCCACGCCCGAGCAGATGACGTTTGCGCATCTGGTGGTTCACATCATTGGATCGAACAACTCTTTGTGCGCCAAGGCGGCCAGCGTTGCCGAACCCAAAGTTGAGGAAGTGAAGGAAACCGACGCCAAGGACAAGCTGCTGGCCGCAGCCACAGCTTCGTTCGATTTTTGCGCCGAAGCGCTCGGCAAGATGGACGACTCCAAACTGGGCGACACCGTCGAACTCTTTGGTGGACGCCAGTTTCCCCGCGCCATGGCCGCGCTGGGCCTGGCCAGCGGTTGGGCCGACCACTATGCTGCAGCGGCAATGTATTTGCGGCTGAACAATATTCTGCCGCCGTCGGCGCAGCCGAAGAAATAGGAGGTCGCCATGGAACATCATGGACGCGTGTACGGCAGGATGCTCCTGCCTTACTCGGTCTTAGGGTTCCTGCTGATCGCCCTGATCGACCCGAACGGGGCCTCATGCTCTGCCGTCGAGAGGCGAATGCGGTTGCGGGACGTGTCGGCGAAAGAGAGCCCCATAAGTGTATCGGGGTACGTGACGTACCGATACGACGACTCGAAGAATTTCCCTTTCTCTTACCAGGAGAACATTTCCGCCAAGAACGTTTCTAGCAAGAGCGTTCTTCTGATGGTGATGCACGTAGAGGCTAATGGAACCCCAGGACGCGACGAGACCTATTCGCAAGAGTATTTCTTTGAAAACGCTCTTGAACCAGGCGCTGTCGAAGTGCATGACGAGCCCGGAACCAGCTTCGGGCAAGCGGTAAATGGTACCCCTTTGATAGACAGCGAACATGATCCGCACGCCGTCGCGAAGGTGCGTGTCGAATTTGTTCAGTTCAGCGATGGTTCGACCTGGGGCGATGCTGGGTCCGCAGAGCATGTGCTCAAGATGCGGAGTGAGACCTTAGCTGAACTTGATAAGCTTGAGCATATCTACGAACAAGCAGGTGAAGACGCATTCCTGGAAGAATTGGCGCGAGCGGATGACTATCTTCCCGTTATCAGTCAGTTAAAGGGCGGCTGCAGGAACAAGGCCAAGACATCGAACTGCGCGCACAATGCCGTTCAGCGAACGATTGACGCCGCCAGGGATCATCAAACCGAAATGGACTCGGGCGTCGCCCGCCAGATGCCCGCGCCACACTAGACCCTCCGCCATCCGAGAGCCTCCACCCTACTTGATCTGTACGAGTTCGCCCGCCGGTTGCGCTGCCGAACTCATCGCCGCCGGATGCTGCGGTCCGCGCCAGCCGTCAAAGATCGAGACCTGGTGCACGCACGAAACCGTGCAATGCGGCGCGCAGCCTTTTTCGGTGAGGTACTCGCGGCGCATGTCATCACGCGTGTAGGTTGCAAGCGGTACTCCAGGATAGCCGCGCTGCTGCGAGCAGTAGTGCACTAATCCGTCTTCGCAGATGTAGAGATAGCGTGCCCCGGCACGGCAACGCCATTCGTTGGGCAATCCCTGCGCAATGTTGTCCTGGAAGGCGTTGATGCGGGTGAAGCTGCGCTTCTCCCACGACTTCATCTCGTCATAGACACCGCGCTCTTCTTCGTTGAGCGGCTGCACCTGGCCGCTGCCGTCGTGAATAATCCCGATGGTCGAGCTGAATCCCAGTTCGACAGCGCGCTTGCCAATGGTCAGCGCGTCCTGCGGATTCGCAATTCCGCCGCCGACCACGGAATTGATGTTCACGTGAAACTCGGCGTGTTCGGCCAGCAGTTGCAGCTTCTTGTCGAGCACCTTCAAACTTTTTTTCGACACTTCGTCGGGAATAACGTTGTCGATGGAAATCTGGAGCCACTCGAGACCAGCGCGGTTCAGCCGGTGAATGCGTTCCGCCACTAGAAAATAGCCGTTGGTGATCAACCCGGCGATCATGCCATTCGAGCGGATGCGACCGATCACGTCATCGAGGTCGGGATGCAGCAGAGGCTCTCCGCCGGAAATCGTGACCACCGCCGTCCCCAGCGCTCCCAGCTTGTCGATGCGCTGGAACAATTCCTCGAGCGGCACGGGCTTCGAAAAATCGTCGAACTCGTTGCAGTAGGTGCAGGCCAAGTTGCAACGCCGGACCGGAATAATGTGCGCCAGCAGGGGATGATCAGTCGAGGCGAGCGCACGCGCAGCCATGGAAGCTCCGCGAAGATTGCGGTGCAGAGCCTTGGCGCGGCGGCGCAGGGATGTGATCGCTGATGGCATGGACTGAATACTTCTATTACAGCATGGATGACCGATAAATGCAGGCCACGCGACATTGTTCAGCGAATTCTGGGGGGTGAATAGCGCAAATGGGCCGGTGTGCGTCTGGTTGCAATTCCCTTGCAAAACCGCTTCTCAGGAGAGCATAATTTCCCGCCGAGGAGGTAATCATGTTCAAAGCTTGGGGTATTTCTGTCGCCCTGGCGTTGCTTGCCATGAGCGCAACGGACACATCGACTCCCAACTGGGCCCTGAATGCGACCACCATCGAGGCTTGCAGTTGCCCTATGTTCTGCCAGTGCTACTTCAATCCGAAACCTGCCGCCCATCACGAACACGGCGCAGTAGCTCACTTCTGCCAATTCAACAATGCCTACAAGGTGAACCACGGACACTACGGCTCGACTAATCTGGATGGCGCGAAGTTCTGGATCACCGGCGACCTCGGTGCAGATTTTTCGCAGGGACAAATGGACTGGGCGCTGGTTACATTTGACAAGGCCACCACTAAGGAACAGCAGGAGGCCCTTGGTGCAATTATCCCGCATGTCTTCCCCGTAAAGTGGAACTCGCTCAAGACTACGGTGGGGAACATTGACACCTGGGAATTCAACAAGAATGAAGCGCACGCAACCATCGACGGCGGCAAGACCGCGGAAGTAAAGTTGCACCGCTTTCAAGGAAATACCGACGACCCGGTGGTGATCCGTAACCTGAAATACTGGGGAACCCCCCGGAACGACGGTTTTGTGATGATGCCGAATGAGATTGAGACTTATAAGACCGGGTCGAAACCGTTCGAGCACAAAGGAACAAACGGGTTCATGATCACGATCGACATGGCCTCGACCGATGTAAAACCGTAACTCCACCAAGCTTCGCCAACATCAAGCCGGAGAATCGGAAGATTCTCCGGCCTTTGATTTTTTCTGGTATCTACCCCTCTACTGCCTTGCGCAACGCCGCTCTCGCCAGCAAGCGCGTGGAATCCAGCATGGGTAGTGGCGACTGCTCTTGCGTCATCAGCAGTGGGATCTCCGTGCAACCCAGCACGACCGCGTCGCAGCCTTCATTTTTCAGTGTGCCAATCACTTCTGTGAGGTAGGCCTGCGTCCGCGGCAGGAACACGCCTTGGACGAGTTCGTCGAAGATGACGCGGTGGATGCGCTCGCGTTGCTCCACGCCGGGAATGCTATCCTCAATTCCGGCGGCCCTCAGTTTTTCGCGATAGACCGGGCCTTCCATTAGAGCGCGCGTCCCCAGAATCCCCAGCCGCTTGTAGCCGTGCCGCTTGGCCTCGTTTGCAACCTCGACCGCAATGTGCAACCACGGGCGCGGAGAACGGTGCTCTACCAGATCGAACGCCTGGTGAACGGTGTTAACGGGTGCAATCAGAAAGTCCGCTCCAGCTTTGGCCAGCTTTTCCGCGGAGGAAAGCATGAGTTCGGCCACGCCCACCCAGTCGTTGGCAGTGATGCACTTCACATAGTCGGCGAAGTTGTGGCCGTGCATGGAAATCTCAGGATGACCGTGCGGGCCGACGAACTGCGCGCCTTCAACGCAGATAGTGCGATAGCAAAGCGCAGCGCCCTCCGCGCTGCAAGCGACGATGCCGATGTGGAGAGGCATTCAGTTGCCAGCGGCCAGTTGCCAGTGAATCTCAGCCGCGACCTTCAAATTCCGATTGTAGCTGCAGAAGCGGCGTAGGGGCTGCTTTGGCGGTAGCGTTTTTCAAATTCTTCGCGAGTGCAGAGGGTCTTGATGTCGACGATGCGATCCACCGCGAGGATGCCATCGAGATGGTCGATTTCGTGCTGCAAGAGTTCGGAAAGGTTGCGGTCGCAGCCGGCGCGGAATACGTGCTTCATGCCCTGAAGGTCCCAGTAGCGGACCGTGATTTCGCGGTGGCGTTCGACTTGCATAAAAATCGAGAGGAAGCTGAGGCATGCGTCCCAGACTACGATCTTCTCCGTACTGCGTTCGATGATCTCCGGGTTGATGAACGGCCGGGGCTTCTCTCCCGGCAACTGAAGGAAGATGACGCGTTGCGGTACGCCCAATTGCGGGGCCGCGATGCCCCGTCCGTATCCAGTGCTGGCGCGCCAGTGTGCGAGCGTGTCGGCGAGGTCGCCGATTACAGCAGCAACTTCGGGAGCGGAGGGATCTTTAACAGGCACCGCGACCTCCCTCAGGCGCGGGTCCCCGAGTTGGAGGATGGTCTTGACCGCCATAATCACCTTGCGGCAGCGGCATCGAACAGGTTCAGAAATTCCAGCTTCTTCTCCGCCGGCAGAAATGACGCTTCAAACGAGTTGCGCGCCAGTTCGCGCAGATGCTCGTCAGTGAATCCGAAAACCTGCTGCGCGATTTGATATTCGCGCGCCAGCGAAGTTCCGAACATCGCGGGGTCGTCGCTGTTGAGCGTGATCATCACACCGTGATCGAAATAGTTTTTCGCCGGATGATCGTTGAGGTTGGGGCAGAGTCCGGTGCGCAGGTTGCTGGTCAGGCAGATTTCGACGGGAACCTGCCGCTGCGCCAGTTCTTCGACAAGATCAGGATCATGGAATGCAGTCAGGCCATGGCCGATGCGCTCGGCGCGCAGGTTGAGCGCTCCCCAAACCGATTCCGGAGGCCCAGTCTCGCCAGCGTGCGCGGTCAGGCGCATGCCGTGGTCTGCGGCCCAACCGTAGGCATCGCGAAAAAGCTCGGGCGGCGCTTTCTGCTCGTCGCCGCCTATGCCGATGCCGATTACTTCGCGGTCGTGATAGCGGACCGCCAGCTCAAAAACTTTTTGCGCCGCTTCCACCCCGAGTTGGCGGACCGCGTCAAATATCCACAACAGCGAGATGCCGAAGTCGCGCGCCCCGCGGGCGCGGCCGCGATCCAGGCCTTCGAAAATGGCGGCGAAATCCTGCTTGCGCCAGAGACAGACGCCCACCGAAACGTAAACTTCCGCGTGCAGCACGTTCTCTTCTTTCAGGCGCTGCATCAGCCGGTAGGTGATGAGTTCGTAGTCATCCGCTGTGCGCAGGTGCTCGGTGATGTTCTTGAAGGCAAGCAGGAATCCCTGAAAATCCTCGTAACGATAGAGTGAGTCAACCTCGGCCTGGGTGGCGCGTTCTCCGTGGCGCTGTCGAAGTTCAACCAGCGTGGCCGGCTCGATTGCGCCCTCGAGGTGCAAATGCAGTTCCGCTTTGGGCAGCATTCGTAGAAAACTATTCGGCGGCCGATCGGTTGCGGAGGACATCACCTCCTGATTGTAGAGTCTGGATTGCAGATTTGCGAATGCCTTCTCGAACTTTTGGAGGCCAGGTTTCCCGGGCGTGGCTTTGCAGTACAATCCGCTGGTTCGAAGGCAAGCCTCCTCAAGCGTCCCGTCGTCAAGAAATAAGTCGAACGTTAGGAGCAGACAAAAACGCAATTACCCCGCCGATCGCTCGTGCTGCTAGCGACTCTGGTCGCGTCATATGGCGCTTCATCCGGCCAGCAAGTAAGCATTGCATCTGGTGTTGTCGAAGGAAAGCAAGCCGGCTCGCACCGCGTCTTTCTTGGCATCCCCTATGCTGCGCCGCCGGTCGGCGATCTTCGCTGGAAGCCACCGGTTCCGCCCGCCAGGTGGCCGGGAGTCCGTAAGGCCACAGAGTTTGGACCACACTGCCTGCAAGGACCGATCTATGGAGACATGACTTTCCGCGATTCCGGCGGCAGTGAAGACTGCTTGTCCCTGAATGTGTGGACCCCGGCGAAGACCCCGGAGGCAAAGCTTCCAGTAATGGTCTGGATTTATGGCGGAGGATTCGTTGCCGGTACCACCTCGGAGCCCCGCCAGGATGGCGAACATCTCGCCCAGCAGGGCGTGGTTGTGGTCTCGATGAACTATCGCCTAGGCGTTTTTGGTTTTCTAGTTCATGCCGAACTGGCAAAAGAGTCGGGGCGCAATTCGGCGGGCAACTATGGATTGCTCGATCAGTTGGCAGCGCTGCAATGGGTGCATCAGAACATTGCGGCCTTCGGCGGCGATCCGGCCAATGTGACCATCTTTGGCGAAAGCGCGGGGTCGACCTCGGTGAGCGCCCTCATGGCGTCTCCGCTCGCGAAAGGATTGTTTCAAAGGGCCATCGGAGAAAGCGGGGCGGCGTTTCCCGGAACCAGGTCGTCGTTCGAGCCGCTCACGGTCCGCGAAGAGGAAGATTCGAAGTTAGTCGACTCGACCGTCGGAGCCCAAAACCTGGCTGAGCTCCGCGCCTTGCCCGCGCAGAAGTTGCTCGACGCCTTCGGCAAGCCGGGGCCAACGGCCTTTGCCTTCGGTCCTGACGTTGACGGATACTTCCTGCCGGAATCCGTGCCCAAAATCTTTGCCGCAGGAAAACAGAATGATGTTCCACTTCTCGCGGGATGGAACCGTGACGAGGGCAGCTTCGAGATCGTATTCGGCCCGCAGAAGCCGACTGTCGAGAGCATGAAAGCCACGGCGAAAGAAGAGTTCGGCGCGAAAGCGGCAGAATTCTTGCGCCTGTATCCGGCTGACGGCGACGCGCAAGCGCAGCGTTCCATGCTGGATTTCGCCGGGGACCGCTTCATTGCCTGGGCCACCTGGAGGTGGCTGGAAGCTCAATCCACAACCGGCAAACAACCCGTCTACCGCTATCGCTTCGACCTTGCGCCGCCCGCCGATCCGAAAATGCCGCAACTGGGAGCGTTTCACTCGGCGGAGATCGAATATGTATTTGGTCAACTCGATTCGAAAGCGCACGTGGAATGGAGAACGTCGGACCGGCAGCTCAGCGAGCAGATGCAAAAATACTGGGCCAACTTCGCGCGCAGCGGAGATCCTAACGGCGAGGGACTCGCAAAGTGGCCGGTGTACGCGTCATCCAGCGGCTGGCAGGTCATGTATCTGGACGAGAAGCCAGAAGCTCGCAAAGACGAGCAGCGGGACCGTGATCTGTTCCTGACCGCGGCGTGGGGGAAATAGAAGTTAAGCGGCTACTTCTTCGCGAACTCACTGCGGTGCCGGCTGTACAAGAAGTAAATCGTCAACCCAATTGCCAGCCAGGCAAAAAATCTCAGCCAGGTCAGAATCGGCAGCCCGGACATCAGCAGTACGCAGAACAGCACGCTGAGCACGGGCGCGGTAATGCCGCCCGGGGCGCGGAATCCGCGGTGCCGGCCGGGATCGCGATAACGCAGGATGATCACACCGATCGAAACCAGCGCGAACGCGAAGAGCGTGCCAATGTTCGACAGATCGGAGAGCGTGCCAATATCGAGAATACCGGCGGGGACGCCGACCACGAAGCCGGCGATCCAAGTCGCAGTTGAAGGTGTCCGAAAGCGGGGATGCACGCGCCCGAAAAGCTTGGGCAACAATCCATCGCGCGACATGGAGAACCACACCCGCGCCTGCCCCAGCTGGAACACGAGCAGCGACGAAATCATCCCCATCATGGCGCCAAACAGCACGCCCAGTTCCACCCAGCGCAGGGCGTTCGAGCTGGTGCGGGCTACCAGCATCTTCAAACTGTTGGCCACGGGGGCGGCATCGTCGAGCATGGAGTGCCAGGGCACGATCCCGGTAAGGACGATGGCCACGGAGATATAAAGCAGGGTGCACACAATTAGAGTTGCGATGATTCCGATGGGTAGATCGCGCTGAGGATTCTTCGCTTCCTCGGCGGCGGTGGAGACGGAATCGAAGCCGATGTAAGTAAAGAAAATAATTGAGCCCCCAGTCAGAATGCCGGACCAGCCCTGTGGCGCGAATGGGTGCCAGTTGGCGGGGGCGACAAAGTGAGCGCCCGCAATCACGAAGGCAAGAATGGCGGAGATCTTGAGGATCACCATGGTGTTGTTGGCTTCGGCGGATTCGCGAATGCCGCGCACGAGCACCACGGTGAGAATCATGACGATGAGAAACGCGGGAACGTCGAAGCCAAAGTGCAGGCCAGGAGCATAAAGCATCTTGCCATTAATATCGGAAAGGCCGCCAGGCAAATATGCCGGCGAAATCCAGCGCAAGGCAGGGTGCCAACCGAACCAGTCGAACATGGCCACCAGGTGCGCGGAGAAACCGACGCTCACCGCCATGTTGCTGACGGCGTACTCGAGAATCAGGTCCCATCCGATGATCCAGGCGATTAGCTCGCCCATGGTCGCATAGGTGTAGGTGTAGGCACTGCCCGCGATGGGGATCATGGAAGCCAATTCGGCGTAGCACAGCGCCGTGAAACCGCAAACAATAGCGACCAATACTAAAGACAGCGCCAACGCTGGTCCCGCGCCCGGCCGGCCCTGCGTGGCGGTGTGCCGGATCAGGTAATCGAGCAGAGGCGCGTTCAGGATGGAGGAAGTGTCGAACTTCTGTCCGGCGATGGCGGTGCCGATCACGGTGAAGATGCCCGCGCCGATCACCGCGCCAATGCCCAGCGCCGTAAGGGAAACTGGGCCGAGGGTTTTCTTCAGCCTGCGCTCGGGATCTTCCGAGTCCGAGATCAGCTTGTCGATCGACTTGCAGCAAAAGAGTTGACTGTCGGAAGTGTAAACGGTTGCGGCGGGTTCCGTGGGCGATGGTGACAAGAGGTGGTTGTCTCCTCACAGCGGGAGTCGGGCATGGGCGCGAGGCCCATGCCCGTGTTTCCGAAGCCGGCGGCCTACCGTTTCGACTGGCCGCGAGCCAACTTCTTCACCTTGCGCTTTTTCGATCCGCGGGCGTAATCGCGGGGCTTCTTCGGTTTTTCCGCTTTGCTCTTCTTGCGCGATGCGCGTTTCGCTTTCTTGCGTTCTTCTTTGGTCAGCGTTGCTGTGTTTGCCATGATTGCTTTCTTGAATCGTAATTTTGTAATTTGGTAATTGAGTAATTTGTAATTTGAACCCCGCGCTCCTGAGCGCCTTAATTACCAAATTACTCAATTACAAAAATTACCAAAGTCCGCTCAAACCTGCTCCAGCTGCGCATACTTCTCCACCAGCTTCTTCAGGCCGAAGCGAGGAAATTGTACAGTAATCTTGGCTTCTTCGCCTTCTCCTTCTCGCTGGTAGACCGTTCCCTCGCCGTATTTGGGATGCCGAACCTTCTGGCCAGGACGGAATCCGCGCTTGCCAGTGGGCTCTTCGATCGGCGTTTTCGGGACGGTGAACTTCTTCCTGCGCGAGGCAAAGAACTCCGCGATGTTCTCGATGGAGTTGTAGGGCTTGGCCGGAGCCGTGGGCTTTTGCCGGCTTGGCGGGGCAGCGCTTCGCTTCCAGCTTGCGCTCTGGTCTTCGTCTTCGTAGGAATAGTGGGGGGCTGCGTCGTGTGCCGGTCTTCGCCCAGTTGGACGGCCGGGAGCGGCGGTCGCCACATGAGTTGTTGTGGTGCTGCGTCGCCTGCCTAGTTCTTCAATCAATGGCGCGGGCACTTCCTCCAGAAATCTCGACGGGACGCTGGCTTCGGGCAAGTCGCTGCCGTACCTGCGGCGGTAGACGGCGCGCGTCAATATGAGCTGATCCATGGCGCGGGTCATGCCCACGTAACACAGCCGCCGCTCTTCCTCGACGTCGTCGGGCTCAAGCATGGTGCGGGAGTGCGGGAACAGTCCCTCTTCGAGGCCGCTGAGAAAGACCAGCGGAAACTCCAGGCCCTTGGCCGCGTGCAGACTCATCAAAGTGATCTGCGAGCGCTCGTCGTAGTCGTCGGTGTCAGCAATCAGCGCGGCGTGATCAAGGAACTGATCGAGCGATTCGCCGCGATCGCGAGAATCGGCGGCCGCATTCACCAGTTCGCGCAGGTTCTCGATGCGGGAGAAAGCTTCCGGCGTGTCTTCGTCTTCCAGCAGCTTGATGTAGCCAGTGCGGTCAATGAGGAACTTGAGCAAGTCGGCAGTGGTAGCGCCAGCATCTTGCTGCACCGGGATCGGGCGGGGCACCCGCTCGTCCTCTTGTAAGACGGTCGGCAGGACGCCGGCGCTACTGTCGGGCTCGGCTTCCTGGTAAGCCCCACCGAAATCGAAGGCGGTGTTCTCGAATTCATTGGGGTCGAAAGCGGCGGCGTCATCTTCGAGGGAATCGTCCGCGGCGGCGTGCAAGGCCGGCGGAACTTCCTTCAGCGCGGGCGAGTCGTCAGCGCTCACACGTGTCTCCTCAGTCCCTTCCAGTTGCTCGGTGAACGTTCCCGCGAGCATCGCTTGCGCGTCCAGAATAAGTTGCTGGAAGTTTTTCAGCGACGCCACCGCGCGCGAAGGCAGGAGTTGCCGGCGGATCGCTTCCCCGAGCGCGCCCCACAAGGACAGGCCTGTTTCGAGCGCAAGGCGTTCGAGGGTGTCGATGGTGCCTTTGCCGATGCCGCGGGTCGGCGTATTGACTACGCGCAGCAGCGAGATGGAGTCGTCCGGATTCTGGATCACTTTCAAATACGAGACCAGGTCTTTGACCTCGGCACGCTCGTAGAACGAAAACCCTCCGACCACTTTGTACTTGAGTCCATAGCGTCGCATGGCTTCTTCAAACAGACGCGACTGGGAATTGGTGCGGTAGAGCACGGCGGCGCGCGGCGTCTCGCCGCGGGAGCTTTCAGCACGACCGACCTCGCGCAGATATTTCGCGATGTGGTCGGCGGCGAAAAGCGCTTCGTTCTCGCCGTCCGGAGCTTCGTAGTAGCCGATCTTGGTACCGCCCTGGCGCGAAGTCCAGAGGTTCTTGCCCTTGCGCCGGATGTTGTTCGCCACCACGGACGACGCCGCCTGCAAAATATTCTGCGTGGAACGGTAATTCTGTTCCAGGCGGATGATCTTCGCCTCTGGAAAGTCTTTTTCAAACTCGAGAATGTTGCGGATGTCCGCCCCACGCCAGGAATAAATCGACTGGTCTTCATCGCCAACCGCGCAAACATTGTGGCGCTCGCCCGCAAGCATGCGCATGAGTTCGTACTGCGGACGGTTCGTGTCCTGGTATTCGTCGATCAGCAAATACTGAAATCGGCGGTTGTAGTACTCGCGCACAGGCGCGGCGGTTTTCAGCAGCCGCGTAGCTTCCAGGAGAAGATCGTCGAAATCGAGGGCGTTGGCCTTGCGCAGCTCCTTGCGGTATTCCTCGAACAGATGCGCAATCTTTTCGTTCTTGGGATCAGCCGATTGCAGGTAAAGCTCCTGCGGATCAAGCATGTGATTCTTAGCCCAGGAGATGCGCCCCAGCACGGTTCGCGGGGTGAGCTGCTTGTCGTCGAGCCCAAGCCTCTTCATCACCGACTTCACCACCGATTGCTGATCGCTCTCGTCGTAGATAACAAACTTCTTCGTATGGCCAAGTGGCGGCTGCCCGGGCGTGGCAGAAGGGATCTGCATCGCCTCAATGTCGCGGCGAAGAACACGCACACAGAACGAATGAAACGTCGAAATGACCGGCTTGGCGATGCTCAGCCCGCCGACCAGTTTCTCGACGCGCTCGCCCATCTCGGCGGCGGCCTTGTTGGTGAAAGTCATCGCCAGAATGGATTCTGGCATCACCCTCATGTTCTCGATCAGGTAAGCGATGCGGTAGGTGATAACGCGCGTCTTCCCGCTCCCCGCGCCGGCGAGGATCAGCACGGGCCCCTCGGTAGTTTCGACGGCCTCGCGCTGCTGCGGGTTGAGTTGATCGAGAAACGACAATGCGGAAGTGGCTCCGGAGCTGATGATTCAATTTTACAGGATTTCGAACATACGATTGTCCGTCGCAGTTGTAACGCGACGCTACACCCAAGCCCCCATCAAATGCCCCAGCCCTCCGCGCACCAGCAACCCATCTGTGCGGTCTTTGAAATACCGCGCGTTAAGTTCCTTGCCCTGCAGAAACTCAGTGCAGCGAAATCCCACGCTCTTCAAGTCGTCTTGCAATTTTCCTGGATCGAAGAACAGTTGAAACGGCTCTCCATACCGGGCCACGCGCTGAGACAATGCATCCAGCGCCTGTCTCTGACCCGCATTCAGCAGAACTGGGTCCACTGCAAAATCAAACACCACACCACTGCCCGCAGGCATCTTCGCAATGAAGCTCAACGTGGTCAAGCAAGCTGCGCGCGTGAGGTAAGGCGTCACGCCCAGCCAGGAGAAAAACGCCGCCGCATTCGCGTCAAATCTGGACTGCGCCAGCCCATCTGCTAGAGTTTGCCGCTCGAAGTCGATGGGCACAAAGGTCAAAGAAGCCGGAATCTCAATATCAGCCGCCTGCAATTGCTCGCGCTTCCAGGCTTGCGTGTCGGGATGGTCCACCTCAAACACTCGGAGTCCAGCGTGAGGGTTGCGGTAGGCAAAAGTATCGAGTCCGGCGCCGAGAACAACATACTGCTTCACGCCCTGCTCAACGGCACGGGCGAGTTCGTCTTCGGTGTAGCGGCTGCGCGCCGCCATGAACGCCCGGAACGCGCGGGAAAAGGCATGGTCTTCCTTCGGATCGGATCGCAGCGCCTCCTCAGCTTCGGAGCCAATGATGCGCAACGCCAGCGGGTCGTCGAGGACTCTAGGCTGGTCAAGAAGCTGGTGCGCGGCCCGTCGAATCGCCACCCGACGCGCGGTCTTGCTGAATTTGCCCTCTTGCATCGCGGCGCGCCTCGGCCCTACGCCTCGGTTCCCAGCGCTTTGCACTCCTCACAGGGACAGACTTCGCGCAGGAATTTCCACGAGTAGATTCCGAGGTCGTGGTCATCATTCCACTTGAACCGGATGGCATATTTCCCCATGCCTTCGGCGGAAACCGGCTTGGCCGCGGGTTTGAACATCGGCAGAGCGCCAGGGGCAAGTTTCGGAGGCTCACCCGGCTTGCGTCTAGCTTTGTCGCGCTCTTCGTTGCACATGGCGCAAGGACAGGCGTTGCGGAGGTAAACAAAATCGTAGTGGGAAACGTGGCCATCACCCCATTCGATGTCCACACCCGCACCGGTCGTAAGGTTCACCTTCACCGACTTGGGGTCCGTAGCCGCCGTAGGCGCCTGAAGCGGGGACTGCATGGCTTCAGTATCGCATACGAGGAATGTATGGCCGGTGCGGTGCGAGGGATTCGCGCTAGTGGGTGCCCGATGTGGCCGCCGACTTAGGACTGGTAACCATTCCAATGGCGAGGCCGCCAATCGCTCCCGCCAGAATCCCCATCAATGCCAGGACCACCGCGCTTTCCACTAGAGTCACTTTTCCACGATTTAACATAGGCTGTCGTACTCCTCGCCGTGCCGCAGCTTTGCCGCGAAAGGCACGCCCGTTAGTCTACCTCGACCGGCTCAACCAAGGCGAATTGTCGTTTAGGGCCGGAATCCGTTAGAATAGGTGTTTCCGGTCATTATCCAGTCATTATCCGGCAAAGCCTCTGAAAGGATCGACAGCAGTCATGGCTCAACAGTGTGATATTTGCGGCAAGAAGCCGCAATCAGGCAACCGCATCAGCCACGCCCACAACGTCACCAAGCGGCGCTGGAACGTCAATTTGCGTCCGGTGCACGCCCGCGTCGGCGCCACCACCAAGCGGATGCGCGTATGCACGTCCTGCATTCGCAGCGGCAAAGTGGTCAAGGCGTAAGTCCAACCATAACCGCAGAGGACGCCGAGTACTCTGAGGAATTTTTGGGCCTCGGTGATGCTGGGGCACGATCCTCGCGACCAGCCGTCTAAGATTTATCCCCTTAGCAAAACGCCCGAAGTCCTCCGCGTACTCAGCGTCCTCTGCGGTGGTGCTCTGCTCTTCTACTGCACACCCAAGAGCTGCAGGTCGAAGATGAGCGTGGCGTTTGGCGGGATTGGTCCACCCGGCGTCCCGTCGGCGCCATAGCCCAGAGCGGGTGGAATGCGCAACTGGCGCTTGCCGCCGACTCGCATCCCTGCAACTCCCTCTTCCCATCCCTTGATGACCTCGCCGTTGCCGATGGTGAAATCGAGCGGCTTCCCCGCATCCACCGAGCTGTCGAACTTCTTTCCGGTGGTGAGCCAGCCGGTATAGTGCACGCGCACGTGGCTACCCTCTTTCGCAACCAGTCCATTGCCCACCCGGATGTCCCAATACATCAGCCCGGAATCCGTTTTCACTCCGTCGCCGGTGACTTTGGTTGGCGCGGCGGTATTGGGAGGAACGGAGCGAATGGGCTTATTCGTCTGGCCTTGCGCCCGGACGAAGATCATTATTGCGAGAATGATCGCAACAACCACAACGTACTTCGTCATTTCTACCTCCTTCGATCCCATCTTAACCACAAAGGGACACGAAGGCACTCGGGCTACCCTGCGCTCCCCCGTGCCTTTGTGTTGAAGATTTTTCTCACACCATCGCGATCACATCAATCTCCACCAGCACATCCTTAGGCAGTCGCGCGACCTCCACGGTAGACCGCGCCGGCGGACCTGAGCTGAAATACTTCCCATAGACCTGGTTCATAGCGGCGAAGTCGCTCATGTTCTTCAGGAACACGGTCGAGCGCACAACTTTTCCCAGCCCGCTGCCCGCGGCTTCCAGAACCTCCGACAGATTGCGCAGCACGCGATCCGTCTGCGCGGCCACGTCCCCCGCCACAACTTGCTGCGTAGCCGGATCAATAGCGATCTGCCCGGACGTGAATACAAATCCATTCGCCTTGATGGCCTGCGAGTACGGCCCGATAGCCTGAGGAGCGTCTTTCGTAGAAACAACTTCGCGCATGAATCCTCCGCTGGTTAATTAACGCAGATGCGCGCGGATCAAGTCAAACTGCCGGATTGGTGTCCAGGTCAATGCTTTAGGGACGTTCGACTAAGATGAAATCAACTGAGCTAAGGTCTACTGGTCCGGCGGCTGGCAACTGCCTTGCTCTTATATCTTTTGCAGCCTCTGTACCTCATGCACGCCGGGAATTTTCCGCAGTCCGGCCATAATCTGTTCCAAGTGTTTCAGGTCCGAGATGTCGAGCACGATCTCCACGCTGGCCTGGCTGTTTTCGGTGCGCGCCCCTATGTTGCGAATGTTGCTCTGCGCATCGCCGATCACGCTAGTAATGCTTTTCAGCATGCCGAAGCGGTCATCGCAATAAACCGTGAGCTTGACCGAGTAGGCAGTGGGTGTGCTCTCGTCGCGGCCCCACTCCACATCGATGCGCCGTTCCGGCTCATACATCAGGTTGGTCACGTTCGGGCAGTTCACCGCATGCACCGCCACTCCTTTGCCGCGCGTGATGTAGCCGACGATGGCTTCTCCGCGGATCGGATTGCAACAGCGCGCGCGGTAGACCAGCATGTCACCCTGGCCTTTCACCATGATGGCGTTGTGATCGCCAAACACACGGCGCACCACGTTGGCGATCGCCCCTGGCTTGTCCGAGAGTCCCTCGGCTTCAATGTCGCCCGCCATCGAAGGCGTCGCGCCCGCCGGCAATAGCCGCGCCAGCACCTGCCGTGCAGAATATTTTCCGTAGCCGATGCCGGACATGAGGTCATCGACTTTGCCCAGCCCGTAACCGCCGGCAACTTTCAGCAACTCTTCATCTTTGATTTCTTTGAAAGCGATGCGGTACTTGCGCGCCTCCTTCTCGATCAGCTTGTGTCCAATTTCAATGGAGCGCTCGCGTTGATGGACGTTGAGCCAGTGCTTGATCTTGTTGCGCGAGCGCGACGACTTGACCAGTCCGAGCCAGTCGCGGCTGGGCTTGTGGCCTGCCTGGGTGAGGATCTCGACAATGTCTCCGGAATGCAGCTTGTGGCGCAGTGGCACCATGCGTCCGTTCACCTTGGCCCCAATACAGGTGTGGCCAACCTCAGTGTGGATGGTGTAAGCGAAGTCGATCGGCGTGGCATCGCGCGGCAGCACCACAACTTTGCCCTTGGGTGTGAAGGTGTAAACCTCTTCGGGATAAAGATCGACCTTCAGCGCCGAAAGAAATTCGTTGGGATCGCTGACATCGCGCTGCCACTCGACCACCTGCCGCAGCCAGGCCAGCCGCTGCTCGTCCTGCGCCGAGACCGGACCGTCCTTGTATTTCCAGTGCGCCGCGATGCCTTCCTCCGCCATCTTGTGCATCTCTTCGGTACGAATCTGGATTTCAAACGGCGTTCCATCCTCGGTGATCACGGACGTGTGCAGCGACTGATAGAAATTGGGCCGCGGCATGGCGATGAAATCCTTGATGCGCCCCGGCACCGGCCGCCAAATGTTGTGAATGATCCCGAGCACGGCGTAGCAATCCTGTAACGAGCGCGTGATGATGCGCATGGCAAACAAGTCGTAGACCTGATCGACGGAAATGCGCTGCCGCTGGAGCTTCTTGTGGATGCTGAACAGGCGCTTGATGCGGCTCTCCACGCTGGCCTGGATACCCGCCTCTTTCAGCTTGTCGTTGATGATCCCCTGCATCTTCGCGAGGAAAGCTTCACCCTGCTTGCGCCGCGCGTTGACCGCCTTCTCCACCTGCTCGTAGCCGGCCGGGTCGAGAAAAAGAAAGCCGAGGTCTTCGAGTTCGCCGCGAATCTTTCCCATGCCCAGCCGGTGCGCAATAGGGGCGTAGATCTCAAGCGTCTCCTCGGCAATCTTCCGTTGGCGCTCGGGATCGAGATGCTCGAGCGTGCGCATGTTGTGCAACCGGTCGGCGAGTTTGATGAGCACCACGCGGATGTCATCGACCATGGCCAGCATCATCTTGCGCAAGTTCTCAGCCTGCGCTTCTTCACGCGTGGCGAAATCTATCTTGCTGATCTTGGTGACGCCCTCGACAATGTGGGCGACCTGCTCGCCAAATTCCTTGCGGATGTCAACGATGGTCACCGAGGTGTCTTCCACCGAATCGTGCAGCAGCCCGGCCGCAATGGCGACCGGGTCCATCTTCATCTCGGCAAGCACCAGCGCTACTTCGAGCGGATGCACCAGGTAAGGCTCGCCCGAGGCGCGGGTCTGGCCTTCATGGTGCTTCAGGGAGTAGTCGTAGGCTTTCTTGACGATCGAGAGATCGTCCTGCGGACGGTTTTCCTGAATCCGCTTCATCAGCTCGCGGAACTTGGTGAGCGTGAGAGCGGTGGTCGCGATCTGTTGGCGCAAGCTCGCCATGCAGGATTATAGCCCGTGGAGAGAGGCGAAAGCCGTTTACTGCTGGGCCGGGGGGTGGTTCGCGTGCGGGGTTAGTCTGCGGACTATGAATTCCTGGAGAACGTTGGTCACTGCATTGGAGGCTAGGCCGATGGCGGCGTTTTCGAAGGTCAGTTCGGCGCTGTCGCGATCGAGGGATGGGTAGTAGAGATTGGAAATACCTCCGGCGGCCAGGCTGCCTAGAACGTTCGAGTAGTTGAACTGCCAGCGTCCGTTGTCGCCTTTGCAAATTACCGACATTCGAATGGCGTACATGAACCGCGAGGGCGTGCTACCAGTTCCTTTATAGAAGTAACGCGGATCCTGTTTAAATAGCGATGGCAAGATGGCGCCTCCAATAAACGTACTGGAGACGGTATCGGCATAGGTGGCGCCGAAGCGCTTACCGTAGCCTTGCACGCCCTGGCCGTATTCGATGAAATGATTTTGCGCCTGCTCGATCCCCGCAGTGCCCGCCACCACCAGGAACGTAAAGGGATCGATCACCGTTTTAGTGGCCAGCTTGAATTTCTGTTTTGAGTTCAGGGGAAGCGCGTGGGAATCGTAGGTGACGTAAAAGTTTGGGACGATGCCGATGATGCGCTGCTTCTCTTCGTCTTTGATTTGCTCTTCGGCCACCTGGGTGGGAGAAAGTGCGACCTCCACGTCGGTGACATTGGTGGCGACGGCCAGGGCAATCGGCGGAACCGTGTGGACCTCTCCGGGAAGCAGGGTACCCGAGGATGTTCCCGGAGCGAAGCCCGCCGCCTTCACGGCTAGCTGAAACGCGCCGGGGGCAACATTCGTAAACGTGAACTGACCCTTGTCACCGGATGATACTTCCTGGCTTGTAGACTGATCGGCCTGCGTAAGTGTTACGTGGGCGGCGGCTACGACGGCTCCGGTGGCATCGACGATGGTTCCGGTGACAGTTCCCCGCGGAGGAGCGGGTCCTTGATCGGCGGTTTGCCCAATGCACGCCGAGGCCCAGCTCAGAGAGCCAAGTGCGAGAGCCAGGAGAGCGGCCTTATATGAAAACGCCATCAATAGACTTCTCGTCCCGCCCGCATCGCTACCGGCCCCTTGGGGTTGGATGCGGGTCCGTCGTGCCCCGGCAGGAGGACCGTGCAATAAGATTACATGAAACGTCCCCACTGGGTTCCACAGGCTAGGCAGTTATGCAGGTATGCAGATAAAGTATCGAGCCTTTTCGGATTTCACCCGTTACGAAGGTTTCAAATTGATCTTGAGTTTGTTGGGACGCTTGGCGAACTGTTAAAGTTGCATCCGGTGGCCATGAATTCGAGAATTCTGGTGAGCGGGGTGTCGGGGCCGATTGGAGCCGCTCTTCTGCCTTCGCTGCGTACGAGTGGATGGTCTGTAGTGCGGCTGGTGCGCGGCACGGCTGCGGGGGCGGGGCAGGTGGCCTGGGACCCGGCGGCGCCGCTTGCGCCCGAGTCGGTTTCCGGATTCGACGCCGTAATTCACCTCGCGGGCGAAAGCATTTTGGGACGCTGGACGGCGGCCAAGAAAGAGAAGATTCGGAACAGCCGCGTAGCCGGGACATTGAATCTGGCGCAGGCTCTGGCTCGCGCGGAAGATAAGCCAAAAGTTTTTGTTTCCGGGTCGGCGATTGGTTTCTTCGGCAATCGGGGCGACGAAATGCTCTCCGAAGCAAGCGCGCCGGGTGCGGGATTTTTGGCTGACGCTTGCCAGGAGTGGGAGGAAGCAACCACGGCTGCGGTGCAAGCCGATATTCGAACCGCGCACCTGCGGACGGGAATCGTGCTCAGCCCCAAAGGCGGCGCGCTCGGAGCGATGCTTTTGCCATTCAAGCTCGGCCTGGGCGGACGAACCGGAAACGGGCAGCAGTGGATGAGCTGGATTGATGTGCAGGACATGGTGGGCGCGATTCATCACATTTTGAAGAACGATTTGATACAGGGGCCTGTGAACATGGTCGCGCCGAAGCCCGTCAGGAACGCGGAGTTTGCGGCTACGCTAGCCAGCGTGCTGTCGCGTCCGGCAATCTTTCCCATGCCGGCGTTCGTGGTGAAAACGGTCTTCGGGGAGATGGGCGAGGAACTGCTGCTCGGAAGCCAGCAAGTGGAGCCCGTGAAGCTGATCTCCAGTGGGTATCCGTTTCGCTATCGGGAGTTGCGGGCTTCGCTGGAAGGTCTGCTGAAGCGGTAAGAGATAAACGAGAACACCCTCCTTGGCCACGGATTACACGGATCAACCCGATAAAGCAACGCTGGGTTCATCCGTTAAAATCCGCGTGAATCCGTGGCAGATCTAGTTTTTCGGCCCATCACCCGAGCGGCGCATCTCTTCCTGCAGTTTTTGCAGAAGCTGGGCACGCTGTTCGGTGCTCAACTCGCGTTGTAACTCTTCCAACGCCAGGGCCACGATGTGGTAGTGGTGGGCTCCGGCGTACTTGGGATCGGTGGTGATGTCGAGCCAGAGCTTGTGCATGAGTTCGACATCCTGCGGACGCATGCGCGGGGTGTGCGGGCCGATGGTGTACTCGCGCACCGTGCCATCGGGAGCGCAGACTTCCAGGCAGACGCGAGGGCGGGGCTCCGGCATGCGCTCCCAGGCGTCGCCGGTGAGCTTGGCTTGCTCATCGGCGGTGAGCTTGTTCGAGAGTCCGCAGATCACGCGGGAGGAATCGAGCCGCTGCGCGGTCACCATGATGGCATCGAAGACGTCGGTGGCCGGGACCACCAGCAGAGAAATCGGCTTACCTTCTTTCTCGGCTACGGCCACGGCCGCGGTGAAGAGTTCTTGCTCGTAGTGGTCGAAGACCTGGCTGGCTTCCATGACCGAGCTGCCGCCGAAGCTGGGCTCGCGATGATAGAGGCGCGCACTCATCACCACCACATCCTGCTGGACCGTATTGGTATGGGCGAGCACCTGGCGCAGGTAGTAGAGATTGCGGGGATCGCGCACCGCAACCAGAATGTTCCCGGAACGCACGCCCATGGCGCCGCTGCCCAGTTCCTGGTTGCCATAGACGCGGAACTGGTCGAGCTGTTCGGGTTTGCCGTGGCGCTCCTTGGTGACGTGGTGCTCAGAGATCGTAAAGATGGTGAAGAAAACGGCGCTGAAAATCACTCCCGCGATGGTGGCTTCGTACTTTGTGAATAGATTCACGACCGCAGTGATGAGCAGCACTGCGGAAATAAGAATCAATCCCACGGGAACTTCCGTCTTGCCGATGTGAAGGTTGCCAGGAACCTTCCATGCCCGGTTCCCTGGCTCGGTGTAGCGCAGCACGAGCACGGCGACGGACTTCATGGCGAAGCTCCAGATCACGCCGAAGGCATAGAGCGCGGCCAGCATGTAGACGTTGCCGCGGCTGAGAATGATGGTCAGCAACTGGAGGCCTACGATCAGATTGATGATGCGGTAACTGGTGCCGAAGCGGTGATGCGGCTTCTGGAACCAACTGGTGAGCACGCCGTCTTCCGCGACGCGATTCAGCACCCCGTTCGCGCCCACGATGGAAGTGTTCTGCGCTCCTGCCAGGATGAGCACGCCCACCAGTACGACGAAGCCGTGAAAGAGCAGCTTCAGGCTGGTCGGCCCAACCAGATACATGGCGATGCCACCGATGAGGTTGGCAAAATAATCCGGGCGGACCTTGTCGGGGATGATCATCACCGCGAAGAACGAAACCAGTGAGGTAAACAGCAGGCTGTAGATGAAAATGACCAACCCGGTCTTCTCCAGGTTCTTCAGCTTGGGATGTTCGATCTCGCGGTTGACCTGGGCGAGAGTCTCTTCGCCGGACATGGCTAAGACCGAGTGCCCGAAGCCAACGAAAAGAATAATCCAGGTGATGTGGCTGAACCAGGTTCCATACAGCCAGCCCAGCGATTCTTTATTCAGCGGAATCACGCCCGCGTGCAGCGGGTTGGGTGGCAACTGCACCGGCGCGCGCAGAACGGTGATGGTGCACCAGATGAGCAAAATCACCACCATCACCGTAGTGATCGCCATGATCTGGAGAGCCTTCTGGCTGGACTCGTGCATGCCCTGGGTATTCTTCCACCAGAAATAGCCCACCACGATCACGGCCAATACCGCGGCGAAATAATCATCGGAAAATTGCAGGTCACGATGCAGAAACTGCCGCCCAAGGTCCTTGATGAAGCCCGCCAGATATTGTCCGGCGGAGACGGCGCTGATTGGGCCGGTCAGCACGTAGTCGAAAAGCAGGGCCGAGACGGAGAACTTGGCCAGGCCTCCGCCCATGGCTTCCTTAACAACGCGGTAAACGCCGCCGCGGACGAACATGCTGCTGGATTCGATGTAAAGCGCCCGCACGCAATAACTAAACAACATGACCGCGAGAATGAACCAGGGCGCGCTCTTCCCGATGACCTTTTCAGCATCGCCACCCGCGTAGTAAGCGGAAGATGCGAGGTCGGAGAGAACAATGGCGGAGGCCCGCCAGAACGAGATGAAGGTCAACATCACCGTCGTAGCGACGAAGACCTTAATGGCCGGTTTGGAACCTGCGGATGTAGCCATGCCTAAAGAATGGGCGAACCGTTTATCAGGGTAAACCTATTGAAGATAGCATAGGGGAACGCGGGGAGTGCGTCGAGGCTCACTTCTTCGGTGCCAGGTAAGTATGCGTGACGCGGTCGTGCCAGCAGAGAGCGTCTTCGTCGAGAAAGACCCAGGCGTAGCCCATGCCGAGTGAGGCGGCCGAGAGATATGAGGCGAGGACGCGCCAGCGGCGAAAGCGGCGGCCGGCGGCGCTTCCGTCGAAGCGAGCCAATTCGAGTTGCGCCAGTAGCAGTCCAGGCGTGGTTCCCGAGTACACCAGAAGCAGGTATTGATAAGCGGCCCAGAACAGGCCGGACAACCCGGCAGCGAGGCCGATGATCTGGAGTCGCGGCGGACGGATCGCAGTCACCTTCCAGAAAATGAAACCGAAAAGAGCGCCAGCCGCGGCGATGATGACAGCGTCGACGGCAGCTGCGAGAATGCGCCGCGCCAGGGGCACACTCTGTAGCGGGATGTCGATGCCCGGGCGCTTCTCCAGTTCCGGCTGCTGAGTAGGTTCAATTGTGATTCCGCCCAGAGCCGGCGGCGGCGGGGCAACTTCAGGCGCTTCCAGAATGCGAGGACGCTCACGATCTAAGACCGGCTCGGCCAGTTCGTCAAGCGGGGGCGGCGTGGGCGTCCAGGAGCGCGGGAACTCGATAATCTTTGCTGTCGGGGCTGTGCTTGGGACTGGAGCGGGATGCTGGGGCAGTTCGTTGGCAAGGTGGAGTGCCGCTGTCTCCTGCGAGACTTCGGCCCCATACAACGCCAGCGGGACCGATGCTGCAGTTTCAACCGGATGAGCGGAGCTGTCGGTGAAGCTATCGAGCGCCAGCGCCTGATTGGAAGCTGTGGTCCTCCGCGAAAACGTGGGAGCCTCGACCGGACTGCCGGTTACAGCGGGAGTCGGATCCTCTTCTTCAAAACGCAGCTGCAGCGACGGGTAGCGGGGCGGGCGCGGCTTGCGGCGGGCCTGATAACGGTTCAGGCGGGCCGCGACTTCCTGGCGCCAGACCGGAGAGTCCTCAGGCGCAGGGTCGTTGCCGTAGGTAGCAGCTTCCTCCGTGGGAACCAGGCTCGGCGCCTCCGCGGCTGATGTTTCTGCTTCGGCGCGCGGTGCGGCCGTATCCGTGATCGCATCGGACAGCCAGTGCGGCGAAGTGGCCGTATTCGCGTCGGAAGAGCAGCGGCAGATGTCACCACAAAGCGGACAAGGCATGAATCACAGTCTTAACGAGCTAACCAGAACTCTAGAGCCGGCCAATAACCACGCCGGATAACGCGCTCAGATAACCACGAAGGCGGCACCGGAATCCAACACTTCGGGCGGCTTTGCCTCCCAAGGCATGGCCGTGCTAAGTTCACCACGACTGCTGCCGGTAGAAGTGTCCGAAGCGTTTTGTCCGTGCTTCAGACGATCTTGTTCGGCGATCTTGTTCCGATGACTCTTCGCAACAGATTCCTTATCACGGCGGCGGTGCTTTGTCACCTTCTTCTCGTGCCGCCAATAGTTACCAGCCAGTTGCCGCCTGTGGAGGCCGCCCCGGTGACGGCGCGCGCCGGCGCTCCGCCGGAAAAATCAGTGCCTCCTCAAACGCCCTGCGCCCTCGCAGCTGCAGCGCAGAAGGAAACGGGAAATGTCGACACAATCTGCGCCATTCAGCAGGAGGAGGAAGGCTCCGTCTACAAGCTGCACGGGGCGGTTGAGATCTACTACGGAACCTATGTGCTGCGGGCGGACGAAGCCACCTACAACTCCGACACCAAAGAAGCCACCGCCAACGGACACTTCGCGCTCGACGGCGGTCCCAATGACGACCATATTCGCGCCTCGCACGGTACCTACAATCTGGAACTGGAAACCGGACGCTTCTACGATGTCACAGGGACAACCGGCCTGCGCTTTCACGACAACCGGGTGATCCTGACTTCTACCGCTCCCTTCGCCTTCACCGGGAAGATGGTCGATAAAACCAGTCCCGAGCACTACCTGGTCTACGACGGCACCATCACGACCTGCGAGTTGCCGCACCCCATGTGGCAATTCGACGCTCGCAAGGTGATTGTCGACGTGGGCGGCAATGCCAAAATCTACCGCAGCACATTCATTCTGCACGGGCTTCCCATCCTGTACTTTCCGTTCGCGACTCATCCAGTGGAGAAGGAATCCCGCCAGTCCGGTTTCCTGATGCCCTCGATCGCTCGATCCTCCACCAAGGGTAACGTCATCGGCGATGCCTACTACTGGGCCATCAACCGCATGATGGATGCGACCCTGGGCGCCGAGTACTTTTCCAAGCGCGGCTGGTCGCAGCGGGGAGAGTTTCGCGCTCGGCCCAGCGAAACGTCTTACGTGGACCTGAACTACTTTGGGGTAATTGACCGCGGCATCGGAACGCCAATCGTCAAAGAAGGCGGGGAGAACGTGCGGCTGAACTCCGCCGGCACCATCGACGGCTTCCGCGGGGTGGCCAACATCGACTACCTGAGCTCGTTTCTCTTCCGCCTGGCCTTTAACGAGGTTTTCAGCCAGGCGGTGTATTCGGAGGTGAAGTCACAGGCTTTTCTGTCAAAGTCGCCGAACGGTTTCAACTTCAACGGATTTGTAGAACGCTACCAGAACTTCCTGAGCACGATTCCGGGGCAAGTAATCACGATCTCGCACGCCCCCAGCTTTGATTCCTCCAGTGTGGACCGGCAACTGCCGCACACGCCGCTCTATTGGTCGTTCGACGCCTCGGCCGCAGGATTGTCGCGCAGCGAGCCCCAACTGGGCACGTGCACGGGGTTCCTTCAGTCTTGCACGCCAGCTTTCCGGACCGGGAACCTAGTCGAGCGATTCGATCTGAGCCCGGAAATCTCTTTGCCGCTGCTGTTTCGAGGATGGTCTTTGCGTCCCGAACTGACGGTGCATGAGGCCTACTACAGCGAAAGGCTCATTCCAGCAATCGGCAAGAGCGCTGCGCTGGCAGTGAGCGATCCTATTAACCGCCAAGCCCTGGAGACAGCTGTGGAACTGCGTCCACCGGCCTTGGAGCGCGTATTCGACAAGGAATTCCTGGGACGAAAGTGGAAGCATGTAATCGAGCCGCGCGCCACTTATCGCTTCGTGACCGGCGTAAACAACTTCGCCAAGGTTCTGAAGTTCGACGAACGCGACATCCTCACCGATACTCATGAGGTCGAGTATGGCTTTGTGACGCGTCTCTACGCCAAGCGAACTTCGGCGAAGCCGGAGGATTGCGACCCCATCATGTCGTCGCTTAACGTAGGTGGCCCGGCACCGGAGTCGATCATTCCCTGGCAGCATCCCAGCACGCTGGCCAACCCCCCGTGCCAGGCCGGGCCGCAGGTTCGCGAGGTCTTGACCTGGGATCTGGCGCAGAAATATTTCCTCGATCCCACCTTCGGTGGAGCGCTCATTCCCGGCCAGCGCAATGTATTCACCACCACGGCCGACCTCACGGGCATAGCGTTTCTCACTCAACCGCGCCATCTTTCACCACTGGTCTCGCGGCTACGCGTGGAAACGAGCTCCCGCACAGAGGTCGAATGGGATATGGACTACGACTTCCAAAACAATCGCGTCAACGCCAGCACCCTGCTGGCTAACTACCACATCGGTCAGGTCACCATTGGCGGTGGCGACGCCTTTCTGCAAATACCCGCGCAGACCGTGCCATTGTCCTCGAGTGCGGCTTCCCCGGCGCGCTTCAACCAGTTTCGCGCGGCCCTGGGATACGGCCGCTTTAACAAGCGCGGCTTCAGCGCCGCCAGCAGTTTCGGGTTCGACGCGGAGAGCAAAGTGTTGCAGTTCGTCAGCGCCCAGACCACCTACAACTGGGATTGCTGCGGCATGACCATGGAATACCGCAGCTACTCAGTGGCCAATGTACGCAACGAAAACCTGTTTCGCTTCACGTTCTCACTGGCCAATATCGGCGGTTTCGGCAGTTTGCGGCGGCAGGAGCGGCTGTACTGAGAGCAGTGGTCAGTGGCTAGTAAACAGAAGACAAGTGGCATGATCACGCACGGAGTTCCTGCTAACATAGTGTGCATGTCGGCCGCGGGAGTAGACCTGGAAGCGAAACGCATATCGCTGCAAGCGCACCTGCGCACCCTGGGCCGCGCCCTCGTCGCCTATTCCGGCGGCGTGGATTCCGCCTACCTCGCTTGGGCTGCGCATCAGGCCTTGGGAGACAGTATGCTGGCAATCATCGCCGACTCCCCCAGCCTGGCACGCACCCAACTTGGGGATGCGATCGCCTTTGCCCGCGAGCGGGCGATTCCGCTGGAAGTGGTCCCGACCGCGGAACTCGATCGCCCCGAGTACGTCCGCAACGATGCCCAGCGCTGTTTCTTCTGCAAAGATGAACTCTTCACGCTGATGGAAGAACTCCGGCAGGCACGCGGCTTCGATGCCATCGCGTATGGAGTGAATCTCGACGACCAAGGCGACTTCCGTCCCGGCCAGAAGGCAGCGAGCGCGCACCATGTTGTGGCTCCGCTGCTGGATGCGGGGCTCAGTAAAGAAGAAATTCGACTACTCGCGCGGAACGCTGGACTGCGTATCTGGGACAAGCCCGCGTCCGCTTGCCTCTCGTCCCGCATCGAATATGGCCGGCCGGTTACGCGGGAGGCGCTCGACACAGTAGAAAAGGGTGAAGACGCACTGCGGGCCTTGGGCTTCCGGCAACTCCGCGTGCGTCATCATGGAGAGATTGTCCGCATTGAGATCGCTCGCGAGGACCTTGAGCGAGCGCTCGATCCCGCCATGGCCTTGGAGTTCACGAGAATATTCAAAGGGCTGGGCTTCAAGTTCGTGACCCTCGATCTAGAGGGCTTCCGGTCCGGATCGATGAACGCTCTGCTGCCGGCGGAGGGTTTGTTCCGGCGGACAGGTTGAAGAAGCCAGTGCCGTCGGGCCTAGCCGAATTCTCTCGTTCTCGCGCGGTTTCCGGCCCTCACGTCCCTGCGTCCCGCGGCGCGCTGTGAGATAATCGAGCCTCAACTTGTGATATTGAGGCGGTTTTTGGTGAATCTAATTCGGCGCTCTTTTCTTCTCCTGCTTGTGGTTTGTCTGGGCTGTGTTGCCCAATCTGCTTCCCCCGAATTAACCCAGAAGATTGAGCGTCAGATCCGCTCCTTCTACAAGGTTCCTCCCGAGGTCCACATTTTGGTTGGGACGCCTTCGCCCAGTTCCGAATTTCCCAACTACGACTCCGTGACCGTAACCGTGGATGGCGGTGGAAAGAACCAGGACCTCACCTTTCTGGTTTCCAAGGACCGGTCCTCCATGATGCGGCTGACCAAGTTTGATCTAAACAAGGATCCCTTCGCGGAGATCATGAGCAAGATCGACACCAACGGGCGGCCTACGCGGGGAGCGAAGGCATCCAAAGTCGTGTTGGTGAATTTCGACGATTTCGAGTGCCCGTTCTGCTCCCGCATGCACCAGACATTGTTTCCTGAGATTCTGAAAGAATACGGCGACCGGGTTACCTTCATCTACAAGGACTATCCGCTGCTGGAAATCCATCCCTGGGCGATGCATGCGGCTGTGGATGCCAATTGCCTGGCGGTACAGAACGGCGATGCCTATTGGGATTTCGCCGATTACATTCATGCCAACCAGCACGAGGTGAGCAGCGAAAAGACGCCCGGAGCGCGGTTGGAAGCGGTCGACAAGATCACGCTGTTGCAGGGTCAGAAACACAATCTTGACGTTGTGAAGTTGCAGTCCTGCATCAAGGCGCAGGATGAGAGTGCGGTTAAGGCGTCCATGAAAGAGGCGGAAGGGATCGGAGTGGAAGGAGCCACGCCCACCATGTTCGTTAACGGAGAAAAGCTCGAGGGAGCCCAGTCTGTCAGCCAGATGCGCGCGGCGCTGGATCACGCCCTGAAGGATGCCAACCTGCCAGTACCTGAGCATGCCGCCGCTGCGGCGCCGGCTTCCAAATGATTGTGGCGCAGTGGGTCAAATGTTGATTGGGCCATTTGTGCATTCCAAGTGCACTTCAGATCGTCAATGTGGGGGAGAAACTCTTTTGAAACGAAATGCGGACTTTGCCCGGCTTGCGGCACTACTGATTGTCTGTATCGCGCTGGCGGCGCTGCTGGGCTGCAAGTCACAAGTTAACGGCGATGTGATGGCCACGGTGGATGGCCGCAAAATTTTCCGATCCGACGTCGACAAATACTATGACAATCAGGTGGCCAGCGCCCAGCAAAGGCCCGCTGGGGAGCAGGCCACGATTCTTCGCCTGAACATTCTGCGCCAGTTGATCGACGATGAAATGGTAATGCGCCGCGCCGAGAAACTCGGCCTGCTGGCCACCGAGGAAGAAGTCGACCGCAAGCTCAACGAGATCAAGTCCCCATACTCCCAGCAGGAATTCGACAAGCGGCTGCAGGAAAAGAAGATCACGCTCGAGGATTTCAAGCGCGACATCCGCCGCTCCATCACCGTGGACAAGGTGATGAACAAGGAAGTTTCTTCGAAGATTGACGTTACCACGCAGGATGCCAAGGACTATTTTGCTGCCCACAAGTCGGAATTCAATCTCATCGAACCGCAGTATCACCTGGCGCAGATTTTCGTAACGCCCGTGCCCAACCCGCAAGTTCACAACCAGAATAACAAGGCGCAGAACGAGGCCGACGCACGCAAGAAAATCCAGATGATTTCCAACCGGCTGGACAGCGGCGATGACTTTGCCACTCTCGCCATGAATTATTCCGAAGATCCGGAAACTTCCGGCAACGGAGGCGACCTGGGCACGCTGCCAGAGTCCTCACTGCGCAACACCGATCCGGGCACGCGCGACGCAGTGATCAAGCTGAAGCCGGGGCAGTACAGCCCGATCGTCACTCTGACCAACCCCACCAACAAGCAGGTTATGGGATTCCGCATCGTGAAGCTGGTGTCCAAGGAACCGGCTGGACAACGCGATTTTTCCGATCCGAGGGTGGAACAAGCCATCCGCTCGCAGCTGCACGACAGGCGCGAGCAGTTGCTGAAAGCGGCTTACTACGAAGTATTGCGCGACTCCGCCAAGGTGGAAAACTACTACGCCAAGCAGGTGCTGGATAGCAATGGGCTGGCGAAGTAGGCCTGAATCACTCCACGATCACGAGCACGTCTCCCGCATTCACGGCGGCGCCTTCGCTGACTAGAATCCTCTGGATCGTTCCCCTCTTCGGCGATTTGATTTCATTCTGCATCTTCATCGCCTCCACCACGGCCACGCCAGATCCCGCTCCCACGTCATCGCCTTCGCGCACCAGCAGGCGCACAACTTTGCCCGGCATGGGCGCGACTATTTTCCTGGGACCGTGATCCTCCCCGGCGCGCGTGCGGCCACGCAGAGAGCGCGGGTCGCGGACTGCAACGGTGAAGCATGTGCTCCCGACCCACAGATGTAAATCGTTCGCCACACGCTCCGACTTCACCTCATAGGCAATGTTCCCGATGCGAAGTGAGAGCACGTCCGGGCACGCAAGTACAGCGTCGACTTCCACGTCCCGGCCATCGATGCGGCAGGACCAGCGTCCGTCGGCACGGTTGAGTTCAAGCCGGTAATGCTTGCCGTCGATGGTGATGTCGTAGAGCATGAAAACCAGTGGCCAGTAATCCGATTCACGGATGGCACCACTTCAACGCAGACCTTCGCGACGACTGGCATCTTTCCATTTTGAAGCTGCTGCATCGAGTGCGCCCGAACCGTTGTCGTCGCCTGCGATGGCTGCGGTTGAGCCGAGTGCAGCGAACATGCCTGCGGCAATCGCCGCCACTTCAGCGGCCTTCGCATCGGCCGGCTTCTCTTCGGTTCGCTGCAACATGCGGTCGAGAAATCCGGTATCGAGTTTCCCGGCGCGAAAATCCGTATTCCACAGGATGCGGCGAAACAACGAAATGTTCGTCCTGATCCCGCCCACAAAGTATTCGCTCAGGGCTCGGGTCAGCCGCGCGATGGCCTGATCCCGGTCTGCACCGTAGCCAATCAGCTTGGCCAGCAACGGATCGTAGTCGATGGGCACAGTCCAGCCCTCGTACATCCCGCTGTCGACGCGAATGCCGGGGCCCGACGGCTCCTGAAGCAGGCTGATCTTGCCGGGACTGGGAAAATAATTGTTGTCAGGATCCTCGGCGTAAATGCGGCATTCAATGGCGTGGCCGCGGATGCTCACGTCCTCTTGCTGAAATGGCAGCTTCTCACCGGCTGCGATACGAATCTGCAAGTGGACAAGGTCGAGACCGGTGACCAACTCCGTCACGGGATGCTCCACCTGCAAGCGCGTGTTCATCTCCAGAAAATAAAAATTCTTCCGCTCATCGACCAGAAACTCGACGGTGCCGGCGTTCGTGTAGTTCGCGGTTTGCGCAACGCGGACCGCAACTTCGCCCATCCGGCGGCGCATGTCGGCATCCACAATCGGCGATGGCGTTTCTTCCAGCACTTTCTGATGGCGTCGTTGCAGCGAGCATTCGCGCTCGCCCAGGTAGACCGTGTCGCCGTGCTCGTCGGCCAGCACCTGCATTTCGACGTGCCGCGGATTCACGATGGCCTTCTCGATATAAACTTCGCTATCTCCGAAGGAGCGGTCCGCCTCGCTGCGAGCGGCTTCAAGCGCTGACTTCAGTTGCTCTAGAGCGTGCACCAGGCGCATGCCTTTGCCACCGCCACCGGCCGCGGCCTTCAACATCACCGGATAGCCGATTCGTGCGGCCACCCGCTCGGCCTCCTCGAACGATTCCACGCCGCGCGACGTACCCGGCACAAAGGGAATGCCGGCTTTCTCCATGGCCTGGCGGGCGCGCGTCTTCGATCCCATGGCCCCCATGGCGGCGGCCGTTGGCCCGATGAATTTCACTCCCGCGTCGGCGCATGCCTGGGCGAACTTCGCGTTCTCGGAGAGGAATCCGTAACCGGGGTGGACGGCGTCGGCGCCGGATCGCCTGGCCACATCGAGGATTTTGGGAATGTTGAGATAGGATTCGGAAGCTGCCGCAGAACCGATGGGATAGGCTTCGTCAGACTTGCGCACATGCAGCGCAGCGCGATCCACGTCGGAGTAGCCGACGACCGCGGCAATCCCCATTTCGTGGCACGCGCGAATGACGCGCACCGCGATCTCGCCTCGATTGGCTATGAGGATTTTCTTGAACATTCTTACCTAGTCGCAGAGAAACGGTACACTGTCACCGCGTCATCGCCATGACGCCAATCACACTCGGCAGCATACTGAGGGCGGCGATGCCGTACACCTTGCGCAAGGAACTCGACGGGTAGTGTTGGCGGTGCTGACCCAACAGTACTAAAGAATGCGCGAATAGATTGGTTCTCCAGATGGCTTGCCCAAACGACCGCGGCCACGGGGGATACGGAGTTACCTTTTTGCCTAGTGGCAATACTCGATTCAATTCCTCGCAAATGCGCTTCAATGAAACAAAGCTCACGATCAAACCCGCAATCAAGCAGGCGACAAAAGGCCAGGCAAATGTGCTCTCCCCTAAGAACATGGGGTCTTCTCAGAATCGGACCCAGTTCCCTTACCAATCCTATGTTGGATCGTAAATCTCATGTCGGGTTTTACTCCGGCGGCACGCTCGAAGAACTCACCGCAAACGGAGCGGCAGCCTCGCGGTCCGACCCGATCCAACGGGCACGGCGGCTGAAGCGGTGACGCACCAGGGTCCAGATGGCCAGCCACCCATCCGCGTGGCGAATCTTCTTGCCTTCGCCCGCCGAGCGCGGCGCGTAGGCGATGGGAACCTCCGCGATCCTCTCGCCCATGCGGCAGAGCTTGGCAGTCACTTCGGGACAGAACTCGAAGCGCCGACATTGCAAATCAATTTGCGCGATCAGCGATCGCCGGAAGACTTTGTAACAGGTCGCCTCATCGTGGATGCCCGCACCGTAAAGCAGATTGGTGAGATGGGTCAGAAGCTTCGCGCCTAGGAAGAATCGAAGACCGCGCGCAGGGCGGTCCGGGCGCACGCCGTAGACGACGTTCGCCTGGCCCTGTTCGAGCGGTCGCAGCAGCGCGGGATAATCCTGCGGATCATATTCCAGGTCGGAATCTTGAATCAGGACATATTCTCCGCGGGCGTACTGAAGCGCGGTGCGGATAGCTGCGCCTTTGCCGCAATTTTTTTTGTGGAAGACGACCGTGACATCATTGGCCAGCGGCATGGCTTGCAGCTTCTCGCGCGTTCCGTCGGTGGACCCGTCGTCGACAATGATGATTTCTTTCTTGACTGGCGAGGCGTGGATGGCCTGAAGAAGTTCATCCACGTGCGCAATCTCGTTGTAGACGGGCACGATTACCGACACGCACCCCGCCCACCGGTCGTTCGCCGGCGACCCGGCCAGTGACCCTGCCGATGATGCGGCGGTAGTGCGGCTGCGCGGCGATGCTTCCAGAGATGCCACAGTCATGACTGATCTTTCTTTCTCTTTCTAGCATAGTATCATCTGGAATCCGCACGATTGCTCTAACATGAGCGTGCCAGACTCGCCTGGAAACAATCCCGCGCAGCCGGCTTGGACGCTGGCTTCAGCGTTCACCGTTGTCTTGCTCGCGGGGGCGGCCACGGTTTTGCGCTTTCTTTTTCTGGCGCGGAAGCCCTTCTGGTTCGATGAGGCCTTCAGCGTGGAAATTGCACTCCTGAGCTGGCACGACTTCGCGCGGCTGCTGTGGTGGCGTGAAGCCAACATGTCGCTGTATTACGTGCTGCTGCGCGGATGGCTGCATTTCGGATCCAGCCCATTCTTCATCCGCAGTTTGTCGGTGCTAGCGTCGCTGGCCACATTACCCGCCATCTTCTGGCTGAGTTGCAAGCTGTTTGACCGCCGGGTGGGACTGATCGCTGTCGCGCTGCTGAGCTGTAACGCGTATCACATTCGTTATGCGCAGGAGGCGCGCAGCTACTCGTTGTTCGTGCTGCTGGCCACGTTGTCGAGCGGATTCTTTGTCGCGGCTCTGCGGGAGCCGACGCCATCCCGTCGTAGTCTCTGGGGCTATGTCCTGACCAGCGTTCTTGCTGTCTACGCTCACTTTTACGCGCTGCTCCTGATTGCCAGCCAGTGGTTATCAGCGCAAGGGTTCAAGCGCGCGCACGGACCAGAGTCGCTCTCTGCTTTGTCCTCCGCGATGCGTCGAGCGTGGATCTGGATTGGACTCGCGGTCCTCCCCTTGCTGGCATTTGTGGCCAAAACGGGAGCAGGCCAAATTCGCTGGATCCAGCGGCCCGGGGTTCACGACCTGCTGGACTACTGGGAACACTTGGCGGGCAATGATGGGCTGCCACTGGCGCTACTCGGCACCGCCGCTCGCCTGGGGGCGATCCTGCCGTTGGGTGGGCGGCTGTTTCGGCGAGCGGCCAGCCGGGACGTTTGGCGGGTCCAGTTCCTGTTGATTTGGATGATCTTTCCTGTGGCCTTGGCCCTGCTGCTCTCGATGGCGCGACCACTCTTCCTGGCCCGCTACTTTGCCTTCTGCCTGCCTGCCCTGATCATCCTGGCCGCGGCCGGCCTGGCAAGTTTGCGCAAGGCATGGATGACGGGCGTTTGCCTTGCAGTCATGCTTCTGCTTTCACTGCAGGGCACACTCTCATATTACGATCACGACTTCGATCTGGAGCGGGATGGCTCAGAAGCCGCCGCAAATTACATTTACGATCACGCGCAACCCGGCGACGCCATCCTCTTTCACATCGCCGAAGGGCGTGTTCCCTACGAGTTCGTTGGGTCGCTCCGAAGGACGACGGACGCCCACAGCAGCTCCGCTCTCGGTCCGACAATCATCTTCCCGCGCCACGGCGACCATCTCGACTACCGCGACGTCACCGGCAAGCCCAGCAGTGAGTTCATGCATTCCGTGCCGGAAACGTACGCCCGGGTTTGGGTCGTCCTGATGAGCAATGGGGCTCCGGACCGCCCCGATGCAACGACGCTAATGCTCAACCAGGCATTCGGCGAATCCTTCCCGCAAATGCAGCGCCTTCAATTTCCGCAGGTGGAAGTCAGACTCTATAGCAAGCCGTCACCCGTCGCCCCAAAAAGCACGGAACCCCCTCCGCGGTACGGCGCAGAGGAGGCTTTGGGTTGGGAACGGTTGCGTCGGATTACTTGGGCTGGTCCAGGGTGATGCCTTGTGGTCCGGGCTGTTTCTCGGCCCTAGCCTTCTTGACGGTGAAAGTCTGGTCGACCCAATGGTCGGCAGTCTTCAGATCTTCCTGGCGTGCGCTCAGGTCATCGCATTCCACGTCGGCGCGTTCACGGTACATCAGGTTCAAATAGGCCATGGCGTCGTCGTAGTCGGGGCGGAGCTGGATCGCCTTGTTGAGGCTGTCGATGCCTTCCTGGATTGACGGGCCATTCTTCACTTTCAATTCCTCGCAAGCCTTCTTTTGGTCCTTGTTCTTGGGATTCAGGCTCTCCTCCGGCTTCAGGCCCAGTTTGGCGCGCTCTTCCATGCGTGGCTGATAGCATGCGGTCCAGTCAATGACTCCGATCGAGTAATAGGGATCGGGATCATTCGGATCGAGATCGGAGACCATGTGGTTGTACTTCTTGGCATCGTCGAACTTCTTCTGGTTGAAATACAGTGACGCGATGCCCTTGGCTGCGTTTACCTTCTGATCGCGGGCCGCATTCATCTCGAGCACATGCTTGTACTGGTCAATGGCCTGTTCGGCCATTTTGTTGTTCTCGGGAGTGTCGGCGCCCGGGATGTATTGCTGAGCGTAGGCGGTGGCCAGGTACATTTTGGCGTTAATCAAACTGGGATCCAGGGCGACGGCTTGCTGGAAATGCTCGATGGCTTCTTCGTACTTGGTGTTCTTGTATGCCGTCACGCCTTTGTTGAGCTGGTCGCGGGCGCGCAGCTTGTCGCAGCCCATGGAAGCGAGTAACGCAAGCGCAGCGGCCACCAGTGTTAGCAGTCGAATCTGTTTATTCATTGCGGTATAAGTCTCCCATGCCACAGCATCCTAGGCCCAGAGACAGCAAGTTGACAAGCGCCAGCCAAACCTTCCTTAGAGGAAGCGGCACCGCCTTCCGGGCTGGTCTCCTGTTAGCTCGTGATCTTGGCCGCGCTCCTAGCCGCCCGCTTCAATCTTGGCTGTAATCAGACCGACCTTATCTACTCCGGCAGCATGCGCGATGTCAATCACGTTGGCCACGTCGGCGAAGGGGATCGCGTCGTCACCCTTTACGAACATGACCTTCTCAGCGCGGGTCTTGTAGATATCGGCCAGACGCCCCTGCAGGTTGTCCCAGGTGGCATCCTCTTGGTTGATTTTCAGGCCGGGATCCTGGCCGTTGCCGCGATCAATCAACTGCACCACGATGGTGCGGTCGGGCGTATTGTTCTTGGGCGCGTTGGGCGGAGGCGGCTGAGGAACCAGCGCATCCAAACCCTTAGGCGTTAAAGGCGTGATCACCATGAAGATGATGATCAGCACCAGCAGCACGTCAATGAGCGGAGTGACGTTAATGTTTGCGTTCTGGCCTCCGCCGGTTCCAACTGCCATACTCATGATCGGTCTCCTCTATTGCCCACCCGCTTTGGGAGCGGTGGGTGGAGCGGTAGTACTCTTCCTCTGTTCGGTGAGCAAGCCCAGGTCATCCACTCCGGCGGCGCGCACGGCATCAACCACCTGGACGACATTGCCGAAGTGAGCGCGAGCATCGGCTTTGAGGTAGACCTCTTTGTTGGTTTTATTGGTTAGGCGGTCCCTCACCTTGCCGGTCAGGGTATCGACTCCGCCCGTAAGCTTGTCGGCGCCGAAGTAGACAGTCCCATCACGCATTATCGAGACCAGCAGAGCATCTTCTTTGTCCGCGTCCGTCATGGGCGTCGGGTTATTCACTTGGGCCATGTCCACGCTGATGCCCTTCTGCAACATGGGCGTGATCACCATGAAGATGACCAGCAGCACCAGCATCACGTCCACCATCGGCGTGACATTGATGTCCGAGTTGACGTTGGCGCCTTCATTCCTCTTGGCTAATGCCATAGCTTGATGTCTCCGTAAAAGCAGTGGCCAGTTTACAAAGGCCAGTTGCCGGTAAACCTTGCGCGGTACAGATCCCTTACTGGATCGAGCGTTCCGTTTGGGTTGGGAAGGCCGGCGCCGGGAATGCTCCCAGCGCCGGACAAGCAACTCTGCAGACTGGCGTCCCTTTAGGACGTCTTGATCCCTAGGACCGGCGAACTTCCCGGCGCTTCAGGAAGTAGTCGATCAATTCGCTCGACGAGTTGTCCATCTCCACATCGAACGCTTCCACGCGGCCGGTGAGGTAGTTGAACATCATGACGGCGGGAATCGCCACCAACAGCCCGAAGGCTGTGGTTACAAGCGCCTCTGAGATGCCGCCTGCGACCGCGCCCAGACCGGTTGCCTTCTGAGTGGAAATTTCTTTGAAGGCGTTCAGAATGCCCATCACCGTGCCGAACAGTCCCACAAACGGGGCCGTCGAACCGATGGTGGCCAGGCCGCCCAAGCCACGCTTCAGTTCAGCGTGGACGATGGCTTCCGTGCGCTCCAGTGCGCGCTTGGAAGCTTCAATGGTCTCGCCAGGGATGGCGCCGGGGCTATCCTGGTGGGCCTTGAATTCCATCAGGCCGGCGGTGACAACCTTGGCCAGATGGCTTTTCTTGTTGCGCTCGGCGACCTTGATGGCCTCGTCGATGCGGCCGTCGCGCAAGGCTCCGGCCACGGCCGGGGCGAACGCGCGAGACTGCTTGCGAGCTGCGCTGTATGCCATGGCGCGGTCAATCATCACGCCGATCGACCAGCCCGACATGATGAACAGAATCACGACCACGGCCTTCGCTATGATACCCATCTGCCGCCACAGCGAAATCGGGTCCCAACCCACTGTGCCGCCCTCCTGCACAATCCAGGCGGCCACCCTAGGTACATGATTGAAAACTTCTCCTGCCAAGTTAGCTAACATGAGTTGCCTTTCCCTCCTCGGAACTGCTTAGACTTTGATGCGAGATCGATACATCCCGTTAAAGCTCGGCGGCACAAAGTTCGAGACGCCCCGCGTTCGTATACCTTGAAGATGAAAGGTACAGCGGCCGCGCCCCTGCAAGGGCTCTCCCGGCCACCGTTTTCAGGTGGGAGGGGGAGGGCCATTCTACCTCGCACGTTGCCGCGTTCACACCGGCCGGTCTAGCCTCCGGACAGGGTGAAGTTGACTTGGACTTCCGTATCCACTTCGACCGGTTCGCCATTCAGCAGATACGGCTTATACTTCCACTGCTTCACAGCGTCGATGGCCGCCGGAGCCAACATGGGATGCCCGCTGATCAGGGTCAGCCCCTCAATCGAACCGTCTTTGCTGATCACCGCATGCAACACCACTTGACCTTGGATACGGGCTTGCCGCGCCAGGGGTGGATAAGTTGGGTTGACCCTGCGAATCAACAGACCCGTAGAAACACCCGAGGATACGCGCACCCGCTGCGGAGCAGCGACCTTGGGCACAGCTACCGGCGTGGAACTGATAATACCGCCGATCACGCCGCCCATCTGGCCACCCGGGATGCCGCCCGGAACGCCGCCCACTACGCCAGAGGACGCCATCACCGGCGGCGGAGCTTCGTCTTCCTTGATCATCTGGATTTTTTGCGGAATCTTGGTGGGAGTGCGCAGCGCGCCATTCACAATGTCGGTCTGGATTACCTTTACGATCTTCACGGGCGCGGCAGCCGGTGGCGGGGGCGGAGGCGGAGGCGGGGGGGCCACCAGGAAGCTCATCGTCATTTGCTTGGGCAGCGCCTCAGTGAAGATGAGAGGAAGCAGAACCATGATGCCGATCGCAATGATTTCAAGGAAAATGGCGAAGGTCGTAGTTCGTCCCCGTTTTGTCTTCAGCCTGCCGCCGGATTCAAGAAGGCTATCTTCAAACATAAAGTTCCCCCTACTTCAGAGCTTACGTAAACTTAGACACCGACTGTCTCCTCTTTGCTCCCGGATCGACTTCCGCAGCCAGCGAGACCACCCAAGTCCCGCCTGGCATTGCACAACCGCTTCCAAGCATCTGCCAAATAAAGACTTAACCCAGAGTGCCCTTTTTGGCAATCGGTTTGTTACCTTACCCGGGCCGGCATGGCAATGGCCCGCTTGCCCTTCTCAATCCTCCAATCCTGGTAAGCCACCAGAATCGGAGCGGCGATCGCAATCGACGAATACGTTCCAATCAGAATGCCAATGACCAGCGCCAGGCTGAACCCACGCAACACCTCGCCCCCGAACAAGTAGAGTGCAAGCACTGTAAGGAAGGTTAGCCCGGCTGTCAAGATGGTTCGACTCAAAGTCTGATTAATGCTGCGGTTGACGATTTCCGACAGTTTCTCCCGCCGCATGAGTTTAATGTTTTCCCGGATGCGGTCAAATACCACGATCGTGTCGTTATTAGAGTAACCAATCAGGGTCAGAATGGCGGCGATGACCGTGAGCGAGATGTCTTTGTTGAGCAGGGAGAAGGCCCCAACGGTGATCAACGTATCGTGAAACACGGTGACTACCGCGGCGACTCCGTAAATCAACTCAAAGCGGAATCCCAGGTAAATCAGCATTCCGAGGAGCGAATAACCCGTCGCCAGCAGGGCTTGCTGGCGCAGTTGCGCGCCCACCTGCGGCCCTACGATCTCGACGTTACGGATGCCAAAATCGGAGAGGAAGAAGCCATCCGGCAGGGAAGCTGCCGCTGCGGGATCAACCGCACCCTTCAGTTGATCGAACGAACTGAGCACGCCGCCATACACTTTGTTGCGCGTATCCACGATGGCCTGGGCTTGCTGGCCGTACTTTTGATCGGCGTCCGAGCCCAGGCGCATGGGGTCCTTATCCATCAGATAACTCTTGACGTCGAGTAAGCTGGTGTTGTTAAGGTCCTTTTTGCCGGCGGGAGAATTGGTTTGGAGCGCCGCGATGATCTTGTTCTTGCCCTGGTCGAGCGCCTTTTCGCTGGTTTCCTGCACGTCGAGGTCAATCAACTCCTCATTGTTGGAAGGAACGTCATAGCGCTGGAGCTTGAAGTTGTGCAGCCCGGCGCGATCCAAGGAGGCGCGCAGCGCATTGTCGTCGGGCGTGTGCGAAAACTTCACATACACCAGCGTGCCGCCACGAAAGTCCACTCCGTATGGAATGTGGTGCCAGAAAAATATCGAAAGCAGTCCCGCCACGCTGAATACGAGGGAGAAGGCGAGAAAATACCACTTCTTGCCGAGAAAATCGATGTTGGTATTGCGAAAGAACTCCAAGTCTGACCCCTTATGAAAATCTAGTGTGCAAGAATTTTGTAATCGGGTAATTTTGTAGTTTGAAAACCAATCGCCCAGGTCTTCAAATTACCAAATTACAAAATTCCCTAGATGCTCAACGCTTCACCGCGCTGCTTGCGGCTCAAAATCCAGTCGAAGATCAACCGCGAAACGAACACCGCAGTAAACAAATTTGCCAGCAGTCCGAAGGTCAGAGTGGTGGCGAATCCCTTCACCGGACCTGATCCGAAGTAGAACAGAATTGCCGCCGATACAATCGTCGTGACATGCGTGTCCACGATCGTGATCCAGGCGTGACTGAAACCCTGGTCCACCGCTGAAGGAGGAGTTTTTCCGTTGCGCAACTCCTCCCGGATGCGCTCAAAGATCAGCACATTCGAATCCACACCCATGCCGACGGTAAGAATCACGCCGGCAATGCCGGGCAGGGTCAGCACAGCCTCGGAGAAGCCCATGAAGCCGAGCAGAATGATGAGGTTCAGAAGGAGCGCAATGTCCGCATTGATTCCGGCGGCGCGATAGTAGACCAGCATGAAAATCAGCACCGCCAGCATGCCCACGACGGCGGCCCGAATCCCGGCACGAATGGAATCAGCACCCAGCGACGCTCCCACGACACTCTCATTCAAATAGACGATGCCCGCAGGCAGAGCCCCCGAGCGCAGGATCATGGACAGATCTTTGGCCTGCTGCGCGTTCATACTGCCGCCGCTGATTGTGCCCGTATCCCGGATGGCCTCCTTGATATTCGCGACTTCCTGCACCTTACCGTCGAGCACCACTCCCAGACTGTCGCCCACGTGCGCGGAGGTGAAGTTGTAGAAACGCGTTCCGCCCTCGCTGGTCAGATTGAATTGCACGCTGGGCTGGCCATTCTGGTCTGTGGTGGGTTGCGCGTCCCGCAGATCTTTGCCCCGGACGGCGGACACTCGCGAAACCAGATACCACGCCTGTTCGCCTGCCGCAATTCCCGGAGCGCCGTGCCCCGGCAGAAGCATCGCATTGGCCGGCAAGATTCCGCCCTTATCCTGCAGAGCTGCTTGCTCACTCGAATAAGGCCCGCCCAAAACCTGCTTGATTTCAAGCATAGCGGTGGACTGCATGATGTCTTTCACTCGGCCGGGATCGTCGACTCCGGGCAACTGCACGAGAATTTGATACTGGCCCAGGCCATGCTCCTGAATGGTCGGCTCGCTGACGCCCAGCGAATCAATGCGGTTGCGGATGGTCTCGATCGCCTGGGTCACGGCCTTGTTCTTCAGTTCCGCGAGATTCTGCGGCTTCATGGTGAGGATCCAGGTATCCTCGGCCCCGGAACTCAGGTTGTACTCGGCCAGGCGTTCGTTGGCGATATCCAGCAGATCTTTCCGCGAACCCGCCGGAACGCCCTTTACCACAACCTTGTCGGGATTATTCTGCGCGTCAGGCTTGGAAATGTCCGCGAACGCAATCTTGCGCTTGTTGAGTTGCTCTTTGAGCACTTCGACGGCATTGTCGGAATCAGCATTCACCGCGTCATTGACCTGCACCTGCAGGATCAGGTGGGTTCCGCCCCGCAAATCGAGGCCGAGGTGAATGCGGTTGGTCATGGCCGCGAGCAGGCCCTGGCCCGAGAAGCTCTGAGGGATGCCGAATATCCCGAACAGAAACACGAGCAGCGTTGCTACGATGAGTGCCAGTTTCCAGAGAAGATTCTTATTCATGACTAGACAGATCCAAATATTAGCTATGCCGCGATTACTTGGTTTTTGCTTCTTCGTCCGCAGTGGTGAGTTGCGCCACCGAGGCCTTGGTCACTTCCAACCGCAAGTTGTCCGGAGGCACCCGCAGATGGATGGAGTCATCCTTCAAGGCCACAACAGTGCCTTTCAGGCCGCCGCTGGTTACGACTTTGTCGCCAGTCTTGATGCTATCCAGCATCGCTTGCCACTTCTTCTGACGATTTTGTTGGGGGCGGATCAGCACCAGGTAGAAAACGCCGATCATCAGTACCATCATTAGCAGGAATGACGCGCTACCCCCGCCGCCCGGTAACTGTATTGCTGGCAAGAAATCCATGTTCATTTAGGTCACGCGCTCAATCCGCGAACAACCGCCCACGCCTACAATCGCCGCGGGCCTGTCATTTCACGACGGGAGTTCTGATCGGTTCCGGCCGGATCATCTACCGCTCAGGCTTGCATCAGGGGAGGTCGTCACAGCCAAGATCCAAGGTTTCGGTCAAGACCGGACGCTAAAGAAAGCGAGACTCTTCCCCAAGTTCAATAGAATGACGCACCCGCCGCATAGTGTCAAGGTAGAAACTCAGGTTGTGCAGGGTATTTAAGACCTGAGCTAGCAATTCATTAGAAGCATAAAGATGCCGCAAGTATGCCCGCGAGTACCTCTGGCAAACCCGGCAGCCGCAACTGGGATCGAGCGGCGCCGCGTCCTGAGCGTAGCGCGCCTGCTTGATTGAGATCTTTCCCTCCGAGGTAAACAGCAGGCCGTGCCGCGCCGCCCGCGTAGGCAGGACGCAATCCATCATATCGACGCCCAGTTTCGCGTACTCGACGATCTCCTCGGGCGTGCCCACACCCATCACATAACGCGGCTTGTCGGCGGGAAGGTGCTGGAGCGTGGCTTCGATGACCTCGCGGGTCCGCTCCCGTGGTTCGCCCACACTCAGTCCTCCGATGGCATAGCCGGGAAAGCCGATCTCGACAGTCCGCTCGGCGGATTCCTTTCTCAACTCCAAATCCATACCACCCTGGACGATGCCGAAGAGAGCCTGGGTATAGTACCCAGTACCCAGTACCCAGTTGCCTGCGCTTGCGCTTTCTTGAGTGAACGCCGCGCCTTTCTCTGGGTACTGGGTACTAGGTACTGGGTACTGGGAGCGGCCCCACGGTACTTCCTGCTTATGCTCCTCGAAATACTTCTTACTCCGCGCAGCCCAGCGCAGGGTTAGCTCCATGGAAGCTTGCGTGCGGGCCCGATCAGCGGGATACTCCGTGCACTCGTCGAACGCCATGATTATGTCCGCGCCCAGACCGATCTGCGCCGCCATCGCGTTCTCTGGGCTGAAGAAATGAGACGAGCCATCGAGATGCGAGCGAAACGTCACGCCTTCCTCGGTGACTTTGCGAAGCTCGTTCAGGCTGAAAACCTGGAAGCCTCCGGAATCCGTCAGGATCGCCCGCGGCCACGCCATAAAACCATGCAGCCCGCCGAAGTGGCGGACGGTTTCAACTCCGGGACGCAGGTAGAGGTGATAAGTATTGCCGAGAAGAATCTCGACTCCGAGTTCTTCGAGAACATCCTGCGGCATGCCTTTGACAGTCGCCACCGTGCCTACAGGCATGAACACAGGAGTTTCGACTTCCCCGTGCGGCGTGATCATTCGCCCGGTGCGCGCAGCGCCTGCGCGGGTCTCGACCTGGAACTGAATGGACATTCTCTGATTGCCCTGCGATTGTAACAACGGCGCTAGATCAAAGATCAGCGGTCAACCCGGCCGGCGGCAGATCAAAGAGTTCGCCCCGCACGCCGCCATTCTCAACGATGAGTCTGCCCATGCTCACGGGGAGCTTGAATCGGCGCGGCCCCGCGCTGCCGGGATTGAAGTAGAGCACCCCGTCGCGCATCTCCTGTTTGGGAACATGACTGTGTCCACTGACCACTACGGCGAATCCGGCTGCCTTCGGCTTGAGGTCTAGTTGGGCCAGATCGTGCAGCACGTAGATGGAAATTCCGCCCAGTTCGAGTACCTGCGTCTCTGGCAGCTTGCGCGACCACGCCCCTTTGTCGACGTTGCCGCGTACGGAGGTGACCCGAGCAATCGTGGAAAGCTTCTCGAGGATATCGGGCGAGCCGACATCGCCGGCATGAATAATGTGGTTCGAGCCGCGCAAAGCCTCAATGGCCTCAAGGCGTAGCAGGCCGTGCGTGTCGGAGATGACGCCGATGAGAATGGCAGTTCTCGGTGCTCGGTACTAGGTACTCGGTACTTATTTCCTCATCTTCTCAACAAACTTGCCCATACTCACGATGGCCCGGCTCACGGTGCCCCGCCCGATTTCCTGGACGTCGTCGCGCGCAGTCACGCGCAGCGTGTAAAAGCGACCGTCAAAGGACTCCAGCACGGCCTCGGCCTCGATGTGAGCGCCAATCCCGCTCGCAGCACGGTGCTGGATGTTGATCGAAGTTCCCACGCTGATCTCGTCGCCCTCGCAGTAGGGATGCAGCGCAAGAAAGCCCGCAGTCTCCATCAGGCGGATCATGTCAGGCGTGGAATAAACCGGCGGCAGCTCGGGGTGGTGTGCGGTCAGCGTGTGTTTGAACTCGACCGTTTGACGCGCCTCACCTCGCGCGCCGATGGGGATTGGCTTAGGCATTTAGTATAGAAGAGCGTTTCCGCCCGACGATTGTACCGAATATCCTTCAGAGGCGCGCTTATAGACCGGGATCGGGCGGATTCGATCCCTTGGCCGCATCCGGGGGGGCCTCGCCTTGCATGTAATCCAATACTTTCTTCGGGTCATAGCGAAAGGTTCGCAGTTTCGTTTCAAGGTGCTTGATATCGTCCTTGCTCATTTCCTTCCATAGCGCCTGGGCGCGCGCTTTCGCATCCGGCGCGCCGCGTCGGAAGGCCGTGAAGAAAAAATAGTAAGCCTCCGACCGGTCCACGCCGACGCCCTCGCCCTTCCAGTACATCTCAGCGAGGTCCATCATGGCCTGGCGTTGTCCGCCCTTGCTGGCCTGCTCATACCATTTGGCAGCTTCCTTAGGATTGGCCGGCGTCCCCAAGCCCCGTCGATAGAGGTATCCAACACAGAATTGCCCCGGGGAGTATCCTTGCTTGGCCGTGCGCTGGCAAAGGGTCATCGCTTGCCCAAAATCCCGCGGCACACCTTGGCCCTCAATGAACATTGATGCGAGTCTAGTAGCTGCTTCCGGGCTAAGGTCGGCGGCCCTACGGTACCATTTGGCGGCTTCGGGATAGCTTTGCGGCAAGTCGATCCCTTTTTCGTACATCCCGGCAACCTGCATGAGTGCATCCGGGGTTCCCATCCGTCCACCCTCTTCCGCGCTGCGTTTCACCGCATCGTCTGCCATGGGGTTTCCGGCTTCTTGCGCGAGAAGAAACCAGGAGTAAGCTAGGGTTGGATCGGAAGGAACACCGTCCCCGTTGTAATAGGACACGCCGAGGTTGAACATGGCTTGCGGATTCCCCTGCTTGGCAGCTTTGTGGTACCAGCGAACCGCTTCCTCCTTGTCTCGGCTGACTCCCTGGCCGATTCGGTACATGACTCCGAGCCGGTTCTCGGCCGCGGCGTTTCCCTGATCTGCCGCCTTTCGGTACCACTTCACAGCCGATTCATCGCTCCGGGGGACCCCGTTCCCGGCTTCGAAGGCCATTCCCAAAGAGAGTTGCGCCGCCGCGTCGCCTTCTTCGGCTCTTGCTTTAAGTTTGGAGATTTCGGCCGCGTTGAGCTTGGGGTGAACGGACTGCTGCTCGGAAGATTGGGGTGCAGACGACTGCGCCGGCTCTTGACTACCGGCAACCGCGATGCTTATCGCGAGATAAAAAAAGAGTGTGCTCACAAAAGAATGCGTTCCAGATGTGAATGCTCCCCGGAATCAGTTCTTTCGAACGAAAATCTCCTACGCCGCGAACGCCGTCCGCGCCGCTTCAATCCCATCCAGCGCCTGCCATAGCATTTTGGCGGTGTTCTCGGCCGCATCCAGCGCCGCTTCTGCGGCTTCCGGATTCGCTGCGATGCGATTCTCCAGTTGCTGGAGCCAAACGTTTGCATGGTAGATGTCCGCGGTGGCATGCAGCGTGAAGTAGCCGCAGGTCTTGTCGTCAGCGCCGTACATCTCGCGCAAGCCGCGCTCTTTCTCTTTGGCCACGCGCGGCACCTGAGATTCGTAGGCGTAAAATGCGGCCAACGCTTCTTCTGGAGTGCCTTCGCTTGCCACACGGTGGAAGTGCGTCATCAGACCGTCGACTTCCGGCAGCGCCTTATGCCGGCGCAAGTCCCGCCGCGCTCCCATGCCCTCGGCAAAATCGAGCCAGAGTTCGGAATGAGGTTCAGAGTGAGGTTCGGAGTCCTGCCCCGATCCGCCAGCAGCGCCCTTCTCGTCACACATGTTAGCCAGCACGGCGCGCCGCAACTCGCCTTCATCCAGGCGAACGGCAAACTCGGCCAGGTAGCTGGGGAACGCTTCCACGTGGTGGTAGTACTGGCAGGCATATTCGCGGAGATCGCCGCGCGTCAACTCGCCCGCCGCCCACGCCTTATAGAATGGATGGCACAGCAGATCATATTTTGCGATCGATGCTTCCAGTTGCTCGAAGAACTGAGTGGTATTCATGATGGCCTCCTGGTTCAGGTATGACCCATTACTATACGGACGAGCCTGCCAGTCGGCAAGTGATAGTGATAGCGATCACGACCGTTGATGACTTGCTAGAATGAATGTAGAGATGCAGTTCACGGAACAATTCGATGTGGTCGTCGTGGGCGCCGGCCATGCCGGATGCGAGGCCGCCATGGCTGCGGCGCGCATGGGGCTTAAGACTGCTCTCTACACGCTGAACGTCGACTTGATCGCGCAGATGTCGTGCAACCCGGCTGTGGGCGGCATCGCCAAGGGTCACCTGGTGCGTGAAGTCGATGCGCTCGGCGGCATTATGGGCGAGATCACGGACGCGGTCGGCATCCAATTCCGCCTGCTCAACACCTCGCGCGGCCCGGCAGTATGGTCGCCACGGGCGCAGTGCGACAAGCAGGCCTATCGCCTCAAGATGCGGGAAGTGCTCGAGTCGCAGCCGAACCTCAAGATCAAGCAGGCGGAAGTGGCGGAGTTGATAACAACCGCTCCGAGTACCCAGTACCCAGTACCCAGTGAAGGCGATGGCTCGGCACTGGGTACTAGGTACTCGGTACTAGGAGTCAAACTCCGCGACGGCCGCACCGTCGGCGCGCAAGCCGTCATCATCACCACCGGAACTTTTCTCAACGGTCTGATCCATTGCGGCGAACAGCAGTATCCTGCCGGACGTTCTGGCGAACCGAACGCGATCCTCCTCGGCGAGAATCTAAAGCAGCTCGGCCTGCGCGGCTGTCGTCTCAAGACCGGAACGCCACCGCGCCTCGACGGACGCACCATCGACTGGTCGCGCTTCGCCGAGCAGCCCGGCGACGCCGACCCTACGCCGTTCAGCTTTCGCACCAGGCGCGTGGCACATCATGACTCGCAGGTTCCCTGTTACATCGCATGGACCACTCCCGAAACTCGCCGCATTATCCGTGAGAACGTGCACCGCTCGCCGATGTACAGCGGGCAAATCCAGTCGATCGGGCCGCGTTATTGCCCGTCGATCGAAGACAAGATCGTCAAGTTTCCCGACAAGGAGATGCACCAGCTCTATCTGGAGCCCGAGGGCCTAAACACGCACGAGATCTACGTCAACGGAATGAGCACTTCCCTTCCAGTAGACGTCCAGCTAGCGATCTTGAAGTCGATTCCCGGCCTCGAAAACGCCGACATGCTGCGCCCCGGTTACGCCATCGAGTACGACTCGATTGATCCAACCGAACTGCAACGCACTCTGGAGACAAAGAAGATTGCCTACCTGTTTCTCGCCGGACAAATCAATGGCACGTCCGGCTATGAAGAGGCCGCGTGCCAGGGCCTGATGGCGGGCATCAACGCGGCTTTGCAAGTAAAGGGGCAGCCGCCGCTAATTCTCGACCGCACCGAGGCCTACACCGCGATCCTGATTGACGACTTGATATCCAAAGGCACGAATGAGCCCTACAGGATGTTCACTTCGAGGGCAGAATTCCGCCTGCACCTGCGGATCGACAACGCCGACCGCCGGCTCACTCCGCACGGCCGTCGCGTGGGCTTGATCCTGGATGGCGCGTGGGATGATTTTCAGAGCAAACAAGGGCGACTGGAAAAGTTGAAGCTGCTACTGGAGAAGACCAAACTCATCAACGCGATGCTGGACGACGCGAACAGTGACTGGAATTCGGCAATCGGTCAAACCTGCGCGCACTTGCTGAAGCGGCCCGAGGTAACGATCGAGCAGCTGGTTCCGCTCTTGAAGGAACTCTCGCCGGAGTTCTTTGCCAGAAATAACTCCACGTCCTCAGCGCCTGCCCTGAGCGAAGCCCAAGGGCCCTCTGCGGTTTTCATTTCCTCCGAAGTCCGAAACGAACTGAAGTCCGTTGAAACCGAGATCAAGTACGAAGGCTACCTGCTGCAACAGCAGCGCGCCATGGAGCGGATGAAGAAATCAGAACAGCGCTCCATCCCCGGCTGGTTCGATTACCACTCAGTGAGCGGACTCTCGCACGAGATGCAGGAAAAGCTCACCCATGTGCAGCCGCGGACGCTGGCCCAGGCCTCGCGTATCCCCGGAGTGACGCCGGCAGCAGTGTCACTGGTCAACGTCTTCATTGAAATCCAAGCCCGTCGCCGCGAGCAGGCCGCCGCGATCTAGGCCATGGGCCTTGGGTTCTAGGAATTCTGACGGACAATAGATCTCCCAGACCAAGATCTATCGCCTAAGACCAACCCCAGCAGGAATTAACACTGCGTTAACAATTCTCATGTTACAAGCGCGTTAATATCTCCCGCATGCCGAAAGAGTCCCTCCGCATTGACGACCAGCCGGGAAAACAGCCGGGACAGCGCATTCTCCGCCTGAACGGGGCGCTGGTGATGACCACAATGTTTGAGTTCCAGGCCATGGTGCGGGCCGACAAATCAAGCTCATTGATCATCGATTTCACCAACGTCCCCTACATCGATTCGGCAGGCATTGGGGCACTGGTGGGAGCCTACGTCACGCGCCAGAATAACGGACGCAACCTGGCACTGGTGGGCGTGTGTGAGCGTATCCACAACGCGCTCAACGTCACTCGGGTCGAGCAGTTCTTCCGCTTCTTCGATTCCGTGCCTGCGGCTGAGGAAGCGACTGCCGCATAGCCGAGCGGCCACCGGCCGTAGCCGGTTCCCTAAGAATCAAAAAGGCGGCCATCTCTGGCCGCCTCCTCTTCCGAATTGTTAGCTGCGAAGTGGTTTATGCACCCTTCACGTTCTCGGCCTGCCAGCCCTTGGGGCCTTTGACCACGTCAAACTGCACTTGCTGACCTTCCTGAAGACTGCGGAAGCCGCTCGCCTGAATGGCCGAGAAATGCACGAATACATCCTCACCGTTCTGGCGGCTGATGAAACCGTAGCCTTTGGCGTCGTTAAACCACTTCACTGTTCCTGTTTCCATGGTGTTGCTTAGTTCCTTTTTCGTTGATGTAGCGCTGAAACTTTGGAAGGCTTCTTCGGCAGGCAGGTCACGCGCTGGTTGGCGGAGATACTGGGTACTGCGAAAGAACTCTAAAGATCAAACGCAACTAAATTGTAAAATAAGCATCTCAAGAACGCCAGCAATTTTTGTTGTGACGTCGGTTAAATACCTGCACCTCAGCAACTTACGGGTGGCGGTCATGCCGCGACTCGCTACCCGATTTGCCAGCCGGGCGTCCAAAGGTAGACTAAGATACAGGATCAAAGCAAGATGATTAGGAACCAGCATTTCCGCAAGCTTCTGATTCTGATTGCGCTCGCGACTCCCGCCTGGGCGGGGATTGTTGACGATGTTCGCGTGGCTCTGGCCCGGGATAATTTCAGCACGGCCGACGCCTACCTCAACTCCTACCGCGCCAGGAAGGGTGTCACGCCAGAATATGTCGAGGCCTACTCGTGGATGGGCCGCGCCGCTCTCGACGCTCACCAATACGATCAGGCCGAGGCCTACGCGAAGCAAACCAGGATCCTCGCCCAAGAGCAACTCAAGCTGCGGCCGCTCGACTCAGAACCCCATCTGCCGATCGCGCTGGGAGCGGCATTCGAAATCCAGTCGCAAACGCTGGCTGCTCGCGGCCAGCGCACCCAGGCGATGGCGGTTCTCCAGACCGCGCTGAAGACCTATGGCACAACTTCGATCCGCGAGCGCCTGCAGAAGAACCTGAATCTGCTGTCGTTTGAGGGCCGGCCGGCACCGGCGCTGCGGGGAGAGCAGTTTCTGGGATCCAAACCGCCGGCCCTGGCTGCGCTGAAGGGCTCGCCGGTGCTGCTGTTTTTCTGGGCGCACTGGTGTGGGGACTGCAAAGCCGAGGTCCCGATCATCACTCAGTTGCGGTCCGAATTTGCGCCCAAGGGATTGACCGTGCTCGGGCCTACGCGCCTCTACGGATACACGGCGCAGGTGCAGAACGCTGCGCCCAGCGCGGAACTCGCCTACATCGATGCCGTGCGTCACCGCTTCTACGGCGGGCTGCTCGACATGCCTGTCCCGATCAGCACCTACAACTTCGATGTGTACGGCGCTTCTACCACACCCACACTGGTGCTGCTGGATCGTGCGGGCAAGGTTGCCATGTACCATCCGGGGGCGCTGGCGTACGAGCAGTTGAAGGCGGAGATTGAGAAGGTGGTCAGATAGTGTGGGGCGCGCGCTCTTATCCGCGGAAGGAGCCTTCCAGCGTACAAAAAGCGCTGCGCTTCATGTCCGGCCTAGGATGTCTCACGTCGGTGCTCGCGTTCATCATTGGCGTTGTTCTTTATCCGAGAGCGAAATGGCTGTTCGTCCTGCCGCTTGTTGGCATCTTTCTCCTCGTGTTGGCAATACTCACTCGCAAAGGTGCAACACCAACGGAAGTAGCTGATCGAGCGGAGGCCCTTCTCAACGGGAACTCCGCCGGATCGGACGTCGACGATTACGAGCACCTCAATCCGAAGCCCAAACGACTAAAGGATTTGTGGCGGAAAACTATAACTATCGGTGGGCTGCCTGAAGAATGGACGCGCCTTGATGATCAAAGAAAGAGCGCGTTGCGTGACATCATTGCGGAGATCAGGCGGTCCGAACCACCTCCGGCGTAGTCGCCAGGCTTCTTGCCACGCGGGCGGGAGTGTCTGCGCGACATGGTCACGTCGCTTTCACCTCGGTCAGTGCTCCCGTTTTCACATCGTAGACAAAGCCGCGCACGGGAATGTGTTTCGGAATCCACGGGTGGGATTTCACTCGCCGCACCTGCTGCCGGACGTTTTCCTCCAGATCGTCAAAGGCATGAAAGTGCGTGGGCGCACCAGCCGCGGTCCCCATCTTCTGTGCCAGCTTGTTCTTGAGTTCGTCTTCCCGCACTCCGAGCAATCCGCAGTCGGTGTGATTGATGATGATGAACTCCTGGGTGTCGAGCAGGTGATGGGAAACAATCAGCGAGCGCATGGCGTCTTCGGTGGCAATTCCGCCCGCGTTGCGAATCATGTGCGCGTCTCCCGGATGCAAGCCCAGACAGCGCTCGAACAGGATGCGGGAATCCATGCAGGCCAGCACGGCCAGGTGCCGTCGCGGACGGACGGCTAGGTCTCCCAGATTGAAGTTTTTTACAAATTGTTCGTTAGCTTGCAGCAGTTCGTCGGCGACTGACAAGGTCTGGCCCTCTTTTTCACAAGTCCGGCCCGCAACGGAGTTTCGTGCGCTCCAGTTTCCGGCCGCTTGGTTGTCCTCCAGTGTAACCGCTACAATCGGCGCGTGAATCTCGACGACACCATCGTCGCCATCGCCACGCCGCCCGGTCGCGCAGGCATTGGGGTTGTGCGCATAGCCGGGACGCAGGCGCGTGAAATAGCCAAACCGATGTTGCGGCTCAAGCATGGCCTAGAGCCGGCGCGAGCAATCTTCGGAGAACTCGTCGAACCAACTGGCAACTCCTCCCGCATCGACGAAGTCGTGGTCACCTACTTCGCTAAGCCCCATTCCTACACCACCGACGACATCGTCGAAATCGCAGCGCACGGCTCTCCGGTCGTGCTCCGCCACATCGTCGAGCTCTGCATTGCCGCCGGAGCGCGCCTCGCCGAGCCCGGAGAGTTCACCATGCGCGCCTTCCTCAACGGACGCATCGATCTCACCCAGGCCGAAGCCGTTCGCGATCTCATCGACTCCCAAACGCTCTATCAAGCGAAGATCGCCGCCCAGCAGCTCGAGGGCGCTCTGTCCCGCCGCCTGCAGCCGGTCAAGCAAAAGCTGGTCGAGCTGATCGCAGTGCTCGAAGCCGGCATCGATTTCGCCGAAGACGACGTCTCCATCCTGCCCAACCCGGCCATTCTTGAACGCATCGCCGCGGTGCGCACGCCGCTCGAGCAACTCGCCGCCACCTTCGCCTACGGCAAGATCGTGCATGAGGGACTGACGCTGGCCATCGTGGGCCGGCCGAATGTGGGGAAGTCTAGTCTGTTTAATCGGCTGGTCGAACGCGAGCGTGCCATCGTCACGGCGAGTCCGGGCACTACGCGCGACCTGGTCAGCGAAACGGTGGCCATCGGCGGCATTCCAATTCAGCTCGTAGACACCGCCGGAATCCGCCAAGCCCTTGATGAAGCGGAATCCATCGGCATTCGCAAGTCCATGGAAGCTTTGGCCGACGCCGACCTTGTGCTGGTTGTGCTTGACGCATCGCAACCGGGAACTGCTGAGGACAAGGAGTTGCTGCGTCACGCTGAGGGCCGCCCGAATATCGTCGTGGGAAACAAGTGCGACTTGGGAGTGGCTGCTGGTCAGTCCTCAATAGTTCGCGCTTCGGCGCTCACCAGCGAGGGCATCCCCGAACTGCGCGCCGAAATTCTGCGCCACATCGGAGGCGAAACGGGAGCGCAAGCTGAATCTGGATTCCTTACCAATGTCCGCCATCAGGGCTTGGTGCAAGACTCACTCGCTGCGCTCAACGCCGCCACCGGCGCCGTCGGCGCCAGAATCCCTCACGAGATGCTGCTCCTGGATCTCTACAACGCCCTGCGGCCCCTCGACGCTATCACCGGAGCGACCACCACCGACGACATCCTCAACTTGATCTTCAGCACGTTCTGCATCGGAAAGTAAGATAATCACCATGAGAGACGAAGTCCAGATTGAGATATGTGTTGACTCGGTGGCTTCCGCAGTGGCCGCAGAGCGGGGCGGAGCCAAGCGCCTCGAGTTATGCAGCGATCTGCTCGAGGGTGGCATCACGCCCAGCGCGGGAGTCATTGACTTAGTGCGGGCTAGGGTATCCATCGCGCTCGAAGTCATGATTCGGGCGCGCGGCGGCGATTTCTGCTATACGGCAGACGAATTTGAGATCATGCGCCGCGACATCGAGATGGCAAAGAAGCTAGGCGCCGACGGTGTCGTCTTTGGCATCCTCGATGCCGATGGCAATGTCGATACTCATCGCTCTCGGGAATTGATTGAGCTGGCGCGGCCGCTCGACGTCACGTTCCATCGTGCGTTCGACATGTCAGTGGATCTGCTTCGTTCTCTGGAAGATATCTGCGGCACAGGCGCCAACCGCATTCTGACTTCCGGTGGCGAGCCAACCGCCGTGCAAGGTCTTGAAGTAATTGCCAATCTCGTCAAGGCGGCTCACGGACGAATCGCCATCATGCCGGGAAGTGGAATTAAAGCGGAGAACGCCCGGCGCATCGTGGAAGAATCCGGCGTCCGTGAGATACACGCGGGCTTGGCCAGTCCCGTTCCCGGTCCGATGCGCTTTCACAATCCGCGGATTTCGATGGGAAACGCCGCGGAACGCGAGTATAAGCGATTCGTGGTGCTCGAAGAGAATGTGCGCAGCCTGTGTCGAGCTGTGGCGAGAACGGGATGAAATGCCGCCGCCGGCCGAGAAATTCGACGACTACTTCGACAGGCCCGCCAGCACCTCCCGGAACATGGCATCGAATGACCCGGGCTTTTCGCCCTTCCCTGTGCCGTTCTTAACTACACTGGCCAACACCTTTTCGGCTGCCGCCCGCTGATATCCCAGGTTCATCAGTGCAGACAACACATCTTCCTCGACCGCACTCATCGGAGGCACGGTCGGCGTGGCCGCTCCCAGGGCTGGTGGCAACTTGTCCCGCAGTTCCAACACCATGCGTTCGGCGGTTTTCTTGCCGATGCCTGGGATCCTGGTCAGCCGCGCCAAGTCATTTCCGCGGATCGCGCCCGCCATCTCGTCCGCCGCCATCCCACTCAGAATGGTGATGGCCAGCTTCGCGCCGATGCCGCTTACCGTCATCAACTTCTCGAACAACTGCTTCTCCGCCGGACGCAGAAATCCATAAAGCGAAATCACATCCTCGCGTACGTGGGTGTGGATGTGCAGTGCGACCTCGCACCCGTTGGCAGGCAATTCGGAAAACGTGGGGACGCTGATGTTCACTTCATAGCCGACACCGCCGGTCTCCACAACAACCTGGTTCGGATGCTTGGCCAGCAGTTTTCCGCGCAGATGGGCAATCATGTTCCAGCCATTGTAGCCGCACGCAGCCGGCCCCGATCAGTTTCCCCAAAAACGAAAACGGCAGGGCCGACCCCCTGCCGTTTCGGAAATCAAAAACTCTTTCTTCCCTACTTCTTGTTCACGGTCTTCTTCAGTTCGGCCCCAGGGGTAAACTTCGCGACCTTGCGGGCAGCGATCTTGATGGTAGCTCCGGTTTGTGGATTGCGCCCGTTCCGCGCCTTCCTCTGTGATACCGAGAAAGTTCCGAAACCTATCAAAGCCACCCGATCCCCTTTCTTCAACGCACCTGTGATGCTGCTCACAGCGGTGTCTACCGCAGTCGTAGCTTGCGCCTTGCTGATTTCGCATGCGCCTGCGATCTTGTCAACCAGATCGGCCTTATTCATTTAGTTTCTCCTCGCAGGTCTCTTTATTTGCAAAACCAATTTGCATACCCAGCGCACACCGGGAGGTTAAAACCTTGTGTCTGAGTTGGGAAACCTGTCGGCTGGTATTCTCCTCTCTCCACAGAGAATGTCAACTGTGAAAATCCGCGCCCGAAGCCTGTTTTGCACCCCCCTGTCCCGGAATGGGCCTAGCGGGGCGGGTTTCGAGACGGAAGACCATGTGGAAAACGTGGCCGAGCGGCTTCTCGTCTCCGGCAACCAGGGCCGGAGCGGTTTTCCTCTCTTCTCCACAGGCCCCACCGCGCCTGCACAGCTTGTACACAAGTATCTTGAACTTCGCACTTGCGGGAAGATGGCATTCCGGTGCAAAGTCGAATATAGAATTTCAAAAATGTAGAATTTCAAAAAGGATCGATCGAACTAAATGGAATTACGAAGGAGCGAAGGAGCGACGCTTAGGTTGACCAAACCGCCGGCGGACGATTGCCCGCTGTGCGCAGGAACAGGCTGGAAGACGATTCCTGCCAGTCCGAACGGACCAAACAAAGACCGTCGAGTGGTGCGCTGCGATTGTCAACTGCAAGCGCGGGCTGGGACCCTGCTGGCCGCGGCGCGCATCCCCAAGAGATACGAACACTGTGAACTCGCCAGCTACACCACAGACTTTCCCGGAGCGAATCGTTCGCTCGCCTTCGCCCACCTCTCCGCTTCCAGGTTCGCGCAGGAATACGATCCGCGCGATGGCACAGGCCTCCTCATCATCGGCCAGATCGGCACCGGTAAGACCCACCTGGCAGTTGGCATCACCAAGGAATTGATCCTCAACAAAGGCGTTCCCTGTCTGTTCTACGACTATCGCGAGCTGCTGAAGGAAATCCAGAATTCCTACAACGCTACGGTCCAGACCACCGAGTTGGACGTTCTCCGCCCCGTCTTTGAAACGGACGTTCTTGTGCTCGACGAACTGGGCGCAGTAAAGCCGACCGAATGGGTTTGGGACACGGTCAGCCTCATCCTGAACACCCGCTACAACAACAACCGCACCACAATCATTACGACAAATTTTGAGGATCAACCCGCCGCCGGCGCCAATGGCTCCGTTTCTCCGGCGCGTGCCGCCACGCGCGCCGAAACCTTAGGCGACCGCATCGGAGAACGCATGCGCTCCCGCCTGCACGAAATGTGCCGCGTCATCAAGATGGAAGGCGAAGACTTCCGCAAAACCTTCCGCAGCGCCAGCTTCCGATAGATCCTTTGCCACGGAGACAAGGAGTCACGGAGAAAATCCCTTCTTGTTGTTCTCCGTGTCTCAGTGCCTCCGTGGTGGATTTGGTTGTTTCCCGCACTACAATGGCTTCGTGCTGACCGAGCGCCTGGAATTCGTCCCTGAACGCGACGCGGAAATTTTCGCCACCATCCCTGCCGCTCCCGCGGTATTCCTGCTACGTGGCGGCGACCTGCGGGCCGAGCCTTACGTCAGCAAGACGGCCAACCTCCGCCGCCGTCTCCAGCGCCTGATGGGTCCCGTGGAAGAGCGCACGAAGAAGCTGAACCTCCGCGATCGTGTCCGCCAGATCGAATACGCGCCTACCGGTTCCGATTTCGAATCCGGATTCATGCTCTACCGAATCCTGCGCGAAACCTTCCACAAGACCTACTCCAACCGCATGCGCTTCCGCTTCGCGCCGCTGGTCAAGCTGCATCTCGAGAACGAATACCCCCGCGCCTCCATCACTACGCGCCTCGGACGCCTCAAGGGCCGGACCCTCTACTACGGCCCATTCCAGTCACGCAACGCGGCCGAGAAATTCATGAACGACTCGCTCGACTTCTTCAAGATGCGCCGCTGTGTCGACGACCTCGATCCCGATCCCAAATTCCCTGGCTGCATTTATTCCGAAATGAAGATGTGCCTTGCCCCTTGCTTCAAAGGCTGCACCGACAAGGAATATTCCGCCGAGGTGAACCGGGTGCAAGCCTACTTCGATTCCGGAGGAGAATCCCTAACCCGTGAGTTTTCCGCGCAGCGCGACGCCGAGTCCGCCAATCTCGCATTTGAAGACGCCGCCGCGGTCCACATCCGCCTGGAAAAGCTGAAGCCTGTACTGAGCCAGTTTCCCGAGATCGTCCGCCGCCTCGATCGCCTTTCGGCACTGATCATTCAACCGTGTCATCTGGCGGGCTCCGTCACCTTCTTCCGGGTGGAAAGCGGAGTTGTCTCCGGGCCGGCTGTGTTCTCGATTCAGCCTGCGGAGCACACGAAATCGCAATCGATGGAATCGCGGGTGCAGGCGGTTCTTGATTCGTTCCCACCAGCGAAAACCCGGCCCGCGCTCGAAACCATGGAGCACCTCGCGCTACTCAAGCGCTGGTACTATCGCGGCCGCCGCATCGGCGAAATATTTCTAGCGGATGATAAAGCCATCTTCCCCATGCGCCGCATCGTGCGCGGCATCGGCCGCGTGCTGAGAGGCGAAGGACCAGAAGAGGAAGCTGCGCCTAGGCCAGAAGGGATAGATGCGAGTGAACAAAAGTAAAATTGTCCTGATCGCCGCGACGGTAGCCTGCGCGCTGCTATATGTGCTCTGGTCTGGATTCTCCAATTGGTCGGAATCAAGCAACTTCGGAAAAGAACAGATCACTCTACCCAACGGGTCGAAAGTCTATTTCGTCCATGAACAATGGGGACTGCACAGTTCAGGAAACGAGATTTCCGTGACCCTCAATCCGGACGGATGTATGCCCCCTAATCCTGCGACCGACTACATCGATACATATGGAGACGGAGAAACAATAGCGTACTCCGTCACTCCCCACGGGTTGATCCTCTACGAGCAATTTGATCCAGCGGTCTCGATGCATGAGCCTTCCACCCCTTGGCCCGACATTAACGTGTCAGTCCAGAAGCGGCGAGACTTAGATGACCTGCTTCGTGATCCCAATTCAGGCGTGAAAATCTTACGGGTTCCGTTGAATGAGGTATGTTGGAAGAACTTTTTCAGAAAAGCTGGTACAAGCCTACGTAATGGCCGCTAGAGGCGCGGCTGAATAAGAAGGGAGGACGAAATGACCATCAAAGATCCCAACAGCAAGCAACTCCGCGAGCACGTCGTCTACCTTCTCAACGGCGGCGGCGCCCACGCCAGGTTTGACGACGTGGTGAAAGACCTTCCGGAGGAACTGCGCGGCGCGAAACCCCGCGGACTCCCGCACTCTGCCTGGATGCTGATCGAGCATCTTCGCCTGGCGCAGTGGGACATTCTCGAGTTCTGCCGCAACTCCAAACACAAATCTCCCGACTGGCCCAAAGGCTATTGGCCGAAGGCGGAAGGTCCGCCGAGCACCCCCGCATGGAGCAAGAGCATTCAGCAGTTCCGCAAGGACCTCAAGTCCATGCAAGATCTTGTCGCGAATCCTAGAACCGATCTCTACGCCCGCATCCCCTGGGGCGACGGCCAGACTATTCTGCGTGAGGCCTTGCTGGTGGCCGACCACGACGCCTATCACCTGGGCCAGTTAGTTGACCTGCGCCGCCTGCTGAGCAACTGGAAGGATTGACCAGTCGCATCCGTCGATCAGGTCGACGATGAGGTTTGCAACTAGATCGCAATCGGTAGGCGGGAATCCGGGATACTGTTGTGCCGTTTGCCTTCAGGCCGCTTCCGGAACACGACTTTTACTCCCTCTCTCCACCGCTCGTCAATCCCCACAAACTCCCATTCAATCTCGGGCGAGATGTAGCGCAACAGAGTATCCGTAGACGGATGCACGTGCAACGCCGGGGCCACAAGGAACAGCAACGGCTTCTCAGCCGACAACTCCCGGCCTTCAAAGTATCCAAAGCGCGGAAATTCTTCGCGCGCATGATGCCATTCCACGCGCGCCCAATAATCCAACCCCTGCATCGGCAGGTGGATGTCTTCGTCGGCCTTCAGTTCCACCACTGCCAATCTTCCCGCTCGCGTGATAGTAAGCACATCAATCATGGCGCGGTTCGCGGCCGAGAATGCCGGAACCTGCGAATACCGCCACGAGGGTTCCAGTCGTCCATCCACCACACTCACATCGCCTACCACCAGCGACTCCAGCCATCTCTCTGGACGCATTCGCCATAAGGGATGTTGACGCGATCCATAAGGATGGCGAGCATCCCGCAAGCAGTGCGCCAGGTCGATGAACTCGGCTTCGTTCCGTGCCTCCAGAACGCGTTCCTCCGCGCCGACTCCAAACACAATCTCTTCGGCGCTGCGAAACGATCCCGGAAAGCCTCCCAGCCGCGCCCGGGCAAACTCCAACCCGCGCCAGCGGAAAACAACTTCCGCCGCCGACAGCACGGCAACTTCGGAATTCGGCAGGACCTCCTGAACTCTCGCAATCGACTCCTTGAAGCGCTCGCGTGCCGCATGGTCGTCAGTAGCATGCACCAGCCGCGTCGCCACGTTGCCGCGGTCGGCGCAGTCGATTTCCACCAGCGCGTCGTGCCGTTCGTCCAACTCGAACAGCCGCCACTTGGCGGCATCCCGGTTCAGATTCGCCATCCGCTCCCGGACTAGCGCGGAAGCTCCGGCCGGAACAAACATGCTCAGCCCTTCCACTAATACGTTCGCGGCTTGTTTCTGCCGGCACACATCGAGCCACAGGATGCCAAAGGTCAGCGCCGCGTCAATGGACGCCTGGGTCTCCTGCGCGTTCACCCCCAACAAAGCAAAGGCCGAGCGTCCGTGCCGAATCAAACCTCGTGTATAGACCGGGCCAAAAGACTTTTCCAGATCGACGCCAGTCGTGAGTTTTATAACTTTGAACTCCGGAAAGTGCCGGTCCAGTGTCCGCCGCAGCTTGTGCTCGTAGGCCGCCCGGGCCGCTCGCCGAGCTGTAGGGGAACGCCGATCGCGTTCCCGGCAGATTTCCAGTCTCGACGGACGCGCCTGCCCCAGGCGCTGCACCGCCAGCCGCAGCGTGCCATTCTTGACCTCCGCCTCCAGCACGCGCCGCACTGCGTTTCGCTCCGCCGACCACAAGTGCAGCAGGCAACGGTTGTACTCTCCGGAAATCGAGTACTTGGATTGCGCCAGGTCAAACGCCACGGCGCCATTCTCCAGCACCACGGCACCCGCGGCCTCGCTGAGAAAATCCTGCACGGTTCGGGTTAGGGCTTGCGCCGTCACTGTCGGCATTTGGAGTGATCCCCTCGACATTGTGCTACCCGAACCGCCCCGCTGTCTGTGACATGTGACCATCGTCGCAATTTTCCTGTGGATGTTTCGCTCGTGCCTCTCCTTGCCGTGTGGGATAATGAGCATATCCGCCCAAACTGAGTCTGCCTCCAGCCCGGCGGCATCTAAATTTAGTGGATATAAGCTTGCATAAACCATCTTTCGCCGATAAGCAGCGCTTCTTCTTCGACCACTATGGGGTCACGGAAAACGATCTCGAACATTACCTGGCGGCCGCCCTTTCCGCTGGCGGCGACTATGCCGATCTTTATTTCGAATATCTCTCCTCTACTTCGCTCTCAGTGGATGAGTCCATGGTCAAGTCGGCCTCGCAGGGTATTTCCGCCGGATGTGGCGTGCGCGTGGTCTCCGGCGAACGCACCGGCTACGCCTATACCGACGATCTTTCCGCCAGCCGCATCCTTCATGCGGCCCGCACGGCTGCCCTGATCGCCAGCGCTCCGGCCAAGACTCCGGTAGCCGGCTTCCGGCAGACCGCAGCACGCAGCCTGTATCCCGTGACCTTGCCTTCGGTCGACGCCGAAATCACCGCCAAGGTTGAGCTGGTGATGCGCGCCGATAAGGCTGCGCGCGTCTACGATCCGCGCATTCAGGAAGTTCGCGCCAGCTACGGAGACGAACTGCGGAACATCCTGGTCGTTGGTTCCGACGGAACCTTTGCCGAAGATTCCCAACCGTTGGCCCGCATGAACGTGTCCTGCATCGCTAAGACAGAAAACAATTCGGCTCGCGGCGGTTCCGGAGGCGGCGGGCGCGTTGCTCTCGATTTCTTCTTCGGAGACAAGAACCCCGAGTTCTTCGCGAGAGAGGCTGCGCGGCAGGCGATTCTTCAACTCGATGCGCGCGAGGCTCCTGCGGGAGAGATGGAAGTGGTTCTCGGCCCCGGATGGCCTGGAGTTTTGTTGCACGAGGCGGTCGGCCACGGACTGGAAGCCGATTTCAACCGCAAGAAAACGTCTGCCTTCGCAGGCCTGATCGGCAAGCGCGTTGCCAGCGAGAAATGCACCGTAATCGACAATGGCACGATGCCGTGGCGCCGCGGGTCTTTGAATGTAGACGACGAAGGCGAGCCCACGCAGGAAACCGTACTGATCGAAAAAGGAATCCTGAAGGGCTACCTGAGCGACAAACTCTCCGCGCGCCTGATGGGCATCGCCGACACCGGCAACGGACGCCGCGAGAGTTACGAGCATATCCCCATGCCGCGCATGACCAACACCTACATGCTCGCCGGCCAGGACAATCCTGAAGATATCATCCATTCGGTGAAGCGTGGCATCTACGCGGTAAACTTCGGTGGGGGCCAGGTCGACATCACCAACGGCAAGTTCGTCTTCGGAGCCTCGGAAGCATACATGATCGAAGACGGCCAGATCACCGCGCCAATCAAAGGCGCAACGTTAATTGGCAACGGCCCCGACGTCCTGACCCGCGTGTCGATGGTAGGCAATGACTTGAAGCTCGACGAAGGCGTGGGCACCTGCGGCAAAGACGGGCAGGCTGTGCCGGTAGGCGTGGGCATTCCGACTATCAAAATCGATCGGCTGACCGTGGGCGGGACTGCCAAAAAAGATCCCGGTGGGTTCATGCAGTAGGAGTTGTTTGTCATGGCAGACGAAATCTACACGGTCGAAGTGAAAAAAAGATTCAGAGCTGCCGACGGTGACGTGCTTCGCTGGGTTGAGCGGCCGGTTTCCGACGTGATTCCCGAGAAAGACTCTCTTGAGTATCGGTGCAAAGATTGCCACGGCAAGGTTAGGTTGCACAGCAAGAATATCCAGCACGGACCGGCCCCTCACGCCGAACATATGTCCAGACAAGATTCGGAGTACTGCCCGTCAGGAATGTACTTTCGGGAGAATCCAGGGCGCGAGCCAAGAATGTCAATGAGCCCTATTGAATGATGAACTCCACAGTGCAAGCTGAAACCGTCTCCGCGCCCGCTATCGACCTCCGGGATCTCGCTGCCGATATCGTCCGCCGCGCCATGAACGGCGGCGCCACCGCAGCCGAATGCGTAGTCCGCGAAGGCGACGAATTCTCCACCCTCGTCCGCCTCGGCCAGGTCGAAACCCTCAAAGAATCCGGCTCAAGATCCATCGGCGTGCGCGTCTTCAACGGCCAGCGTGCGGCCAGCACTTACTCCAGCGACTTCTCTTCGGCAAGCCTCGACCGCATGGTCCAATCCGCGCTGGAGCTTTCAAAGATCACCTCGGAGGACCCGTTCGGCGGCATCCCCGAAGCTTCGCAACTAGGCTCGCTCCCCGGCGATCTCGACCTTTATCACGAAGACGTTTACTCCCTGCCCGGTCCCGACCGCATCGACTACGCCCGCCGCACTGAAAAAGCGGCTCTCGATTTCGACCCGCGCATCAAGAATTCCGAAGGTGGATCGTTCGACGCCGCCACCGGCCACAAAGTCCTGGCCAACTCACACGGCTTCGTCGGCGAATACCGCCGGTCTTACTGTTCCGTCTCCGCCGTTCCTATAGCACAAACCGAAGACGGCGCGATGCAGCGCGACTATTGGTACTCGGTGGCACGCACGCTTTCGAAACTAGAATCCCCAGAACATGTCGGTAAAGTCGCAGCCGAGCGCACGCTGCGCCGCCTGGGCGCGCGCAAAGCCAAGACCGCGCAAGTACCGATCATTTTCGATCCCATGGTCGCCACCTCCATCCTCGAACATATCTTCGAGGGAGTGAACGGCGATTCGGTCTACCGCGGCGCATCGTTTCTAGCCGGCAAGCTGGGACAGAAAATCGCCGGCGACAACGTCACCATCATCGACGACGGCACCATCCCCGGCGGCTTCGGCAGCAGCCCCTTCGATGGCGAAGGCGTCCCCACTCGCCGCACAGTTGTCATCGAGAATGGCGTGCTCAGTTCTTACCTGATGAATACATACACGGCGAAAAAGCTGGGACTCAAAACCACCGGCAACGCCTCCCGCGGCCTGGCCGGAACCCCGGGCATAGGCCCAGGCAACTATTTCCTGCAGCCGGGAACCAGAACGCCGAAGCAATTGATTTCCGAAATCAAAGAAGGTCTCTATGTGACCGAGTTCCTAGGCCACGGCGCGAATCTGGTGACAGGAGATTATTCCCGCGGCGCCTCAGGCCTATGGATTTCCGGCGGAGAGTTCGCCTACCCGGTAGAAGAAATCACCGTGGCCGGAAATCTGAAAGAAATCTTCTTCAACATCTCCGAGATCGCGAACGATCTCGAGTTCCGTGGCTCGGTCGCGTCACCGACACTGCGCATTGACGGCCTTACCGTGGGCGGCGAATAGGCCGCCCAGAGTACAATCGACTGGCATGGGCGGCCCGATCCAGCCAACTCCCGTAGCCAAGGACGAAGAGCGCGATTCCAGCCGCCGCACCATCGCCATAGCCGTCGCGGTGGTCATTACCATCGCCGTCATCTTCGCGTTTCTTCTCCGCACCCAGCCCAAGACCACTTCCGGACCGCCTCTCTACGTCACGAACCTCAAACTCTCCGACTTCAAAATGAGCGCCGCCGAAAACTTTGTCGGAGCCACCGTCAGCTATGTCGACGGAACCGTTAGGAACGCAGGCGACAAGACCATCACGCATGTGATTGTGGAAGTCAAATTTAAGGATGACATGGGACAACTCGCCCAGCGCGATGACATCCCCATGCAAGTACTGAAAACCGATGGCCCTTATCCCGAAGCCGTGGACTTCAAAGTCTCGCCCCTTGGCCCCGGCCAATCCAAGGCCTTTCGACTCACGTTTGAAAGCATCTCCGCCCAGTGGAACCATCAATATCCCGAAATCCAGGTCACGGATGTGGCCCTCAAGTAGCGACGCGTCTACCCGCCCTTGTCATTCTACGGCAGTCGATATTAAAGACTCGGTACAATGATTCCATGTCCGAAACCAAACCATTCCGGTTAACGGAGTCGATAAAAGCCGCGGGTTGAGCGTCCAAGCTGAGTCCGGCGGCGCTGGACACGGTGCTTGGGAAATTAGCCCGGCAACACGACCCCAATGTTCTAGTCGGCTTCGATCACGCCGACGACGCCGGAGTGTATCAAATCGCCCCCGATCAGGCGCTGGTCCAAACCGTCGACTTCTTCACGCCGGTCGTGGACGATCCTTTCACCTTCGGCCAAATCGCCGCCACGAACGCGTTAAGCGACATTTATGCCATGGGCGGAAAGCCGCTCACCGCGCTCGCTTTGGTATGCTTTCCCGAGAAGGCAGACCTCGAGATTCTCGAACGGATCCTCGCCGGGGGCCTCTCGAAAATGATTGAAGCCGGATGCACCGTGATCGGCGGGCACAGCATTCGCGACGAAGAAACCAAGTTCGGATACGCGGTCACCGGAATCATCCATCCAAGAAAAGTTCTAGCCAATGCTGGCGCCACACCTGGCGATGCACTCATCTTCACCAAGGCGCTGGGCACGGGCGTGATATCCACCGCGATAAAAAAAGGCAAGGCCGAACCAGCCTGGATCGATGCCGCCATTCAGTCGATGACCACGCTAAACAAGCAAGCCGCGGAAGTAATTGAGCAGGGCAGCTTCCGCGTTCACGCCATGACCGACGTCACCGGTTTTGGCCTGATCGGCCACGCCCGCGAAATGGCGCTGGCCAGCAACGTCGCTCTGCGACTCTTCTCTAAAGATATTCCAGTCTTGCCGGGAGCTTTGGCCTGCATTCGCGCCGGCTACATTCCCGGTGGCCTCAACAACAACCGTGACTTCGCCGAATGCGTCGTGAGCTACGAGGCCCCGGTCGACGCCGAAATCAAGGCTCTGCTTTTCGACCCCCAGACTGCCGGTGGACTTCTCGTCTCAATCGCCGCGGACGATGGCGAGAAGCTTCTCGTCAATATGCAAGAGGTTGGAATTTCAGCGCGCCGCATCGGCGATGTAACTGAATCCCAAAAGCCGCTCATCCGCATCTATTAAGTAGCCATCGTCACAAATTCAACACGCCTTCTGGAAGGAACCCATGATGCAATTTCGCGAACTTGGACGCAGCGGTCTCAAAGTCTCCGCCCTCGGACTGGGCTGCATGGGCATGTCGGAATTCTACGGGCCCCGCGATGACGGTGAATCCATCGCCACCATTCACCGCGCTCTCGAACTCGGTCTCAACTTTCTCGATACCGCTGACGTTTACGGCCCATACACCAATGAAGAACTGGTGGGCCGCGCCATCAAAGGCAAGCGTGATCAGATTGTGCTGGCCACGAAATTCGGCATCGTCCGCGATCCCGCCAACCCCTCCGTCCGCGGGGTGAACGGTAAGCCTGATTACATCCGGCGCGCTTGTGAAGGCAGCCTGAAGCGGCTGGGCGTTGAAGTCATCGATCTCTACTACCAGCACCGTGTCGATCCAGCCACGCCGATCGAAGAAACGGTCGGCGCGTTGGCGCAACTCGTGGGCGAAGGCAAAATCCGTCATATCGGACTCTCAGAAGCTTCGCCGCAAACCTTGCGCCGCGCCGTAAGAATTCATCCCATCACCGCACTGCAAACCGAATACTCACTCTGGAGCCGCGACCCGGAAGATGAATTGCTCGCCGTCTGTCGCGAACTCGGCATCAGCTTCGTCGCCTATAGCCCACTCGGACGCGGCTTCCTCACAGGCCAGTTCAAACGGTTCGAGAACCTTCCCGAAGACGACTACCGCAGGTTCTCGCCGCGCTTTCAAGGAGAAAACTTCCAGAAGAACCTCGACCTCGTCCGCCGAGTGGAGCAAATCGCGAAGGAAAAGGGCTGCAAGCCTGCTCAGCTCGCGCTGGCCTGGGTGCTGGCTCAGGATAAAAATATCGTCCCCATTCCCGGCACCAAGCGCCGCAAATATCTGGAAGAAAATGTAGCAGCAATCGATGTGAAGCTCACTGAGAAAGACCTGCGACGCATCGAAGAAATCTTCCCCACCGGCGCAGCCGCCGGCGAGCGCTATCCCGAACACATGATGAAAATCGTAAACGGATAATTCCCGTCACAAAAACTAAGGGCGGCCGCTAGGCCGCCCACTAACTGAGAACCGACTACTGAGAACTGAGAACCGATTTTCAAGCCCGCGCTGGACTCTCTCCGCCCTTCGCGATCCCCCGTCCCGGCTCTGGTTTCAGCACCTGCTGCACTCCGTCATCAGGTTTGGAAGGAGCCTTCATCGGAGGCAACTCTTTCCCGTCCACCAGCAGCAGAACCTCGGATGCGTCCAGCACTTCCCGCTCCAGCAAAGCCATCGCAATCTTTTGGAGAGTCTCGCGGCTGCCTTCCAGAATGCTCTTCGCCGTTTCGTATCCCTGGTTGACCAGCTTACGGACCTCGCCATCAATCTTGATGGCGGTGTCTTCGCTGTAGTCGCGGTGCTGGCTGATCTCGCGGCCCAGAAAGATCTGCTCTTCCTTCTTGCCGAAAGTGAGCGGACCAAGATCGCTCATGCCCCACTCGCAAACCATCTTGCGCGCCATTTCGGTGGCCCGCTCAATGTCATTGCCCGCGCCCGTGCTCATCTGGTTGAGGAACAACTCCTCAGCCAAACGACCGCCCATCAGAATCGCGAGGTCGGTCTTCAAGTATTCCCGGGTGTAGTTGTGCCTGTCGTCCACTGGCAACTGCATGGTCACGCCCAACGCCATTCCGCGCGGGATAATCGTGACCTTGTGCACGGGATCGGAGCCCGGCAGCTTCGCCGCCACCAGCGCGTGTCCGGCTTCGTGGTACGCCGTAACTTTCTTTTCCTCATCGGAAAGGATCAGCGACTTGCGCTCCACGCCCATCAGGACTTTGTCCTTGGCGACTTCAAAATCGAACATCAGCACAGCCTTGCGATTCTGCCGCGCCGCCGCCAATGCCGCTTCGTTCACCATGTTGGCCAGGTCGGCACCGGAGAATCCCGGAGTACCGCGGGCCAGCACGGAGAGATCGACATCTTCGGCAAGAGGAATTTTGCGCGTATGCACGCGCAGAATTTCTTCGCGCCCCCGGACGTCGGGACGGCTCACCACCACGCGCCTGTCGAAACGTCCTGGCCGTAGCAGCGCCGGGTCCAGTACATCGGGACGGTTCGTCGCCGCCATGAGAATTACGCCCTCATTCGACTCGAAGCCGTCCATCTCCACCAGCAACTGATTCAAAGTCTGTTCGCGCTCGTCGTGACCACCACCCAGGCCTGCGCCCCGATGCCGTCCCACGGCATCAATCTCGTCGATGAAAATGATGCAAGGCGCGTTTTTCTTGCCCTGCTCGAACAGGTCGCGCACCCGGCTGGCGCCGACACCCACAAACATCTCCACAAAATCAGAGCCGGAGATCGAAAAGAAAGGAACGTTAGCTTCGCCCGCGACAGCCCGAGCCAACAACGTCTTGCCTGTACCCGGAGGCCCAACCAGCAACACTCCCTTGGGAATCCTGCCGCCAAGTTTCTGGAACTTCTGCGCCTCGCGCAAAAATTCGATAATCTCGCGCAGCTCTTCCTTGGCCTCTTCCACGCCGGCCACGTCCTTGAACGTGACTTTCTTCTGCTGCATTGAAAGCAGCCGCGCCCGGCTCTTGCCGAACGATAGCGCTTTGTTGCCGCCGGTCTGCATCTGCCGGATCATGAAAAACCACAGCGCACCCAGCAGAATCAGCGGAGCCCACGTCCCCAGCAATTGTAGCGGCCAACTCCCGCCGTTCGCGTCCTTCACGTTCACCGACACGCCCTTGTCATAGAGCGCCTTGTACATGTCGGGATAATTCGCCGTCACGATGGTGTGGAAGGCGGTACCGTCTTTGGACTTTCCGTGCACCTGCTGGCCGTCCAATGTGACTTCCTGCACGGCTCCCTGGCTCACCTCAGTCATGAACTGGGAAGAGTTAATTTCCTTTTCCTTCTGCGCGCCGCGCCCCTGCTGAATCACTGTCCACAACAGAGCGCCAGACAGCGCAATGACCACCCAGAAGACAACGGTTTTTACTGTCGAATTCACCAAAAAGCTCCTCAAGAAACCGGGGTCTCACCGCCACACACGAAGCCCCGAGGCTCCTACCTCTTAATTAGATGCCGCTCCGCCAATTTCGATAGGGAAATTCCCTAAGACCACTATTCTACCTTTTCCTTCGGAAAAAGGCGCGTCACCCTTCGCGTGACTTAAGTCATCTGCGGGATCGGGCTTGCAGCCAGGTAGGGGATGTTGCGGTTGGTTTGTTCCACCGCGCCCAGCCCATAGCCGACAAGGAAGGTTTCATCCACCAGGAAACCGAAATAGTCGGGCTGCAAAGCCACGCGACGGGCCGATTGCCGGTCCAGCAGCGTCACCAGCTTCACCGAGGCCGCCCCGCGCGCCCGCAAGTCGTTCATCAGAAATTCGCTGGTCACTCCAGAATGCACCAGGCCCTCGACCAGCAGAATATGCTGCCCGCGAATATCCGGCTCATGGCTGAAGAAGATCTCCATGACCTCTGCCGTCTGGTTGCCCTGCTTGCTGTATTTGGGCTTGATGAACTGGCACACCACGGGGACGTCGAGGGCACGCACCAGATCAGCCATGAACATGAACGCATTCTCCAGAACCGCCAGCGCCTGGACCGTCTGTCCCTGATAGTCGTCGGAGATGTGCCGCCCGAGTTCCTTCACCCGCTTCTGGATCTGCTCGGCTGCAATTACCTGGCGAAGTGAACTGTTTGCTGCGTTCATGAAGTTGGAAGTGCCTCCTCGTCGTTCACACTCAGACTGTCGTAAAACTAATGCTTGTTTTCGGCATTCGCGAAACCTTCGGGTCCTTCGCGGTTAAGATCTCTCTTCCGCCCCCCATGGCATCTCTCGGATCAATACCGCTTCCTGCCCGGCTTTGGCGAGCCATCTCGCGGGAGCCGGAAAACCGCGCATCCACACAATCTCATCCCCGCTCACAGCAACCGGCCAGAGCCTGCGCTCGGGCTGCGCCACATGAAGGTCCTGCAGCAGTTCTTTAATCTTTTTGGGCGCTTTCGTGTGGGCCGGCCAAAACCGGTCACCCGCACGCCAGTTCCGCACCACCAACTCTCCCCGCAAAAGCTCGGCCCGGAGAAGTTGCTGCGGATTATACTCCGCGACCCGCGCCCCCGCAGCGAAGTCCGGAGCAAAGCGCAACGCTTCGATTACTACGCCGATCTCTGGGACGAAGGCGCGTCCCGGCACTCGAAGAGAGTATTCGTAGTCCGGAACCCGCTGCTCACGCCGCAAGTCAGGCGTGACAAAAACCATAGCCTCCGCCTCGCGAACAACCTTCCATGCCAGGGGAAGCGACAACTCTTTGCCCGCTGCACCGTCTTCAGCCGCGAAGCGCAGAATTTCTTCGACGTGCTTGGACTCCAGAGGAATCCCCGCCTGCTCCCCGATCGCTTTCACCACTCTGCGCTGCACTGCCTTGGGCTCGGTGACAAGCCACGGCCGGCTCACGGAAGCGTTCATCACCAGCCACGGCGCCTCTGCGATCCGTGCCCTCAACCCCAAATCCATCGGCGGACACTCCGATTGCGCGCCGCCTACCGGCTCGATCTGAACAAAGCTAACGTCCTGCACCTCGCGGGTCCACGCGGGCTCGGACCACTGCACCACTGTCCCCAACCAGCCAGAAATTTCATTCTCCCAATAATCTTCTTCATCGCGTGCAATCTCCGCCAGCTCGGAAAAACTCTCCACCACCGCGGGATTGAACTCCCGCTCAAGCAGCGGAAGCACCAGCTTGCGTACGCGATTGCGCGTGAACTTGGAATCCGTGTTCGACAAGTCTTCGCGCCAGGTCTGTTTGATTTCCGTTAGATACTGTTCCAGCTCGCGTCGCCGAATTCCAAGCAAAGGACGAACGATCTCGCCGTGGCCCTCCCCATCCGCGTGCTCCACCAAGATGCGGGGATGGATTCCCCCGAGCCCCCGCAGCCCCGTCCCGCGAATCAAACGCATCAGCACAGTCTCAGCCTGATCGTCCAGCGTGTGCCCCGTAGCGATCTTGTTCAAGGGTGGGTTCGGGAAGGGCACGGCTTCTGCCGTGCCGTTAGGCTCCACCAAGGACTCGGGCTTTAGCCCCTGAGGGACGTCGTAGTCGTGCCCAATCTCGCCCTCAGTTGCTCCGAGCAGTTCCCCAAAAAATCCATACCGCATGTCCCGCGCAGCAGCCTCCACCCCGGAATGCTCCTCGGCAGCCCGCCGACCGACATCACCGCTAGCGGTATAAAACTCCAACCCATGCTCCCGAGCCAGTCCCGCGACAAACTCCTGGTCCGCCTCCGACTCCGCCCCGCGCAGCTTGTGATTGAAATGAACAACAGAAAGGACAATCCCCATCTCATGACGCAATTCAATCAGCAGCCGCAGCAGCGCAACCGAATCAATCCCCCCCGAAACCGCAACCCCAATCCGGTCCCCAGCCCGCAGCAATTCCTCCCGCCGGACATGCGCCAACACGCGCTCCGCCAATTCATGCACGCCAACATGGTACAACGTCAGCGCTGGCAAGAAGCCCGAGTCCGACGCATAATAGGGGCGCAAGGCAATCCCATGTGTCGATCAATCTGTACCCTTCTGCTCATAGCCAGCTTAAGCTTGGTTGCATCCGATAAAGGCCCCCACGACGACGTTGTGATTACGCTTGAGCGCACGACGTGCTTCGGAACTTGTCCAGCCTACAAACTCACAATTCATGGCGACGGTTCCCTCGTGTACGAGGGCAGGAAGTTCGTGAGAGTCGACGGAAGTCGGACAGCTACGATAGACAAGGCGGCGGTAGCGGACCTCGTCCAGGCGTTTACGGACGCGGGTTATTTCGAGTTTAAAGACCACTACAACTCCATTCAAAATCCGGATGGAACTCAAACCATGGTCAGCGATTTGCCCACCACCTACACGTCTCTCGCCCTGCACGGCCGGCATAAGGTAGTGGAAGACTACATCGGAGCGCCGAAGGAACTAAGGGACCTCGAAAAGAAAATAGATGAAGCTACCAATTCTAGGCGCTGGATTGTCATCGACGCCGACACCGTTCACCAACAGGCCAAAGCAGGCTGGAATGTGAACAGCCAGGAGGCGAAGAAGCTCTTCTCAGAAGCGGCCATGAACGGCGACGAAGAAGTCGTGCGGGCATTCATCGAGGAACACATCGACGTGAACGGCTGGAAAGCTTCCAGCCCTTTCTTGTTCGCCAGAAGCAGCAAGATCGTCAAACTGCTGATTTCGGCTGGCGCGGATGTGAATGCCAGCCCTAAAGACATGTTCGGCTCCCCCGTGGCCTATGCCGCGAATCTTGGGGACGTTGAATCTATAAAAGCTTTGCTTCAGGCTGGTGGAAACGCTAACCAGGCGTCTGGGGAAGGTGTGACCCCTCTGATGTGGGCCGCCGGGAGAGGCAATCCCGAGGCCGTCAGTGTTGCTCCTAGCAGGGGCAAATGCAAGCGCGCGAAGCGCCAGCGGAAGAACCGCGCTGACCTGCGCAAGAGATGGCCTGCGAGCGCAAACCATGCTGGCGAAGGTGGCGGACCCGAATTTGGGTGCAATCACCGACTATCAAAACAAGTATCGCCAGATTGAAGATATGCTATTCGCGTCCGGTGCGACAGAGGAAGCGCCGCTTGTGAAATAGAAAAATCACAGCCCCGAACTCTTCTCCGCAATCAGCTTCCGAATCTTCTCCACAAACTCCCCAGCACCCATGTCCTCAGTCTTCTCTTTCCCGCGAGTCCGAACATTCACCTTCCCAGCCTCAGCCTCTTTATCCCCGACGACAAGTAAGAATGGTACTTTCTGCATAGCATGCTCGCGGATCTTGGCATTCATCTTTTCATTCCGCGCATCCACTTCCACGCGCACGCCGATAGCCTTGAGCTGGTCCGCAACCTTGTTCGCATACTCCGCATGCCGCTCGCTGATCGGGATCATCGCCACCTGCACCGGCGACAGCCACACCGGGAACGCGCCCGCGTAGTGCTCGATCAGCACGCCGAAGAATCGCTCGATCGATCCGAAGAGTGCGCGATGCACCATCACCGGCTGTTTGCGCGAACCATCTTCCGCCACATACTCCAGGCCGAACCGCTGCGGTAGGTTGAAGTCGACCTGGATCGTCGAGAGCTGCCACAAGCGCCCGATCGCATCCACCAGCTTGATATCAATCTTCGGCCCGTAAAATGCCGCCTCGCCCGGGATGGTCTGGTATTCAATCTTCCGGCGGTCCAGCACATTCTTGAGCGATTCGATGGCGTTCACCCATTGCTCTTCGCTACCCACGAAATTCTTCCGGTCATCAGGATCCCAGATTGAAAGTTCAGTCTGGAACTGGTCGAAGCCAAAATCTTTGAGCACATCCAGGGCAAAGTCGAGGCACCCGGTAATCTCGCCTTCGACCTGCTCCGGGGTGCAGAAGATGTGCGAATCATCCTGCGTAAAGCCGCGCACCCGCAGCAGCCCATGCATCACGCCCGAGCGCTCGTAGCGGTAAACCGTGCCTAACTCACCCAGCCGCACCGGCAGATCGCGATACGACTTCAGCGAGTCTCTGTAAATCAAAATGTGCCCCGGACAATTCATCGGCTTCAGCCGGTATTCGGCGTCGTCCAGTTCCATGGCGTCAAACATGTTCTGCGCGTAATAACCCTCGTGCCCCGAGGTAAAAAACAACTGCCTCCGCGCCACATGCGGCGTGTAAACCAGCGAGTAGCCACGTTTCAGGTACTCCTCGCGCATCCAGTCTTCCATCTGTTTGCGGATGATCCCGCCTTTGGGATGCCAGAAAATCAGCCCCGGCCCCGCCAGTTCCTGGATCGAAAACAGGTCAAGCTGCTGCCCCAGCACGCGATGATCGCGCTTCTTAGCCTCCTCTACCTGCTGCAAATGCGCGTCGAGATCTTTCTTCGAGAAAAACGAAGTCCCATAAATCCGCTGCAGTTGCGGATTCTTCTCATCCCCCAGCCAGTACGCCCCGGCGATGTTAAACAGCTTGAACGCCTTAATTTTCCCGGTCGAAGGAATGTGCGGCCCGCGGCAAAAATCCGTGAACTTCCCAGTTCGATAGATGGAGATCTTTTCATCGGGCTTGGTGAACTGCTCGATGAAATGGCACTTCATGAAGTCGCCTTCCTTCTTGAACTCCGCCAGCCCTTGATCGCGAGGCAGAAACTCGCGCGCGTAAGGAAGGTTCTGCTGCACCAGTTCCTGCATCTTCTTCTCGATTTTCTCGAGGTCCTCCGGCGTAAACGGAGTCGGCCGGTAGAAGTCGTAAAAAAATCCGCTCTCGGTCGCCGGCCCGTGCCCCAGCTTGGTCTCAGGAAAAAGTTCCAGCACGGCCGCAGCAAGCAAGTGGGCCGACGAATGCCGGTAAACCTCCAGCGCCTCCGGATCTTTCTCCTTCAAAAGACGAAGATCGGTATCTTTCTCGAGAGGACGAGTGAGATCAATGAGATCGCCGTTGGCCTTCGCCACCAAAGCCGCGTCCGCCAGCCCCGGGCTGATGGACCTTGCAATATCGAGCGCGGTCGTCCCCTTGGGAACATCCTTCACGCTCCCATCCGGAAGCTTCACATGAATGCTGTCTGCCATAAGTTGAAACCTGGAGTAGCACTGAATATTTCAGTTTATTGGAGGGATTCGGGAGGGTCAAACGGCAGAAGGTCAGAATCGCCACGTCACCGTTTCTTTTTCGTCGGCTTCGGCTTCAATGTCGCGATGTAGTCGTAACTCATGCCAAGATACTTCTTCAGCTCCCTGGTGTTCTGAAACAGCGCATCGGGAACCGCCACATATTCCTTCATCACGACCCCATAAGCCTCGCGCAGAGCCGCTTTGTATTTCTTGAGAAACTTCTCTCTCTCCTCTGCGGGAAGCCGCAACGCAAGCACGCCGGAGGGCCCCAGCAGGCTAAACATGTGGCCATTCAGCGAGGTCTAGGCCATGGCAGCGCCCTTGCGCTCGATCTTGGGATGAGTGGCAATCAGCTTGTCATACAACTCCGACTTGTCGGCAGGGATGCTGCTCTTCTTCTTCGCGGCCATGGTGTCTCAGGCGGGTCATTCCCGCGAGGGGCACCAATATACTCTCCCTGCCGAAGGGAACGCTATTCCATATCTTTGATGTGCGTAGCGATGTACCAGGTATTCCCGAACGCATCGGTGACCCCGCCGCTGCGGTCACCGTACGGATGGTCGGTAGGTTCCTGGATCGACTTCGCCCCCGCCACCAACGCCCGCCGATAAACCGCATCGCAGTCCGGCACGTATACGTAGAACATGGCCGGCATTGGCCCATACTTGCTGTGCGGACCGTGGGGCTCACCCATCTCCACCACCGAATCCCCGACACGAATCTCCGCATGGTGCACCACGCCGTCCGGGGACGCATACTTCCCCAGTTCCAACGCCCCAAACGCGCGCTTCAGGAAGGTGATCACGGGCTCGGCCCGCAACGGGAGCAGGTACGCATTCACGTTGTTCAGCCCCTTGGCAATGTAGCTCTCTCCCTGGTGAGTGGCGATGTACCAGATGTTTCCCGCCGGATCCTTCACGCTGCCCGAGCGTTCTCCGTACTCCTGGTCGCTCGGTTCGTCAATCAAGGTAGCTCCCGACGCCACCGCTCGCTTGCACACCGCATCTGCGTCCTCCACGTAAATATGCAGCGCGTGGGTCTTCGGAGTCGCCTTAAACTCTTTTCCCGGAATGCCTCCGCCCACCATCAGCATTGAGTCGCCAATTCGCACCTCGCCATGCAACCCGCCCGCCGGTCCCACTGTACGGAACGTCTCCTCGGCCCCGAACGCCTGCTTGGTGAACTCCAGCAACGCCGGACCATCCTCCGCCACGAGATACGGCGTCACCATGTGGAAGCCCGGCGGAACCGGACTCACCGCCGGCTTTTTGCTCGTATCTCCCTTCATCATCGCATCCATGCGCCGGTGCATCTCCGCCAGCGGCATCTCTTCGGTCACCGTGGATACAGACCACAGATATCCAAAGGGATCCTGAAGCGTTCCTTCGCGACGTCCATAGAACTGATCCGCAATGGGAATCACGATCTTGGCCCCGGCGCCAGTGGCATGCGAGACAAATTTGTCCACGTCAGGAACACTCAGCGACATCATGACCGGTGAATTTCCCAGTGTCTCCGGACTGAACCGGTTTCCTTCCGGCCACTCTTCCGTCAGCATGACGTGCGAGTTTCCAATCATGATTTCGGCGTGGGGGATGTGTCCTCCGACGTCGAAGCGCATGGTTTCCTTCGCTCCGAATGCCTGCTTGTAGAACTCAATGGCTTTGGCGGCATCCTTGAAGGTCATCCTCGGGCTTGCGCTCGTGTGAACGGACGCAACCGGTTCGGCAACCGTGCTCATAGTTTTTCTCCCTTCCAATAATTCGGATTTCAGTCTTACCTTGAATTCTTCCCGCGGCAGGTCGCGCAAGCCGGCAGCCAGGCGCACCAGCGGCTCAATGCCAGCCTCCACCTTCGCAGGCCTGCCGTCCGCCCGTGCCAGCAAAGCATCCACGGCCCGGTTTAATTGCTCGATCTTCCTGGCGTCGTCGCTTCGCGGATTCAGAGAGCGCTTAGGCATCGGCACCCTCCATGCGCGTCCGCAGACTCGTCAGAGCGCGGAACTGCAACTGCTTCACCGCGCCTTCCGTCTTGCGGATCTCCCGCGCCACTTCTTTAATGCTTTTTTGCTCCACGAACCGCAGGACCACCACGCGCCGCTGTTCGACCGGCAAAGCATCCACCAATCGAAACAGGGTCGCCCGCCGCTCGACTTCTTCGAATTCCACGCTCTTGGCCGCCGCGGATTCAATCTGCTCCGGCCCGTCGGCAACATCCTCGCGGCTCTGGCGCTGCCAGCGGTCCGAAATCAGATTCGCGGCAATCCGGAACAGCCACGCCGCAAACGGAATCCCCCGCCACTCAAACCGCTTCAGGTTAGCCAGCGCATGATGAAACACCTCCGAGGTCAGATCTTCCGCCTCCGCGCGATCTCCCACCCGCCGCACCACGTACGCATAGACCCGCTCGAAATTGCTCTCATAGAGTTCCGCAAAGCGCGCAGGGTCCTTCTGCGCCGCCTCGATCAGAAGCCGCTCGTCCGCTTCTTTCCCCGGAGCCCTCAAGAGGTTGCCTTCAACGAATTCTCCGCGCGGAGTAGTCTTACACAGGGATAACGGGTGGGAGGAGGAAAAGTTACGGGAGGGTTCGTCAACCAGGCAGCGCCGAGCCAACTACAAGAATTCTAAAATACAATTCCCAACGATGATATGGGCCTTGCGTAAAATCGCGCTTCTTGGACTCTCCATCTCCACTGCGGCTTGGGCTCAGCCTGCATCTGCCCAGGCCCAAGGCAACGATTCTGCTGCTGCGCCCGCAGCGCAAGCGGCTCCATCATCGACCGTCGCGCCCGTCGCCGGGCAGGACAATCCGATTCCGAAGGCGCCCGAATACAAGCTTGAGCCCGTGGCAGTCCCAAATGTGACGTACCCTCCCCAGGCCCGCGACGGAAAGATTGAGGGCGCGGTCGTGGTGTCAATGCGGATCTCTGGCGCCGGTGACGTAATTATCGTCCAAATCCGCAAGGGTGATCCGCTCCTAGCTCACGCTGTCGAGGAGGCAGCCAGGAGGTGGAAATTCAAACCGGTAATTAGTGGCAACAAGCCAATAGCGGTCGTTGCAGCGGCTTCGCTCAGATTCGTCCTCAGCGACGACCATCAGCGTGCGGACGGCGTCGTGCCGGAGATAGGTCCAGCGAGCCAGCCCCAACCGGTCAGGGTGTCGGAGGGTGTCTCATCGGCATTCCTCGTGCATAAGGTAAAACCCGATTACCCTCCCGAGGCAAAGAGCGCGCACATTAAGGGGACGGTTTTGTTGAGAGTCCTGATCGATGAAGAAGGGTGGGTTGCCGACCTAAAGCTGATTTCTGGTCCTAAGGAGCTCGCCCCTGCAGCCATCAGCGCTGTCCAGCAATGGCGCTATCGGCCGTACTTGCTTTTGGGCAGCCCGGTAGAGGTCGCTACCGAAGTAAGCTTGAAATTCTAGCTTCGATCCATCAGGGCCAACCTGAAAAACTAGGCCAGTTTACGCGGAGTAATACAGTTCCTCCATCGCTTTCCGTACCTTCTCCGACACGGCTTCCAAGTCCTTCATCTTCAGCCCGGCCGTCGAGATCGGCTCCCCCACCCGCATCTCCAGCGGCCGGCACTTAATGTGGTAGGTATTCATCGGCAACAGCTCGAAAGTGCCCACGAGTGCCACCGGCACAATATCGACCTGCGCCTTGATCGCCAGAAAAAAAGCTCCCGGCAGAAAGGGTTTGATCTCTCCATCGGGCGTGCGCCCGCCCTCGGGATAAATCACCAGCGGCATACCGCCTTTCAAACTCTTCACCGCCGACCGGATCGCCGCAATCGAATTCGTTGGCTTCTGCTGGTCAATGCAAACCTGCCCCGACCGCTTCAACTGCCACCCCACAATCGGATACGACAACAATTCTTTCTTGAAAACGATGCGGAATTGAAACGGCAGGTAAACGTAGAGAACCGGAATGTCCATCGCCGAAGCGTGATTCACCGCGTAGACATGAGGCTTCGACGTGTCAATCTTGTCGAGCCCGGTCACTTTCACCGGCGACAAGATCGTTTTCATAATGAGCCACGACCAGGCCCGCGAAAACCAGTGCAACCGTCGCCCGCTGCGGTCGAACAGCCCGCCGGGAAGCGCCAGGATTCCGAGAACCAACGTATACAGCCAGACCAGCGGATCAAGAATCAAATACGACCGCAACCGGCTCAACCAGCCATACGTCTTCCCGGGAATCTCGTGCGGACTTCCCCGCCGCGCAACCACCGGCGCCGCCTCCGCGCCCGGTTCCACATCCACTGATGTATTCACTTCCTGCACACTTCCATTCTAAGGGAATACCGCCGGAAGGCGCTGCCCTAAACTTCCGCGCCAATACTGCGCATCACTTCGCCTACCAGATAAATCGACCCCGTAACCACAACGACTGTCCCCGCAGTCGCCAGGTCACGGGCACGCTCCAGGGCGCGCTCAACGTCCTCAACTGTCTCAACCTCAACCCCAGTTCGCACCGCCGCCTGCTGAATCTCCTCCGGCGAAGCCGCCCGCGGATTGTCCGGCCGCGTAGCGATTACCCGTTCCGCCAGCGGGAACAGAATCTCGGTCATCTCTGAGATTGCCTTATCCCGCATCGCCCCAAAAACAAAAATCAGCGGACGGTCGTCATACTGCTCCGAAAGTGCCGATCGCAGCGCCCAAGCCCCAGCCGGATTATGCGCTACATCAATCACCATCTCCGGCCACCCCGCTCGCGCCGCGATCACCTGAAACCGCCCCGGCCACCGCGTCTCCCGGATGCCGCGCGCGATGCTCTTCGCCGTGACCCCGCTGAACCCCTGCGAGTTCAACTCAACCGCCGCCGCAATCGCCAAAGCCACATTCCGCAACTGATGCCGCCCCACAAGCGGAGTCTCGGCCAAAATCAGCTCGCCCAGAACCGCAAGCGGGTACCGATAAACGAGAGCGGACTCGCTGGACTCGGTAGTAGCTACCAAGTACTGGCTACTACCAGGCGAAACCGGAGGCACATAAGGCACCGCGTTCACCGCCCGCGCCCCCAACTCCAAAATCGTGTTCCCGATCACATCATTAGCCTCAGGTTGCTGCGGCAACACCACCGCCACGCCGCCCTGACGAAGAATCCCCACCTTCTCCTGCGCAATCTCACCCACTGTATTCCCAAGATACTTCTGATGATCAAGCGCGATGTCGGTAATCACGCTCACGAGCGGCTCCACCACATTCGTAGCATCCAGCCGCCCGCCCATCCCAACCTCAAGTACTGCAAGGTCCACCCGTTCCCGCGCAAAATGTTCAAACGCAATCGCCGTCATCATCTCGAAAAAACTAGGATGCCACGGCAACTCCGCCCGCTCAACCAACTTCTCCGCAATCCGATCTACGTCACCGTGCAGAAACGAAAAATCATCGTCGCTGATCTCCTTACCGTTGATCTGAATCCGCTCGTTGATCCGCACCAGATGCGGCGAAGTGTACAACCCTGTCTTCAATCCCGAAGCCCGGAGGATCGAAGCCAGTGTAGCCGCTGTCGACCCCTTGCCATTCGTCCCCGCAATCAGCACGCTAGGAAACCGCCGCTCAGGATGATCGATCGCAGCCAACAGCACCCGCATATGCGCCAGATCGAACTTGTGCGAAGGCGTCTGCGCCAGCTCGTGGCCTAGCGCAAACATGCTCGCAACTGCGGTTTCGTAGGACATAGGGAAGCTCTCAGCTATCGGCTGTCAGCTTGTATCTTCAGATTATCAAGTTGGGAGACAAGATTCGCGAAGTGTGGTAGGTCCTAGCGTTGATTTAACTGAGAACTGAGAACTGACGCCCTTCTCACGCCGCCATAAACTCCAGCGCCCGCCCAATATAAGGCTTCATTTCCTTGCGATGCACCACCGCATCCAGCATCCCATGCGCCAGCAGAAACTCGCTGCGCTGGAATCCCGCCGGCAGTTTCTGCCGGATCGTCTGCTCAATCACCCGCGGCCCGGCAAACCCAATCAGCGCCCCAGGTTCCGCGATATTCAAATCCCCCAGCATGGCAAACGACGCCGTCACCCCGCCCGTGGTCGGGTCGGTCAGCACCGAAACATACGGAACCTTCGCCTTATCCAGCCGGGCCAGCGCCGCCGAAATCTTGGCCAGTTGCATCAAGCTGACCACGCCCTCCATCATCCGCGCCCCGCCCGATGCCGACACAATAATCAGCGGAGTCTTCGAATCCACCGCGCGCTCCACTGCCCGCGTAATCATCTCGCCCACCACCGCTCCCATGCTGCCGCCGATGAACCCATACTCCATCACGCTGGCGATTACAGGACGGCCCAGCAGCTTCCCGCGCGCATTGATCACCGCATCCTTCAGCCCCGTATCGTTCTGCGCCTGCCGCAGCCGCGACGAATACGGCTTCAAGTCCACAAACTTCAGCGGATCCGTCGACGCCAAGTCCCCGTCAAACGTCTCATACTCATTCTCATCCAGCAGCAGCGCCAGCCGGGTCCGCGCGTCGATACGAAAGTGCTTCTCGCACTTCGGACAAACATTCAAATTTTCTTCCAGATCTTTCTTCCAGATGATCTGCCGGCAGTTCTCACACTTCACCCACAACCCTTCGGTGCGCACCGTTTTCTCCCCCGAAGTGTCCAACTCCCCGGATTCCCGCTTGAACCAAGCCATAATCAGTTGACAGTATCGAGTACTCAGTACCGAGTTAAAACACGCTTTCTCGGTACTCGGTACTAGGTACTCAGTACTCGATCCCCCTCTGCGCCATCACGCCCTTCTCATACGCGTGCTTCACCTGCCGCATTTCCGTCACCGTGTCGGCGGCCTCGACAATTGTGGGGTGTGCGTTCCTTCCCGTCAAGATGACGTGCACCATTTCCGGTCTCTTCTTTATACTCTCCACCACTTTCGCCGGGTCCAGCATGCCATAACTGATCGCATAGTTGATCTCATCCAGCACGACCAGATCCCACTCCCCCGACTGGATCGCCTTCTCCCCCTCTGCCCAGGCTTCCTCCACCATCTTCACATCTTCCGGGTCGGGCTTCTCGGCACCCACCTTCACAAAGCCCCGTCCCATCTGCTTCATCACGAACTTGTCCCCGAAGGCCTTAACCGCATCCAGTTCCCCGTAATGCCACGAGCCTTTCAGGAATTGCAGCATCAGCACTCGCATCCCCTGGCCCACGGCGCGCAAAGCCGTTCCCATAGCCGCCGTCGTCTTCCCTTTGCCCGGGCCAGTGTTCACGATAATGAGACCGCGGCGAACGTCTGTCATGGTTGAGGATGGTTGATTCTACTAGAAAGGGTTATCAAAGGAGGGCAAAACACTCTTCGGGGTAGTTCGCTGCGGTACACTCGGTTGTCCACGGCCCTCAACTATTTCACCTACAATTTCATCAAGATTCATCGTAAACTTCGTACGTCCCCTGCTGGCCGCTGGCGTGAGAGATCGGCTCTGGAGCGTGGAAGATTTGGTTGCTCTCGGGAAAGCCTACGAGCAGCGGAGGGCGGAACGAGCGGCCTAAATGAAGTACGCTTTTCGCCTACTGACTTTAGCTGGTGCTACCGTGCTTGGTGTCTTCTCGCTCGTTGGAGTGGTGAATCTTACTTACTACCACATCGAAGTTTACAAATCATTTCACATATTCCCGACGCCAGCCTTCTGGCGGGACCTCAGAGATTTAGCCCTTGTCACGTTTATTTTCGTAGGCTTTGGTATTCTCTACCGCGTGTTGGCTCGTACCCCTAAGAATTCAAGGTAGCCCACTACCCTCTTCAGCGCAGAGCGATCTCTCCCGTCATCACGTGGGCATGCAAGCGGTACTTCCCCGGGCCTCTCTGCTCGAATGACCGGAAAAGACCTCCCTTCGAAATGTCAAACGCCGAGGCGTTGACGCTGCCCGTCAGAACCGAAGCGTCGCGGTGACCGTACTGCTCCGGGTGCGGCACATTTGCCTGAAGCCGTCCCGCACGAACTTCAAGGTCCTTATCGCCTTCCACATCTTCGACCACAAGTTCTCCAGCTGTCAGTCTGACCCGAAGATTGGATCGCCGCGGCACTTCAATGGTGGCGTGGAAATTGCCGTTCGGAGTGTCGGTCACATAGATCTCGGCGCTTCCGCCGTACGGTTTGATCTCGACCTTGACCTGCTTAAGTTGTTCCTCGCTGCGCGCCTGGCAGGTGACGCGGATGTTCCCCGAATCGCCAGCCGTGACGGTGTAGCCGCCAGCTTCGAGGTGCATGCGAATCATCCCTCCGGAAACAAACTTCTGTTGCACCGATTTTTCCGGACTCTGACCGTGCAGCAAGCCAGGAACCAGTAAGATAAGCAAGTACCCGAGACCCTTCATGGGACGCATCCCTCTGTAGTATCTATACGAGGATTGGCAGATTAGGTTCCACGAAGCCATGTGAGAGCGTCAGAAAGACCCGAACAAAACTCCCCGAAGCCGAGTCTTTAGGCTTGTGAGTATTCATATCCGTCGGCGCTCTTCCTGATTTCAGTAGGATGGATCTGCAAATGTACATACTTTCAACGGAACTCGTGCATCCAATCTTGCGTATTCGGGTCCAAGCAGATCTCTGCCCCTGGCAGACTGCGGAGGTCTCGTCGTGATCAACAAGTGTGCAGTGTTATTGTTCTGCGTGCTCGCGGCCTTACCTGCATTCTCCGCCCAGCACGTCGCCCTCCACCCCAGACCCGGCTTCGACTCCGGGGAACAGGAAATCATTCGCCAGATCGTCGACATGGAACGCCAGGCCAAGGAAGCCAGCCTCCGCCGTGACGCCGACTTTTCCGTGCGCACCCTCGCCGAGGACTACGTCGCCATCACTCCGCTCGGCCAGGTCACCACCAAGCAGGAAACCATCTCCGCCCGCCGCAGCGGCCAGCTCCGCTACGAGTCTATGAACGTCTCCGACATGGTCGTCCGGCTCTATGGCGACACCGCAGTCGTCACCGCCCGCGCCGACGTCAAAGGCCACCAACTCGGCGAAGATTTCAGCGGCCCCTACCGCTACACCCGCGTCTGGGTCCGCCGCAACGGGCGCTGGCAGACCGTCAGCTACCAGGCCACCGTCACACAATGAACCCGAGCGCCGCTGCGTAACCTAGTACCCAGTAGTCAGTACCTAGAAAGCTTATTAGCTCTTGAGGATCTCGATCTGCCGTTCTGGATTATTTACGCGGGCTGGCTGGGTACTAAGTACTGGGTACAGGCACTGTCACCTCAGTGCCCCGAATGATAAGGATGCCCCTTCAGAATGGTGAAAGCCCGGTAGACTTGCTCTAGCAAAACCACGCGAGCCAACTCGTGCGCCAGTGTCATCTTGCCGAACGATATCGTATCCTGCGCCGCGCCCCGCGCCGCCTCACTGAATCCATCCGCCGGCCCTATCGCGAATACCAGTGGCAGCGGATTCCGGTCCTGATGCTCTCCCAGAAAACGCGCGAACTCTTCTGACGAAAACTGCTTCCCCCGCGAATCCAACAGCACCAGAGTCGATTTCCCGGTCTTGCCCGAAGCCTGCCGTCCGCACATCGCAAGCAGCGCCGATTCATCCCGCAGCTCCTTTCCTTCGAGCTGCGCGTAGCGGGAGATCCGTTTGACATACTCCTCGGTCAGCGCTCGAGTTGCCGGCTCCTTCGTCTTCCCGATCCATGCAATTGTGATTTTCAAATCGGACTCAGGCATCCAGATCAATCCGGACCGGCAGCAACTGCGTCCCAAAGAACCGGACTGCAGCCGCATTGCTGGAACTGCCGCGCACTTTCTCCGCCAGCCAGCGCTGCCGCTCGCGCGGATCATCCTCCGGCAGCAGATGCGCCGTGCCGCTGTGCCATTGCATCCGCAGCCCCTGGCGCAGTTTCACCCGCACCCGCGGATTGCTCTCAATGTTGCGAACATATCCGGCCTGCCTTCCATGCTCCGCCACGATCCAGAACTCATTGCCGACACGCCCATTGCCCACCGGAGTGCGGCGAGGTTTCCCGCTCTTGCGGCCAATCGTTTCCAACAGGGCGTATCCCGGCGGCGCCACGCCCAGCGCAAGCAGCACCTTAATTGGCGGGTTCAGGAAATACATCTGAAACGCGTGAATAATGCGATGTTTCATGCTTGCTTCCCGTCCGACGCAGCACTACTGCTTAGACAGTCTTGCGGCGAGGAGTAGCGGTGCGCTTGCGCGGCGTCGGCGTCTTTGCTTTCGGCGTCGCCTTCACCCGCGTCTTCGGCCTCAATTCCGTGGGCTCCAGCCGTTTGGCCGTCTTCCACAGTCGCTCTAGATCGTAGAACTTGCGCGCCTTCTCAGAGAAAACATGGACCACGAAGTCCACATAATCCACCAAAATCCACTCGCCTTGCTTATACCCCTCGACGTGCGCGGGCCTTACACCCGCCGTCTTCAAACGCAGTTCCACCTCGTCTGCAATGGCCTGCACCTGCCGCGGGTTCGTACCGCTGCACAGCACAAAGTAGTCGGTGAACGCTCCCGACCCCTTCTCCATTTCCAGGATTGAAAGTTCTTCTGCTTTTTTGTCGAGGCAGGCCTGAATGGCCGCCGTTACCTGTAGTTTCAATTCGCTATTTTTCATGCAGAGGTCAGTCGTTGGTCGTTCGTCGTTGGCCCAACTCGGGCAGAGGTTCCATTGTAAACGAAGCGCATCGCAGCGTTTTCCACGGTTGGGAGAGATGAAGCCAGCGGCGGAATGTTTTTGGCGAAGGGACTAACGACCTTTATACAACCCCATTTTCTTGATGTACTCCGCCACGGCAGGTTCCACAAACCGGCCCAACGGTTTCCCCGCGGCCGCGGCATCCCGGACCGCCGTGGAGGAAATCGGCTGGTAGACCTCCTCGAGCAGATGAATGGTCACACCCTTCAGCACCAAATCCCCCGTAGCTGCCTGTTTGTGAAACGGACGCGTCACTTCGACCCGCGGCCTCAGGCTCGCAGGCAGCGCATTGGCCACATCGGCCAAAGAAAATCCCGGCCTGCTGGCAACCACGAACTCACACTCGCGAAACAACGCCTCGGCCTGGTGCCACTTGGCAATGTCTGCGAAGGCATCAATGCCAATCAGCAGGAACAACCGGTCTGCCTTCTTGAACGACCGCTTGAGCCTCTTCACCGTATCAATGGTGTAGTTCGGTTTGGCCACCCGCGCCTTTTCCTTGGCACCCTCAGAACTAGAGTCCTCCGGCGCTTCGAGCAACGAAGGCACGAAGTCTTTCTCCTCTGCTGTAGCCAGAGCAATCATCGCGTAGCGATGCGCGAAGCCCAACAGCGGCTGCTGCTGCTTGTGCGGAGGAATATTCGCCGCCACGAAAACAATGCGCGCCAGCTTGCAACGCTCCCGAGCGGCCCGCGCCAGCGCCAGGTGCCCCCGGTGAATCGGGTCAAAGGTCCCGCCAAACAGTCCAATATTCATGCGCCGCTAGTGTCTTCGTTTACAGGTCTACTTGGCAAGTTCACCCTTCCGGGCAGTCGATTCTTCCGGTGGGTTGGTTGGGGCATTGGCCCGTGGTGCACGGTCGCCCTGTCCGTCTGGCCAACTGCGCTCCGACGATAAAACATGCATTCCGGGAATCCGGAATGAACTCCTGTAATCTCGCGCCTTTCCAAACAGAGGATTAGCATGGTTTACATGCGAGTAACCCTCCCCCTACTCCGCATTCCGCCTGCCCGTGCGCCTATCCTGCGCTACGGCGTGGCGGTGCTCAGCACCACTCTCGCCCTGATCCCGGCAGTACTTCTTCCCAACATCACAGAAAGTCGGCTGGCTGTATTCGCCGTCGCCGTCATGGTAAGCGCCTGGTATGGCGGCTGGAAGCCAGGCTTGGTGGCCACTTCGTTCGCCCTCACCGTGAGCGCGTACTTCTCGTTCTCAGGAGAGCATACCCCGGCCCAATTTCGCTCCACCATGTTGCGGCTGGCTCTCTTTGTCGTTCTGGCGGCCCTGATTTGCTGGTTCAATGCCGCTCTGCGGGCGGCACAGGAGGGATTGCGGCGTTCCGAAGTCAATTTCCGGTCACTGGTGACCAATGCTCCCTACGGAATTTGCCGCTGTGATTCCTCCGGCCAACTACTGGACGCCAATCCCGCCCTGCGGGCAATGTTGGGTTATACAGCAGCAGAAGAACTGCTGGGAAAACACCTTGGCGCTCTCTACGCCGACTCGCAGCAGTGGTTCGAACTCGCGGACCATCTGCGCTCCGCCGCGCCCTTCAATGGACTCATCGTCGAGTGGAAGCGGACCGATGGGACTAACGTCCTGGTTCGCGTTTCCGGTCGCTCAGTTTCCAACGGCGACCGGGACAAAACCTTCGAGCTGTTTGCCGAAGATGTCACCGAGCGCCGCGCCCTCGAGCAGCAACTCCGCCAGTCCCAGAAAATGGAGGCCGTGGGAAGGCTCGCAGGCGGCATCGCCCACGACTTCAACAACCTGCTCATGGTGATTTCCGGCTACTCGGAATTCTTGCTCGATCGCCTGGGCCCAGAACCGGCCCTCCGCGCTCCGGCACAAGAGATTGCCAATGCGGCCGGTCGCGCCACGTCGCTCACTCGCCAGCTCCTCGCCTTCAGCCGTAAACAGATGCTGGCGCCCAAGATTCTTGACCTTAACGGCGTCGTAACCGAGAACCTTAAGATGCTCACCCGCGTCATCGGCGAAGACATTGATCTGGTCATGGTTCCGGCCGCCGGACTGGGCACAGTCCGCGCCGACGCGGGACAGATTGAACAAGTCATCATGAACCTGGCCGTGAACGCCCGCGACGCCATGCCCGCTGGAGGCAAGCTCACCATCGAGACCTCCAACGTCACTCTGGACGAGGAGCAAGCCCGTTTTCACCCCCCGCTCACTCCCGGAAACTACGTGCTGCTGGCCATCAGCGACACCGGCGCCGGCATGGATTCCGAAACTCAGTCCCGAATCTTCGAGCCGTTCTTTACCACGAAAGGGGTGAAGGGCACGGGCTTGGGTCTGTCCACGGTTTACGGGATCGTGAAGCAGAGCGGCGGCTACATCTGGGTTTACAGCGAGCAGGGCAAGGGCACAACGTTCAAGATTTATCTGCCCAGGGTCGCCGATGCAGTCGAGAGACCCGTAAAAATTCCGGTTCCTTCGGAATCCGTCGCCATCGAGCCGGGAACAGAAACTATCCTGCTCGTCGAGGATGAAGCCAACCTGCGCTACCTGGCCCGCCAATTCCTCGAAAAGCAGGGTTATCGCGTCATCGATGCCGCGGATGGCGCGGTCGCCATGCAGATCGCCGTGGCCCACGAAGGTGTGATCCACCTGCTGCTGACCGACGTGATCATGCCCGGCATGAACGGCCGCGAACTGGCGCAGCACATCCTGGAAATTCGCCCCAACGTAAAAGTTCTCTACATGTCCGGCTATACGGAAAACGTGATCGGGCGCAACGGCACGCTGGACGCTGGCGTACGCCTCCTCCAGAAGCCCTTTACCCTCCGCGACCTGAAAAGCAAAGTTCGCGAAGTGCTGGATTCAACCCCATTTCCCCCGGAGATTGCCATGTCAGTTCATACCGCTCACGCTAAAGCAGAACAACAATTGCCGTTGTCACGCGCTCAACGTTTTCAACTTCACTTGCCTTTGAAATACCGCCGCCTCGACGAAGAAAAATGGCACGACGGCGAAACCCGAAACATCAGCCGCTCCGGTCTGCTGTTCCAGGCGGAAGATCTCTTGCAGCCCAATGTGATTCTGGAAATCAATCTAGTGCTGCCCTCTGAGATCGCCGGGCTTTCGCCCACCGAGGTAGTTTGCCGCGGAGAAGTCGTCCGCACAGTGGGATCGAATGGCGAGCAAATGCCGCCAGCCCTGGCCGCTAAGATTCTCCAATATCACTTCCAGCACGGCTCGCAGTTGCCCAGGGCGTAAGTCTGGAGTAGCTAGTACCCAGTACCTAGTACCCAAACCGCGTTTCTTGGTACTAGGTACTGGGTACTGAGCGATCCGCTGCTTCCGCCTGCTGCAACGCCTGCACACGCAAAGCATCCACTTCCTTCGCCATGGCGTACTTCAGTTCCTCAATCCCCTTGCCGGTCACGGCTGAAATTTCATAGAGCTTCAGCTTGCGCTTCTTGCAATACCGCTTCAACGCCGCGACTTTATCCTTATTGGCCACATCAATTTTCGACGCAACCATGATCATCGGCTTTTCTTCCAGGCCAGCGCCAAAGCTCGCCAGTTCGCCGAGGATCACTTCCACATCCTTCACAATGTCCGCACGCCCGCTGGCGTCCGACACATCGGCCATGTGCACCAACAGGCGCGTGCGCTCGATATGTCGCAAGAACTGCGTGCCCAACCCTGAGCCCGTGTGCGCACCCTCGATCAATCCAGGAATATCCGCAGCCACAAAGCTAATTTCATTGTTCGGATCGCCTACCGCAACCACGCCGAGGTTAGGTTGCAAAGTGGTGAAGGGATAATCCGCAATTTTCGGTCGCGCCGCCGAGATTCGCGAGATCAACGTAGACTTGCCCACGTTCGGAAATCCAACCAGACCAACGTCAGCCAGCAACTTCAGCTCCAGCTTGTAGTTGTGCTCTTCACCGGGCCGTCCATCCTCGTGTTCTCGCGGAGCCTGGTGTACAGAAGTGGCGAACCGAGCGTTCCCGCGCCCACCGCGTCCGCCCTTGGCGATCACCACGCGCTGATCGGGCGCCGAAAAATCGAATACCTTCTCGCCCGTCTCCTCGTCGTACACGATCGTTCCGACCGGAACTTTCAGCAGTACGTCCTCGCCCTCGCGTCCGCTCTTGTTCGAGCCTTCGCCGTGCCGTCCGCGCTCAGCCTTGTATTCGGGATTGAAACGGAAATGGACCAGCGTGTTGTGCTTCTCGCTGGATTCCATGATTACGTCTCCGCCATTGCCCCCGTCGCCGCCCGAAGGCCCGCCGCGCGGAACATATTTCTCCCGCCGGAACGCCATGCAGCCATTGCCGCCGTCCCCCGCCTTGACCCGTATTCTCGCCTCATCAATAAACATTGGTTTCTAAGGTTCGGCTGTAAGCAATTTATGGATTATCTCGTTAAGTTCGGCACGGCGTTCGTCCGGATGTTCATCGTCGAGCTGCACACAACGGAGGCGTATTGCATTGAGCCTAGGTTCGGCGATCGGGATCGACGTAAAATCGTCCCAATCATGCGGCCCTTCCGTTCCGCGAACGTGGTTCTCAATGAACTTTGCAACTTCCTGGACGCTCCTCCTCATGCCCAGACTCTCCTTGTGGCAAAACAAAAAGCCTCGTCCCGAAGGCGAGGCCGCTGAAGCCGCGTCGGACACCTCGCCGCGGCCGTTAACACGCGATGCAGTTTACCCGGACGGAAGCGAACTACTCCGCGACTTCCATCGGCTCAACCATCACAAACTTGCCCATCGAGCCCTTGTTCAGGAACTTGATGCGTCCCGTGACCTTGGCAAACAAAGTATCGTCTTTGCCTCGACCCACGTTCAGCCCCGGTTTCACGGGTGTGCCGCGCTGTCGCACGATGATGGTCCCGCCAGGCACAATCTGCCCGCCGAATGCCTTAAACCCAAGCCGCTGCGCGTTCGAGTCGCGCCCGTTTCGTGATGTTCCCTGTCCCTTTTTATGTGCCATGAGTAAGCTCTCAATCCCAAAAGTAGCGCCGGCGTCTCGCCCTCGCACCCTATTTCTTCTTCGCTGCCGTCTTCTTCGCCGCGCTCTTCTTCGGCGCAGCCTTCTTCTTAGCAGTTGCCGCCTTAGCTTCGACCTCGTGCTCTTCCGGCACAGCCTTCTTCACCTTGGGCTGCTTCTTCACCAGCTCCGGAGCCTTAAAGGTCTGCCCGCCAAATGCAATCTCTGTAATGCGCACCGCGGTATAAGACTGCCGGTGTCCGCGCAGCTTCTTGTACTGCTTCTTGCGCTTGTAATGGAAAACCAAAATCTTCGCGCCGCGGCCTTCCTCCACCCGTTCGCCGACAACCCGCGCTCCCGCTTCCGGTTTCCCGATCTGGCCTTCTCCGCCCGACACCGCCAATATCTCGGGGAACTCCACCTGACCATCAGTCCCCGTAGCCAGCTTCTCCACTCGAATCACGTCTCCGGGCGCCACCCGGTACTGCTTTCCACCAGCGCGGATAACCGCGTACATACGTCTGCCTCCGTCAAAATATCGTGAAAGCCAGCACTGCGCACACGGGCGCAACCTTGCTGCCGGCTGAAAATCCTGTGCTTGCTGTGTTTTCCGCCACGGCGCGTAAGCAGCCAGGGCAGGCGTCCCCAGAACGGGTCGGCGAGTACAGTCAAACTCCACTATTCTAGCGTGCGCTGTGGAAATCGGTCAATGCACACTTTGCGGATGGCTTCTCATTGTGCGAGAATTCCGCCGAATCCCGGAGGACCATAAACCATGAAGCGTCTTTCCGCCGTCGTGCTCTGCCTGCTCGCCGTCACGCTCTCCGCGCTCGCACAACATCCAAAGCCCGCCGCCCCGCCCGCCCCCGACCACGCCTACCTCCAGAAGATCTGGGACGGCTGGTCCACCCTCAATCCCGCCAACGTCGCCAAGTTCTACGCCACCGGCCCGCACGTGTTCTTCGACATCGCCCCTCTGAAATACGCCAACTGGGACGAATATGAGAAGGGCGTGAAGGTCGTCCTCTCCGGCTACAAAAGCGCGAAGTTCAGAGTAAACGATGACGCCGTCTTTCATCCTCATGGGGACCTAGTCTGGGCCACCGCGACCATCAGCAACGAACTGACCACCAAAACCGGAAAAATTGAAATGAGCACCTTCCGCTGGACGATGATCTTTGAGAGTCAAGACGGCAAATGGATGATCGTTCACGAACACGTCTCTGCGCCGCTGCAATAGGCAGTCTCCGATCGAGACGCGACCATCTCTCCGCTGGGGATTACCTCTGTAATCCCCAGTAGCCTCAGCACTCTTGCAGAAACAACTCCCCTGCGCCAGTGTTAATACTTACTGACGTAGGAGACTTGTCATGCGCAACCACATCGTCGTTCTGATTTCACTTTTCCTATTCGCCAGCGTGGCCTGGGGTCAACAGTCAGCACCCCAGCAGCCAGCATCGAGCATGTCCGGCATGGAGATGTCCGGCCACGACATGTCAAACATGCACATGAAAGACATGGACATGTCCGCGGACAAAGATAAAGACAAAGACGCCGACAAAGACAGCGACGCCAGCGCCCACGCCATGCACTCCATGGAAGGCCACATGGACATGGGCTCACACATGAAAATGACCGCTCTGCGCCCCGCCAAGCCCGGCGATGCCGCCCGCGCTAAAGATGTAGCCGAGTCCGCCCGCAAAGTGTCAGAAAAATACACTGACTATCATGCCGCACTCGCCGACGGCTACAAAATCTTCCATCCCGAGCTTCGCCAGAAGATGTATCACTTCACCAACTACGGCTACGCGATGGAGGCCGCCTTCCGCTTCAACCCCGAGCACCCGACATCGCTGCTCTATGAAAAGCATGGCGACGATTACAAACTGATCGGCGTAATGTACACCGCCCCCAAGCGCATGGGCGAAGACGAACTCGATCAACGCGTTCCGCTCAGCGTAGCGCAATGGCACCAGCACGTAAATTTCTGCGCCGCGCCCGCTAGCCGAAAGAACGAATACATGACGCCGCATCCCCAGTTCGGTCTGCGAGGGTCGATCACCACCCAGGAAGCCTGCGATGCCGCCGGTGGAACCTTCCATCCTGTAATCTTCAACTGGATGGTGCACGTCTATCCATTCGAGAAGGATCAAGCCGACATCTGGTCCGTCGAGCGTCAACACGGCGACGCGGATTGATGTAAGAGTTGTCATCCCGAGCGAAGCGAGGGATCTTGGTTCTTGCTTCGCGCCACCACTTAGCCTGCCCTCCATACAACAAGACAACAAAAAAGTGTTCCACTCCGAACGAACCCCACCGAAGAATTTCAACAAGAAGTATTCAACTCTCACATCCTGCTAACCGACGTGCCGAAACCGCGTCCAATCTGCGTGGCGGCGAACTGAAAAACGTCGCAGGAACTTTCGGGTGCGACGTTACGTAATGGATGAAGATGCAGACCAGAAACAGGATGTCCTGGTCCATGTTTATTACGGAGAATGTTTGTTAAGGAGTTTGTTGCGACAAGATTTTTGCGGGGTTAGGGATTTTCTCACGCTCGGTTTGGCGGCCCAGGTGAGAAAACCCCACGCACAGCGAGGCAAGCCTGTCGGCGTGTCTGCTGAACCCCAGCGGCTGAATTGTAGGCGATTCGCGGCAAAACACAAGGGTTTTCTCGCAAGTCGTGAACCGGGCCGCCCCAACCGCTTCCCGACGCATTTTCGGGAAAGAAAAAAGGAGCAGTCATGAAGTTCGCGACCGTATCAAAGAGTTTGGTGATGGGTCTGGCGTTGCTGCTGGCATCCAGCGCCTTCGCAGCAACCAAAGCTAGTTTGCAGCTTAGCAATCCGGTGATGGTGAATGGTACGACACTGAAGCCAGGAGAGTACAAACTGCAATGGGAAGGCAGCGGCCCCAACGTCGAGTTGAGCATCGTGCAAGGCAAGAACGTGCTGACTAAGGTTCCAGCGCATGTAGTTCAACTGGAAACCCCGTCGGCCAACGATGCGGCCGTCACTCAAAAAAATAACAGCGGCCCCAACTCGCTGGCCGGCATCCGCTTCCAAGGCAAGAAATTCGCCCTGGAGCTGGGTGAAGCCAGCGACGGCATGCAGAGTGGATCGAGTAAGTAGCAAAGGCGCAATCGAGATGAATCAAGGGAGCACCTCGGTGCTCCCTTTTCTTTTGGGTTCTGCCAGAACAAAACACCCTCATGTAGAGACAGCCGCCTCGGCTGTCCGTGAGCGAAGCGAGGCGGTGGTCACCGAGTCAAGCAACTAAGGTGCCGCCACCTTCTCCAGTTCCGCGTTGAGATGCACGCTGCTCCCGCCGGAAACCTTCAGCTTCCGCTCCCAGTCCTTGAATCCCGCCTTCTTCACCGTGACGGTATGCTCGCCCTCTGTCACCTGAACATCAGAAGGCGCATTCCCGACGAAACTACCATCGACCTCAATGTCAGCACCATCGGGAACGGAACCCACCAACAGTTTGCCAGTCAACGCAGCCGCTGGAGCGGCGACCGTGGCCACAACCGGCTGCGGAGTCGCGGCGGGCTTTACTCTGTTCCACGGGTGGAGCCGCGACAGCGCGAATCGCTGCACCATGTTCAGTCCAGTCCTTGATGATCGCTTCACAGGCATCCTGCACCGAACCGCCCAGCGACAGCGTCGATTTGCTGACGATCGAGTCGCCCGAAACCCGCGCGAACACTGCCACTTTGTTTCGGTGTCGCAAGACGCCTTTGCCACCCTCGTGATCCAGAAGCACGATGTAATCCGTCTTAACTTGAATGTTGTTAACCATCACCTGGGGACAGCGCTCTCCGAACGTCTTGATAATCTCGGCGGTTTGCGGACGTGCGCCTCCGTGGGTGGTCGAACCTCCCCCTCCACTCGTCCCTCCGCTGTATCCGGCAACCTCCCACGACTGACTGTCAGTGATGAAGACACGGGCTCTCTCCGCATCAGCAGCCGCCTTCTGTTTCTCCTGCGCGGGCAACGAACGCTGTGACAACAAACAACAGAGGCAAACAAGCAACGCAACGAAAGCTCTCTTCATGAGCGACCCTCCGGCCACAAATCTTCAAACTTGTTGGGGAAAATCCCGGGGAAGCGCCATTATCCTCCTGGCGGAACCGATGTTCAATCCAAATGCGCACCACTGTACCAAGAATAAAAAGGGAGCGCCTCCGCGCTCCCCTTAAAACTAGCCACTGACCACTGCCCTCAGTACTTCGGCACCCTCGGATCCACTCTCTCCGCCCAAGCCGTAATTCCGCCCGCCAGGTTATGCACCTTCTTAAACCCAGCCTGCTGCAAGAACGCAACCGCCTTAGCGCTGCGCCCACCCATCTTGCAATGGACAACAATCTCCCGGCTCGAATCCAGTTCATTCACGCGGTTAGGCAGATCATTCAGCGGAATCAGAAATCCGCCAATGTTGCAGATCTGATACTCATGCGGCTCCCGCACATCCAGGACGAACACATCCTCCTTCGCATCCAGCCGCCGCTTCAACTCTTCCACTTGAATTTCCGGAACGCCATTGCCCACCGGTTTTTCCTCCCCGCGAATTCCGCAAAATTGGTTGTAGTCTATCAGCTTGGTCACGGTAGGATGCGTTCCGCAAACCGGGCATTCCGGATTCTTCCGCAGCTTCAGCTCCCGGAACTTCATGCCCAAAGCATCAATCAGCAGCAAGCGTCCAATCAGTGGCTCGCCCACTCCCAAAATTAATTTGATCACCTCGGTAGCCTGCATCACGCCAACAAGTCCCGGCAAAATCCCCAGCACGCCGCCCTCCGCGCACGAAGGCACCAGCCCAGGCGGTGGCGGCTCCGGATACAAGCAGCGGTAGCAAGGCCCATCCTTCGTAGCAAATACGCTGGCCTGCCCCTCAAAGCGAAAGATCGATCCATAAACATTAGGCTTCCCGGTAAGCACGCAAGCGTCATTCACCAGGTAGCGCGTCGGAAAGTTGTCGGTGCCGTCGGCAATAATGTCGAAATCGCGAAACAGTTCCAGCGCGTTCTCGCTGCTCAGCCGCATGTCGAACGTCCGCAGATTCAGAAACGGATTGATCCCAGTCAATTTGTCCGCCGCCGAATCCAGTTTCTTTCGCCCCACATCTGCGGTCGAGTGAATGATCTGCCGCTGCAAGTTCGTGTAATCCACCACATCAAAATCCACCAGGCCCAGCGTGCCCACGCCCGCAGCCGCCAGATACAACGCCAGCGGCGACCCCAGTCCTCCCGTACCAATGCACAGCACCCGCGCCGCCTTAAGCTTCTGCTGCCCCTCCATGCCCACCTCCGGCATGATCAAATGCCGCGAGTAGCGCAGGATCTCATCCTTGCTCAGTGTCACTGGAATTTCGGTGATGGTAGCCATAAAATCCTCGATGTGATTTGAAGTGCGCGGTCCAGATCGTCAAAACCAGGAATAGTCAGAGTCAGGACGCTAACAACAGGCAGGACACATACAACAGCGATTTGTGGCGGAAGGTTTCAACTCTGGCATCCCGGCAAGGTCCACACTCAGACCGCGCCTCCAGCAATGGAAGGCACAATCGAAATGTTATCACCTTCCTTCACCGCGGTCGCCTCTTTCTGAAGGTACCGGATGTCCTCGTCGTTCACATAAAGGTTCACAAAGGCCCGCAGCTTCCCCTCTTCGGTATAAAGATGCCGTCGCACCTCCGGATGCTGCGCCACCAGCGCGTCCATGGCCTCAGCCACGGTAGAAGCCTTAACGTCCACAGTAGACTGCTTGCCCACATACTGCCGCAGCGGAGTAGGAATGTGAATCTTGCTCATAAGGTCTAAGCATAAAAGATGCCGCAGCACATAGGAAGATTCACCACTCCCTGCGTTTAGCCTCACCGCGCGCGCAAATACGCCGATGCTGCGCCTGCCGTAGAATGAAGGCGAATACAAGGGAGAAATCACAATGACAATCTTTGATCCGGCTCGAGGCAGAATTATTGACGGCGGCGGCGGCAGTGGCGGCGGACTCCTCCGTCTCATAGGACTCGGCGTTGCCGCATTTTTACTGATTATTTTGCTGTTCAGTTCCGTGACCCGCGTGGGCACCGGCCGCGTCGGCGTCCTAACCCTCTTCGGGAAAGTCACCGGCGAGACTCTGGGCGAGGGCATCCATCTCATCAACCCGCTCAAGACCAACAACGAACTTTCTATCCAGACCCAGACTCTGAAGGAGTCTGCCAGCGTGCCTTCCAGCGAAGGCCTCATGATGAGTCTGGACACCTCGCTCATTTACCATCTCAATCCGGATCACGCCGCCGACGTGTTTCAGAAGATCGGCGCCGATTACGAAAACGTAGTGGTTGAGCCGACCCTTCGCTCCGCCATCCGCGAAGCCACCGCCTCCCATACCGCCAACGCTCTCTACACCGGTGAGCGCGAAATGGTTGGCAAGCAGATTTACGACCAGGTCACCGCCCAGCTCAATCAGCGCGGCCTGACCGTGGAAAATGTTCTGCTGCGCGACATCCAACTGCCCGCCACGCTGAAAGCCGCCATTGAAGCCAAACAGCAGGCCGAGCAGGAATCCCTCGCCATGAACTTCCGCCTCCAGAAAGAAACTCAGGAAGCCCAGCGCAAACGCATCGAAGCCGCCGGCGTCCGCGACTTCCAGCAGATCGTAGCCCAGGGCATCAGCGCGCAACTGTTGGAGTGGAAGGGTATCGAAGCCACCGAAAATCTAGCCAAAAGCCCCAACACCAAAGTCGTAGTGATCGGCAACAACAAAAATGGCCTGCCGTTGATCCTCGGCCAGTAAATAAAGAATGGAAGAACAAAATGCTCACGTTGGGACAGTCGCCTCGGCTGTCCCGTCGCCGCAGGCGACGTCTTTGCGCGGCTGCTAACATGAATCCGTGCCCCCGCTGCTCGAAGTCCGCAACCTGAACATCGACTTCCCCGCGAAGGGAGCGAACACAACAAGTGTAGCGACGGGCGACGCGCCCGCCCAAGCTTTCCCTGCCGTCCGCGACTTAAGCTTCTCCATCGCTCCCGGCGAAATCCTTGGCCTGGTCGGCGAATCCGGCTCAGGCAAGTCCATCACATCCCTAGCCATCATGCGCCTGCTTCCGCCCCAGGCAAGGGTCTCCGGCGAGATTTTATTTTCCGAGAACGGCGCAACCCGCAATCTCCCCGCCTTGCCCGACGACTCCATGCGCCAACTGCGCGGTTCCCGCATCGCCATGATCTTCCAGGAACCAATGACCGCTCTCAATCCCGTAATGCGCGTAGGAGATCAGATCGCCGAGGCCGTGCGTGCTCACGGCTCCCGTTCAAAAAGCGAGTCCCAGAAATTAGCCATCCAAGCCATGACCGATGTCGCCATCCCCGATCCCGACCGCCGCTCCCGCGACTATCCTCACCAGCTCTCCGGAGGCATGCGCCAGCGCGTCATGATCGCCATGGCCATCGTCAATCGTCCGCAACTGCTAATCGCCGACGAACCTACCACGGCGCTCGACGTCACCATCCAGGCTCAGATCCTCGACCTCCTCGCCGAACTCCGCTCCAAGTTCGGATTAGCCATGCTCTTTATTTCGCATGACCTCGCGGTCGTTTCGCAAGTCGCGGACCGCGTAGCCGTGATGTACGCCGGCAGCATGGTTGAGATGGGAACCAGCCATGAAATCTTTCACGCCCCGGCGCATCCTTACACCCGCGGCCTTCTGCAAGCCGTGCCCGACCTGAAGACCGATCGCGCGCGTCCCCTCGAAACCATCGAAGGCACCGTCCCGCCTCTGCACGCCATGCCCCCGGGCTGTGCCTTCGAGCCAAGATGCACCTACCGCATCCCCGACTGCGCCCGCGCCGTGCCCCCGCTGGTAGAAGTAGCAAAAGACCATTGGGCCCGCTGCCCCGTCGTCAATGCGAAATAACAGTTTGATTGTCATCCTGAGGCGACGTGTTCTTCGTCGCCGAAGGATCCGGGCGAGCCGCGCGCATCCACGGAGCCTGCCCTGAGAGAGCGAAAGCGACCGAAGGGCGCGTTTGGCTCGCTTCCTTATTCCGCTCGGTCTATAATCCCCACTTTGCCGGTGCCGATTGCGAATCCTGCTGCTAAGCGACATTCACGCCAACCTCGAAGCCCTGGAAGCCTGCCTCGCAGCAGCTCCACCCCACGACCTAGTGGCCAACCTCGGCGATGTAGTAGGCTACGGAGCTTCCCCCAACGAGGTGATCGAGCGCTCCCAATCCCTGGGCAAGATTTTCGTCCGCGGCAATCACGACAAAGCCGCCACCGGCCTGCTAGAACTCGACGACTTCAATCCTCTGGCCGCAGCCGCCGCCATGTGGACCCGCGACCAGTTAACTCCCGAGCACTACGAATGGCTGCACGCCTTGCCCCAAGGCCCCATCCCCCTCGAGGGTTTCCCGCAAGCCCACCTGGTTCACGGCTCTCCCGGCGACGAAGACGTCTACATAGTTTCCATAGGCGATGCGCTAGTCCCGCTCCTCGCCAACTCCACGACGCTGACGTTCTTCGGCCACACCCACTTGCAAGGCGGATTCTTCGCCAACGGCAGCAGCGCCGACGGATTCCGTCCCGAATACCGCACCGTCGGACAAGCCGAATCCGTCTCCCTGCAACTCAAACCGAACACCCGTTACATGATCAACCCCGGCTCCGTCGGCCAACCCCGCGACGGAGACTGGCGCGCCGCCTTCGCCCTCTTCGACACCGAAGCCCAAATAGTCCACTACCACCGCACCCCGTATAACCTGAAGGCCGCCCAGGACCGCATCCTGGCCGCCAGCCTCCCCCCACGCCTAGCCACAAGACTAGCCGCCGGCCGCTAGACGTGTCCCGAATGAAAATTCCAAGGATTTACCCTGTGCGCCTCTGTGTCCTCTGTGTTTGAAGATTTTTCTGCTCCGCGGGCGTGACATTTACCGCCAATGTAAACTCAACTCCATGCCTCAAGCGCGCCACTCAGGAACCAAACCTCTCTTCCCCCACAGCGAACCCTCCCCCGCCACGCCCGCCCACTACCTCATAGCCCACAGCGACGGAGGCGCCCGCGGCAACCCCGGCCCAGCTGGCTACGGCGTAGTAATCCAGGATGAATCAGGAAAAAAGGTAGCCCATCTAAGCGAGTATCTAGGACACCAAACCAACAACTTCGCCGAATATCAAGGCCTGATCGCAGCCCTCGAATACGCAGTCCAGCACGGCCCGAAAGCCTTAAAGCTGATCAGCGATTCCGAACTCTTAGTCCGACAGGTCAAAGGCATCTACAAAGTAAAAAACGCAGCGCTAAAAGATCTCCACGCCCGCGCCAAGGAACTAATCGGCCAACTCGACTGGTTCCAGATAGGCCACGCCCTCCGCGAACAGAACCGCGACGCCGACCGCCTAGCCAACGAAGCCATGGACAAAGGCACAGGACGCGCGAGCCGCCCGTAGCCCAAGCACGATTCGTATCAGGGTATGCCTTCAGGAATACCGCAAATCCAGTCCATCACTCAGCCGCCGAAGTATGGTCGTGCACAATCTTCCATCCCTCGGGAACCTTCCGGAACACCAGCGTAAATAACCCACCTGGCGTCTTCCCATCAGACATGGTCAGCTTCCAATCCCCGCGCACAAACGCCGCCTCCCGCCCCAGCACCTCGACCCGCAACCTGGAGAATTCCAGCTTCCCCATCTCATGCCCTGGACTCCCGTACTTCGCCAGATAGCGGTCCATCGCGGCATGCCAACCGTCATACTCCTTCGCGCCTGAGAAGAACGTCAGTTTCGAAGAGTTCCAATAGCCCGCCATGAAGCCCTCGAGGTCGTGCTTGTTCCAGGCCTCCTGCTGCTTCCGCATCACGCGCTCGATGGCCTTCGCGTCGTTCCCATTACGGCCATCCTGCGCGCGGGCTTCATGACAAGTTGAGAAAAGAATGACGCAGCAAAGACAAAGACAGGCAAGGAAAGAAAAGACAAACCGTCCGTGCATGGAAACCCCCAGCCCTCGCTTAGCAAGAGCGCACCAGTTTCGCACGACACGATGACTTGTGGCAGGATTTCGAATCGAACCGCGGACAGATGGAGAGATCGCTAAAGCCCTACGCCCGACCCTTCTTGGCGGCAACCGCTCTGCCGGCAACTTCCCAGGGCCGCTTCGGACGATCCACTGGCGCCTTGTCGTTGTCCTTGACGCGATCGTAGTGGTAGGACTCGCTGACCGTACCCAGCGATTCGTTGTAAAGGCTGGGCAGCCCGAGCCCTTCTTTCAACTCTTCGGTAAACGACTGCAACGCTTTGAGGTGGTCAGCAGTCGCTGGCACTTCCGTCTTCGAGTTCTTCAAGAACTGCTGATACCCGCGGTTCACAAGCTTCGAGATCTCGCTTCCAATCAGGTATCCGGGATAAGCGAAGATCTTCACGCCATCTTCCGCCGTCTTCTGAATCGCGGCCGATACGTTGTATTTTCTCAGGAACACGCGCCCGTTGGTGCCCGGCGCTTCCAGCACATCGAACCCGTGCCCGCGCAGCCAAGCCAGCGCTTCCTCGTAAGTCCGTGCTTCAATCGCTTTCGACATTCTTTACGCTTCCAATCTCTCTCTTAGATGCAGGCTCCGCTCAAACTGTGCATTCCTATTTGCGGCTGCATCGCACTTGCCATCTCTCTCATATAAGCACACCATACTACATAGCGTGTTTTGCCCGCTCTTGCATAATTACGTTAGTCACTCCGAAACGGTTCAGAGTATGAATCAGAGTTCAGCTCGGTTCGCGGCAATCTTCTCGGCGCAGCATCCGCCGGAACCCGCCATCCCGCGCCCCGGGCAGAGTCTGCTCGACCGAATCGGCAACACTCCGCTGCTGCGCTTTGACCAGCTCACCGCGCATCTTCCAGGCACCACACTTTTGGGCAAGGCCGAATGGCACAATCCCGGCGGCTCGGTGAAAGACCGCGCCGCTGCCAACATCGTAGCCGAAGGCCGGCGCAGCGGCCAGTTCAGCGCGGACAAAACTCTGCTCGACGCCACCAGCGGCAACACAGGCATCGCCTACGCCATGCTGGGCGCAGCTGAAGGATTTCCGGTGACGCTCTGCATGCCACAGAATGTTTCCGCCGAGCGCAAGAAGATTCTGAGCGCCTACGGCGCGAACATTCTCTACACCGATCCAGGAGATGGCTCTGACGGCGCGATCCGCCTGGCCCGCAAACTTGCCTCCAAGGATCCGGACTTATATTTCTACGCCGACCAGTACTCGAACGACGCCAACTGGCTCGCGCACTATCACGGAACGGCCAACGAGATCTGGCAGCAAACGGAAGGACGCATCACGCACTTCGCCGCCATGCTCGGCACCAGCGGCACATTCATGGGCACAGCACGGCGACTGAAGGAGCTCAATCCCACTATCCGCTGCATCTCGCTGCAACCCGATTCCGCCTTCCACGGTATAGAAGGCGCCAAGCATATGGCAACCGCGATCGTTCCAAAGATTTACGATCCGAAACTTGCGGATGAAGATATCGAGGTCGCGACCGAAGACGCCTATGCCATGTGCCGCCGCATCGGCCGCGACTGCGGCCTGCTGCTGGGAATCTCAGCCGCCGCGGGAGTCTTCGCTAGCCTCAAAATCGCGGAGCAGCTTGAACTAGGGAAAGAGAAAGAGGTCGTGATTGTCACCATCCTCTGCGACTCCGGCGAGAAGTATCTGAGCGAGAGATTCTGGACGGAGATATAGAACACCCACCTCTGATGCTGAAGCTCACCTGCGCCGACTACGAAGCTCTCCGCCGCCACGGCGAAGAGACCTACCCGCACGAGTGCTGCGGCGTCCTGCTGGGTCACACGGACGATGCCGGCGTCCGCATCGTGACCTCGACCGCGCGCTGCGGCAACACTCGCACCGATTCGCCCCAGAACCGCTACAGCATCGATCCTCGCGAACTGGTGCGCATCCAGCGCGAAGGCCGCGAGCGCGGGGAGGACATTGTCGGCTTCTACCACTCCCACCCCGACCACCCCGCTCACTGGTCAGCGACCGATCTCGCCGAAGCTCACTGGTTCAGCTGCTCCTACGTCATTACCAGCGTGGACAAGGGAAAGGCTGCAATCACCAACTCTTTCGAACTCACCGGCTCCGATGAGGCCGCCAAACAATTCATCGACGAGACCATCGAAATCGTCTGATCAATGGTACGGATCGGCATCACAGGCGATCGCGGCGCCGCTTGAGGACGCCTTGTCCAGCAGGGCTTCTGCGTGATTTTCACATGCTGCCAAAGCTTCTCTGAAAAAGCTGAAGCGATATTCCTCCTACGCAACTGTGAAAACCCGCGTCTGACGCGCCTTCTGCGCGAACCTGCTCAAGCCGTTGCACCAATTCCTGTCACCCACCTGTGGACAGCCTGCACTCGCCTGAAAATACGCGGGTTACAAACACACAATTTTCATTGACTCTGAAAATAGAAAGAGTAGAAACAGAATCGTTCTTTGACAGCTTCTAAAGTTTTTCCGGTTGGTGCGGCGTCCGGGACTCGAGCACAGTCACCCTGATCACGAAAGTGACCAGGGAGGGCAAGCAAGGGTCTATAGCAAAGCGCTGGTCGAGGAGAACAAGAAGAAACGTCGAAGGCAAGATAGAGTTCCGAGGCGTTGGGTAGGTTTTTCCGGTTGGCGGTAAGCCCGGAGCCCGAGCGAAGATCGCGCGCGGCATCCCGCAAGGGAAGCTGCGATAGCAGGTCAAGCAAGGGTCTACAAGCGAGCTACTGGCCGAGACGAATGAGCCCAACACCACCTCGGAACTCTTAATTTTTTTCCTCCCCGGTTTTCGACTCGCCGTTTCCCTCCACGCGTCTCGCTCGTCCGCCCCAAGTTACAGCGGTATGTTCCCATGCTTCTTCGGCGGGTTCTTGTCCCGCTTGTTCGCCAGCATGGCCAGCGCCTGAATCAGCTTCTTGCGCGTCTCCCGTGGTTGGATGATGGCGTCGACGAAGCCGCGGTCGGCGGCGACGTAGGGGCTGGCGAAGCGGTCGCGGAATTCTTCCACTCTGGCCTGACGCACCTCTTGCCGTTCGTGAGCATCCTTGACTTGATCCAGTTCGCGCTTGTAGACAATATCCACCGCGCCCTCCGGCCCCATCACCGCGATCTCCGCTGTCGGCCACGCGTAGTTCACATCCGTGCGGATGTGTTTCGACGCCATCACGCAATACGCGCCGCCGTAGGCTTTGCGCGTGATCACCGTCACCTTCGGCACCGTCGCTTCGGCAAAGGCGTAGAGCAACTTGGCGCCGTGCTTGATGATGCCGCCGTATTCCTGCGCGGTGCCGGGGAGGAATCCCGGGACATCTTCAAACGTAAACAGCGGGATGTTGAAGCAGTCGCAGAAGCGGACGAAGCGCGCGCCCTTGATCGAGGCATTGATGTCTAGCGTGCCCGCCAGCATGGCCGGATTGTTGGCGACGATGCCGACAGAACGGCCGTCCAGGCGCGCGAATCCGACGACCATGTTCTTTGCGTAGTGTTCCTGCACTTCGAAGAAGTAGCCATCGTCGACCACGGCGTGGATCACATCTTTCATGTCATAGGGCAGGTTCGATTGCGCGGGTACGATGTTGTCGAGCGCAGCGTCGGCGCGATCGATCGGATCAGTGCAAGGTTTGCGTGGCGGATCTTCCAGATTATTCGACGGAACGAAGCTCAGCAGCTCGCGCACCATGGACAGGCACTCGGCATCGTCATGCGCGAGGAAGTGCGCCACGCCTGAGGTTTCGTTATGTGTCATGGCTCCGCCGAGTTGCTCTTTGGTGACTTCCTCATGCGTCACGGTCTTGATGACATCAGGCCCGGTGATGAACATGTAGGAAGTCTTTTCGACCATCAGCACGAAGTCGGTAATCGCTGGGGAATACACCGCGCCGCCGGCACACGGGCCCATGATCGCGGAAATCTGCGGCACCACTCCGCTGTAAAGCGTGTTGCGCAGAAAGATGTCAGCGTAGCCGGCCAGCGAGGCCACGCCTTCCTGAATGCGCGCGCCGCCGGAGTCGTTCAAACCAATCAAGGGCGCGCCCATCTTTGCGGCCAGGTCCATGATCTTGACGATCTTGCCCGCGTTCGTTTCCGAGAGCGATCCGCCGAACACGGTGAAATCCTGGGCAAACACAAAGACCAGCCGCCCCTCGATGCGGCCGTAGCCGGTGATGAAGCCGTCGCCATAAAACTTCTGCTCGGCCATGCCGAAGTCGTTGCAGCGGTGCGTGACCAGTTTGTCGGTCTCTTCGAAGGTGCCGTCGTCGAGCAGGAACTCGATGCGCTCCCGCGCCGACATTTTGCCTTCTTTATGCTGGCGCTCACGGCGCTTCTCGCCTCCGCCCTCTTCGGCGAGCCGGTTGCGCTTTTTCAGTTCTGCAAGTTTTTCTTCGAGATTCATCGCGGAAGGATTATAGCGGGTGGGACGGGCGGGCAGTATGCGCGGGATCACTGGCATTAAGAACTGGGCAGCCGAGGCGGCAGTCGCGATACGGGCATCGCGGAGGAGAACGACTACTCCATGTCCGATCCCAGAATCTGGTAACGATACTTCTTTCCATCCCAGAAGATGACCGAAGAGGTGCTCTCGCCTTCGCCTTTTTCTTCCATATAAATTCCGAGCACGGTCCTCTTCTTGAACGCCAGCCTTTTTACCGTGAGCGTTTTGAAAGGCAGGTTGATCAGCAGGAACTTGGGCTTCTCTTTGTCAGAGCGCCAGGCTTCGGAGCCTAATCCGTGGACGATCAGCAGCGAAATTCCTTTGCGCTCCGGCTCGTCCGAGGCGAAGGTGGAAGTGACTTTGACGTCCCCGAAGCCCAGAAAGCTGTTATAGGGATCGGCCACACGAAAACCGTACTCCGCCTGGTCCGCCATGGGATTCTTGCAGCGGGCAGCAATTACAAGATCATCCACGCCATCGCCATCGAGGTCGCCGACAAACTGCGGCGGGCCGGGCAGCAGCGTGCAGTTGTCGCCAAACTCCTTGTGGATGTACTCGTCGGTGACGGCGGGTACTGGAGACTTGGCGTGCGCCGGGGGCGGTGGCGGCGGCTTCTTTGCAGCCAGCAGGGTCACAGAAGTCGCGATGATCGCCAGTGAGAGAAGCAAGACGCGAAGGGAGACAACTCGGGAGAACGACATGCTCTTACTTTAATCCCGTTTTTCCCAGGCGGGTAGATAGATGGAGGGCGAGGGGTAACCGAGGTACTCACTAGCTGCGGAAGTGTTCCCAGCCCAACGGGTGCAGTTCGTAGCCCACGCCGCCCCCGGTCCTAAGGAATATCTTCGATCCGCGCGTGACGTGACCGATTTGCGTAATGGGGATGCCGGCAATCCGGGAGGGAACACGCTTGCCCGCAGGCACGGTGAAGACCAGTTCGTAGTCTTCGCCGCCATGCAGCGCAAATTGCAGATCGACTTCGCGCGCCGGCTTGCCCACGCTGGCCCGGGGGATGGCTTCTGCCTGCAACTCCGCACCCACGCCGCTTTCTTCGCAGATATGGGCGAGATCGGTAGAGAGGCCGTCGCTGGTATCGATCATGGCGGAAACCAGACCTTTCTCGCGCAGCACGCGGCCCAGTTCGATGCGCGGCTCAGGAAAGAAATGTCGAGGATAGTCCCTCGGATTCAACTTGCGTTTCGGCTTCTTGCGCATCTGCCAGACGGCGGCCGCGGAGCCGCCCAGCTCCCCGCTCACAAAAATGTGGTCGCCCGGCCGCGCCCCAGAGCGCAATACGGCTCTCCCCTTGGGAACTGTTCCTACTACAACAATGTCCGCCAGAATTCCGTTGGGCGACTCCGCTGTGTCGCCGCCTGCAAGGGTCACGCCGTATCGCTCTGCCAGGCTGACCAGGCTGCGCGCGAAACGGCCAACCCAGCTTTGCGGCAGGTCGCGAGGAAGCGCCAGCGAAAGGAATGCAGCCACGGGCTCTCCGCCCATGGCTGCGATGTCGCTCAACCCTCGCGCCAGGCAACGGTGCCCAACCGATTCTGCCGAGTGCCAGTCCCGCCGGAAGTGGATCCCTTCCAGGGTGAAGTCGGTCGTGACCAGCGTGTCGGTCTGCTTGCCTCGGCGTGGCAGAAGTCGCAGCACGGCGCAGTCATCTCCAATCCCAATCAGAACCGTAGGATTCTTCACCGCCGGCGCCATGCGGCGAACTTGGGCAATCAGCGCTTTTTCGGCAATCGGCACGGCAACCACTATAAGCGATCCAGCTAACGATGCAGCCCTTCCCCCTCCGGACTCAACAACAGAACGCGTATGGGCCTTCCGGCCAGTCGCTCCCGCTGACCATCCGCCTCGGGTAACGTCGTGACAGGTGACCACTGGTTACTCAAGTCTTAAGTAACGTCTCATCTGCCCTAAGGGCCGTTGACAGGGGGAACCCAGTTTGCTACCTTTACCCAGTCATTCACAACCCTTTGGCCGAGAGTAAAGTTGGACAAGCTAAGTTCTGCAACGCGTATCGCTTGCAGACGACCGGTTTCAGCTTGATCCTTGGTTCCGGTAGGAACAGGGCACGTTAAGAATCTCCATTCCCAAGGTGGGAAGCGTGACCCGAAGAAGTCAGGCGTCCGAACAGGCTTTCTGCAACCTCAGAACTTTGCCTGGAGTTCCGGCCCTGATCTTAAATGCGATCTTAAAACGCGAAAGACTATTGCAGAACGAAAGAAGGACAGCATTTGCGGAAGCGCTTCTACATACTTTTCGTGGCCCGCGGGGACGACGGCCAGTTGCGCAAGATCTCGATCCCTGTCCATTACCTGTATGTGTTTGTAGTCGGCGCGGCCATTGGGTTCCTCAGCCTCACCGGCATTGCCAGTTCCTACGCCCGCATGCTGCTCAAGGTTTCGCGTTACAACGAACTGCGCACTGAGAAAGAGCAGCTCAAGGACCGTTATTCCCGCCTTGAGGAAGTTGCCAAGGAGCGCGATGTTCAAGTCGCTTCCCTAGGATCCATTGCCAGTGAAGTTTCGGCGCTTTACGGGTTGAAATCGCAGCCCACGCTGGTGACGGCCTCGCAGCAGCAAATCCAGGATGCCGACGTCTCCTCTTCTTTGGACCAACTTGGCGCGCTGCGCACTTCGGCCCTTACGGGTGCCGCTACGGTCGGCATCAGCCTCGGCCTGACTCGCAACGCCACCACCGCAGACTGGATCCGCGCCAATGCCGCACCGAACCTGTGGCCCGTCGAAGGCCAGGTCACGGCCAGCTTTGGGGAGCGCATTGACCCGTTCAACGGCGAAGGCGCGTTCCACAGCGGCGTTGATATTGGAAGCACATACGGCCACTCGGTGGTAGCGCCCGCCGATGGCGTGGTCACCTACGCCGACTTCCAGGGTGGATACGGCAAGGCCATCATGCTGGATCACGGCCACGGCATCACCACACGCTATGGCCACCTTTCCGGCTTCGCGGTTACGCCCGGACAGCAGGTCCATCGCGGCGACACCATCGGCTACGTTGGCTCCAGTGGACGCTCCACCGGTCCGCACCTTCACTACGAAGTCCGCATCAACGACACTCCGGTCAACCCCTACAAATACCTCCGCATGACCGTTGCCCACAGCGGCGGCTTCCAGACTGGAAGCTAGTTCTCTGTTTCTTGCCCTTGCACTCTCTCCTTCGCTAGGCTACGTTCATCAGGAAGAAAAAACTGCCCCATGATCAGCTTCTTGCGCTCAGCCCGCGAAGACGTTGCCGCTGTCTTCGAGTCAGACCCTGCCGCCCGCTCGTACTTCGAAGTCCTGCTCTTGTATCCCGGCTTACACGCCGTGTGGTTTCATCACTTGAGCCACTGGCTCTGGCGTCATCATATGCGGTTCCTGGCGAGATTCGTTTCGCAGGTGGCGCGCCTGTTCACCGGCATTGAGATTCACCCCGGCGCAGAACTCGGACGCCGTCTCTTCATCGATCACGGCATGGGCACGGTGATCGGAGAGACCGCCGTAGTCGGTGATGACGTCACGCTCTACCAGGGAGTGACTCTGGGCGGAACCGGCAAAGAAAAAGGCAAGCGCCATCCCACGATCGGCAACCACGTCTCGATCGGCTCCGGAGCCAAGCTGCTGGGCAACATCACCATTGGCGAAAACTGCCGCGTCGGCGCTGGTTCGGTGGTGCTGCGCAGCGTCCCAGCCAATTCCACCATCGTAGGGGTGCCCGGACACATCGTTCTGCGCGACGGCAAGCGCGTGGTCATCACCGACCCCAAAGACATCCGCGACCCACTCTCAGACGTAATCATCAAGCTGGCTGCGGAATTGCACGAACTGCGTGAACAGTTCCAACAACATTCGCACAATGCCCTGGGTGCGGAACCGAACCTGACGATCAACGATGGGGGGGCGACCCCGAATATCTCGGCACAGGATTTGTTCCAGGACGACTACCAGATATGAAGCAAGCTTTCAACGTTTCAAGGTTTCTCAGGTTTCAAGGCTTTTGAAACCTTGAACATGAAACCTTGAAACCTTGTTCACTACTGCCTCAGTCCCATCCAGCTCTCCGAAACGACCAGTGAGTTGCCGGGGTTGTGCGGGTCGTATTTCACCGACGTGGGCAGTCCCAGCCGGCAGGAATGCAGGTTGATCCACTGGCGCAGGTAGGTAACGTCCTGCGAGCATTCGTACGACACGCCCGCGACGTCATATTTGTAAATGAGCAGCACGGCGGCGTGATGGCCGGGGCTGACCGGCAACTCCTGCACATCGATGACGGTGCCGTCAGTAATGCGTCCAACGCCGTCGAGCCAGGTACGGCGCTCCCGCTCCAGTTCCGCCGGCCCCTTCGGCTTGCGCCGCAACAGCGCGTAAGCGCCAACCACAACCGCGCTTCCGCCGACAACCATCAACGAATAAAGACGCAACGAATCCATTCTGAGGAACGACATGTGATGCGAAGCCCCACGCGACCCACGTTTTCGTTACCAGCATATGACGGGAAGCGCGTCTGCGGAAGTAGGTGGAGGGTTACCGAGGTGGGTAGGGCTGTGGAAAAGCGAGAAGCAGTGGTCAGTGGTCGGTGGTCAGGGGTCAGGGGTCAGGGGTC
>DATMQT010000064.1:0-219901 GCA_035566655.1 Candidatus Dormiibacterota bacterium
GGCTAGATATGTATCCGAAACCGACAGGCCAAAGTACATGGTCTCGACGCCGTCGATCGCCCGATGCATGGAATCGAGATCGAGTAGATTGCCGACCACGACCTCCGCACCCAGAGCGCGCAATGCTTGCGCGCGCTCGTCGTCAGTTCGCACCATCGCCCTCACCGCTTTGCCTTGCTTCAACAGCTGTTCAGTGACCGTGCGTCCTACTGCGCCGACGCGGCCCGCCGCGCCGGTAACTAGGATGGGTTTTAGCATGTTTTTCCTCCTGTACGTTTCAGTTAAAGCGAAGGGCAGATCTTGTCACGAGGGTTTCACCGCCTTGGCGGTACCCCAGAGCGAACCTGGATTTACACGGTTTGGATGCAATGTCAGCATCTTCTCGTAGAGGTCTAGCGCCGTCGATGTACTCGCCACGCTAGCGTTAAAGTCATGGAGGTATCTCCGGGTTTCCTCGATGTGCAGAGGAGAGCTATCCGGGTCGAGCACGCCATGTCCGGCAACTACTGCTTGCGGACGCAGAGCCTCGATCGTATCCAGCGCGCGTAGCCACTCACCTCTGGCCTGTTCGTTGCACTCCGCGAGATAAGGGTGCGAATTGTTGTAGACCGCATCCCCCGAGATCACCAGACCAATCGAAGGCACATGCAGCGCAGTGGTGTGCTTTGTGTCGGTATGGCCAAGTTCTACTACTTTTAGTTCTTCTCCCTCCAGATACAGCTTGTCGCCGTCGAGGACCTCTGGCGCGACCAAGTGCGATGGAACCTGACCAGGAAAGCGCGGCTCCCAGAAGGACCTTATGAATTCCTGGCTTATCTGGTTTTGCATGGCGGCAACGGAGGAAGCGGTGGCAAACGCTCTTGCGTTGGGAAACCCGTCGAGTACGAGTTTCAGACCGAAGAAATGGTCGCCGTGAGCATGGGTAACGTAAATGGTTGTAAGATTCTTGCCGCTTTCGGCGACCCAATCTAATAGCTCCTTCGAATGCTGCACGGACAGAAACGTGTCCACAAGGACAGCATCGCGTTCGCCGTAAATGAGTGTGACCGTATTGGTGACCCAAGCCAGATCTTCCTTGCCCGGCGGAAGGCCCTGCGTCGAGCTCCCGCGTTTCTTGGTCAGAAGCTTCCAATTCAGCTTGGGCATAGATTCTCCCTGCTCAATGAATGACACTTCGCCAAGATGCACCGCTCCACGAAGAATATCGATGTGGAATACGTGATTCAAACTTGCAACGCCAAAATCTCTTAATTGATATGGAATATGGACTTACGTGACCTGCCCCCGTCAAACTGTGAGTGTTGGCTCACCATCCACTACGTGTAGCAGGGCTTCGGGTCAAGAGCACCCCGCTCACGACCATGCCCCACACCAGGCCAATGGCGGGCCAGACGAACCGCGAATAGACGCCGTCCGGTGCCCAGAATCCGCCGCTCACCCAGGTGGTACCGCCTAGCAAGCCGAGCACGACGGCAACGACCCCGACCGCGAAGACGGCGTTCGAGATCAGCCGGGCTCGCCAGAGCCCAAACGCCGAGGCCATGACCAGCATGGCGCGCGGGAACGAACTCAACACGAAGCCTGCCCATACTAAGTCGTTCAGGCCCGTTGTGAGCGTGGCATTTCCCGCGCCGGCGATGGAGTACGCGAGGCCTGCAATCACCGCGATGAGCAGGAGAAAAAGCGCTCCGAGGGCGGCACTGGAGGCGGTCGCCGCCGCGCCCCAACCGTCTTGTCCCGCATCCGCCAGGGTGGTCCTGAGCGCCGCCGCGAACCACATGAGATTGAGGACAGCCAAGCCGTAAAACATGGCCGCGATCAGAATCCGCATGCGATTGCCGTCGTAGAACACTGCCAGTGCGTCGGCCGATGCGCCGACTTGCGGCTGATGGCCGTAGACGATGTACGCGACTATGAAGCAGAGCACGGACTGGATGCCGGCTGTCCGCCACAAGCGTTCCCAGAACGCGGGGGTTGTGTAGACGCTGGCGGAGGAGGTCGTGCCTGTGGATGCGCTCATGAGCATCTCCTTTCGACCGGAATCGGATGCGACGCGAGGCATTACAGCAAAACAGAGTATACCCTCACGCGGTTTGTAGTCCAATGAGTGCTGCGATGTCGGCTAGTTGGAGTTGGAAGCTATGTCCAACTCGGGGACTGGGCAAAGGAGTTCCGACGCCCCATGCTCCTTACCGTCTGTATCGAGGCTGGCCGGTCAACCCTAACTCATACTTCGTGGACCGGGCCCGCGCCGGTTTCCGCAAATAGATGTCTGGCCAAGCTCCTGCTTTGGCCGCTACCCAGGACCGCACGCGGTTCGCCAACTTATCCGCCCCACACCCGCTTCGAGATCTCCATCTTCCAGCGTCAGGAGACCTCCGTCTCCTCTTGACTTTTACTTATCATGGATGTCCCCGGTTTTGTCCCTCGAAACGCTATTTCCATCTTTCGTTTAGACGTTGCATGTCCGGCCACGAGTTCAAGCCACCAGCAAGATCTTCCCGCTACCACCCTTCTCTGCCGCTGCTTGAGCCTCGGCCGCTTCACTGAGTGGCAGCTCGCGGCTGATCGGGATCACCAGTTTGCCATCCCGGACGGACTCGGCCATGAACTGGAGCGTTTTCGCATCAGGTGTCACGTACACCGGTACCACCCTCACGTTTGGGTACTTCTCGGCATTCCGCGGTGCCCCGAGAACCGATGCAAACACTCCTCCCGGCTTGACCTTGGCGATCAATTTTTCAGCAGTCTTGCCGTTGACCGTATCAGCTACAACATCGAGCATCGGAAGATTGGCAATCGCATTGTCGTCATCGGTTGCGACCAACTGATCTGCGCCTATGGTCTTCGCTCCATCCATTTGGCTCTTCAGCACCCCCGCAATCACGACAGCTCCGCGTTGCTTCGCAGTGAATGCCGCCGAACGCCCGACATTTCCCGCAGCCCCTACCACCAAAACCGTCTGGCCCGCCTTGATTCCCGTAGCGGACATGAGCTGGTTGCCGGTCGTCGTCACCAGCGGCAGTGCCGCCGCCTGGATCAGATCGAGCCCCTTGGGGACTTTTGCCAGAATCGCGGCTTTCACAACGCAAAGTTCGGCGTAAGTATCGGCCGCCATGGCGAACACCTGGTCACCGGCAGAAAAGCCTTCCACTCCCGGCCCAATCTTGAGCACAGTCCCCGCGATATCCACCCCTAGCAGCCCCGGGAACTGCATGGGATAAGAATCCTTGGTTAATCCAGCACGCCGCTTGTAGTCGATCGGATTCACACTGGTGGCAGCGACCCGCACCAGCACCTCGCCCGCACCCGGAACCGGGTCAGGGTAGTCTTCGAACTTCAGTACTTCTGGACCGCCATATTGGTGGACAACAACTGCTTTCATAATTCACCTCCAAGTTGGACAAATAAGCATAAATGAACGGTTGGATGAAGAAAACCTCCGTCGGTCGAGCGGGAAGTTTATGGATTACGGCAGATATCCATCGCTTCTCCACTGCCCGTAAAGGATCAACTGCTCATTGCTCCAGTAAGGGCCACCAGGAGGCATCGATCGCTTTTTCAGGGTGTCCTCGACAGCTTGAGCATTGCCATGATCGTTTGCAGGATCCGACATATATGTGTAGTTGTCGAGCAGAACGTTATGTTTGTTCATGTGGTCGATATCAATCTGCCTGAACAGCGGTCGAATGTCCCTCTCGAAGGAAATCGGCATTTTCTCTCTCCTTTTTTACAATCGTTTCATGCTGCTGCGCTGTGCGCCAGACGTCGAGGGCCGATGCCCACGTTTGCATCTGTTCATATTAAAGCCGGAAGTGGGGTAAAGCACCTATTAGGCGACGGTATTTCCGACACCTTCGCAGTCGGTGCAGCGACAAAAAACTGGGGAATCCGAGAATTCCCGGTATGGGAGGGAAAGTCGCCTTCGTCCCACAATTGTTAGGGAGATCACATCCAAGGTGAGGCCTACCCGGTAGAGTAACTAGGGGATCTGTCTGTGCTTCCAGGTCGAATACTTTCTCGCCGCATCTTCTCCGGTCAGGTGACGCGGGCAGTGCTCCGCATCCTCGACTGGCTGGCCGAGCATACTTTGCCGCAGGAGAAGATTGCGGCTCACCATCGCACTGGGCGGCGCGGAGAGGAGGCGGCATACTTCCATCTACGGACACTGGGCTACACCATGGTCGCGCGCAACTTCCGCTCGCCACGCTGCCGCGGAGAGATTGACCTGATCGGATGGGAAGACGATGTTCTTTGCTTTATAGAGGTAAAGACGCGGACCACGCGCGACGTGAAGCCCGGAGAAGCAGCCGTGGACCGGCACAAGCGGCGGCTGGTGGCGGCAGTGGTGCGTGATTACCTTCGGCGATTTCCACCTTCGTGCCAGTGGCGCTTCGACGTAGTCAGCGTATACTATCAAGAGTCGAAGGCCAGCCAGCCGCAGATCGAAGTGTTTAAGAATTCCTCCCTGACGGCTTAGAATGAAAAAATCGTTATTCTAATCAACGAGGTCTAATAGTGCCTGAACTTAGAAAAGATCCTATTGTTGGACGCTGGGTGATTATTTCCACGGACCGCGCGAAGCGCCCAACCGATTTTGCGCGCGAAAACGTGAAGCTAAAGGGTGGATTCTGCCCCTTTTGCTACGGAAACGAGGGCAAGACGCCGCCCGAGATTCAGGCGTACCGTCCAGGATCGAATGGCGGTCCGGCCTCGCAGCGCGACACGCCGGGGTGGACGGTACGCGTAGTGCCGAACAAGTTTCCGGCTTTGGGGATTGAAGGCACGTTGAACCGGCAGGCCGAGGGCATGTTCGACCGCATGAACGGCATCGGGGCGCACGAGGTGATTATCGAGACGCCCGATCACAACGCGAGCCTGGCAACGCTGCCTCCGAAGCGAATTGAAGATGTGCTGTGGACCTTCCGCGACCGCATCCTCGACCTGAAGAAAGACCGGCGGTTCAAGTACATCCTTCTGTTCAAGAACCACGGCGAAGCCGCAGGAGCATCGCTCGAACACGCCCACTCGCAACTGATCGCGCTCCCCATTCTTCCCATCAACGTAGTGCAGGAACTGGAAGGCGCCAAGCAGTATTACTTATATAAAGAGCGCTGCGTGTTCTGCGACATCATCCGGCAGGAGACGGAGAATGGGAGCCGGGTGGTGGCCGAGAACGAGAACTTTCTGACCATTGCGCCTTATGCGCCGCGCTTTCCGTTTGAGACTTGGATTTTGCCGAAGCAGCATGAATCGGCGTTCGAGAACTCGTCGTCACACATGTTCGAGAACCTGGCCAAGGCGTTGAAGACGTTGCTCATCAAGGCTGACCGGGTGCTGGATAATCCTCCGTACAATCTGGTGATCCATACTTCGCCGGCGCAGGATCCGACCAACGACCACTATCACTGGCACATGGAGTTCATGCCGAAGCTGACCAAGACCGCGGGATTCGAATGGGGGACCGGTTTCTACATCAATCCCACACCTCCGGAGGAAGCGGCGAAGTTTCTGCGCGAAGCCAGCGTGGAAGAACCGATTCCAGCCACCGTGGGATAGAGAACGACATTCCCAGAACGAGCTAAGCAAGAAAAAGAGGGCACGGCTTGAGAGCTGTGCCCTTTGCAGTTGGACGGAGAGAGAAGTTGACGGTCGAGGATGGATTTCTGGGAGTCCTCACCACCAACGGCTTCAAAGGTAGAGTAGGCCGGGGGCGGGAGCTGATTGTCATGAAAATGTAAAAAGATTGGCTGGGGAAGTAGGCAGAGAGCGCCACTGAAGAAGTTGCCCGGTTCGCATCACCACGATTACGTGCCGGGCGGGGGAGTGCCGGTCCAGACCTGCTGCACGATTTGCCAACTGCCGGTGGGCTGGCGTTTGAAGATCATGACGTAGCTGCCCTTGGAGGTGAGTTTGGCGCCGGTGGCGATGGTGGTCAGGGTCTCCTGGAAGTCGCCGCTGTCGTAGGCGAGGTCGCCGGATGATTCGAGGTTCTGGCTGTGGAGGGTGAGGTCGCTCGTGAAAGTGGACATTACGGTTTGGAACAGGGCGCGGAGGGCGGCGGTACCGGTGATTCGTTCGCCGGTGGGTTGGAGGAAGACGGCGTCGGGAGTATAGAACTTCAGGATGGGTTCGAGCTGCTTCGTGCGAAGGTCCTGGACCCAGGCTTCACGCATTTTGGTGAGCGTCTCGAGAGTCGAGGACTGGGCGCCTGCGGTGGCGTTGGGTAGAAGAATCGATGCGAGGATGGTGGCCGAGGTCAAAAACAGAAAGCGGGCGCGGCGCGAGGTAGAGATGTTCATGCGACTCCTTTTACCTTAACCGTGGTGTACTCGTTATCGGCGCTATCCCACCGTACGGTCCTGAAATTCTTCATGCCAAGCCATCTGGATGGCCTCGAGTTTGCCTTCGTTGGACGCTCCGGGATCGCCTTTGAAGTCAGGCAGTTCGGTGACGTAACGGTGCAGGTCGGTGAAGCGGACGGTTAGGGGATCGATCTCGGGATGAGTTTCGGAAAGGAGGATGCCGATGTCTTCGGCGTCATCCCAGGTTAGCGGTTTGGGCATGGAGAGTTCCTTAATTCGGGCTTCGGGCTTCGGCGAGTACTGCCTAGTTCGAGCCCGATAGCTGAAGCCCGAAGCCCGGTTCTAGTGATGCTCTTCCGAAATGTAATTCCGGTTCCAGGCTGGAATCTCGACCACCACCTTACCGGGCTTCGTGATCTGCACCTGGCATCCGAGACGAGAGTTTAACTGCAAGTCGGCGGCCATGTCGAGGCGGTCGGCTTCGTCGTCGTCCATTGGCGAAAGATTTTCGGCGCCTTCTTTTATCCATACGTGGCAGGTGGTGCAGGCGCAATTGCCGCCGCAGGCGTGGTCGAGCGTGACTCCGAAGTTGAGGGCGACGTCGAGAATCGACTCCTCCTTGCCGTGATCTTCGTAGGGCAGCTTGCCGTGCTCGAACTGCACCGTCTTACCCTCGGGCAGGAACGTGAGTTGCACCGTATTTTCGCCGGGAGCATCTTCGGTAGCTGTGCCGGCGCCTTGGGATTTTTCCTCTGACATGCGTTGCTCCTAAAGTCTAGCAATTGGCAATTAGGAGTTGGCCAACTGCTAACTGCTAATTGCCCCTACTCAAAATCCGCCTTCGCCATGGGATGCGGCGCTGTGGGGCCTTCGCCCATATCGGCTTCGTCCATGGTCTTGCCTTTTAGTACAGTCGAGACGGCACTGTCCATCATCAACTCAGCCAGACGCGTCGTGCCCTGATTCAGCGCGTCGATGGCCTTGCGGATTGCCTGGTAATCGTCCTCGCCGTTTACCGAGACCAGGGCTTTCTCCATCTTTGCAATCTTTTTCTTCTCGTCGGTGGTGAGGTGCCCCCAGGCCGGACTCTTCTTGCCTTTGTCGAGCGCGGCGAGGATGGTTGAGGCCTCGTTGCGCGCTTCAATGACCTGACGCTGGCGGAAATCCTCCTCCGCGCTGTCGAAGGAATCGAGGATCATGCTCTCGACTTGCTCGTCCGTCAGGCCGTAGCTGGGCTGGACCTGAATTTCCGATTCCTTGCCGCTGCGTTGTTCGCGCGCTGAAACGTGCAGGATGCCATTGGCATCGATAAGAAATTTGACCTCGATGCGCGCCATGCCTGCCGCCATGGGGGGGATGCCTTTGAGATCGAAACGCGCCAGCGATCGGCAATCTTTCGCCAACTCGCGCTCGCCCTGCAGCACGTGGATGGCGACGTTCGCCTGGCCGTCCACTTGCGTGGTGTAATGCTGAGTCGCCGAGGCCGGAATGGTCGAGTTGCGCAAGATGATCTTGTCGGTGACGCCGCCCGCCACTTCGATGCCGAGCGAGAGCGGCGTGACGTCGAGCAGCAGCATGTTCTCGGTGGCTTCGGAGCCGCCGCCGAGGATATTGGCTTGCACGGCCGCGCCCAGAGCGACCACTTCATCGGGATTCAAGTCAGTGTGCGGCTCGCGATGGAACAGTTCCTTCACCAGGGCGCGGACCTTGGGAATGCGCGTGGATCCGCCGACGAGGACGACTTCGTCAATCTGTTCGGGCTTGAGGCCAGCGTCTTTCAATGCTTGTTTGCAGGGGCCGACGGTGCGTTCGATGATGGGTTGAATGAGTTGCTCGAACTGTTCGCGTGTGATCTCGCGCAGGTAGCGCTGGCCACTGGGCAATTCAACGTCGAGTTTCACCGAGGCTTGCGCCGATAGCGCGATCTTGGCCTCGATTACGGCATTGCGGATGGCTTGCACGGCTTCTGCGTTGCGGTGAAGGTCGAGACCAAGGTCGCCACGGGTGTCGTCGAGTGCAATGGTGATCAGCAGATTGTCGATGTCGTCGCCGCCGAGATGCGTGTCGCCGTTGGTGGAGATGACTTCGAAGATGCCGTCGTGCAGCTTGAGAATGGAGATGTCGAACGTACCGCCACCGAGATCGTAGACCGCGACGATGCCGTTTTGTTTTTTGTCCAGGCCATAGGCGAGCGACGCGGCGGTCGGTTCGTTCACCAGACGTAGAACTTCGAGGCCAGCGATGCGGCCGGCATCTTTGGTGGCTTGGCGCTGCGCGTCGTTGAAATATGCCGGCACGGTGATGACGGCCTTGGTGGCCGCCGCTCCGAAGAAGCGCTCGGCATTACGCTTAAGCTGTCGAAGAATGAGAGCCGAGATTTCCGGCGGGGTGAAGGTCTTCTCGCCGAGCTTGATGCGAATTACTTCGCCGGCCTGTAGGTCTTCCGCCAGGCGAAAGGGGAAGAACTTCAATTCTTCCTGAACGTCGTCAACCCCGCGCCCCATGAGGCGTTTGATCGAGTAGACGGCCCGCTCCGGGGTTTCGGTAAGGTGCTTGCGTGCGGCATTGCCGATGACGGGCTGATTGTTCTCGTCGAGGGCTACGACCGAGGGAACGAGGTTCGAGCCGTCGTCGCCGGGGATCACGACAGGGCTCTCCCCCTGCATGAAGGCCACGAGAGAGTTCGTGGTGCCGAGGTCGATGCCGACGATGCGATCAGGGGACATTTGTAATTTTGTAATCGGGTAATTTGGTAATCTGAAAAACTCTCGGGTTGCAAATTTACAAAATTACCCGATTACCAAATTACAAAATTCTCTTACTCAATTCTCCAAAACCTCGCTCACATCCCGTACCAAGTTCCTGATGTAGTTCCTGCGATTCAGCACGTCCACCATTTTGTCGCGTTCCTGCCTGCGCTCTTCTTCCGAAACGGGCTGACCGTTGTACTCCCGCTGGATCATTCCATCCCACATCTTCCAGCGTCCTTCTAGCTCACGTAGAAGCGCTTCCTGCTTCTCCTCAAGTTCGAGCTTCTGGCGCCCGATTTCTTCGATCAGGGCGGGATCGTCCTCGCCCATCTTCTTCTGCATGCGTAATTCTTCCAGCTGCATGTTCAGCTCGAAGACCTCTGCCAGCAGCTCCGGCGGTACGATCTGCTTTTTTATCTCTCCGGTGGAGCGCGCCTGCTCAGTCGCGGTCTTCGACTGCTCTTCCAGTTCCACGCCTTCCAGCTTCAAGAGATACTCGGTGCGCTTGACCGGATCTTTCAAGGTGCGATGCGCGTCGTTGAGCAGGGAACTCTGTTGCAAGCTCCACTCCTGCTCCCGGCTGTCGGAGCGCGCGTTAAGATCGGGATGCAGTTTTCGGCTCAGTTCGTAGAAATCCTTTTCCAGAGCCGCGACATCGAGATTCAATTTGCGCGGCAGCCCGAAGAAAGTGAAATAGTCCACCGGAGCGGGAGGCTGAACCTTGCCACAGGCCTGACAGAAGTGCACGGCGCGCATGGTACCGCACGACCAGCAGGATTGAGTTTCCTCAGGTGCGGGCTTCGCGGTGATGGTGGTGAGGTCTGAGGGCATCGTTGGGTCCCAGAAACTTTACCGCCGAGCACGCAGAGTGCGCAGAGAACCAGGAAGCAAACCCGGTTTGATCTTGGCGCTCGGCGTCCTCGGCGGTTGACTGTTTTCCTTCTTGGATCACGCCGAAAATGAAGTGCCGCAACCGCACGACTTCGTGGCCTGGGGATTCACGAAGACGAATCCCTGTTGCATCAGCGTTTCCTGGTAATCCAGAATCATGCCGTGCAGGTAGATGAACGACTTCGGATCGACGAAAACGCGCACATCGCCGTATTGAAAGATGCGGTCGCGTTCGCGCGGCTGGGTGTCGAAGCGGATGTTGTAGCTTAGACCTGAACACCCGCCGCCCTGCACGCCCAGGCGAAGTCCGCCCTGCTCGGGCGAAATGCCTTCCTTGGCCATCGCGCCGCGTACCTTCACCAGGGCTTTGTCGGTGACCTGAATGCCCTTCGCCGGCGCGGTTGGCGCTTGTGCGGTTTGCGTCGTTTGTTCGGTTGCCGTTGTCATTGTCGTTATCTTGCGAATTCCTGGCGCAGTCCCTCAGCGGCCAAAGCCGCCGCAGATGCGCGGCGTTTGCAGCGCGGCTGTAGCCGTGCCCTTTCAAATCTTAGCCGCGCGCGGAAACTTACTGCGTTACCGCCGAGGCTACCGGCTTCGCAGCTTCCTGCTTTTTCTTCCAGTCGCCGATGGCGGCGCGAATCGCGTCCTCGGCCAGCACGGAACAATGGATCTTCACGGGAGGAAGCGACAGCTCCTTCACGATGTCCATGTTCTTGATGGCGAGGGCTTCGTCCACTGTCTTGCCCTTGACCCACTCGGTGGCTAGTGAAGACGATGCAATCGCGGAGCCGCAGCCAAACGTCTTGAACTTGGCTTCTTCAATCACGTTGGTCTCGCGGTTGACCTTGATTTGCAACTTCATGACGTCGCCGCACTCGGGTGCGCCGACCAGGCCGGTGCCCACGTCAGCGCTGCTCTTGTCCATAGAGCCGACGTTGCGAGGATTGTTGTAATGATCGATTACTTTATCGCTGTATGACATTTGTGTACTCTCCCGAAATCAAAGTCTCAAGTTAGTGTGCTTCTCCCGCCCACTTCACGTCCTTCAAATTGATACCTTCCTTCGCCATTTCGTAGAGCGGAGAAAGTTCGCGCAGGCGCTCGACAGTTTCGATTACGCGATCGGCCACGTAATCGACCTCGGCAGCGGTGTTGAAGCGGCCGATGCCGAAACGGATCGAACTGTGCGCCAGATCGTCGCCGGTGCCGAGAGCCTTCAATACATAAGATGGTTCCAGAGTCGCGGAGGTGCAGGCCGAGCCGCTGGAAACCGCGATGTCGTTGATGCCCATCAGCAGCGACTCGCCTTCCACGTAGGCAAAGCTGATGTTCAGGTTGCCGGGCAGGCGGTGCTCCATGGAACCATTGATGTAAGTTTCATCGAGGCGGCTCATGATGCGGTCGCGCAGGCGATCACGCAGGCTGGCTAGCTGAACAGCCTCGCGAGACAGCTCTTCCGAAGCGATAGCACAGGCTTTGCCCAAGCCGACGATGCCGGGAACGTTCAGTGTGCCAGAGCGCATACCGCGCTCGTGGCCGCCGCCGTCGATGATGGCGGAAATCTGCACGCGCGGATTCTTGCGGCGAACGTACAACGCACCGACGCCCTTGGGCCCGTACATCTTATGCCCGGAGATCGACATCAGGTCGATGTTCTGCTTGTTCACATCGATCGGAATCTTGCCGACGGCTTGCGTAGCGTCGGTATGGAAGATGATGCCGCGCTCGCGACACAGCTTGCCAATCTCGGCAAACGGTTGCAGCACACCGATTTCGTTGTTCGCGGCCATGATGGTGACGAGGATCGTTTTGTCGTCCATCGCGCGCTTCAGGTCTTCGAGATCAACCAAGCCATCCTTCTGCACGGGCATGTAGGTGACGCGGTAGCCGTACTTCTCAAGGCGCTTGCAGGTGTCGAGCACGGCCTTGTGCTCGGTGACCGCGGTGATGATGTGGTTGCCCTTCTCGCGGTACATCTCGGCCACGCCCTTGATGGCGAGGTTGTCGCTCTCGGTGGCGCCCGAGGTGAAAATGATTTCTTTGGTGGTGGCGCCGATCAGTTTGGCGATGCGCTCGCGGGCCGTCTCTACGCCTTCTTCGCCTGCCCATCCGAACGAGTGATTGCGGCTGGCGGCGTTGCCAAACTTCTCCATGAAATAGGGCAGCATCTCTTCCAACACCCGCGGATCCATGGGCGTGGTGGCGTGGTTGTCCATGTAGATGGGCAGCTTCACTCCCTGAGGAGCGGCGTGGTGCGTGACTGGAAGTTGCTGGGGGACCTTGACTTCGGTGCTCATTTCAGTTTGTTCCTCCGACCAGGCTGTAAGAAAGTTCCGACTCGATCCTTAGGATGTAGTTCTTTGCCCGTAGGATTCTCGTCTCGATTATCTCGTTTCGACGTAAATTCTCGTCCGCACTCAGCGGACGATGGTTGTACGGTTGCAGCTCATCTACACCCGACCTAAATTCCGAACGCCACTTCTCAAGTTCACCTTTTAAGAATTCTATGAATGCCATAAGTGCTCCTTCCAATAGATACTTTAAGAAATCGTCACGAACTCCGCCTGCTTGGGAACCAGGCCCTCAGCTACTTCCGGCTCCTCCCGCATGTGCGAAATCTTGATGCGCTTCAACACCGCTTCGATGCTCTCATTCACCTTGCGCAGCGGTTCGCGGATGTTGCAACGGTTGCTCTGACCACACGCCCCGCGAACGGTGACACAGGAAGTGATGAACAAAGGGCCGTCAATGGCCTGAATTACTTCGAACGCCGAAATCGTGTGGGCTGCGCGCGCCAGGCGGTAGCCGCCATTCGTACCGTGCTGCGATTGCAACAGGCCAGCCTTCACCAGGCGCTGCAAAATCTTGGCCAGGGCCTCGGGCGGGATGCCGAAAGAATCGGCAACGTCCTTCGCGCTGGCGCTACGAGTTCCCTCGTGCGCGTGGTCGGCCAGATGCTTCATGGCCATCAGCGCGTAGTCCGCCTTTTTGGTTAGTTTGAGCATTCTGATTCCCGACGGCTGATTCTCAGCCAAGGGTCTGGATCCGAAATCCGACCTTTTCCGTCGTAATTCATTCTATGTCCATAACCTGAGATTATGCAAGTCCTTACAGGCAGATGAAGAAACTGACATTGAATGGTAACTATCAGCGATTGAATGGTTTACCCATTGGCGATGGTTTCGGTCGGAATTCTGGAACGCCCCAAACAACTCCGATTGGCCGAGCCTACGTAGAAATTCACCGCGGTGCAACGTTGAGGGACTTGACAAGTGGAACAGCAAGGCTAAAATACCGGGAAATTCCCACGAATCCGTTCCCCGCGTATTCGATGAGGGTACTGCTTCCGCATTTATGACCTCAAAGCCGTTCTCGCAGCCTCAAAACGCGGGCAAGCAACCATGCAAACATCCGCGCGTGCAAATCGTCAGCCGCGACGAAGACGCCGAGTTCGTGGAGTGCCTTGAATGCCGCGAGGTCTTCGAGTCCAGCGAACTCAAGGACATGAGCATCGAGGAAAGCGGCGAAGGCGAGGCCCAGGAATCGTAGGAAACCAAGCTAGAACCTGAGCACCTTCGTAACTACGCGCACGAGGTTCCGGCTTTCCCCGGCAATCACCGCTCTGCTAGTCTGCAGCCGGGGGCGTGCATTTTTGCACGCGCAAACTCATGCCTGCCGTAGCGCTGGTCGTCGACGATTCCATGCTGATCCGCTACACCGTCTGCCGCTTTCTCGAAGAGCGCGGCTTTGCGGTGGAGTCGGCCACCAACGGCGTGGAGGCGCTCGAGATTCTTGCACGCGCGCACCCCGACTTGATCGTTACCGACATGCAGATGCCAAAAATGTCAGGCAGCGAACTGATTACCGCCCTGAAGAACGATCCCAAAACCGCCAACATTCCGATCATTATTGTTGCAGGCCGCGCCAGCGGCTTCGACGAAAAAGAAAAGCGTGCCAACTTCGCCATCTATAAGGATATCGACATCCAGGGTCAGCTTGAGAAGGCGCTGAATGCAGTGATGGGGAAAAGCAACGGTACCGCGTCCAGGAAGTAGGCCGCCACCTAGCGCAGAACCAGACTCGCCTCGGCGGAGAAATCCATAGCAGCAAAATCCTTCGCCAAATACTTTGGATAAGCCGCGGCCGCAATCATGGCGGCATTGTCGGTGGAAAGCGGGCGCGAGGGGAAATACACGGGCAGGCCGTCTTCGGCTCCCTTCTGCTCAAACGTCTCGCGCAATTCGTTGTTCGCCGCCACTCCTCCCGTAACAAAAAGCGTGGCCACGTCGTAGGCGCGGGCCGCAGCCAAAGTTTTGCCCACCAGATCTTCCACGATCGCGCGCTGGAACGACGCCACCAGGTCGAGCGTCTTCTTGTCGCAATGCGCAAGGTAATCCTCGATCTTCGGTTTGGAGATGTTCGCCAAAGCCTTGCGTCGCAACTCGATGGAATGGCGCATGTCGTGAATTTCGACGTAGCGCAGCACAGCCGTCTTGAGGCCGCTGTAAGAAAAGTCAAAGCGCTGCTGATCCGTTTCTATTTGCCTTTGTCCGCGATGATCTTCTTTACGACGTTCCCGGCGGTCGCGGTGCTTAATCTGCGCCGGCGGAAACTTCACCGCAGTCGGGTCGCCGTGCGCGGCGAGCCGGTCGATGATCGGGCCTCCCGGATATCCCAAGCCAAGCAGCTTTGCGACTTTGTCAAAAGCCTCGCCGGCTGCGTCGTCGCGGGTGTGGCCGATGTTCTCGTATGTCCAACCTGCGTTCCCCTGCACTGCGAGATACAGGTGAGTGTGTCCGCCCGACACAACCAGAGCGAGCACGGGAAATTGCAGTTCGTGATTGCCTTTCTGCCGCTCCTCCAGCAAAACCGCATGAATATGACCCTCGAGATGATTCACGGCAATCAACGGCTTGTCGAGCGCGAAGGCCAGTGCCTTGGCATAACTAATGCCCACCATCAGCGCTCCGGCAAGACCAGGGCCCTGCGTGACTGCGATCGCGTCAACCGAGTTGTAAGTCTGATTGGCCTCAGCCAACGCCTGCCGGACAACAGGAACAATCGCACGCAAGTGCTCGCGCGATGCCAATTCGGGCACGACGCCGCCGTAAGGCTGATGGGTAGCAATCTGCGAAGCCACCACGTTCGAGATGAGTTGCTCTCCCGAGCGCACCACAGCCGCGGCGGTCTCGTCGCAGGAACTTTCAATGCCGAGGATGTAGGCGCCAGGCACTAACTACAGTTTCTAGTTTCTGGTTTCCAGTTGCAAGTCTTGAGGGCGCGAAAGCGCGACCCTCGCGCTTGCCAGTTCTTACTCCAGTTTAATCTCATCAATCTGAAAGTCGAACTTGCCCGCTGCCGGGCCCCCGACAAAAAGGATCGCAGATATATCGTGCCCGTCAGTGCCGTTAAACGCGGTGAAGGGGAAAGTGACGAGCTTCCACGCCGGTCCCGCGTCGAAAGTTTGTTGCGATGGCATCCTGCCGCCACTTTCCGTGAAGAACATGACGCGGTAGGTCTGACCGTCGCCCTTGGCCCAGAAGGAAATACTTCTCTTCGTAGACAAGTTCACCGGAGCAAACGGCTGCGCACCTGGAGAGAACATCACGCCCGCCCAGGCAAACGGCAGCCCGCCATCGATCGCTCCAGACACATCCAGAGCGTGCGCATTGCCGTTCGCGCCGCCGTCGACCACTTTCATGTCAGCGGAGGATTTGCCGCCCATGATGTTGTCGGCAGAGATCATCCAGCCACTGCCGAATTTCGTGTCGAGCTTGCCATTATCAAAGTCGCTGATCAGGCCCGTGTCCGCTCCCGCTGGCGGAGGCGCCTGCGCAACTTTCGCAGCCTCCTGCTTCGCCTTGTCGATGGCCGCTCGGTAAGTTGTGCGGTCGTCTTCCGTCCCCAGCTTCCAGACAGAAACGATGTCGCGCGTGGCCAGGATGTCCTGCGTGGGATCGCCCTTTACCAGCACCAGATCGGCGCGCTTGCCGGCAGTGATGACGCCCCGGTCATCAAGATGAAAAGCCGCCGCCGGAACCGAGGTCGCAGAGGCAAGCGCTTCCTGCGGCGTGAGCCCGGAGCGGACCAGCAACTCCAGCTCGCGATGAATGCTAGCCCCATGCGATGTCCCGGGATTCGGCGCGTCGGTCCCAGCCAGCACTGAAACATGCGCAGCTTTCAACTGTCCCACCGCCTGCTCGGCATACTTTTCACTCAGCGCCGTCGGAAACTTGGGAAACGAACGCTTGAGATTTCCCGCATCGTCGCCGCTGAGATAAGGCGCGAGACGCGGATCTGTTGTAAGTGACTCCCCACTCGCGTTGCCGCCAACGCCTTCGAGAACTGTGAGCGTCGGCACCACAAAGGCATGATGAGACGCAACAAACCGTCCGAAGTCCGGCGCGGGCGCGCTGTCGGTGAAGAGATGAGCCAGTCCGTCCGCTCCCGCTTCAATGACGTCGCGTGCTTGCTGCTGGCTGCCAATGTGGACCACGGCCATCTTCCCCCGCTTATGCGCCGCGTCTATCACAGCTTTCAGCGTTTCTTTGCTGAGCGTGGGCCGATGGTCGCCGTAAGTGCTGGCATCGTCATAGACAATCTTGATGTAGTCCGAGCCTTCGGCAACGCGCGCATCCACCCAGGCCTGGGCCTCGGCCGGCGTGGAGAGCGTGGGAATCGGAATGCCATATTCCGTCCCGTGGCCGCCGGGCGCGGTCGCCAGCGTTCCGGCGGAACGCAGGTCAGCCATGTCGAGGTCTTTGCCCTCGGCTTGCTCCTTCTTCGTCTGTTGCATGTACTTCACGTCGGTGAACATGTCCAGTTCGGTGGTGACGCCGAAGATCTCCGCCTCTTTCAGCGCATCGCCCCAGGCATGAGTATGCGAATCGATCAGGCCGGGGAGCAGGGTGTCTCCCGCGGCGTCGATCGCCTTCACATCGGAGGGGACTTTCAAATCTTTGCCCACCGCCTTGATCTTGCCGTCTTCCACCCAAACGTCCGTATTGGCTAGGGTTTTCTGGCCATCGAACACGCGCGCGTGGCGAATCACGAAATTGTTGCCCGTATTTGCGCTTGCCAGGAAAAGCGCCGGGGCAGACAGAAGCAGGAAGAACGCCATCCAGCCAGCGATGCGTCGGATATTGGAAAATTGGAAATTCATAGTGTCCTCTCAATAGTGGTTGTTGGTATGGTCGTGCAATGCCAGTTGCCTCGCCAGTACAAACCGTCACGCGGCCGACGTGACAATTGTCACCATGTAAAGCAACCTTGACATCCAGAAATGTAAAGCACGCTTGACATCGTGTCAAGTGATTTCTTGGAGAAAAACGCCGGCGGTATTATGGGAGAGCGTGGGTTTCTGGGACAGCGCTCCATCATGTCCAAAGACTTCGCCATCTCGATCGTCAAGACCCTGCGCCAGCAAGGCTTTCAGGCCTACTTCGCCGGCGGATGCGTGCGCGATCTTGTGCTGAAGCGCGAGCCTGCGGATTACGACGTAGCCACCAGCGCCACGCCTGCGCAAGTAATGGAGGTCTTTCCCGATACCTACGCTGTGGGAGCGCAGTTTGGCGTGGTTCTGGTGCCGTTGCCACAGGAACTGCGTGCGGGCGGAACGGAAAATGCCACCTCGAAAGCCCAGGCTGTGGAGGTCGCGACCTTCCGCAGCGACCTTGGATATTCCGATGGCCGCCGTCCCGATGAAGTGCGCTTCAGCCAGGACCCACGCGAAGACGTCGCCCGCCGCGACTTCACCATCAACGGCATGATGCTCGATCCGGTCAGCGGCGAAGTGGTCGACTTTGTGGGCGGGTGCAGGGACCTCGAATCAGGCATCGTTCGCGCGATCGGTGATCCGGGGCGGCGTTTCGCGGAAGACAAACTCCGCATGCTCCGCGCGGTGCGCTTTGCGGCGCGCTTTGAATACGAGATCGAAGCAAAGACCCTGTCAGAGATCCAACGACAGGCCCATGAAATTCAGGTAGTCTCGCGCGAGCGGGTTCGCGATGAACTCACGAGAATGCTCACCGAAGGCCGCGCCAGACGCGCCTTTCTACTGCTCGATGAGACCGGCCTGCTCAAGGAAGTGCTACCGGAAATCACGGCCATGAAGGGCGTCGAGCAGCCGCCTGAGTTTCATCCCGAGGGCGACGTATTTATTCACACGCTGCTGTTGCTGGAAAATCTGCCGGCCCCGTGCCCGCCCACACTGGCCTGGGGCGCGCTGCTGCATGACGTGGGCAAGCCCGCAACGTTCCGCGTGGCGCCTGACCGCATCCGCTTCGATGACCATGTGAATGTGGGGGTCAAGATTGCGGAGGAAGTCTGCGGGCGCTTGCGTCTCTCGAACGACGATGCGAAACAAATTCTTGCCCTGGTCGACAATCACATGCGCTTTAGTCACGCCACGCGCATGAACCAATCGACGCTCAAGAAATTTCTCCGCATGCCCGGTTTCGATGAACATCTTGCGTTGAACCGTGCCGACAGCTTGGCCAGCCACCGCAATCTGAGCACCTATGAATTTATCCGGCAGAAACTCGCCGAGATTCCGCCGGAAAAGATTCGTCCGGTGCCGTTGGTCACAGGCGACGACTTGATTGCCGCCGGATACGAACCGGGGCCGCGGTTCCGCGAGATTCTGGAAGCTGTGGAGGATCTCCAGCTTGAAGGGAGATTAAGCTCGCATGACGCGGCGCTCGAGTTTGTGAAGCGCGAGTTTCCGCTCTGAGTGCGGCAAATTGGCCGAGCCTCCGTGTGCGGGATTGAAGTGCTAGAATCGACATCTCGATCAGGCGAGTCGGTATGGAGCAGGCAGGCGCGGGACTGGAGAAGATTGTGGTGGGCTCGCTGCGGCGTGTGCCGCAGGGCGAAGCGCCCATCCTTGCTTGGCCGCTTGTTTGCGGATCGAAAGTGGCCGAGCGCACCCGGGCCGTCGATTTTATCGGCACCGTCCTGCGCGTCGAGGTTCCCGACGCCGGATGGAAACGTGAGATGCAGAGTCTGGCGCCGCGGTATCTTGCTACGCTGAATCTTTATGCCGGCCAGAAAGTGGAGAGGATCGAGTTTGTGATTCGGCAGGGTTAAAAGAACCGCTTTCGTTAATCCCATTAATTCACCGCGAATGAAAGTCACAGAAAAAGATGTTAGCTACGTCGCCGATCTGGCCAACCTGGAGCTTTCCGCCGAGGAGCGAACGGGGATGGTGCGCGATTTGAACTCGATTCTCGGCTACATCGAACGGCTCAACGAACTGGACACGTCGAACGTGGAACCGATGGCGCAAGTATCAGACCGCTACGGCGTCGACCAATCGAAGCAGGGAAGCGAAAGATTCGCTTACGCTAGCCGCGAAGACGTGCGCGAGGGCCTGCGGAAGTCTTTGCAACAGAAAGTCGCGTTAGAGAACGCGCCCGATGCGGACGGAACGTTCTTTCGCGTGCCGAAAGTGATTGAAAGATAGGCGTCACCGACCACTTCGGACATTCAATGGAACCCCAACTCACCATCGATGCCGCCTGCTCCGCGGTGCAGGAGCGCAAGACGACTGCGTTCGCGCTGGCTGAGGCGCACTACGCCCGCATCGAGAAAGAGGATGGACAAATCGGCGCGTTTCTCACGCTCTGTAAAGAGCGTGCATTGGAACAAGCAGATCACATCGACCGCATGGCCGCCGAAGGCAAACAGTTGCCGCCGTTGGGCGGCGTTCCCGTAGGCATTAAAGATGTGATGAGCACACGCGGAGTGCGAACAACCGCGGGGTCGAAGATTCTTGGCCATTACATTCCGCCCTACGACTGCACTGCCGTGGCGCGCATGGAGGCTGCAGGAGCGGTCGTGCTGGGCAAAACGAACTGCGATGAGTTTGCCATGGGTTCGTCGAACGAGAACTCGGCATTTCATCCGGTGCACAACCCGCGCGACTTGAGGCGCGTTCCGGGCGGATCTTCAGGAGGCTCGGCGGCAGCCGTTGCAGCGGACATGGCCGTAGCCGCCCTCGGTTCGGATACGGGAGGATCAATCCGGCAGCCCGCATCCTTCTGCGGCGTGGTGGGATTGATGCCGACTTACGGGCGAGTGTCACGCTACGGTTTGATCGCGTTCGCGTCTTCGCTCGATCACATTGGGCCGCTGACGAAGACCGTGAAAGATGCTGCGATTGTGCTGCGGACAATCGCGGGGCGTGATCCGATGGATCCGACCTCAGCCGATGTTCCGGTGCCGGATTACGTTGCCGAACTGGAAAGGCCCGTGGGCGGCTTGAAATTGGGCGTGGCCAAAGAATATTTCGGCGACGGACTCGACGGTGAAGTCCGGCACGCGGTTGAGTTGGCCATCGACAAGTTGAAGAGCGTGGGTTGCGAGATTATGCCGGTTTCGCTGCCACACACGCCGTATGCGATTCCTACTTATTACTTGATTGCAACCGCAGAAGCGTCTTCGAATCTCGCCCGCTACGACGGCGTGCGCTACAGCTATCGCGCGGCGGGAGTGAAGTCGCTCTCGGAGATGTACCGGCGCAGCCGCGATGAAGGCTTCGGCGCCGAAGTGAAACGCCGTATCATGCTCGGCACTTACGCGCTAAGCGCAGGTTACTATGACGCCTATTACCTGAAAGCGCAGAAAGTTCGCACTCTGCTGACCCGCGATTTCGAAGAAGCCTTCCGCAAAGTTGATGCGATCGTGACGCCGACCAGTCCGACTGCGGCGTTTCGATTGGGCGAGAAATCGAACGATCCGCTGGCCATGTATCTGGCTGACATCTACACGGTGACCGCAGATTTGGCGGGCATTCCTGGAATTTCCGTGCCTTGCGGCGAGACCCGCGAGAAGCTGCCGATAGGACTGCAGATTCTCGGAAAACATTTTGACGAAGCGACGATCTTGCGCGTGGCGCAGGCGTACGAGCAGGCTGCCTAGATTGGCTCGTAGTAGCGCTCTCCGGCGCAGGCGCGGCAAAGAACTTTTTCTTGGGTGCGGACTTCTCTTCGGAAGTTGATCCCTTCGCCGCACGCTTCGCAAACCGCGCGCTCACCTTTGTATCCAGGAAATTCTTCGGGTAGCAATTCCACCTTTACCCACTGCGTGGTGAACAGGTCGTCATCGGTGATCTCGCGATAAGCGAGCATCTGCTGCTGGTTCTTGTCGGCAATCTCAGGATGCATCTGCCTTGCCAGCGCCTTCGAGGATTCTTTGGCCGCGATGCGGATTGCCTTGCCCGTGCGCACATCTACGAACGTCGCAGCAACTTTTCCCCAGTCCCGAAACTTCAGGGCGCGCTTCCCGAGGCGGCAACCTGTGACTACGCCAACGGCGTCGGTAGCGCAGCGGTCGATCTCTACAAAGGTGACGAGCCGCTTGCGGTCTTTCCCAGTCGGATCCTCGATGCCGAGCTTGATCAGGCCCAGCATCGCCAGACGCACCCCGAGCACTTGTCCGGCGCAGAGATGTCCGTGAGCTTGCTCGGCATCGCTGAGGTATTCGTCGAGGGATTTCATAGGAAGCTGTCAGCTTTCAGCTTACACCGGAACAGCTACTTTCTTCGCCAGCGCACGCCGTCCTTCGTATTCTCGATGATGATGCCAGCAGCAGTTAGTTCGGCGCGCAGGGTGTCGGACACCTTGAAGTTCCGGCTGCGGCGCGCGGCTTCCATCTCGCCGACTTTCTTTTCGATGTCGGCGTCGGAGAGTTGCCCAGATTGCACCGCATCTCGCAGTTCCGCGCTGATGTCTTTCTCGCGGCCCTCGCTCTGCGCCCAATCGAACACCTGTTTCATCTTTGGCCCGTCGTCGTCGTTGAGAACGGCAAAGACTCCGTCGAACTTCTCCAGCGCCGCGAGCATTGGCTGTGCATCATCCTTCTTGATATTGCCCGAATCGAGCGCGGAATTGGCGCTGCGCACCATCTCAAAGATCGCGGCTTGCGCCTGCGCCGTGTTGAGATCGTCATCGAGCGCGGCCTGTATGCCATCGACAGTCTCCCTCGCGAGCGTTTGCATCTCCGGATTAGATCCCTGCGGAAAACTTCGAGCAGTCAAACGCTGGCGGAAATTCCGCAGGCGTTCAACTGAAACGGCGGCCTGCTTCAGTCCGCCGAAAGTGAAGTTGAGCTGAGTGCGGTAAGGAACCGAGGTCAGAAGGTACCGAATCGAAGACGGCTTGTGCCCCTTCAACACCAGGTCGCGCAGCGTGTAAAAGTTTCCCAGGCTCTTCGACATCTTCTCGCCTTCGACCAGCAGGAAGCGCACATGAAACCAGAAGCGAGCGAAGGTCTTCCCGGTGAGCGATTCCGATTGTGCGATCTCATTCTCGTGATGCGGAAAGATCAGGTCTTCTCCGCCGGCGTGCAGATCGAAGCTCTCGCCCAGTTCCTGTATCGACATGACCGAGCACTCCAGGTGCCAGCCGGGGCGTCCCGGCCCAACCGACGTTTCCCAGGAAGCTTCGCCCGGCTTGGGCGCCTTCCACAGGGCAAAGTCGCGCGCGCTGTCTTTGTCGTATTCGTCAACATCGACGCGGGCTCCGTCGAGCATTTGGCTGAAGTCTTTTTTTGAGAGCTTCCCGTAGCGTGGAAACTTTGCAATGCGGAAATAATATGATCCATCTTCGGCGCGGTAGGCGATCCCCTTCTCAACTAACCTGACCACGAACTCCGCCATCTCTGGAATATGTTCAGTGGCGCGGACCAGCATCGGCAGCTCAATCCCAATCATGGCCGCATCTTCTACGAACGCTTTCTCGTACTTCGCGGTGTACTGCTGTACGCTGACTCCCTCGCGCGCCGCGTTGTGGATGATCTTGTCGTCCACATCGGTAACGTTCATGACGTAACGCACCTTGTAGCCGGACTGGCGCAAGAATCGCTGCAACATGTCGACGGCAATGAAGGTCCTGAAGTTGCCAATGTGCCCGTAGTCGTAGACGGTTGGGCCGCAGGCATACATCCGGACTTCATTGTCGCGGAGCGGATGGAATTCCTCGACCTGCGAGGACATAGTGTTGTAAAGGCGTAAGGCCATAGGGTGATTGCGCGATCAGACAAGAACCACTTATGGATGAATCACCAATTCTAGGGGGACGCGAGAAAGAGGGTCAACTGGCAGGCCCGGCGCTGGAAGCATGCGCAGGCAGCGCGTGATTATGCGACCGCAGCCGGTGCTGCACCAGAAAAACATAGTGCAAGGCGGAGACAATGGTGAAAGCAAAGGTGGCGCGCAAGAAAACAAGGCGCGCAATCCCGATCCAGCGCGTTGGCTGAATGCAAAACAACAGTACGAAGAACACTGCGGCGATCTGGGAAAATGTGTTTGCCTTTCCGAAGAGGCTCGGCCGGAAATCGCGCAGTCCCGCGATGGCGAACAGCACGGCGCTGGCGGCCAGAATAGAAATGTCCCGGCTGAAGACCAGCACGGTAAACTTCCAAGGAATTTTGTGCAGGATGGAGAGCACCAGAAACATTGTGCTCAGCAGAAGCTTGTCCGCGATGGGATCGAGATATTGGCCGAGCAGAGTCTGCTGGTGGAGTTTGCGGGCAAGCAAACCATCCAGGCCATCGCTGAAACCGGCAATTACGAAGAGAACCAGGGCCCAGAAATAACGGCCCTCCACCAGTTCGATCACGATAAACGGAACAAAAATCATCCGCAGCAACGTGAGCTGGTTGGGTGCAGTGAAAAGCTGGGACAGCTTCATGCCGGATCCTTCGCCGAATGAACTGCAGGGGGATGAACTGCAGCGCCCCGTGCGCCACGGCGCTGATCGGCGGCGCTGGCATCGCGTGAGCCCAGCAGCACCGCGGGATCGCTTCCCGTCTTGGCCGAGAAACGCTGCGAGAGCGAGAGCAAACTGCCGTCAGGAAGGTCGAGTTCAACGCGCTCAATCCGGTGCATGGGGAAGAAGACGACGGCGGGACTGAACAGTTCGCCATCCTTCACCATCACAATAAAATCCTCAAAAGATGCCAGCTCGATGCCACTCATGCTGAGTCCTTCCGGGGCCAGAGCCAGAATCATGCCCCAGAATTTGTCCCGTGGATTACCCAGGGTCACGACCACCATCGCTCCAGGCAGAAAAGGCTGAGAGTCTTGCATCATGCAACGATTGTCGCCGCCGCAGGCGAGACTTTGCAACTGGCAATCGCAGCGCAAGGTGGGTCATGGCATCGGGGATGCAGATGACAAAGGAAATAGTAGACATTTCCGCGCCGGACGCCATATTGTGACTCTGCTGTTCTTGGGGAAGGTTGCTCTCATATGAGGTACGGAAACGTGTCAAAGAACACGCGCACTCGTTGTCTCGGGATCCTATTGGCCGCGACGCTTGCCCTGGCGGGATGCGGAGGCAGTAGCAGCACGCCGCCGAATGTCCTGGTGAGCGTTGCTCCCAAGCGTTCAGCGGTGGCCGCTATCAGCCAGACGCAGCAGTTCACCGCAACCGCGACCGGTTCCAGTAATACCAGTGTCATGTGGAGCGTCGACGGGTTGCCGGGCGGCAGCGGCTCGGTTGGGACAATTAGCGCGAATGGTCTCTACACGCCGCCCGCAACCGGAGGCACTCACACCGTGACCGCGACCAGCTTGGCGAATTCGGCAGATTCGGACTCCGCCACGGTTGCCGTCACCGATCTCGCGGGCGTCTTCACCTACCACAACGACCTGTCGCGCGATGGCGCGAACCTGCAGGAGTATGGGCTGACCCCTTCCAGTGTGAATACCAGCACGTTCGGGAAATTGTTTTCCTGCCCTGTGGATGGCGCGGTCTACACCCAGCCGTTGTGGGTGCCCGGGGTGAGCATTGGCGGTGCGCTCCACAACGTGATCTACGTGGCCACGCAGCATGACAGCGTGTTTGCCTTCGATGCCGACGCCAGTCCGTGCGTGCAGCTCTGGCAGGTAAATCTGCTCGACACGCTGCACGGAGGCACAGCCAGAGAAACGTCCGTGGTTTGGAATGACGTGGGCAACAAGGGATTCGGATGCTTTGGCGACGTTTATCCCGAGGTTGGGGTCACAGGGACGCCGGTGATCGATCCGGCAAGCGGCACAATCTACCTGGTCAGCGCGTCCGAGATTCCGGGCGCAGGATCGGGCAACTGTTCACTACCGCCATTGACGTTCTTCCACCGGATGCATGCTTTGGACATAACTTCGGGGAGCGAGAGGTTCGGGGCACCGGTGACGATTGCGGCTCAGGTGGCGGGAACCGGCGATGGATCTTCCGGCGGTATGGTGAGCTTCAACTCGCAGCTGCACCATCAACGGTCAGGCCTTGCGCTCTCGAACGGAGCCGTCTATGTGGCGTTTGCCGCGCATGAAGACCAAACTCCCTATCACGGCTGGCTGCTCGGCTACAACGCTTCGAACGTGCAGCAGCAGGTCAGCGTTTTCAACACTACGCCCAACGGAATCAACGGCGCGGATGGCGGGATTTGGGCCGGAGGCGGCGCTCCTGCGGTGGATAGCACCGGGGACATCTATGTCTCCACAGGAAACGGCGTATTCGATGAAAGTTCGACCATGTCCATGGAAAACGATTATGGCGACAGCGTTCTCCGCCTTACTCCTGCGTCAGGGGCTACGCCCAATGGCGCCAATCTGCAACTGAACGGTTGGTTTACTCCTTACGACGAGTCAACGCTCGAACAGTTCGACACCGATCTCGGATCGGGCGGAGTGGTCTTGCTGCCCGATCAAACCGTCGGGCCTAAACACCTGCTGGTCGAACTCGGTAAGGATGGTGTTGTCTACTTGATTGATCGCGACCTGATGGGACAGTTTCAGCCGACCGACAACAGCCAGATTCCGCAATACTTCAGCGGGACGGGAGCGTTCTGGGGAACGGCTGCTTTCTGGCAGAACAATCTATATTTTGCAGGCAGCGGCGACACGCTGAAGCAGTTCTCTTTCGACCCAACCTCCGGGCTCTTCTGCAGCCCCCAGCCCTGCACCCCGTCCCCGGCATCGCAATCGAGCCAGTCCTATGGTTACCCGGATGCATCGCCGTCGCTCTCGTCACAAGCATCTACGAATGGCATTGTCTGGGCGATCGATGCCAGCCTGTATGGCTACGCCAGCCCGAATGTGCCTATTACAGTGAATTGCTATCAGGTGCCAGTGCCCGCTGCTTGTACGGGCCCGGCGATTCTGCATGCCTACAATGCGACGAATCTCGCCGTTGAATACTGGAACAGCACACAAGCCGCTGGTAATCGTGACCAGGCGGGCAACGCGGTGAAGTTTGTGCCGCCTACCGTGGCGAACGGCAAGGTCTACATCAGCACGCGTACGGAAATTGATGTCTACGGGCTGATTCCATGACGAGGCCGGGCAGTTATATTTCATCGCATGTCGGATAAGCTGGAGGACCACACCATTCCGATCTCATAGCAGCATGGTAAAATCTTGACTGGTAACACGTCCCCGTTCCTTTGGCCGGGGACTTCTGTTCCCCCCGAAGACAAATGTAGGCGCGTAGCTCAGTTGGTTAGAGCGCTACCTTGACACGGTAGAGGTCGCTGGTTCGAGTCCAGTCGTGCCTACCATATTTTCAATAACTTCCAAAGGTGGTATTCCTTCCAACTCCCGATTTGTGACGTTGCTTGTGCCATAACCCCCCTCCGTGCTCCCTGTTTCGCGGTTCGATGACAGGGCATCCAACGCTTTCCTCTTCGGATCGAGGCGGACGTGGGAGTAGTGACTCAGCATCTTCTGCGAGACGTGGCCCGCTATAGCCATGATGGTCTGATCGCTTGCCTGAGACTCAGCTAGTTCGGTAATCGCGTGGTGTCGCAAGTCGTGGAAACGGAGGCCCGTAGTGGGGCTGACCACTTCATGGACATCCGCTTTACACGCGGCGTCGGCGCAAGCCTTGCCCGGATTTTGGATTTTCCCGCATTGAGGACATTCAATCGCCGTCGTGAGCTTTCTCCATGCGGTACGCCAACTCTTCTGCGGCTTGGTGGGGTCAATCTTTCCGTTTTTGCAGCTAGGGAACACGCAATGAGACGGCTCTGTGCCAGCGAATGCCTGCGCCCGATGTAACAACTCGATAACAACTGCGAAGGCGTCAGAGTTCAAGGGGATTACCCGTTCACCCGCGTCCGTTTTGCTCTTTCGCACCGTGACCGTTCGCTCAATCAGGTCTACATCACGCCAGAGCAGGCTTTTTAGCTCGCCTCCCCGCATTGTCGTATTCAAGGCAAGGTTGGCGGCCAATCGAGCCGTTTGCCACTCGGGGCGGAGTGCCGCGGCGCTTAGAAGGTGCCGTTTTTCATCGCGAGACAACGCACGCCCTATGCCGCGCCGTTCTTTAAGCGGTCGAAGGTCGCTCCCGATGATATGCCAGCGTTTTGCTCGCTTAAGGATTCTCCGAACCACGCCCATTTTCATATTGACGTAGCTAGGATTGCCATTTTGGGTTTCGCGGAATGCGAGAAGGTCATCGGGCGATATCTTCGACAGCCGAGTCGCACCAAAGAATTTTCTCGGCTGGACCAGGAGTTGCGTTTCCTTCTTGACGCTTCGCGGTGACAACTCCAGACGACGACTCAAGAGATAGCGATCTGCTGCCTCGGAGAACGCGAGATGGGAGAACTGCTGACTAGCCGGACTGAGCTTGCCATCTTGGGCCTCGGCAATTTTCTTCTTCTCTTCGGACTGAGCCTCGCGCCAATCCGACGTATGCAACGACATGCGATAACGCTGCCCGTTGACGGAAAAGTCCGTCCAATAGGTCTTATTTCGCTTAAAGATTGCCATTTCTGTCACCTCCCCTTTGTCGTACCGCCCTTCTTCCTAGCCCGCTTTCGACGCCACTGCTGACCGTGGCTCTCCCACCATTGCCGCTTGAACTCTCGTTGTGCTGGCAAGGCACATTCATCCGAGCAGAACTTTTGATTCGGCTTGATCTTGACGAAATAGTGGTTTTTGCAGTCGTTTCCGTGGTTCGCACAGATGCCGAGACGCTGCGAATACTGCAACAGGCTCAGCCACATGTACTCGTTCAGGTCACGAGGCGTCAGAAACAAGGAACTGCGCTCCCAATCCACGCGGATCAACTGCATACTGCTCCCCTGGTATTCCGGTCGGTCTGCGATGAGTCCCAGACCCCAAGAAACGGCCTGCGCCCCACCTATCTTTCCTTCCCAAACGTCCCGCACGGCCCTCTGACTCTCGGCAAAGCTCTCCGCTCCCCCAATCCACGCCGTCCCTACTGCCTCAATCCATTTCGACTCGAAACCCTCGAAATCGACCGCATTCGCAAAAGCAACCAACAGCTTGGCGGCCACTTTGGTAAAGCGGATCGGCAGAGTGTGTAAAGGACGCTTCATGCGAGCGCTAGATGATCAGCTAAACAGATGCACTCTAGTACAAAAAGGATTCGTGGTCAAGCAAAAAGCCGCCTCGCTAGAATGGAAGACCCGGTTTACATGTGCTAGAGTAGCGCATGCATGAATCGACTCCTGCTGACCTGCATCTAATTGGTGGAGGGCACATACCGCACCAGGGAGGGAAACATGATCGAACCTTTGGAATCAATCGAGTCAACCGCAAAGTCGCTGGCGCTGTCGCCGTGGACCGTGAGGGCCTATATCAAGAAGGGCAAGATAAAACCAGTTCGGATCGGTCGCAGAGTGCTTATCGAGCAGGCAGAGATACGCCGGATTGTAGAGGAGGGGCGAAGTGATCCGACCGCACAAACTGACGGAGCGGAGGAATGACACCCGACGCTAGCAACATTCCCCAGTTCCTAGAACAGCTACGCCAGAGCCGATTCTACGGAAGTCTAGAGATCAAGCTCGAAGCGGGCCGGATCGTTCTGCTGAAGAAAACTGAAACGATTAAACCCGCCGAAGAACACACAGCCGTCAGCGCGCAATCGAAACACTCGGGAGCGAATCATGGGAACTCACAACCCTAGCCCCCGGATCGAAGAGACCACTCCGACCACATCTAATACTGCTCTCGAAGGTGACGCTGTCGCACCTGAGCAGGAACCTCAGTTTGTAATTTCCACGAATCCAGAGACTCTACCAGCCTCGCCAGATATCAGCCCGTATAAAAACCTGCACATTCGGGATGCCAACAAACTTCAAGTGCACCTTGTAAAGCGCGCTAAAGCCCTCTTCGATGCTGGCGGGAATCTGACCAATGTGACAAATGATCTGTTGCTAAAGAATTCGGAACTTGGCAACCCACGCTTGACTCCACAAACCGTAAAGAGTCTCGCTTCCGAGGTTCTTCGGCATGTAAGTAAAGAAAAGGCCGTCTCCGGCAAAACCTCAAACCGCACTACGATTCTGTCGGCTGAAGAATGGATCAACGCGGATTTTAGCGGGACAGAGCAGCAGGTTATTGTCGGAACGCCCGAGAATCCCCTCATTCGCCCTGGCACCAAGAACTTTATCGAAGCACCGGAAAAAGCGTTTAAGACAACTATGGTCATGCGTCTAGGGATGGGCATGGCAGCGGGTCAGACCCTCTTTCCCGCCCTTCCGATAACGCGCCCGGTGAAGGTCTTGTATCTCCACGGAGAACTCTCTCCAGCGGAAATCAAAGAACGAACGGTTTCGGCTGTACAGGGTCTAACAGTGCCGAAGACCTTTCTCCAAGGGCGAGACTCGAACGCGCATCTCATCACCAAAGAGGGCCAGAAGGTGATTCGAGATTTGGTGGCCCTGTATCGACCTGACGTTCTGGTTCTTGATCCGTGGCAGTCGTTCATCGCAGGTTCGGACGAAAATAGCTTCAAGGACATGTCCGCTGCCACAAAATTTCTCGACACTCTGATTGAGGAATTCGGGGTCACCCTTCTCATACCCATTCATCAGGGCAAGGATCACAGCAAAGGTGCTCGTGGGCACTCGACACTAGCAGGCTGGCGCGATACGAGAATTAGGCTTGTACCGATTCAAAATAATCTTTCCGTTCGCGTCACTGTTGAGCCGCGATGGGCGACCCCGCCCGATCCCTTTGAGCTCAAGTTTAAGAACGGAACAGTATGGCCCGACAAGGCTGCTTGGATGGGACAGACTGCCAAGATTCGGGAGTTTGTTCAAGACAACGGTGGCCTGACTACCAAGACTGCGGTAGGCGAACATCTGAAAGTAACGCCAGGTGCGCTGCGTCACGCTCTGAAACGTGCTGAGGAGGCCGGAGCCATCACGATCAGTGGAGACGAAGTGACGCTGCCCTCAGTCCAATGATGGGGAGGCGAATTTATTTTTCCTCTTCCGTCCCGCTCGCCTGACAGCCGGAACACCCCATATAGTGGGGGTGTGTCCGTCCTGTGTTGCGGGGAAGAGAGCGGACAAAAGAAAAAATCTCTCAAATCGTTGTGACATATAGGTTAGTTTCATTGTGGGACAGCGCGACAAAGCTGGACAACGGACGTTTCGTCCCATCCGATGCGGACAAGAGCGTTTCCTACTTTTTTCTCGGCTTTACTCGGTTGAGGCCCCAACGGGGTCAATGAGCGTAATGGCGATATTTCGCCAGTTGGGACCACTCTAAATGGCTTTTGGCATGAAGTAGGTGGGACAATTAGCCCATGGAAGATCACGACGCCAAACGACATCCGGGCCCATGGCGAGTGATGCAGGTGGACTCAGAGTTTGCCGGAATCCTTGTTGCTGTTGGCTTTCTCGTGCTGGGTCTCGTGAGCATGCCCGTCGCCACGGGCTTCGTCCTAGGGTCCATTGCTCTCGGCGTGGTGGTTGCACTGCTGCTTCGCTTCACGCCTAAGAAGTTCAGTCGCGTGGTTCTGGGAACCGTGATCATCCTCGCTGCGGTCGTGCTCTGGTGGCTGGGGCATAAGCCTCGACGACCGCGTACTGTCTCGTCCAATGCCCTTTACGTCTTACCAAACAACGTTCCGTTTAGATTCCACAAGACTGGTTATTGGCTGGAATGTTGGTTCGACCAACATGACAATGTGGATCGATGCAAACTTACGGATGAACACGGAACCGTGTCGTTTGAGGACGAGTTCCTCCGATGCGCAGGCTGCACGCCACTCCCTCAGAGCGAACTGGTCCTTAAAAAATGGGAGACCGGACGGACATGGATCCAATCGTGTGACAAGAGGGTCAATGTCCCGATCATCTACTTACCATTCGGCGAAACCTTGCTTCCCCGAACCCTCTATAACGAGGCCAAACAAGATTGTGATCGAGGAGCACCTTGACGAAACCAGGCCATTTCACTCATTATGGCTCCATTTCCGACAACTCGTCCTCGGAATATGTTACGAGAAACTTCCCGTGAGTCCGAAGACCTTTCGCAATCGCAATGACGCTGAGGATTGCTCGTTTTGTTTCCGATTCGTCGGCAGACAAAATGTCCTTGGTGCCCATTTGAGCCAGCTCCTGAATCGAGCGAAAATAATCACCCCGCAACCACTCCGGCACTTCTGGATTCCGCGATTCCGTGCGGGCCAGTTCAATGATCGCCACCATGGCATAAAGGTTCCAATCTGCCGCACTCCCTTTGCGATGAATCCTTACGAGTTCTGGTATGGAGGCGTATGATGCGTCCCCAACGTCCCCTTGGTGATGCAAGTCCTCCCACAATTCCTGCCAAGCGGTTGCGGCGTCCTGTTGACTCTCAAGTTTTCGCAAGGAAGGACGCGGGTCAAACGGGGTTTTGTAGCCGCCCTTCAGATGGTTCCATCGCTTGTCGTCGAAGCTCAGCATACGAGCGGAATCTACCATATCCAGGGGCTGCGGCGCGTAGTTTACGTAACCAGGCGATAGCGCTCATTGAGAAGTGGCCGATCCGGGTCAGTGCGATGGCAGGCAAGAAAAAGCCCTGACTCCAATCTCCCCCTACCGTTGAAGTCAGGGCGCCATCGTGCTCTTGATCTTTCGGGTGGGGAGAACGTTAATCCCATCAGAATGCGATAACAGGAGCCTTTTGGCTCTGCTACCCAATTGTTGTAGTCAGGCTTTCAATCCCCCCCGTTTAGGGGTCAACGAGTGTTAAGGCGATTTATCACCAATCTGCCGACGGCTACGGATGCTACGGCATTTGATCACGTGTCAAATAGTGATGACCAGGCCACCGAGGCCAGCCATGACAGTGGTCTGCCAGCAAAGAAGGCAGTCAAGCGCTGGTGCTTATCCTGCGAGGGGTGGTAATCCAGTTTGATGGACCGCTCACCAGGAAAGAAATCATCAGGATGTAACCCACTGAGGTTGGAACTATCGCGCTCCATGGCATAAAGTTGGGAAACACCGTGCCTGCAAAAGCCGAACTGATGGCGACATAAGCCGATATCATTTTTACGAGATGTTCCTGCATCCAGGTGCGTTGCAACCAGCGCTCAGGCAGGAAGTTTCTTGCAGCGTCATAGGAACTCACGACCAACAGGCCACCTAAGATTGAATAGGTGAGGACTGGAGCCCAAGGCTGATGAAGTCGGCGCATCAACGGAACAAAAATCGCAGGGGAAATCAGCCCCAGCACGCACGCGATTCGATCAGGAAGCCGAGGACGAGCACCCCGCAACTGTAGTGCACGATATCCAGAGAAAGCGTCGTAGAAGCTGAGCAGAGTAACTACAGCCAAAAAAGCCCTGAAATCGAATATCAGCAATCCGATCACCGCAGTCACCAATACAATACTCATACAGTAAAGGAACCATCGTCCCGCCCGCCGATGCAGCGAGCCCCCCTTGCTACTGACGATCGCCACAATGCCGAGCAGCAGTGCCGCGCTCCCGAATAGTACGTGCACCCCGATGTTCACCCAGTGTGAAGCGGAATGGCCCCCAGAAAGACTCATGACTCAGTACTATAGCGATTGGCGCATTTCAAGCCAAACACTGGTTGCGACGAACGGTATCTGCAACAGCGCGAAAGCTGACCATAGTGCCTTTGAGTGTCGCTGTCGTTAACAGGCGATTACACTCGTTGAGAATCTACGGGCACCCCACTTCTTAAGATCACGGAATGGGGGTATTTGCCTCGTGACGCCCAGAGTGATCTAATTTTGACCCCTCAAAAGTGGCCCTAATTCGACAAGAGGCCGCGTATTTATTGGGTTTTCGAGCGGCTGTGCTTGCTTTCTCGACCCGAGACAAACTGCACGTTTTAGCCAGTTCTAGCCCTCATTTTGACAACTGAAGCGTCACCCCCGTTTTGGCTCGATCCTGGTATCGAGTTGGATCTACTTGCATGGAGTGGGATGGGACACGAAAAGATGTTCGACCCCTCAAATTGTGGAAAAGTAATTCTGCACGGACAGGTGGCACACTTTCGGAAATCTGCCGGGGCTGTGTCTGCGTCGTTATCCTACTTGATTGGGGGAGCATCATGCGTGATGTTGTCTCTAAATTGCGACAGAGCTTCGTAGACTACATCATGAACGACCTGTCTCCTGTAATCACGGTCGTTGGGGCCGTAATAAGCGAGACCGGACGCCCCTGCCGCCCCCATCCACATTGCGACCACGTGCCGTTCTTGGCCAAATCGGAAGGTAGTGACTGTCGGCACTACAACCTTCACCTGCAAGTTTCCTACAATTCGTCCGCTGAGTTCCTTTGTTGTCTCGGTAATAGAGAGCTTGGGTGCGGATATGGAAGAAGTGAATGTAAACCAGTCTGGGAAAAGACCCTTTATTACTTCCGCTGCTACTACTTCGTCGGATACATCCTGCGCCTCAATGTGAATCGGGATTGGCTTTCCGTTCTCACTCAAGACAACGTCAGACCACTCCATAGCACGTACGACTTCATCAACACACGAATGATCTGCACTTTTCGGAGGGGCGTTACGCACTTGAGCGTTGGAGAAAATGACCATCAGAATTATAGCGAGCACAGTGTGGATAGTTTTCATAACTTTCCTCATCCTGTTAGGTTTCGGTTGAACCGTCCGTGGCTTTCAGCGTTTTTTCAACGCGATGACTATAGTCTGTCGCACTTTAGTCGTCAATCGCGGACTGTGGTTGCCGTATGTCCAGACGGGACACGGCGCAAGGACGCAAGAATGTCAGCCCAGAGGTAGCTTTTGGGCGGGTTCTGAGGAGCATTCGCAAGAGCAAAGGACTGTCTCAGGAAGAACTAGGGGCACGGAGCGGCTACCATCGGACTTACATCGGCCTGTTGGAACGTGGCCAGAAAAGCCCATCTCTGAGGACGCTTTTCGATTTGGCGGCTACGTTGTCGGTGCCGCCTTCGTCAATTGTGCAGCGCGTTGAACGCTCAAGTCGATAGCGACGACAGGGGACCAAAATAACAGCTTTCGAGAGCGGTAACGTCTCTCCCTTGGTGCCAGACATTTTAGGTTGCGTTTTGCCGGGTGCGGAGCGAATGAGAGACATACAACTCTTTCTTCGGCTCCTGGCTGAACGTGCATTGACAGCGCGGCTCGACTCGGGAATCCGCGTCCTGGATGCAACGGACTTCAAACAATGGCTGCTCGAATCAGCGGAGAAAGCAGGGCAGTCGGCAACGATGGAGGAGTTCTTCCGCAAGCTGGATTGAAACGATAGCCCTCCCCGGTTATAAATCAGTGAGGCGCTCCCGTGCCGAGTCTGCCTTGACACCCAGACAACCTCTTAGTAGTTTCAGTGGTTACACTTCCCCCATCAGTTAATGCAGCACTAGGCTTTCGCGTGCATCTGAGGGAAAGTTCTCCCAAACGGGGGTTGTAGTTGATCTCACCACAAAGCGACCGCCAGCAATCCGTTCTCGACCTCTTGCAGAACCTCAAGGGGCAAGATCAGTTAAAGAAGCTCTTCTGGACGGAACTCAACTATGACAAGGTGAGCAGTCCGCTCTCACGCAAAGGCTGGGGGGAACAAGCATCCAGTGCTCTTGCAGACGATCCCATGCTGTTTGCTACAGGCAGCAAAGATTTCCATGTTATTCACGCCCGACTGAAGGCCGACAGACCTCTGATGGGTATGGAGCGCCCCGTTGTCTCGCGGCTCCTGCGAGACCATCCGTACGCCCTCTTCATCTTTTCAAACGCCAGCCAAGACCAATGGCACTTCCTAAATGTCAAGTATGACGACGACGTTGAGAAGAGAAGAATCTTCAGGCGCATCACGGTCGGTCCTGACGAGAGACTGCGAACGGCTTCTGAGCGTATTTCCTTGCTTGACTTGGACTCGATCAGCCCAAAGCCCGCCGGGTTGTCGCTGTTGGAAATTCAGACGCGTCACGATCAGGCTTTCGATGTTGAGCCTGTCACGCAAGAGTTCTTTCGCACGTTTGCGGGTGTCTATCACAGAGTCGCCGATGAGATTGCGGCGGTTCGAGGTCTCGAAAAAGAGGCGGGGCGACTTTCGCAACTGCTGCTTGATCGGTTGCTGTTCCTATATTTCATACAGAAGAAAGGATGGCTCAACAATGAGCCGGACTATCTCTACAAGAGGTTTCGGGAGCACTATCGAAAGTCTCCTAAATCTGAAAGTTTCCATGCCGATGTGCTTCAGCCGCTTTTCTATCGCCTCTCTGATCCTGACTCGCAAGATTCCGACTTAGGTGCCATCCCCTTCCTAAACGGCGGTCTGTTCGAGGAGTCTCAACAGCAGTCCCAGGCAGAGCGCATTCGGCACGCTCGGATGACGGTCAAGAATTCCACCTTCAAAGTGATTTTCGATGACCTCTTGGAAAAATTCAATTTCACTGTCACCGAAGACACGCCGCTCGATGTCGAAGTGGCAATTGATCCAGAGATGCTGGGGCAAGATTTTTGAAAGCTTGATCCTTCAGTTGGAAGAAGACCCGGAGTCTGACCTGAGACGACTGACTGGTTCGTACTATACGCCACGAGCAATCGTTCACTTCATGTGCCAGCGGGCATTGAAGGAGTTTCTGGCTACTCAGCTTGATGCACAGACCTCCGAAGGACGTAGCAATGCCGTGCGCCGCGTATCAAGGTTAGTGGACTTCCTGCCAGCCCAACACATCGACGAGTCTCAGTACAAGAACCTCTGTAATCTGCTCTCAATAGCTGAGGCAAAACTACTGAGAGGGAGTATCTTCGCCGCCCGAGTCTGTGATCCGGCTGTTGGATCGGGAGCATTTCCCGTCGGAATGCTGCATGAGATGGTCGCAACCGTCGCAAAGCTTGACGCGATTATCGATGGTCTGCCCACACTCGCCACACACAATTACGACTACGAACTCAAGAAAAAGGTCATCGACAGTTGTCTCTATGGAGTGGATTTTCAGGAACAAGCGGTACGCCTCTGCGAACTGCGGCTCTGGCTGTCCCTGGTAGTGGACTATGAACTTGATCCGAAGAAGGCGTTTCAGCAAGCAATTAAGGGGGTGCCAGCCCTTCCAAACCTATCCTATCGAATCGTCCGAGGGGACAGCTTATTAGAGCGCCTGTTCGGGTACGTTGTTCAACTCGATGCGCTTTCCAACAATACAAAGACTCGAACTCTGATTCAGTCGATGCAAGCCGACAAACAGAAGTACTTTGGCGAAGGGCGGCGAGACAAGAAACGAAAACTCGAACTTGCGATCCTGTCGAAGCAGGCTGAACTCGCGGAGCACCTTGTCGAAGTGAAGGAGCACTCACTTCTTCAGACAAATTTGAGTCTCTTCGGAGAAAGCACAAAAGACCGTAAGCTGAGAGAACAGCGAGAACAGGAAGAGCAAGACCTTGCGAAATTGCGCGGTCGCATTCACGCTGCCAAGGTCGCATTGGAGAAACTGAGTCAACAGAAAAACCCATCCGGCGACTCTGACAGTCTCGACCAGGTCCGACGACGCTTTTTTCAGTCTGGTGAGGCTCCCACATTCTTGTGGCATGTTGATTTCGCTGAGGTCTTTGCCGACAACGCTGGCTTTGACATTCTCATCGGCAATCCCCCTTATTTGTTCGGAGGGAATGTCGGAATCGCTCAAGAGGACAAAGCAGCCTTTCGTCGCTTTTACCGATGCGGATCGGGCAAGGTGAATCTGTTCACGCTGTTCATAGAGAGAGGCTTGTCGATACTTGCCCATCACAGACCATTGATCTACATCGTGCCAAATACTCTCTTGAGGGTGACATCGTACGATGCCATCCGAGAGCTTGTCCTGACGAAGCACACTATATCGATGATTGTCGATCTCGGTGCGGGCATGTTCGACGATGTGACAATGAGCACCATCGTCATCGCGATTGACTCTGATGCCCCGACAACGGACCACCAGATAGAATTCCGCACCTCTTTGACGGAGGAGGGACGCCTTACCGCACAGAGGAACTATCTCGCTCCCGGCTTCGTCATTAACACCTCCGCTTCCGCCGATGATCTGTTGTTGATTCGCGTCGTGGAGAAAAGCTGCGTGAGGTTGGGAGACCTCTGCGACGAACTCATTTTCGGCGTGGTGATTTCCGGGAATAGGGATGATCTCGTCGCAGAGACTCCGCGACGAGGATGGAAGCCATTTCTCGAAGGTCGAGACATTGAGCGATACTTTATCCGCCCTTCTCAGAAATATCTGCACTACGTGCCCGATGAGATTCATCGACCGAGGACGCCCAGGATTTTCGAGGCACCGGAAAAGCTTTTGATCCAGCGAATCACTGGAGGCGCAAGACCACTGGCAGTGGCATACGATGACGAACAGCACTACAACAAAGAGTCAATAAACAATCTCTTGCTGAAAGCGGAGTGCCCTTACGACATCAAGTATGTCCTCGCACTTTTGAATTCAACTCTGTTGAGTTGGTACTACCGCACCAGTTTCACCAACGGGTCTACCCTGACCGTCAATCTCTCGAAGGAATACCTGTCTCAACTCCCGTTCCCGAGTCTTGACATGACTTCTGTGACAGACAAGCAGCATCATGACGAACTTGTGAAACTAGCCGAGGAGATGCTTCGCGCCGGTGCGAAATCAACCCAACAGCGGGAGCGCATCGACGCACAGATCGATCAGTCCGTGTATCGTTTATACGGACTCAGCCCTACAGAAATATTGGTCGTGGAGAAACGCTAGGTGCCGACGCACGACATCATCGACAACCGCGCTGAGAAACTGGTTGACCACATCAACCGCATCCTCAATTCAACCGACTCCGCTCGGTTCGCGGTGGGCTATTTCTTTCTCTCTGGACTTGAGAGCATCGGGAAGTCACTCGCGCATGTCAAAGAACTCCGACTTTTGATCGGCAACACTACGAACCGAGAGACCCTTGAACAGTTGGCTGAGGGCTATCGTAGGCTCGACCTGGTGTCAGACAAGGCAGAGGAGCAAGCTTATCCGAAGAGAACCGACATCAAACGGATGGCAGAGGAGACTGCCAACAACATTCGCAGCACCGTCGAACTGATGGACCAGTCGGACGACGCCGAAGCCCTTCTCAAGATTCTGGTGAGGTTGATCGAAGAAAGGCGATTGAAAGTCCGTGTCTACACGAAAGGACGATTCCACGCGAAGGCGTACATCTTCGACTATGCCGACATGTTCGACGGTCTGGGCAACAAGGTCGAGCGCCATGAGAACGGAATCGCGATCATCGGCTCCTCAAATCTGACACTGTCGGGCGTCAGTCACAACACCGAGCTAAACGTCGTCGTGCAGGGCAACAACAATCACGCGGAGCTAGGCCATTGGTTTGATGAGTTGTGGGAAGAGTCGCAAGACTTTGATGAAGCTTTGATGCGAGAGATGCAGAAGTCGTGGGCGGTTGCCCCGGTGACTCCCTACGACATTTACATGAAGACGCTCTATGCGCTGGTCAAGGACCGGCTGGAAGACGAAGATGACCGGGACATTCTTTGGGATGACGACATAACTCGTAAGCTGGCGGACTTTCAGAAGGTAGCAGTAAGACAGGCTGTGCAGATCACGCGGGACTTCGGCGGGGCGTTCGTGGCGGATGTGGTGGGCTTAGGAAAGAGCTATATCGGTGCGGCTATCGTAAAACACTTCGAGCGCACCGACCACGCCCGCCCGCTCATCATCTGTCCCGCTCCATTGGTGGAAATGTGGGAGCAGTACAACGATGCGTACCAACTGAATGCCCGCGTGCTGTCAACGGGCTATCTCTACGAGGGAGACAACGGGCAAAGGAACATCCTGTTGGAAGACGCAAAGTATCGCGACCGCGACTTTGTCTTAGTGGACGAGAGCCACAACTTTCGATACTCCGACACCCAACGCTACAAGATTCTGCAAGCGTTCCTCTCCACTGGTGGGCGCAAAGCTTGCTTTCTGACAGCAACCCCGCGAAATAAGAGCGCGTGGGATGTCTACTACCAGATCAAGCTCTTTCATCAAGACGACAAGACCGACCTTCCAGTCGATCCAGCCGATCTCAAACAATATTTCAAACTGATTGAGAGCGGCGGCAAGAGGTTGCCTGATCTTTTGGCGCACATCCTGATTCGACGCACCAGAAACCACATCCTTCGTTGGTATGGGTACGATTCCGTCACCCACCAGCCTGTTAATCCCTCACGCTTTCGTGAGTACATGGACGGCGACAAACGAGCGTATGTGTTGGTCGCTGGCAAACACCAGTTTTTTCCCCGACGTGAACTGGACACTATCGAGTACAGCATTGAAGACACATACAAGGGTCTCTATCAGGAGTTGCGCGGCTATCTCGGGAAACCACACAAAACGACAACCGACCCTTTGCCGCCAGAACTCACCTATGCGCGGTATGGTTTGTGGCGTTACGTCAAGATCGCGAAACAAAAGCACGAGCCGTACGCTAGCTTGCACAGAGCCGGAGCCAATCTGCGTGGTCTGATCCGGGTGCTGCTGTTCAAGCGGTTCGAGTCGAGCGTCTTCGCCTTTCAGGAGACGGTGAGACGCCTACTAAAAATACACAATACCTTCCTGCAAGCCCTAGATGGAGGTTTTGTTCCTGCCGGAGAAGACGCCCAGACTTTGCTCTATGGGTCTGACCACGACGACGAAGTGGATTTGGTGGAGCAACTGAGAAGTGTCTCCACGACGTACAGCGCGGATGACTTCGATCTCAAGACACTTCGCTCTCACATCGCGCACGACATTAGGATTCTCGACCGAGTTCTTTCTCTCGTGGAGCCGATTAAGCCGGAGCAAGATGCGAAATTACAGACGCTGATCAAGCGTCTGAACCAGGAACCACTTAAGAGCGGAAAAAGATTGATCTTCACTCAGTACGCGGACACAGCCCGATACCTCTTCGACAATCTCAAACCACACGTCAAGCAGGATGAGCTTGAAGTCATCTTCAGTGGCGACAAGAGCAAAGCAAAAGTCGTGGGCAGATTTGCGCCCAAGGCGAACCCGGAATACAAGTTTCCACCTGGAGAAAAGGAACTGAGCACTGTCGTGGCGACGGATGTCTTGTCTGAAGGTCTTAACCTGCAAGATTGCAACAAGATCATCAACTACGATCTGCACTGGAACCCCGTCCGGTTAATTCAGCGATTTGGTCGCATCGACCGCATCGGCAGCGATTTCGACAAAGTGTATGGCTTCAACTTCTTGCCGGAAACTGGACTCGACCGGAATCTTGGCCTGCGTCAAAAGCTGCACAACAGAGTTCAGGAAATCCACGACACCATCGGAGAAGACTCCACAATCCTAGATAGCACTGAGCGCCTGAATGAAGAGGCGATGTACGCGATATATGAAAAGCAGGGCAAGAATCTGAGTCTCTTCGAGGAGGATGAAGAAGATAGTTTTGTCGATCTGAACGAAGCTGAGGAGATTCTGCGACAGCTTCGGAAGGAACGACCGGAAGAATATGAGCGGATCGCCAATATGCGCGATGGCATCCGTGCGACTATGGCATCTCCTCTTCGCAAAGGACTGTACGTTTTTTGTCAGGCTGACCGCTACCAGCAGCTATTTCTCCTGAATCAAAAGGGCGAGGTCGTTTCTAGGGACATCCCCAAGGTGCTCGGAGCGATCAAGTGTGGACCCGAGACTCCGGCGGAGAAGTTCCCTGGCGATTACAACGCTGCCGTAATGCGCGTGAAGCGGCAATTCGCAGAGGAAGTGAAGCACCGCGAGGCGGAGCGAGAGCATACGGTGTCCCTGACTCATGGACAGCGATACGCGTTGCGCGAACTCCGCATCCTGTTCAGCGGGGCAGAAGATGAGGATGTTAAGGCGCAGATCAACCTCTTGGAGAAAGCATTCCGAGCGCAGAATCTAACCAGTGCTGTGAAGAAAGAGTTGAACCTCGTTCGCCGGAACAACATGCTCGGAGAGCACCTTCTTAAAGAGCTAATACGCATCTACCAGCAGCACGATATGCGTGATTGGATTGACAGGCAGCGAATCGAACAGGATAAGCCAGTTCCGAGGATCATTTGCAGCGAGGGGCTTGTCTAGGGCGTCCACACGCGAGTCCTCGACACAGAATGCGGAGTGACGTTACTCCGCTGGCGGTCGAGTCGGTTGTGCGGGAGTTGACGCAGATGCGCCATCCGCCGAAGGCGGGCAATCAAACGGCAACAGTGACGTGTCGGGAAGGTCGATGACCAACGCCGTCTCTGGTGTGATGTACTCCTTGCCGATAAAGAGTAGAAAAGGATCGTAAGTTGTCAGTCGCGCTGCTTTGTAGACCAGCGCGGTCGCGAGAACATCGGCGTCAGCCCGCTTCAGTTTGTTCGCGTTGTCCTTGGGCACCCCCGCTGCAATCGCCTTTGTCCGAAGGTCGGTGAGTCGCTTCGTGTCGAATCTATACTGTAAACGGCTACTCATCGTTGCGACTTCTCGTGTCGCTTGCAGCGGCACGACATACGGATTGTCGAGGAACTTGTTCATCTTTTCCTCAGCCGGAGTTCCATCACTGAGCGTCACCGTTTCAGAGACCACGACACTTGGTATTCCCAGGACTGCGGTCCCATCTTCAAACTTCTGCGTCTGGGATAAGAGAGCAGGTAGCTTGTCTTTTTCTCCGTTCAAAACTCCGAGCAGGCAACATGAGTCCCACACGTCTAACGTAGGCTTGCTACTCGGCATCGCGCACGCTCCTGACATAGGACACCGAATCCAAACCGTCAGGGATATGAATTAGGCCCACCAAGTCGCGCAAATTGACTTCCGGGGCACGCGGCAGAACGCGAATGCGATCAATGTCGGCAGCAAAAGGCCACGGTTGGTCAGGCTTATAACTGAGCAGTCCGGTGATCTCCACGATGCCCTCAAACCCGCTGCCGAGTGAAGACACCAATGCAGGATCGCGATAGGTGCATTTCACATGCTTGTCTGGTGCCAACGGAAGTTGGAGGTGAAACGACCGCTCGTCGGGCTTCCAGCTATCGAGCACAGCCAAGCGACCGCGAACACTTCCCTGTGATACGTACTCACGCGGAGTCTCGACGGGTCGTCGATGGGCAGCTTCTTCCACACGGCGCTGCGTCAACGCAGTGATGGGTAGAGCCGCACCAGCACGTCCGTTGCCGACCGAGACGACAGTGTTCTGTGGCACGCTGAAGACAAACTCTTCGAGCGCAGCAAGCGACGTGGAGGAGAACTTTGCGGGCGGTCGTCCCGTCCTCTCGATTTTACGGAGTCCGTCATCCCATGATTTGACCAGCTTCGCGGCGGGTTTGTGTGTTCGTACCTTGATAGGTTGAACCTGAATGAAGGCAGATGACTTCTTCAACTCGACGATTTCCCACTTCACCAGTTCGCCTTGCTCAAGGGCGAACGCTTTTAAGGCGCTCAACCATTTTTCTGCGGTCTTGAAGAAGTCATCGACATCAACGTTGTGAGACTTCGAGTCGGTCGTCTCGATCTTGAGCGATAGCGCCGGAGTGCTCGGGCTAGTCTTTTCGGACGGAGCTTTGCGGGATTTCTTGCGATCAGGCATGACGACCCCGAGAACAGAGCGACAGCAATCTTACACAAAACCGAGCAGCCAGCGAAGCGGAGCGTTCCTGGCCCTACTTGGACGACCAGCGCCGGTCAATCTCTGCCATGATTTCTTCAGCCCAGCGGATCGCATCTGCTATTGCGCTGATCGTAGCGGGCACCCGCTTGCCGCCTTCGTACGGAGCTAGCTTTCGCGCTGCGAGAATGGCAGCGGCGATGAGCAGCACGCGTTTGCGCCCTTCGTCCACACCGGAGAGTCTACCATCTTCGCTTTATATTCGCCATCGGTGAAGCGGACAATCGCTAGCGTAAAATTCGGTTATGCCACTTGATCTCATCAGAGATGCCGACGCGCCTGTAGCGTTTCGGCTTCAAGGGCGTGAGTTCGCCTGCGAAGAAGAGACCGGACAGACCACTGTCCCCAAGGAGTTCTTGATTGGATTCCGCCTGTCGGAAATTCCCGAGAACATCGGCATCAAGCCTGTTGAAAAGATCGATGGCAGCATGATTCAGGTCGAGAATGACGTAGCTCTGTCGCAGTTCAGCGGCGGTTCAGCGTCGGCGGCAGTCGAAGAGATGTTTCGACGCAAGCTCTGGGATGGCGACAATGGACTCTCGCCGTACGTTGCAGCACTTCGGCAAGCCATCGATGAAACTGAAGAAGCCGATGAGACTGATTTCGACGACGATGACGACTACATCTTTCTGCACTATGACATCACCATCACCGAAGACCTTGAGATTCAGGCAGCAGTGCAGCTTGTGGACGCAACGATAGGACGGCTTCACGACCGGGCAGACCAACTCGCACGCCGACGCCGAGATGGGCTGCTAGGTATTTTTGACCGGGGCACCTTCAACGATGATCTGAGTTATGCGCTGAGTGGGAAGCAGCCCGTCACTCTCGTCATGGTTGACATCGACCGTTTCAAGCAAGTCAACGACATGTTCGGACACCTCGTAGGCGACGAAGTTCTTCGCGCCGTGGCAAACGTCCTGGCGACCAAATGTGACGACCACTATCGGGTCGAGTACAGGTACGGTGGGGAAGAACTCGCTCTGATCGTTACCGGAGACGATGCGGCAAGCGCAGACGAACTCGCTGAGGTGATCCGCGCCGATGTCGAACGCTTTCACTTCGACACCCACCCCAATCTGAGAGTGACAATCAGTCTCGGCTGAGGCACCGGCAGAACATGGGGCTAGCGCGGAACTCGTGAGGCGTGCTGACGCGGCCTTATACCGCGCCAAGGAGGAAGGGCGAAACCGCGTGAGGAAAAGCGAATGAAACGAGCGGCAAGCTGCTCCGATGTTCAGCAACTCGCTGAAGGGCTGATGGTCATCGAGTTCTCGCGCCAGTTAGGAAGAGAACTCGGGAAAGCAACTATCCCGATTGGAAGTGCCAGAGTCGCTGTAGACGGTTTTCACAAAGGCGAGGACGGAGTGACGTTGGTGGAAGTGTGGGCGCATGTCGGCAAGGCGAAGACAGCCCAGCGTGACAAGGTTCTCGGCGACATGCTCAAGCTGGCTCTCGTAACCTCAGTTCTACGAAAGTCGTATCCTGGGCTGACCGTGGAGTCCTATCTGCTGTTCGCAGATAGCGCGGCTGCGAATGTAGTAAATGGAAAAGGCTGGGCGTCACTTGCAGCGAAGGAATTCGGAATCACGGCGAAGGTCATCACGCTTTCGACTGAAGTGATCGATACCATTAAAGAAGCTCAGCGGAAGCAGGATATTCGCATCCTGGACGAGTGCGACGAATCGTGACACTGACCCTCATCGTAGTCAGTGTCTCGCGTATCTTGTGTTGGTATCACTTCCACACCCTGCGTTAGAATTGTGACGCGTCTTCACGTTTGAACGTTCATGGACATTGTCTTTCACTATCCGCCAGAGTTGACCCAGTTGCTTGTTCAAACCATTCCCTTGCTCTGCCCATCTAAGTCTGACGTACTTTTGTTCTTCAAAGGTGCCGGGGTGCCGCAATCTGTAACCCGCGACCTCACGGAGCGCCTGGCGAAGGACCGCAACAGCATCAACAAATATGAAATCGTTCGGTCTGTGATTGAGCGCCTGAACACGAAGGGCGAGGTGACTCTTCGCGAACGGCGGGAGATTCTGAAACGTGTCACCGAGTTCGATGATTTCTCGACATGCTGGCCCGCCGACCAACTTAAGGCAAAGGGTTTGGTTGGTGAGATATCTCGGGTTGTTGGCGTCAAAGACTCTTTCACGCGAATGAAGCAAGCACAGGAGGAAGAGCGTGCCCAGCGGGTTGCTGAACGGGGGAAGAAGCAGAAAGAGGAGCAGGATCGTCGTGCCAGCCTCGCTTCGTTGCGGACTGAGCTTGCTGCGCTCTTCGCAGAAACAGACGCCCACAAACGCGGCAAAGCTCTCGAAGGGATTCTGAACAGACTGTTTAAGATCGGCGGGATTTCTGTGCGGGAAGCATTCGTGCTCCGCGTGGATGGCGTTGGTGTTGTTGAGCAGGTGGACGGCGTGATCGAACTAGACGGAAATCTCTATTTGGTAGAAGTCAAGTGGTGGAAAGACGCGCTTGGTCCGGGTGATGTGGCGCAGCACTTGATTCGGGTCTTCAATCGCGGGCACGCACGCGGGGTGTTCATATCGGCGTCTGGATATACCGCCGCCGCAGTTCTCTCATGCAAAGAATCGCTTACGAGGGCAGTGTTCGTTCTGTGTGCGTTGGAAGAGATAGTCCTGTTGCTCGAAGACGAGCGAGACCTGAAAGATTTCCTGAAGCAGAAAATCAATGCGGCTATCTTGGATAAGAACCCATATCATCAGCCCTTGCGAACAACCTAACTATTCAGCCCGATTTCAACTATGCCATCCAGTGAACAAAAGCGAATCATTGAGGACAAGTGCGACATTTGGCACGCGCTGATTGCACTCAACCGTTCCGTAACTCCTCGGATGTTGGACATTCTCGCTCGTACGCGAAAGGCACTGGAAACGGCAACGGATGAACGGCTTACTGAAATCGACTTTTTCATGGAAGCTAACATTCAGAATGCCGAACGCCATGCTGGATTCAAGGCTGACCACAAATTTCTTCTGGAGTTAGGACAGACTTACCGTAAGAAACGTTTTGGAGTCGCCAGATTTCCGAAGTGGCTTATTGACGATAGACTCTTTCAAAACTATGAGAAGGTGTTCCCTCCGTGGAAGAAAGTCCAGCCCCATTGCCTTGTCAATCTGGATTTCGACGGGACCGACTTCGATGTCTATCTCCCTGAAGCATCCTTGTATGAGGACATGTGCTTCGCTTACAACCAAGCCTTTGCTCTGAAGGATCGCAGAGAGAAGCCGGACTTGAAGGCCCACACGTTCTATATCAGGGCAACAATCATTTCAGCATTTAATTTCGTGGAGAGCTTTCTGAATGGGTTGGCTTTCGATCTCATAGCCACTTGTCGGAGGACACTGTCCCAAGCGGAGCGAGATTTGCTTTCCGAATGGGATTCAAAACACAAGCGGCAGCGGTACGTTAAGTTGCGAGACAAAGCGATTCAGTATCCCAAAATAGTGCTGAATCGTAAGAGTCCCCCGTTCACAGAAAGCACATGCCCTGCACTCGCGGTGTTGATGGAGAAGACGAAACTCCGAGATGCGGTAGTTCACAGTTCGCCCAAGCTCGTTAACAACGAAGTGCCCAAAATCAAAGACCTCGTCGAGACGGATTTCGGTGATGCGACCGAGGTTGCCGACGCAGCAGTCGAGTTCGTTTGCCTTGTGGATGAAGAGGTGCATAAAGGCAAATATGACTATGCGTGGCTGCTGGCACGCTCCGTGAATGGATGCTTTCCGCCAGAATCTTTCACATGACCTTGAAGTGTTGCAGATGGATGAAGACGTTTCCAAACCGGAATCGCAGGCCGCCTCAAAAGCCAATGAGACTACAAGCCTGCTCGACGGATACACTGCCTTTCAAAAATGGGAATACGACAAGGTTTTCTACGCGGAGTCATCACCGAAGTCTTGGCTAGATATTGGCGAAAGCTTCTACAGAGCTAGTCTTCTGCTTGTGGAAGGGGTAGCTGAGAACCGCTTAAGCGAGGACACCGAAGGAATCGCGGCTGCCTTCTTGTTTCGCCATTATCTGGAGCTTTCACTGAAAAGTATCATTCTTGCCGGGAGGTTCCTAAGCAAAGACGGTCAAAACGCCCCTAGCGAGGAAGCTGTGCCTGCCTGGGGTCACAAGCTCGGAGAATTGTGGAAGCTCGTACTTCGCGATGCGAAGCCGAAGATGCAGGCGGGCGACTGGGATAATCTCGATGCGGAATTCGTTGAAAAGTGCATCGGCGAATTCGAGATGATTGATCCGCACGGCTTGGCATTCAGATATGCCGACGAGGGTGCCGAGAGTTTACGTGTTCACTTCCAATGGCTGTACGCAATCATGGAACATGTTCATCAGGTGCTCGAAGGAATTCGGGTCTACTTGGTCGAAATGCACGGGCAGAATGCCGATTACGAATCATATCTGCAATCTGAATTTCGCGGCGACATACTGTAAGCCCTATCTCGTCTCTAAAAGAGTCCAGCTTGGGTCTCCGTGAGTTCCACGGGTGTCGAGCACTCTGCGTCGTCGTTAGCGACATGGTTGACCCGATTACTGACGGGATAGCAGCGCATGATCTGAGCATCGGGGGGCTTCAACATCTCCGACGCCGCTTCGACATTCGTCATCCCTGGGTCGAGCCACAGATCGTAATCGGCTGGGTCAAGGATGACCGGCATACGGTCGTGGATGGAGGAGGTCACAGCATTCGGTGTCGTTGTCAGGATCGAACAGGACTTGATCCACTGCCCGCTCGGGTCTTTCCAGCGATCCCAGAGCCCTGCGAACGCGAACAACTCCCCTTCATTGACTTCAAAGCAGTACGGCTGCTTCGCTTTTCCCGTCCGCTGCCACTCGTAAAATCCATCTGCTGGGATAAGGCATCTGCGAAGTTTCAATGGATCACGGAACGCGGGCTTCATGGCTGCCGTCTCCGATCTGGCGTTAATCGTCTGGGCAGCGATTGACGAGTCCTTGGCCCATGAAGGAATCAGACCCCAACGCATCAGTGACAATTCCCGGCAAGGTTCCTTCGGATTCTGGCGGATCACGGGGACGGGCTGGGTCGGCGCGATGTTGTAGCGGGGAATCCAGTCGTTATCTGACTGGGTGTCGAAGTGCTCTTCGATGATCTGTTTCCTGCGCGACAATCGATAGCGCCCGCACATTGGGAGATTATGGCAGATCGGATGAGCGGTCGCTGACGGGGATGCTGCGTTGAGTTCTGCCCCAGTGAGCTTGGCACCCGTGAGGCGGCTGACCTTCCCAGATCAACAGGAAAACTTCAGACGCAGCGGAGCACAGTGTAGCAATCAAATGTGACAGCGGGATTAAAACTTGGGGAAAGTTGCAGTGCCCCGCGACGCCTGCCTAGGGATTAGGCCCAATCATTCTCTTTCCGGGGATTGGCGCTCGGCCACCTTGGCCCAACGAAGAGACCTATACACACAGGATTCAGCCGCTACTCGCCGGGATTGCCAACCCCGTCATTATGTCGGCGCTCGGTGTTTCTGTCACGTATGCCGTTGCGATCCGCGCGGGCCGACGGCGACCGCATCCGAGGCACTGGCAGGCGCTGGCGGAACTGGTGAGCTAGTGAGCGCACCGCGTTCAATATTCACTCGATCTTTAACGGAGTCGGGTTCGGACGCCTGATGTAGGCGTCAAATGTTTTGAAGAGCGCCCGGCCACAATCCGCAGAGAGGTTGGCATTGCACAAAGCTGCGTTAAGGGAAAGGCCGTCTATCGCGGAATGGCAAACGGTGGTACTCTTACATTGAGCAATGCCAAACTGCGTCGCTATCGCTGTCACTTCATGGTTCTCAACACAGGTCATGTAAATGGTTTGCACGGTGTCGAGACGGCCATTGTCGTCCAAGCTGCCAACGAGTTCGTATTCTTGCGAGGCCCTCACCGCCTCTTTGAGTGCTGAAAGCACAGTCGACGAAAGCCTTCCGTCACACTTTGCCCTGATGAAAAGGGGTTTTCGGCTCATCTCCGCGTGGGAAATGAAAGAAATGAAAGTCACAAGCACAATTAGCATAGCCCGTCTCACCAGCTTGTCCACCCCTTTCTCTTTCTTGACTAGGTTCAGTTGCGCCCGGCCTCCTGATTAAGTCCAACTGTGCCGCGAATGTTTCCAACAGCGATTTCGGTCTTGATTATTGACGACTTCGGTTTCACATAGGGATTTTTGTGCAACATCGCATCACTATTGGTCACTAGCTGCAGCGTCGCACTACTCTTCCTCAACGAGTCCGGGGTGTTGGAGGTCGAAGAACCTGAGGAAGACGAATCGACCCCTTTCGTCTGCACGAGGGCAATTCTCATACACCCAGACTCCGGGAAACGTCCTAAGAACACGGTCCAACGCTTCAGATAGTGTTAGATCATCCATCGACCCCACGATGTGCGGTGCACTGATTGGGTGCGGCGTGCTACCCCCTGTCCCACCTTCACCAAATGGCAATACCATCCCCTGAGACTTCATAAAGGTCACGATTTCTGGTGACCGCAGAATAGCATGCAGCAGGGCGGTATTCGCGCTGAACGCAGCGTACTGTAGCGGTACGCCATTTTCTTCAAACGAAATATGGCGAATCTTAACCTGCAATAGTTCGGCAGGGACGCCGCTCTCGTTCATCCGGATCTTCCCATCTGGGTCCTGCACGACCTGCATAGCTGGATTGTTTGCGAACATTTCACGCACAAGCTGCAAAGAAGAACCGTCACGCATTGCACCAGGCCGCAGATGCGGGAGGTGCGGGGGCGGTCCTACTCCGCAGTGTCCTGAAACTTCTAGCGTCCCTGAAACCTTAGCTCTATCTAGAACCTCAAGCAACGGCTGAAGCGGTACAACAATTCTCGGGCTAGCGGTTGTTGCCCCTTGTGCTTCGCACAAGATCGCACTGCCCATGAAGATGGCAACTGCAAAAGCACGACTGAACATGTTTCAAAACTCCAAAACAACCGTCAGCCGCACGAGCACACTTGACGAAGCGAGACCAGCGCCAAGGTCCTGATGTTATATCCGCTGCTCGCGCGCGAGACTCCTTGCTAACTAGTTTACGCCGGCGTACCACGGATTGGCTACCTGCAAGCTGCCGTTGTAAACGAAGAACTGGTTAAAGGTGTTCGCCGGGACTCCATTTATACTCCAATTCTGCACATTATGCATAAACGCGAGTCCGTTCATAGGGGGCGAATCGGGATTTTCAGCGAAGATGTTATCTACGAAACCCCCGCTCGAATTCGTGGTCCATGTGAACGTTCCGGAGGCCTCGATATTACTTACCTGCTGTCCTCCGCTGGCCATCAAAACCGTGTTAACGTTTTCAGTTACTGAGAAGTTTCCCGCCAACGGCCATCCAAATCCATTCACGACCTGCAAATACCACGCACTCCCAACCACTGTGGCGTTACCGTCGACGTTGGGGAATATTAAATTCCCGTCGCTGTCACAGCAATTCGGCATGTCGAATTGAAACATGAGATACCCGATTTGGATTCCGGCGGGGGTGAAAACTTGAAGGAGGAGGTTAGCCAATGCAGACTCACTTTGTGGCAAATCAGAAATCCCGTTTCCGCTCCAGGCATTCGTATAGCCGGGCCCAATCAGCCCAATTGTTGCAATTGTACCGTCAGATAGCACCGTCCCGTTGTTATTGCAAAACCCGTTTCCGCCGCAGCTCAAATCAAAGCCCCCATTCCCATAAGCCGCCCCGTTGCCGCCAAATTCAAATCCTCCCTGATTCCCGCACCCGGAACCCGAACTGTTAGCCCAGACAGGGCACAACTGCAGCCCGCTCGGATCAACAAAGCTGTTCGGGTTAGTCGCGTAAGCGTACTGGTTCCATCCGAATCCGGCGGGGTCTGCCGAGAGCCATCGTCCCTGCTGCGAACCTTGCAGTTCCCGGTTCGGCGTATCATACATCCCGGCCTTAACGTCCTGCGTCAGGCTGATGAACATGGTCTCGTTCTGGCTGGTCGATCCGAAGATGTCGTACTTTTCGCCGTAGGGGGCAAAGGCGTAATCGCCAATCACCGTGGTTGCCAGGTCAGACACAAGCCGAGCGTTGCCCTGCCAGTCCTTGTGCATGATGTAGACAGCACCGCTGCTGGGGTAGTTGTGCATGGCGGTTGCTCCGCCCGGTGCGGGCCAGTAGGAGTACAGGTAGGTGCTGCCGTGCATGTACGCCGTTTTGCCTAGCTGCGTATACCATATCGACGTGTGCGTGCTGCCACTGTCGATCTCAACGATCCTGCCCAGAGCATCGTAGACCACACACTGGCCTGCACTAGCGCAATTAGTTCCACTTTTGTTGGTTGATGCCATCCTGCTAAACTCGTTCCAAGTGTAGGCGTTAGTCCCGTCGTTGGTCACGTCGCCGTTCGAGTCGTAGGTGCAGCCTGTGCAAGTGTAGTGGTTAGTCGTCGAACTATAACCTGGATTCCAGCTTACAAATAAGGTAGAGGACTTGGTGAGATTGTCATACTGGTCGTAGCTGTCCGCCTGATTCCAGATAGAGCCAGAGGTTCCGCAGCTGGAACCAAGTAAACGGCCCAAGTCGTCGTATCCTGTCCCCGTGACCAGCGAAGAATTAAAGCTGCACGTCTGTGTGCCGCCGGAGTTGAAGCCATCGGTAATCGCCAGCTTCTTCAGCGTGCCGTTCGCGTTCCAAGTCAGTACTCCCGCGTCAGTGGTCGATCCCAGGGTGAATGTGTAGCCCGTCATTCGCCCCGTGTTGGCGTCTATAGTATAGGCGTCATTGTCTGTGCCCGTACCGATAGAGATTGTAGGAGTCAGCGTGGCGGGATAAAATGTCGTGCCGGAGACGACAGTGGAGCTGCCGATGCTGAGGGTGCTGGTTCGCCCTTTTCCATCCAGACCGTAAGTGGTCGTGAAAGATTGTCCCGAAAGCGCCAGGGTATTCACCGCGCCGTTGCCATAGAATGTCGCCGTAGACTTGTAGTAGCCGCTGGAATTTGGCGTGCTCTCCCACATGGTCAACATGTGACCGTCTTTGTCGTAGTTGAACCACTCGTCCGTTAGCAGCGTGTTTGCAGCGCAGGCGTCAGTCGCGGCTTCCACCAACCGTCCATACTGGTTCGACAGGCTAACTCCCGTGGGCAGCGTCCCCGAATAGCCCGTTGAGTTGTCATAATAGAGATGTCGGCAGGTTGTGCCATCGGCGTTTACCCCTGTCACCCGGTTCAACGAGTCGTAGGAGTAGCAGATCAGATTGCCATTCGGATCCGAGATCGCTGCCAGCTGTCCGCTGGCCCCTGTGTACCCGGTCGGGCAGGAGCTGTAAGAGTCGTAATGGTAATTCCACGTTCCGCCTTCTGGCGTGACCTTCTGGGTCATCCGGCCCAACCCGTCCACCGTTTTGCTCCGCGTCTGCGATGCACGAGTAGATGAGACCGTCTGGTACCACGCTCCCGAAGTGTACGAGGTAGTGGTTAGGATGCCATTGCTGGTGCCCGTATTCTGGTTGCAGGCGACGTTGCCGCTGGCCGTGGATGAAATGGCACAGGACGAAGTCAAGCGACCCAGTCCGTCGTACTCCTTCTGCACCTGCTTGACATTCTCGCCCGAGGGTGCAGGACCGACGACTGTTAGGACATCATTTTGAGTGTAACTATAGCTCACATAACCAGCAGGGGAGCCTCCATCCTGCGCCTGTGTCACTCGCCCCAGAGCATCATACGATGTAGTCGTCACCGCGCTCGAACCGCCCTGACCCGCGCCAGCGACGTAAGGCATGGTGGTCTGGTATGGCCTGCCAAGGGTATCGTAAGTAATTTGGGTCGAGTCGTAGTTCCCTGAATTGACACCCTCCTGTTGCTGGGAATATTGCACTCGTCCCAGGCTGTCGAGAGTTGTGAGGTGCTCGGAAATTGAACTATTGCTATTGAATTTCATCCAGCTTTCCACACTCGCTGGAGTGCTCCCGCTTGGAGAGGTGTAGTTAAAATTCATTGTGTTCGACAGTTGATCTTGAGAGGAGGCTGGTCGCCAGAAATATGAGTCCGAATAGCTGGAACTGGCGCTGTTTTGGTTGGGATCGGTTGTTGAAGTTGCAACCCCACCGGTACAGTTCCACGCGGTTGAGACAGCAAGACCCGAGGGCGCGTCGGGCGTTGGAGGCGAGGTAACTGTCGTTGCGAAACTATTCCCGCACGATGTTGTGGTGCCGTAGGCATAGCTCGTCGATGAACCGTTCACATCCCAAGACTTGTAGAGGGTGCCGGTGTCGTTGTATTGGAAGTGCTTCGATAAACTGGCGGAACTGGTGCTGTAAGAGGTAACGGTCGTTAGATTTCCCCGAGAGCCAGTGACACTGGTGTGCTGTGGCGTGCCAGTCGTGGTCTGTACCGGATAGGCAGATTCATCGTAGGAATAGGTGGTTTTCGACAGAAGATTACCGGACCCATCGGTAGTTGAACTTTGTGAAGGGTGATCGATAATGTTATTCCCCAATGTCGCGTAGCTGATTGTGGTCTTGCGGAGTGGAGTGAAAGAGGTTAACGCCGCTCCCATCGTCACGCCGTAGTCATATTCCCAATCAAGGGACACAAGTCCAGAGCCATTGAACGAGCCGTCGTAGGCGACATGCGACGCACGGGTGTTGCCGTTGGCTGGCTGGTAGTAGCTGTCGATTGTGTCAATCGGAGAGCCCACAGTTGTGGTGCTGCAGTTTGTGTAATTGCCGTTGTAGCACTTCTCAGTGGTAAGCAGGAGGGTCTGAGTCCCACTGATAAGTTGGTTGACCTGCCGCTGAGTCTCGTAAAAATTGTACGTCGCGGTTGTAGGCGGGTTTGAAGTTGTGTTTGTGACTGTGCTGTCTTCCGCAAAATTGATCAATGTGTTGTCGCCGTTTGGATTAGTAACGGTGGTTGTCCATGTCGATCCCGGTCCTGGCGTACCAGACCCCAGCCGGGAATAGCCCCAGGTTCCCCCCGGATTAAGGACGCGAGAGAGGCCAGCGGTTGAACCATCGCTATAAATGCCGGTGTTATTTGTTCCCCCGCTATAGGTGTAGGTGATGGTCACTCCCGTTGGAAGAGTGATTTCTTGAATTCTTCCGGTCACGCATGGCGAACAAGAGCTAGGCCCGCTTTCGTAGGTAAAGGTGTAGCGGTCGGGATGACTCGGTGTGTCGTCGGGCAGCGCGATGCTGCTTACAAGCGGTACGCTGAGCGGTCCGTATTCGTGGATTATGGGAGAACCCGAACTGAAGCCGAAAGCGGTCTGCACCGTGTATTGAATGTAGTTCATTTTATACGTAGCGCTGCCAGACGGGGCGTTGTAGGTAAAAGTCGTGGGGCTGGACGGAGTTCCGCTTCCAGCAACGGTCAGCACTGCAGTCGAGCTGGAAAGCGTATCGAAAAACTGCCCGCTCGAATTCACAGTAACTTGGTTGCCGTTAGCGTCTGTAAGGCTGGCCGCCCCGCTCGTGGTGTTCAAGGGAGCAGCGATGATTCGTCCACCTCGATCTGTAAGCTGCAGTTGCCCAGCGCTGGGCACACTCAAGTAGTAGCCCGAGCCGTCTGAGGCTGTAGAAGTGAGGGGATAGAATCTAAAACCGATGCAGCTGCCGTGGAGAAAATAGTTCTGGACCTCTGCCGTTCCGGGAAAGGGATGCAGCGCACCATAGGCATCGTGGTACGTATATGAATAGTAAGTTGTCACGCAACCGAAGCTATCCCTGGTGGTACTTGTCTGATAAATCATGTAGCCGGTCCGCGCCCCCGTAACACCGCTCCACCCCCAGTTGGTCGTGGGTTGCCATTGCGTCACGCCACTGTTAGTCACTGGAGTCCAGATAGAGCTGTCGTAGCTCAGATCGTAAGCGAACGCCGTCCCGCGTCCCGCTTTATGCAGAACCGGAATCGCAAAATGGACATTCAGATTTCCGAGATTGACCGTGTCGAACGGCCCGCCTCCGAAGCTCCCAAAACGCGGCGTACCCGTTGCCACCTGAGCCGACGCAAAGCTGCTGAGAGCCATGACGATCAATGCGAGGTGCTTGTGAGAGAGCTTCATAAATTGCCTTTCTCGTTTTCGCTTAATCTGGGAGTCTAGTTGACGGCAAAAACGGACAAAGGAATGCCCGTGTTAAAAGAAGCGCTGGACACCGTGACATCAACCATCAGAGTCCCTTGTTGGTATCTCTGGATATGTGTGGGAACCGTTACGCCACTGATGACCTGATAATTGCTGAAGTCAACCTCGACCAGAAGGCTTGTCGTCGCGTCGGTGTCCGGGTGCGCATTGAATGTGATTGCCATCGGAAGGAGCGTGGTTGCGTCCAAATACAAATCCATCGTGCTGAGCTGTTGGAATGTGGGAGAGATACCGGCTGGCGGATTCGGCTGGTAAACGTAGGACTGGATATGCTGGACCGTCCCACCATTGCGAGATTCTTGTCCGATGTAAGACAGCACCACGTTCGGACCTAGCGACAGGGAACCAAGCGCAGGAAAGAACCAGACAGCATCGTTCTGGCAGTTTTGGGACGCAAATTGGCCAGAAACATTATTGGGGTTGATCCACTGGCCGAGTTGCACACCGGTCTGTACGTCGCGGATTTCGGTACGAGTGCCACTCGACAAGGCAAGGTCCATCCGGCTCTCACCGGTGCCGAGCGCCTTCAAGGTTGCCGTTCCCGTGTCGGTGCCGGTCCAAGTGACGGAGCCGGTCAGCGTCACGTCGCTCACGGTTGTGCTGCCAGTCATGGCAGCGACCGATTTCGCCGCATAAGCGACCGCTTGAGGATCACTGGCAGGTTGGTTATGCGCCGCCGCGGCAACACACGCGAGGGTTATTGCAGCAAGAGTTACGGCAGCAAATCGTGCCATGAGATTTCCCTCCTGATGAAATGAACAGAGCGGCAACACCGGCGTGTGCTGGGTTGCCCCTGCGACCATTTGTCCGCACTGTAATGGACGGTGCCTTGCGAAGGGCTGCGCGTCCATTCACTTCTGTTCTAACTTCAGAGGAGGGTACGAGAGGGGTCACTAGACGGAACTGAGAATCCGTCGATCCCTGGCGAATCCGCTCGCTGATTTGCAACCAACGCTATGCTGCAAGGCTGTGCGTGTCAACAGAAAACGCCCCTGAATGTACTAAGGATCACTTCGGGCGATGAGGTAACGTCACGCTGTGCATTTCACGAGCACGCGCCCACCTTGCTCCCCGCCCGGCCCCGCGCCAGCCTGCACTCCACTCCACTCCGCGCCCCGCTCGCGCATACCCTCCCAGGGCCGGGGGGTGTAGCAAAATCCCCTCAATGCGTATTACCCCCTCAACCGTTTGTCCCGCCTTGGAGAAGTCCTTACACTTCGACCCACCTTAGAGTTGTGCTTCCCAAATTTGGGGGATTTTTCATTTGTGGCACAGGTAACATCACGTCACTGAAAAGGGCTGGGGTCTTCTGTCGCCTGCCCTATGTGGGGTGGGGCATGTGTCGTGGTTTGTGCCATAACCCTGTTGTCCAAGCCGATCCCTGCTAGTACAATCGAGGATCAGTCGATCCCATGCCCTCTGGGACTCAATAAATGCTTAGTCTTTCTTGTCGTGCAACTTGTTCCCACTCGCTCCCAAGTCTTCCGTGCGGGGGCGACGAATTGACACGGTAGAGGTCGCTGGTTCGAGTCCAGTCGTGCCTACCATATTCTTAGAACTCCCGACTTGATCATGTCCAACTCAGGCATTCCGGAACCTAAGCTTCCTGCTGAATCCGCGACTGAACCCGCCGAGTCTTTCGGCGACCTCCTTTCCCAATATGAGAAGAGCCATTCGCGTAAGAACGAGGACGGCGGCAAACAACTCGTTGGCACGGTGATTGTTGTCTCCGGCGACTCGGTCTTCCTCGATATCGGCTTCAAGAGCGAAGGCATTCTGCCGCTGGCGGCTTTGCAGGGTGCTGGCGAAACGGTGAAGCCCGGCGACAAGCTGCCGGTCTCGGTCAAGGGACGCGATCCGGAGGGCTACTACCAGCTCACTCGCGCCAAAGTTGAGCGGCCGAAAGATTGGTCGGCACTGGAGAAGGCTTTCGCGGACAAGGCGACGATCGTGGGCACGGTGACCGGTGTCATCAAAGGCGGTCTCAGCGTGGATGTGGGAGTGCGCGCCTTCATGCCCGCCTCGCGCAGCGGAGCCCGCGATGCCGTTGAAATGGAGAAGATGGTCGAGCAGGAAATCCTGTGCCGCATTATCAAGCTCGACGTCACCGACGAAGATGTGGTGGTAGACCGCCGCGTCGTCGCCGAAGAAGAAGAACGCTCCGTGCAGGATCGCCGCTCTTCAGCCATGAAGGAAGGCGACAGCGTGAGCGGGACCGTCCGCAGCCTCACTGATTACGGCGCGTTCGTAGATCTGGGCGGCGTAGATGCCTTGCTGCACGTGAGCGACATTGCCTGGAGCCGCATCGAGAAGGCAGCGGATGTGCTCTCGGTGGGGCAGCAGATCGAAGTCCGAGTGCTCAAGATCGCAAACGATTCCGGCAAGCGCCGCATTTCCGTAGGCATGAAGCAGTTGCAGGCGCATCCCTGGGACGCGGTCGCGGGAAAATACACGGTTGGCGAACGCGTGCGCGGCACCGTTACGCGCGTGGCTGAATTCGGGGCCTTCGTGGAACTGGAGCCGGGAATTGAGGGGCTGATCCACGTTTCGGAAATGTCTTGGGGAAAGAAGATGCGGAGTGCCAGCACGCTGGTGAAGCCGGGCGAGATCGTGGACGCTGTGATTCTGGGAGTAAACACGGTTGAGCGCCGCATGTCCCTTGGACTGAAGCAGACTCTGGGCGATCCCTGGGCCGAGGTAGCACAGAAGTTTGCCGTCGGTTCGGCGATTGAAGGGCCTGTGGTAAGCATCACCAAGTTCGGCGCATTCGTGCAGCTCTCCGAAGGCGTCGAGGGCATGATTCACATCAGCGAGATGAGCGCCGAGAAGCGGATCAACCATCCACAGGAAGTGCTGAGGATGGGGCAAGTGGTCAGGGCGCAAGTGCTCGCGGTTGATAGCGAAAAACGGCAGTTGCGCCTGAGCATGAAGCAACTGGTCCCCAGCGGCCTGGACGAATACATCGCGGAACACAAGGAAGGCGACCTGGTCACCGGCCGCATGCTGGAGATTACAGACGGACGCGCGCGCGTGGAACTGGGCGAAGGCGTCCTGGGTACCTGCCGCATGGATGCGCCGTCGGCGACTGAAAAGACCGCGCCGGCAAGACCCGCGTCATCCGCCAAGCCCGATCTCTCTTCCCTCGGCTCGATGCTGCAGGCGCGCTGGAAAGGCGGCGCGCCCGCCGAAGGCGCCAAGCCGGAACCCGTTCGCAGCGGGCAGATTCGCAAGTTCCGCATCGTCAAGCTGGACCCGGCTGCGAAAAAGATTGAATTAGACTTAGCCTAGCCAATCGCTCAAGACCATCATCTCAGTTGCGCTCGCATACCGTCCGCATCCACCGGCAGCCCATCTATTTCCTCGGCGGTGTTGACAGCCCGTCCTGCGCGTGTATATTACGAAACATTACCTTTGCTTTCGTTTTGACACGAACGCTCCGTTCCCCGAGGACCGCACGCCATGTCGACAAACCGCCGTTTATCGCTCGCTCTGATTCTTGCACTCTGTCTTTTGTTCGCACTCGTTACACACTCCGCAGCAGATGTGCGTGTTGAATCCAGTGCCGCCACGTCAAAGATCGAAAGTGCCAGACTCGCAATTGAGGCGAACCAGAAGGCAGGAACCTACACGATTCGCTCCAAGGAAAATCCGCGGGTTTGGGTCACGGCGGCGGTCGCGGCGCAGGTGAATCATCGCTGGCTGCGTTCGAGCGACTATCCGCAACATGAAATTCAGGAATCGCCCTCTGCTGACGCCCCGGGCTCAGGTTCTCAGCTCACGATTACCTATAGGGGACTCTCTGGCCAACCCGACCTTGTGTGCAGCCTGCGACTGCGCCCGCAATCGGCATTCGCGGAGATCGAAGTGCTCGTCCGTAATAGCACGGGGGCGCAGCTCACGGTGCAAAGCATTCGTGTTCTCGATGCCCAGGCGCCCGTGCTCGCGCTGGACGGGCCACCTGCCGCCGACCGCGTTCTCTCCGACAGCTTCAGCGAGGACCGGCCGAACATGGAGCTCCACGATCTCGCGCAGACAACCGACGGCATGCATCGCGCGGTCGGCAGCCAGCTGATCTACAACCGGCAGAGCCGGCAAAGCTTGTTCGTCGGCGCGCTGGCTTCCGAAAGATGGCTCACCGTGCCGCGCCTCCACGTCGATAAGAAACAAAACACAATCACCAGCTACGAAGTTGATTCCACCGGCACCACGGAACTCGCAAAAGAGAACTCGCTGCAACAGTCGCCGCCGGAAGATCAGATCGAGCTGAGCCTTCCCGTGGAGCCGGGCCAGAGCCTTGCATCCGAGCCCATTGTGGCCAGCTTTTCCTCGGACTATCACGCGCAACTCGAATCCTACGGGGAAATGATTCGCCATCTGCATCCAGCGAGAGTCAGCGCCGCAACTCCCATTGGCTGGTGGAGTTGGACTGCGTTTTACTTTGGACTCACCGAAGGCCCGGCCCTCACCAACGCTGAATTTCTCTCCGCTCACCTGCGGGAGTACGGCTACACCTTCTTTCACATTGACGAGGGCTATCAATTCGCGCGCGGCGATTACACCTCGCCGGTAGCCAACAAGTATCCTCACGGGATAAAGAATCTCGAACAGAAAATCCAGGCACTGGGTCTGACCCCGGGGATCTGGACTGCGCCGTTCGAAATTTCCGAGCGTTCGTCCGTGTTCGCGAATCATAAAGACTGGCTGGTGCATAACGCGAAAGGGCAGCCCATCCACGCCGGATGGGTGACGGAGCCGCCCGACACGGCAACCAAGCTCGACCAGCTTTACGTGCTCGATACCACCAATCCCGCCGCTCAGCAGTTCCTGCGCGAGACCTATGCGACGCTCACCCGGGACTGGGGCATCCGCTACATCAAGCTCGACTTCATGGATGACTCCGCCATCGAAGGCTATTACTACCGTCCCAACACGACGGCGCTACAGGCGCAGCGTATTGGATTGCAGATCATTCGTGAAGCAGTAGGTGACGGCGTGCTGCTCGACAAAGACGGCAGCCCGATCCTGAATCCGGTGGGGCTGGTGGATACTGGGCGCATCTCCTGCGACACCGGGCACACCTTTGCGGCCAGCCGCGATGCGGCTCCCGGCATCGCCGCCCGTTACTACATGAACCGAAACTTCTTCATCAGTGATCCCGACGCATTCTCGATCTCGTACCGGGCTGAAGCAGGAGAGCAAGACCACGGTGGACCCAAACCGCTCACGCTCGCGGAGGCGCAGGTGGCGATTGCGCTGGCCGCGGTCTCCGGCGGCATGTTCGAAATCGGCGACGATTTGCCCATGCTGTCTCTCGACGCAGACCGCATGGCCTTGCTTCAGAATCGCGACCTGCTCAACATGGCGCGCTATGGCCATGCTGCCAGGCCACTCGACCTGATGAGCTACGCGCCTGAAGACGAAATGCCGAGCGTCTACCTGCTGCGCGAAAGCAAGCGGCAGTCGATTCTGGCGGTTTTCAATTGGACAGAGAAAGAACGTGAACATTCCTTTTCGTTTTCCGACCTCGGACTTGCAGCGCGGAGCATCGTATCCAATGTCTTTGTCAAGGGTGCGACAGCGGGAGCCAATTCGAGTGCACTCGCGCTGAAGGTGGCGCCGCACTCGGTTTCGATGGTAAAGATCGTCGATCCATCGATCCCCGCGTCTGCGCCAACGGTGACTGTGCAAGCCCCGGAAAAGATTGCAACCGCAAGGCCGGCGAAGTTCTCCGCGCAGAGTGCCGCCGACGGCGTGCCTGCACTTTCCTATCATTGGGACTTCGGCGACGGAACCAGCGCCGAGGGCGCCTCCGTCACTCATGCCTTCACCCATACCGGCAGTTTTACTGTCCATTTGAATGTGGAAGGAATCGAGGGCGTGGCGTTCGAAAAGAGTTTCCCGGTTTCGGTGGTCGGCGCAATTGACACAAGATTCCGGCCCGACCTCTACCAGCGTTATAGCGAAGAACAATGAAAAGACGCGACCCGCATTGGATTTCTTTATTGTTTTCTTCTCAGTTGTCATTTGTTAGTATTAGTTTCGTTTTATTGCGATCTGAAACGTTCCCTGGCCATGAACCCACTCTCGAACTTGCTCACCCTGCCGGAAGAACAGAAGCAAGCCCGGGGAGTGCTGCACACGCCGAAAGAGATCGCGCAACAGCCTGAGACCTGGCGGGCTACCTATCAGCGCTTCCGGGAGCGCCATGCGGAGATCCATGGATTTCTGCAAGCCGCAGGCATCAACTGGGATCCAACCCGGCGGCCGACGGTCTTCTTGATCGGCGCCGGAACCTCCGACTACGTCGGCCGTTCGCTGACCCTGCTGCTGCGCCGGCTATGGCATTGCGAGGTGCTCGCGGTCCCGAGCACAGATCTGCTGACTCATCCCGACGAATGGCTCGTGCCGGGGCGCCCGTATCTCTGGATTTCGTTCTCTAGGTCAGGCGAGAGTCCGGAGGGAATCGCGGTCATAGAGCGGGCTTTGAAGAACCATCCCGGTATTCAACACCTGATTGTGACCTGCAACACGCAGGCACGAATGCTCCGCCTGACCGCGGGACGCAAGCAGGTGTTGGGAATCGCGCTGCCAGAGGAAGTCCATGATCGCGGACTCGCGATGACCAGTTCTTTTTCGAACATGGTTATCTTCGGTCAATGTCTGGCGAATGTTGAGACGCCTGGCGCATACGAAAACATCCTGCGCCAATTAACGGAAGCGGGCACCAGTTTCCGCGACCAGGCCGCGACCTGCGCCGCCAAACTGGCGAGCGAAGACTTCACCAAGGTCTGCTTCATCGGCTCGGGGCCGTTGCGAGCGGTGGCAACGGAGTCAGCCCTGAAGGTCCTCGAACTCACCGCAGGCCATGTTCAAACCATGTCGGAATCCGCGCTCGGGCTGCGTCACGGTCCCATGGCGGCGCTGGATCAGCAAACCCTGCTCGTCGCCTTCCTCTCCGGGGATCAAAGGATCCTCCGCTATGAGATCGATCTGCTGGAGGAAATCGGCAAGAAGCATCTGGTCAGGACGCGAGCTGTGGTCGGTGCTGCTCCAGACGCACGACTGGATGACCTTACCGATTATGCTCAGGCGCACACTTCAGTCACGATCGCTGACGACTACCGGCCGCCTCTGGACGCAATGTTTGGACAATTGCTCGGCCTGTTTTTCTCGTTGCGCCACGGTCTCAAACCGGATTGCCCCAGCCCCAGCGGCGCCATCAGCCGGGTCGTGCAAAACGTCGCGATTCATGCTTGAAATAGATCTACAGCATAGGCATATGCATACGGAAGTGCAGTGCAAGTTAAAAGGGAGCCTCTCATGAACAACCCGCCGCAGCGCTCATCGCTGTCCGCAATCGCCACTGTGAAGAACTTTGTACTGCTCGTGGCGGCAATCCTCCTTGTCGCCTGTGCCGGTATTCCCGCAGCCGCGCAGAAGGACAGCGGAAGCATCGTCGGAGTCGTGAAGGACGCCAGCGGCGCCGTCGTGCCCGGAGCGAAAGTGACGGTCACCGACGTTGACCGCGGAACCGAGGTGGTCACCAGAACCAACGCCCAGGGTGAGTACACTGCCAGCCCCTTGAAAGTTGGCCAATACCGGGTGACCGTAGAGAAAGCTGGCTTCAAGAAAACGCTGGCCGGGCCGGTGACGGTCGACGTGCAGGGGCGACCCGCGGTCGATGTCACCTTGCAGGTCGGCAGCATCTCCGAATCGATGACCATCACAACGGTCAACCCGCAATTAGAAACGGAGACTTCCGATCTTGGCCAGGTCGTGGACAGCCAGCGCATCAACGCGCTTCCCTTGAACGGACGCAACTACGCCCAACTCGCGCTCCTAGGCGCTGGTGTTGCTCCCGCTGAGCCCGGCTCGCGCGTTGAAACCACTTATGGATTCAGCGCTGGCGGCGCTCGGGCTCTGCAAAACAACTTCCTGCTCGACGGTGTCGATAACAACGCGAATCTAGGCGACGTCCTCAACGGCGCCGCCTATGTCGTCCAGCCCGCGGTGGACGCCATCGCGGAGTTCAAAGTCGAGACTAACTCTTACAGCGCTGAGTTTGGCCGTGGCAACGGAGCTATTCTAGACGCGGTCATCAAGTCAGGAACCAACCATCTGCACGGCGACCTGTGGGAGTTTCTACGCAACGAGAAAGTTGACGCCACCAACCCCTTCGACCAATTCGGTCAGCAGCCTTACAAGCAGAACCAGTTCGGCTTCACGCTGGGCGGCCCCATCGTCAAGAACAAGGCGTTCTTTTTCGGGGATTACGAAGGACTCCGCATTCGCCAGGGACTACCGCAACTGTCCACAGTGCCCACCCAAGCCGAGGTCGGCGGAGATTTCTCCGCCAAGCTCTCCACCAACCCAGCCATCGCCCTCGATGTGAATGGCAACCCTACCGGCCAGAATGCGCTCGACTGCAATGGCAACACAACTTATGTCGGAGAGATCTTTAACTCGCGTCTGGCACAAAATAATTACGCTGGAAATCCCAACGGATTCTGCGGTGTCCCGATTGGCACAACCTCGACCGGACTGCCGACCAACATCTTCTCCGGCAATACTGGCACGAATACTGCTATCGATCCGCTCGGCAGCACGCTGGCCGCGCTGTTTCCCATTTCCAACACCAGCGAGGGAGGCGGCAACAATTTTCTCAGCGATCCCAAACGCGCCGAAACTGAAAACAAGTTCGACACTCGCTTCGACTACGCCATCAGCAACAAAGATAATTTCTTCGCCCGCTTCAGCTACGGCAACGACAGCACTTTCCTGCCCTCGCCCTTCAGCAATGTGCTCGACGGTGGCGGCTTTCAGGATGGCTACAGCAACAACACCGCCCAGGGCTTGGCAGCCAGCGAGGTCCACAGTTTCACCAACAACCTGATCAACGAATTTCGCTTCGGCTTCAATCATCTCGATTCCCACCGCTTTAATCTGAACTACAACGTGAACGTCGCGCAGCAAGTCAACTTCCCGGGAGTTCCGTTCGGTCCCAACCTCGGCGGCCTGCCTTCGATCAGCTTCAGCGATGGCACTGCGGGCATTGGCAGTTCCGGGTTCCTGCCCGCTATCGAACACCAGCACAGCTACGTGTTCACCGACAATCTGAGCTGGGTCCGCGGACGCCACGCTGCGAAGTTCGGCGCCGAACTTCGCTTCGAACAGTTCACCATCTTCGAGCCGGCTTCTCCTCGCGGCGGCATGAGTTTTGGCAGCGACTTTACCGACAATCCCGCCGCACCCGGATCCGGCGGCGAGGCTATCGCCACTTTTCTGCTCGGCATTCCCGACGGCGGAAATATCACCAGTCTGAACAACATCATCTACAATCGCCAGATTTACGCGGTCTACGGCCTCGACGACTTCAAAATAACTCCGCGCCTCACCCTGAACCTCGGTCTCCGCTACGAACTCTTCACCACCATCAAAGAGGCGAACAATCTGGCGGCTACTTTTGATTTCAACTCGCTCTCCCTGATCGTTCCCAGCGGAACCAACACGCCGCTGACAAATACCCTCGGCTCAGAGCTCAACATTCTGCGCAACGGTTCGTCCGGACTCATCAACCCCGACCTCAACAATTTCGCGCCCCGCATTGGATTCGCCTACCAGTTGAACGACAAACTCGTTCTTCGCAGCGGCTATGGCATCTTCTATGGCGGACAGGAAAACGGCCCGTTCTCCAACCCCAGCCCCGGTTTCAATCCTCCCTTCTTTTCTTCGCAGGTGTTCGCCACGCCCTGTAGCGCAGCCTCCGCAAATCCGGCGGCCGGTCAACTCGATTGCTCGATCTCGGCCGCGAACTCCGGCTTGCCATTGAATGTCCTGGCCAATGGTTTTCCTTCCAACGCGCTCAGCGACCCGAATACGCCGAGCCTGTATTCCATCGACCCGCACCTGGTCACGCCCTACATGCAACAGTGGCACCTCAGTCTGCAGCAGCAATTGCCCGCCGATACCGTTCTCGAAGTTACCTACGCTGGCTCTCGCGGATTGAAGCTCTTCGCTTTCTACAACGGCAACCAGGCAACTCCCGACGCGAACGCATCGGATCCTACCGCTCCGCGGCGTCCCGCGCACGAGGTAACGCCCGGAGCCACCGGCGATTCCTGCACCCTGGCGGCATTCAACACACCACTCTACAACTGCAATCCCGCGCTAGATGCCGGCATCGCCGCCTTCCGCTCGAATACGCAATCCAACTACAACTCGCTCCAGGTTCGCCTGGAGAAGCGCTACTCCCATGGACTCCAGTTCGAAGCCGCTTACACCTTCGCCCATGCCCTCGACAACGCTTCCAGCGCCAGCCTGGGATCGGTGAACAACGGAGATTTCCGCGACCAGACCAACCCCAACCTCGAATACGGCAATTCTGACTTCGACGTCCGCCATCGCTTCGTCTTCAGTTACATCTACGACTTGCCCTTCGGCCGTGGACGGCGGTTTGCCAGCAGCGCTTCCGGCGTCGCGAACCAGATTCTGGGCAACTGGCAAATGAGCGGCGTCTTTTCCGCCGCCACCGGCAATTACTACACGGCTACTGACATAGTTTCGGTTTCCAATACTGATTGCGGCGGGTTTGTCGCCTTCAATTGCTCGCGCCCCGCCTTGGTCGGCAATCCCAACGCCAAGCCCTGCATCCCGGGAACGCTGTTCAACACCTGCGCATTTTCAGACAACAACATCACCCCCGGAATCATCCCCCAGGGAACCTTCGGCGACGCCGGCCGCAACATCATCCAGGGCCCCGGCTACAAGACCTGGGACACCTCTTTGGTCAAGCAGTTTCCGGTTCACGATCAAATGCGTTTCGAATTCCGTGCAGAATTCTTCAACGTGCTGAACCACGTGAACTATTTGTTTGGAAGTTTTGGTGCGATCAGCGTCGAGCCTACGCCCCTGGAACTTGATTCCAGCAACCTGAATACTCTGGCGAACCCCCGGGCGAGCAACTTCGGATATCCCCTGGCAGCGCGCGCGCCGCGGCAGATTCAGTTTGCGCTGAAGTTCTACTTCTAAAAGCCACGGCGCAAGGCCTTGATGCGGTCGCAGGACCAAAGAAGACTCTGGACAGTCAACGATCTAGCGCCGACTCCCTGCCTGAAAAATGGTATGCTTTCTGCGAAAGCTTCCTTATTTGAATATTGCAGCACCGGCAGCGTGGCTATCGTGGCTTAGAACAATTTTCTAAAACAGAGGGTGATTTTCTTATGATGAGGAATGAGCAAGGCAGTGCCGCGGTGCAAGTGGTCTGGGCAGTGACGGCGATCGTCGTCGTGATCTCCGCTTTCATGATTGTCAGGAACACCAGCCCTGGCGCTCCTGTGGCGTTCACCACGCCGTATCAGACAGTTGTTCTGACCAGCGGCGCGGTCTACTTCGGCAAACTGGAAGGCTACGGCACACTTCGTCCTGTACTCACCGAGGTCTACTACATCGTCACGCAGAATAATCCGGAGACTAAGCAATCGAACAATGTGCTCGTCAAACGCGGCAAGGAACTGCACGAGCCCGACCGCATGTATCTCAATCCCAACCAGATTTTGTTCGTCGAGCCCGTCGGCGAGAAGTCCAAGGTAGCCCAGTTAATCGCGCAAGCGCACTAGGTCGGCAAGCCGCGGGGAACCGGTGTGTGCAGCACCTGCTCCCCCATGCTTGAGACCTTAGTCCCGTTCCCGTCGTTGACCTTCTGCAGCCGCCCGCATCCCCGGCCCCGCCGCCTCCGCGCCCTCCGCCGCCTTCTTCTTCTGCCAGTCGCCCTCAGTCAGCGCCGTGATGGCTTCCAGCTTCTTCTTCTTCAACCCGGCGTTCACGATCGCCAATTCTTTCTGCGTTGTTTTCTGGAACTCATCGATCACATCCTGCAGTTCATGACCCAGCGACTCGTTCCGCGCCACCTGATAATCCGTGGGTTTGCCGTCGTATCCCGTCACTGCGCCGTAGAGTTGCCCGATATGTTCGCGGATGCGCTCTTCGCCGGTAATCATGCCGCCTTCCTTGGTGGCCACAATCTTCGAGCGTAGTTTGTCGCAATCCGTGGCGAGCTGTTGCAGTTGCTTGCGCAATGGATCGCTTTCCGCCACCTTCATCCCCGCCAGTTTCGTCCCCCGCGCGTTGGCCGTGTCGCGTACCCCTTCGATCGCCTCCACGCCGTACGTCATGTGCTCGAGCAGCTTGTAGACCTTCATCGCGAGATCGAACTGTGCCTTGCGCTCCTCCACCGGGTACTTGGCCCTCGGATCCATCGCAACTTTCAGTTCCTCGGTGTAAGTGTGATCTCCTTTGGTCAACTTCACAGTGTAAGTGCCAGGCAGGACGCGCGGACCTTCCGCCGCTTCAAACAGCGCCGTCGCCGCGGGCGCTACCGCCGGTGGCTTCACGTGCATTCCCCAGCTTGCGCGGTTCAATCCCCGATGCTTGCTTCCGGCCACCGTGTCCACGAGTTTGCCATCCTGATCGAAGATCTCGATCTTCAAGTCGCCGAAGATGTGCCGCCCCTTCTGGTAATACGTGATCTGAGCGTCTCCGGGCCGGTTCCGTCCGTGGAAAGTCTCGTCGCCTTCCGGCCAGCCTCCGCCCACATCAAAGTATTGGATCGCGGCCCGTCCCGAAATCAGCGCTGCCTCTTTGGTCATCGTGTCGGGCGTGAGCGCGCGCAGCGGTGAAATATCATCCACGATCCAGATTCCCCGTCCATGCGTCGCCACCACCAGGTCCGATTCCCGCGCCTGCACCGCGATGTCATCCACGGCCACCGCCGGAAAGTCCGTCCCTTTGTAGGGAGCCCACCGCTGCCCGCCATCCACCGAAATCCACAACCCGAACTCCGTCCCCAGGAAAAGCACACTGCGGCTGACCGTGTCTTCCTTAATCACATGGGCATAGCCGCGCACGCCGCTCTCCTGCGCTGGAAGCGCGGTCCACGTCTGGCCGTAGTCCGTGGTCTTGTAAACGTACGGCTTCATATCTCCATACCAGTGCCGGTCGAACGTGGCGTAGGCGGTCCCCTCATCGAAGCGGCTGGCTTCGATGGTCGAGACCCAGGAATTCTTTCCCAGCCCAGTCACGTTGCCCACAACATTTGTCCAGGTCTTCGCCCCATCACGAGTGACCTGCACATTCCCGTCATCGGTGCCCACCCAGATGATCTGCCCGTTCTTCGGTGACTCCGAAATCGAATAGATCGAGGTGTGCATCTCTGCCGAAGAGTTATCGATCGTTACTCCTCCGGATTCTTCCTGCTTCTGCTTTTCCGGATCATTGGTCGACAGGTCAGGAGAAATGCGGTCCCACGACTGCCCGTGATCGCGCGAGCGGAACAGGAACTGTGCCCCAATGTAAATCGTCCCTTTTTCGTTGGGGCTCATGTGAATCGGCGTGTTCCAGTTGAAGCGCAGCTTCCCCTCGCCATAGTTCGGCCAGGGATGAAGGTCGCGTCCCTCATGCGTATAGCGATTCGTGCGCCCAATCTCGCCGCCCTGCGCCTCGGCGTAAATGTAGTCCGGATCGCCGGTGTCCTCGAACGTCCAGAAGCCGTCGCCGCCGAAAACATTCTCCCAGTTCCCGTTGGCCACGCCACCCGGAAAGGAAGACGGTGCTACCCAGGAACTGTTGTCCTGCAATCCGCCATACACGCGATACGGATCGGCATTGTCGGCGCTCACGTGATAGAACTGCGACACTGGCAGATTCATCTCGTGCTTCCAGCGGTTGCCCCCGTCCTCGCTGCGCCACAAGCCGCCATCATCGCCGGCAATCACAATGTTCGTATTCTTGGGATTGATCCACACATCATGGAAGTCGCCATGCGCCCCGCCCGAAACCACGTTGAAGGTCTTCCCTCCATCGTTGCTGAGCAGCAGAATGAGATCGGGTTTGAAAATCTTGTTCTCATCCTTGGGATCAACGATGAGATTGCCGAAATAAAAAGGACGCCACACCATGTAGTTGCTGGCATCGAACTTGGTCCAGTTCGCTCCAGCATCGTCAGAGCGGTACAGGCCCCTACCTTTTTCTGCTTCGATGTTGGCATATACTACCTGCGGCTTCGAGGGCGCCACCTGCACTGCCACGCGGCCCCACGGTTTCGCCGGCAATCCCTTCGCGCTGCTGACTTCACTCCAAGTAGCGCCGCCGTCGGTGGACTTGAACAGTCCGCTGCCCGGACCTCCCGAGCGGAACGTCCAGCCCTGCCGCCGGAAATCCCACATCGCGGCATAGATTGTCTTCGGTTCCTGCTTGCTCCGCGCCATCATGGCGCAGCCGCTCGAACCATTCAGGCCCGCCAGAACCTTCTTCCAGGTCTTGCCGCCATCGGCCGTCTGGTAGACTCCGCGTTCGTCGTTGTCGTCCCACAAATGTCCCAAAGCGCAGACCAGAACGTCATTGCTGTCGCCCGGATTCACCAGAATCTTGGCGATATGTTCGCTGTCTTTCAATCCAACGTTGGTCCAGTTCTCGCCGCCATCCGTCGACTTGTACACGCCATCGCCCACCGACACGCTGTTGCGCGTCCAGGCTTCGCCGCTCCCCACCCAAACCGTCTTCGAGTTCGAGGGATCAATCGCCACCGCGCCAATCGACTGCACATCTTCGCGGTCAAATACTGGCTTGAACGTGGTGCCGCCGTTCACCGACTTCCACACTCCGCCGCTGGCCGCGCCCACGAACAAGGTGATGCGGCCGTCTTCCTCCACCGCATCCACGGCGGCAATACGGCCGCTCATGGTGGCTGAGCCGATGTTTCGCGCCGGCAGTCCCGAAACCGTCGCCGCATCAAAGCGGTATGCGGCTTGACCCGCGGCCGGCAAAGTCGTGCCCAGTGATACCAACAACACAATCATTCCCCAGGAATTGCGAGCGGATGCTTTCATATGTACAAGTCCCTTTCCACGTAAATGACTTAATAGCGCCGCCGTCCCGGCGGCTGTGGTGGCGGCCTCTCGCCGCCACTGCCGTCGATAATCCACAGCTATCCCAGCCTCAGTGAACCCCGACCAACCCGGACTTCTTCTCCTCAGTCCGCAGCGACGCCGGTAGGGCAAAGTCTGAATCTTGCATAGCAACATTCACTTCAATCTTTTGAATCGTGGTGACCTGCGTGCCAGGATTGCTCCTCGGCCCTTCAGAGATCGAGAAAGGATACATGACCCCATCCACCGGCTTGTACGATCCCAGATCAACCACCCGCTCCCTCACCGAGCCGCGGATGAACTGCTGAGTCTCTTTTCGGATTTCAAGATAGGTGTCGGGATCCAGATAGTAGAAAACAATGTCGCCGTTCTTGAGCGTGACCTTGAGCCGCAGGGCGTCATCGCCATCCACCGCGTCGTGTCCAAGATATTCGATCCGGTTCCCTTTCTCGGCGTAATCGACCAGGGGCCCATCAAAATCGGCGGCCAGAAGCAGGTCTCGCAGGTTATCCTCGCCCATCAACTCGGGATCCTTGCGTCCGCGAAAGGGCTGAGTCAGCCAGCCCGCGGAACCGTCGTAGGCCTGCACCGCGGTCATCCCTTGAAGAGTGAGGTTGTTGCGAACCAAATTTGGGCGCATGTTCATTTGCTTGAAGGCCGCGACCGTGGCTCGTCGTCTGCCACTGCCTTTGATCTTGCCCGTCGTAAGCCGGGTCTTGGCCGCCTTGATCTTTTCGAGGCCGCCTTTAGCCTGGATATTCTTGGCGACGAGTTCCTCCGCGGTTTGAGCCGTGGTTCGAGCCGTGGTTTGAGCCGCAGTATGACCGCATGCAAACACGCCGAGGCTCGAGGTCACAACCAAAACCATCGCCGTGTGACGCATTGGGAACTCCTGTTCCAGACAGAATTAGTGAGCGAATTAGTGAATCCCGACCATCCCCGACTTCTTTTCCTCAGTCCTGAGCGATGCCGGCAGCATAAAGTCCGCCGGATCGATGGTCACATTCGGTTCCATTTTCTGCACCGTGGTGGTTTGCTCGTCGGGATGGTTCTTCGGTCCCTGCGAAATCGAGAAGGGATACATCACCCCCGCCACCGGCTTGTAGGAACCAAACCCCATCACCCGGTCCCGTACCGAGCCCCGGATAAACTGCTGGATCTCCCGGCGAATCTCGATAAACGTATCCGGATCGAGATAGCAATAAATGATGTCGCCATTCTTCAGCGTCACCTTCAACCGCAGCGCGTCGTCCCCATCCACCACGTCGTGCCCCATATACTCGACGGTGCTGCCTTTCTCTTTGTAATCCACCAGCGGCCCGTCAAAGTCCGCGTCCAGCAGCAGGTCACGCACGTCGTCCTCGCCCATCAACTCAGGATCTTTTTTCCCGCCGAAGGGTTGGATCTGCCAGCCCGCGCTGCCGTCGTAGGCCTGCACCGCCGTCATCCCTTGCAGCTTGAACGTCTCCCGCAGCAGGTTCGGGCGCTGGTTCTCCTGGCCAACCGAGGCAGTGAAGCCGCCGCCGCCTTCGAACTTGGCCTTGACGCGCATGGTCTTGATGGCCTTCATCTTCTCCATCCCGCCCCGGGCCTGGATGTTCTTGGCAATCAGTTCGTCCGCGGTTTGCGATTGGGAAACCGCACCGAAGCAGCAAACAGCAAGCAGCACAATCACGGCGTGACGCATCGGCCAAACTCCTGTGGATGAAGGGACTTTAGAACCCTGAAAACGGGAAACAGTACTCTACTCGGTAGTAGACGCATCTTTCAAGTTTCCGTGAGCAGGGGCGGGACGATTTCAGCGCACCCGGCATTCGTCGAGGCAATTTACCGTCTCAGCGTGCTCCGCGAGCGCCTTTCTCCGCGATCTCCGCGTTAGAGGCTTTGCTAGGATTCGCCCGGCGAACAATCCTCGTTAGTGCGTAAACGAAAAATTCAGCCCCGTTGTCAAAATCAGATCATTCTTCTTCGCCTTCGCTGGCGGGTTCGACACATAGATGTCGCTGAACTGGTTCTGCCATCCCAGCCACTTGCTGATCTTCGTGACCGTACCCAGATCGAATGTCCCCCGATACTCCCCGGTGTTCGACATATCGGGGAAGAAATACAGCTTCTGGGTGATCACAGTGCTCTTCCCAGCCTTGTGCATCAATTCTTCGCCAAGAGTGAGCGCCAGGAATCTGTGAGTAACCCCGTAGGAGACGAAAGTTGGGGGGACCGTGACCGGCATGACTTGCGGCCCGTTGGAATAAGTCTCATGAGTGTAGTTCAAGCCCGCGAAGAAATTTAGGACGGTGCTGTCGGACGTGATGGCATGGTAGCCCGCTCCACCGCCATAGACGCCCCGCAAATCGAGGTTTTGCAGCGCGTTGCTCATGAAGTCCGCACCCACAAAACCGAACAGTCGCGGATTCAGGTTGTGATCGTAGCGCAGCCCTCCTGTGACCAGGTTCGCCACAGTGCTGGGCGTGGCTAGATCATTCTTGGTATCAATGGAGGTCAAGTAAATCGTGGTTTTGTCATTCAACGTAGGATGGACAGCGTTGATCGCCAGCGCCAGATTGCTACTCTGGCTGTTGCCGCGGGCGAGCGAGAAGCCTACATTGACCCCGCCGTTCCATCCGTGCAGCAAGCCGGGATGCAGAGTTTTATCGTAGGCCGCCTGCTCGGCGTCGTTGCGGATGAGCGCAACATTCCCCTGAGGCACTTCGACCGTTCCGCCGGACTTGGTAGTGACTTCGATTTTTCCGTCGCGGGTGGTCACGGGCCCCACCACAGTCTTCTTGTCCGATGTGGTGATGTGCAGTTCTTCTTCGGTGGTGATCTGCGTGATCGCATCGAACTTCACCGTAACGTCTCCGGCGAACTCGGTGTGCAGCACGAGAGTTTTGCCGTCAGATTTCACGACCTTACCAGTTAGGTGGTCGCCATTCTTCAGAGTGATTTGATCGGCGAACGCGGCGGAAGCAATTCCCAACAACACGACGAGAGTGACGATGTTTTTGCGCAACACTGCCTTCCTCCAATTTCAGAGAAGTCAAAAGTCACAGCTCAGATGCAGGATTACGTGCAAAGGATGGGAAAAGCACACAAGGCTACAGATGAATCGCAAATAGGATGGATCCACGAGGACCCGGCTAACTCTTGGTTTCCTTGGACTCAGTGGTCTTGTTCGCATCGGTCGAGGCCGGAGGCGCAGGATTATCCTTCATGCCTTCCTTCAGGGCGCGAATCCCCTCGCCCAGCCCCTTGCCCAGTTCAGGCAGTTTCTTCGGACCGAAAACCAGCAAAGCGATGGCAAAAATGATAATCAGGTGCGTCGGCTGAAACAGACCGTCAAACATTGGAACCTCCCAAGGAGACACCACTAACTCTTCTTTATACGGTACCCGAGGGGTATGGGTAAGTCAAACCAGGGCCTTGCCGCCCCTGCCCATTACTTCCGTGACCTTACCCTCGGCTCCATGCTCGGGCTAATGTGGAATTGGCGGTTGCGGACCAGCGGAATCCCGCCACCAGCAAGCCAATCCCTCGGCGGAGAGTCGAAGTGAAGGTCGAAGTGAACGTCGAAGTAAAGACTAGGAGTCTGTCGGTTCTTGTGTTCCTTTTGGGGCTGGTTCTGGCTGCCCATGCCACCGAAACCCAGCCCGTAAGCTCCGCCCAATTAATGGCTTGGCTCGCGTCCGGTGTGCCCTGCAACCGCCTGGTTCGTCTGGTTCAGGAGCGCGGCATCGCCAGCTTTCCCGACAAAGAACAGTTTCGCCAACTGCAGTCAGCCGGCGCCGACGCCGATCTGATTCTTGCACTGAAAAGGGCCAACGGGAAGCCTTCTCCAGCCGTTTCTTCGGCCACAGAAATTCCGGCCCTGCTGGTGCAAGCGGCCACCAATGCCCGCGCTCAGCGCTTCCATGAAGCCGAACTCGAACTGCGCCAGGCCTTGACCTCCGATCCTCAGAATGCCACACTCCGCTTCGCCCTTGGCACGATGCTCCGCCAGCAAGAGCGTTGGGACGACGCTTTCGACGAGATCTCCATCGCCGCCCAGTTGATGCCCGATTTTCCGGAGAACCACAGCAGCCTGGCTTACATCTTTTATCGCCTCGATGACGGGCCCAATGCCATTGCCGAAGCGCGCACTGCCCTGAGCATGGATCCTCAGAATGCCGAGGCTTACCAGATCCTCGGCCTCGGCCAGTACTCGAACGGGCAATATGGGGCCGCGGTGCACGCGTTCATGGAGTCGCTCGCGCGCGATCCCGCCAATCCCGATACCTACTACGATTTGGGCATCACCCTGCACGCCGATGGGAACCAGACCGCCGCCATTGATGCCTATCGCCACGCCATTCGTCTGCACCCGGCTTTCTGGCAAGCGCATTCCAACCTGGCGCTGATTCTGCACGAAGAAAACAAACTCGACGAGGCCCTAACCGAGTACCGCGAAGCCAAGCGTCTCGCGCCTCAGGAAGCTTCCGTTCGCAACAACCTGGGTAACACGTATTGCGACAAGGGCGACTTCAACGCCGCCATGCATGAGTTGCGCGAGCTTTACCGGGAGCATCCTGAGTGGCAGCAGGGACACGGTTGTCTGGCCCGCGCCTACATGTCGAAGAAGGACTACGGTAGCGCGGTCAACGAGTTCCAACTGGCGGTCCGCCAGAATCCCAACGGCGCAGCCGAACACCGCGCCCTCGGCGAAGCCCTGTTGCTGAATGACAGGCTTGAAGAAGGCGTGCACGAGTTGCGTCAGGCGGTGGCGCTCAATCCCGATTCCGACGCCGCTCACCACATTCTGGGGACAGCCTTGTTCCAGCAGCAGCAGCTGCCGGCCGCGGAAAAGGAGTTCCGCGAGGCCCTGCGCCTGAACAATTCTCCCGACAACCACTACTCTCTTGCGGCTTGCCTGATGAGCATGCACCGCGATGAGGAAGCTTTGTCCGAGCTGGACACCGCGGCGCGCCTCGATCCCGAGCGCAAGCTCTATCGGGCCCGCCGCGAGGAACTGCTGAAGTTGATGAAACAAACAAACTCGCAGTAACCGGACGACCAGCCGCCGCAAGGACAGTCGCCGGCAGTGTACTCCCGGCATTTTCGGCTGGGCCGCGGGACTACTTAGACTAAAGCACAAGCCTTCGGGGAGAGATAGATCATGGATACGCGATCCACGCAGTCCACGGGCGCCAAGCCGGCGCAGTCTGTTGTGCCGGAGAAAGACGTCCGCAGTGATGTTCGCAGCGATCTGCGCAACGCAGTCCGGAACGCTGCCGACGCTCCTCGCAAGTCTTCCGGCTACGGCATGCCTTGCGCCAACTGCCGCCTCTACTATCCTGCCAACCTCGACTGCTGTCCGGCCTGCAACAGCCGCGAGCGGGTTTCTACCAACGTGGTTCCGGCCACTCCAAAAACGCAGGCTGCCGCCGAGCCTCAGCCCGACACCGCCATTGTCGAGCAGGAGCGTGAAGCTTTCCTGAAAGAATTCAAGTCGCAGCTTTTCGCGGCCCACGCGGAAGTGGCCAGCGCGTCTGCCATCTGCACTCTAGGGGAACACCCTCAAGGCGCCGAGGCGGCCTCGATCTGCAAGCCCTGTTACGACCGTCTGCAAGAGCGTGTGGATGTTTTCGAAGCCGCGCTTCACATCGACCTGAAAGAAGCGGCGCAGATTATCTACGACGCGGTTTGGGCCGATCCCTCCGACCCGAGCAAGACCTACACCAACGCGGCCAGCGCGCTGCTCAGCGAACTGCGCAAGCGTTCCGGAGTCTCGAGTTTGCTGGGCCCGTTCCAGCCGCTGGGCAATTGAGTTCTATTTCCGCCCCTTGGATGGACGGAAGAAGCGCTCCGCAAACGCGCAAATTACTCCGGCTTCACCGTGACCCACTTCCTTCCAGCGTATAACCTGTAGCCCGTCCCGTCCTCAACCATCTTCAGCGGCGTAGGCCGCTTCAACTCCGCATCGGTTTGATAGGGGACGCTGAGCGTGTCGTCGCTGGCGACGTTCATGACCACGAACTTGTCTGCCATAAATCCAAAGCCGTATTCCCCAGGCGGCAGCTCGGACCCGCCGATCTTCAGCTTGGACTCGGTGACGAGCGCGCCCTGATATTTTTCCTGCACCGCGGTGGAGTATCCCGAGACGTCGACCAGAGCGCCGAAAGTGACCTTGCCATCGGCAGTTTGAAATCCTGCCGCGTTCCGCAACTGCGTCGGCGCCTTCTGTCCGCGAAAGAAGTATTCCGCCGGGACTACGCGCTTGAGTTCGTCGCCGCTGAGCAGGTGCTGCGCTGCTTTTTGCGCCAGGCCTGAGGAGAAGAGCAGGGTTACAAGAGCTCCAACCGCCGCGAAACGCAGGTTCATCATGGAGTAGTTGTCCTCGATCGGTATGAGAGTGAGAAAGCTCAGGGGAAATCTATTCTTTTCTGGTGCCGGGCGCAAATCAGCGAAGGCGGGAGGCGGGCCGGCAAAGTCGAATTTGTCGGGGTTGAGGTCCCGCGAACACCACGCGCCCCTTTACGGTTTAGTATAATCCGGCCTACTCATGACAGTTCAAACTGACCTCCAATCCCGCCTGGACATGTCTGCGCCCTCCACCACTCCGCAATCCCCATCAGCCTGGAAATTATTCCTGGCAAGCTTTGTAGCTCTTTATTTTGAGTTGGTCATCATCCGCTATCTTTCGACGGAGATTCGCACCTTCGCCTATCTGAAAAATCTGCCGCTGATCGCCAGCTTCTTCGGCATCGGTCTGGGCATGATTCTCGCTGGCCCGCGCAAGACCCTCAAGGCCGTGTTTCCTCCCATCACCCTGCTGATTTTTTTCCTGATCTCTTTCGCTCCCGCCTTTCAACTCACCCACATCCCACTCCCCTTCGCCGATTACTTCGTCTGGGCAGCCCTTCCGCGCGTGACAGAAGTGTTCGCACTGCTTCGCTTCCTTGTGGAAATCCTCGGCATCCTCGCGATCGTGACCCTCTTTTTCGTGGTTCTGGGTTCCATTGTCGGAGAGTACATTTCTCACTTCAAACCCCTCCCCGGCTACGGCATCAATCTAGCTGGCAGTCTCGCAGGTGTAGCCATTTTCACTCTCCTCGCTTTCCTGCGCTCGCCTCCCCTGGCTTGGACCATCATCGGCGTCGCTTGCCTGCTACCTTTCTTTCACACCAAACGCGCCATCGTGTTCCTCGTGGCGGCCGTAGCCGTAACCTTCCCTCATGACCCGCACACTTTCTGGTCACCCTATTACCGCATTGACGTCAACGCCTACACGGCACCGGAGGGCTGGCCGCATGCTCCCGCGTACCGCCTGGAAGTCAATCACGACTTTCACCAGCACATTCTGGATTTATCCGACGCGTTCCTCTCCCGTTATCCCGAGTTCCAACCCAATAGCTCAGCGCGGATTAACTACGAGATTCCTTATCTAGTGATGCCCCACCCCGCCAGCGCGCTCGTAGTCGGAGCCGGCACCGGCAACGACGTAGCTGCCGCCCTGCGCCACGGCGTCGGCCACATTGACGCAGTCGAGATCGACCCGGTAATCATCAAGCTCGGCAAAACATATCATCCCGAGCACCCGTACGATTCCCCTCGAGTCACGATTTATAATGACGACGCGCGCGCCTTCTTCAAGAAGTCTAACCAGCAATACGATCTAATCATTTTCGGATTCCTCGATTCCCACACCCTGCTTTCGAGCCTCTCGTCCTTGCGTCTCGACAACTTCGTCTATACCCGCGAGAGCTTTCAGGAAGCCGCGCGCCTGTTACGCCCCAACGGCGCCATTGTCATGTCGTTCAGCTCCGGACGCTCCTTCGTGAACGACCGCATGTACGCCACGCTGCAAAGCGCCTTCGGAGTTCCTCCGCAGGTCTACGACAACGGATACGTCGATGGGCTAACATTCGTTGAACACAAAGATGTACAAACGGGCAGCCCGGCCCAATCCCCGCTGTTAGCCGCACACGACCTCACCGCCCAATATTCCGCGGCCAAAACCGACCATCTCGTCGCCACCGATCAGTGGCCATTTCTTTATCTAGCCAGCCGCACCATCCCGAAATCCATCGCCTGGGTGCTGGCACTCTTCCTGATTGGTGCTTACATCGTTCTCCGCCAGACGGTAGCCGTTCCCCTGCACTCCAGCCGCGAGTCCATTCACCTGTTCCTGCTGGGCGCTGGCTTCCTCCTCCTCGAGACCAAGGGCGTCACGGAATTGTCTCTGCTCTTCGGCTCCACCTGGACCGTTAACGCCGTCGTGATCTCTGCCTTCCTCTGTATGGGATTGTTAGCCAACGTGCTGATCATGTACCGCCCCTTCCCGAGAACGCTAGCTTACAGCGCGCTCTTCGTACTCCTCCTGCTTAGCCTGGTGCTTCCGTACTCGCTGTTCAGCGGTATGTCAGCGCCCCTGAAAGTGCTGGCCGCAGCCATCATCGTCGGCTTGCCAGTATTTTTTTCCGGAATGATTTTCTCCACCAGCTTCCGCGACGTCTCCTCGCCTGCCCAGGCTCTAGGCGTCAACCTCTTCGGCGCCGTAGTCGGAGGAACCCTCGAAAACGCCGTAATGATCGGCGGCACCATGTCCCTAGGGATTCTCGCCATAGCGCTCTACGCAGGCTCCGCTCTCGCGCTGAAACGGCGCGCGGTGGTCTAGCCGCGAACCGGCGAAAGAGTAATTCTCAACTGGGTGCCCCATTTCTCGCGTTTTTTGCGAGAAGTGGGGTTTTTGCTTCCTATGCGCTGAGAGGCCGGCCCCCGCTCTTGACTTACCCATAAATCAGGATTTATCGTTGCTCTCAGCGCACGGGGCGCATCCAGTCCGCGGAAAGGGCCAAGCCCACCCTACGGAAATTGCACGGCTACAATCCGATAAATCTTCTTTCTGCCTGCGCTGCGGACACAGGCCTCAAACGGAAAGGAGATTTCCATGTCAAAGCAACTCCCGCCGAGTCCCAATCTCGAACAACTCAAGAAACAAGCCAAGTCCCTGTTGAAGCGTCAGCAGGCCGCCGACTCCGAGGCTTTGACGCGCATTCGCGAGAACCATCCGCGCTGGAAAAGCCTGTCGCAAAAAAAAGAAAAAGAACACGTCGCCGCGTCGCCCTTCGCGCTCGCGGATGCGCAGCTGGTGATCGCGCACGAATATGGATTCGAGTCCTGGTCCAAACTCCAGTCTCATGTCAAGACGCTTGAAACAGCCAGCTCGACCGCAGAGGCCCTCGCGTCTCTGCGCGATGCCGCCGGAAAAGGTGACCTCGCGCGACTCAATGCGCTGCTGGATGCGCATCCAGAGCTCATTGACGAGCGCGGCGGCGAGGGGGTGAGAACGCCGCTCCACCACGCCGTTTTCGGCAACAGCGACGCGGCAGTCAAGCTGCTGCTCGAGCGTGGCGCCAATCCCAACATCCGCTGCGAAGGTGACAACGCGTATCCGCTCCATTTCGCCGTGGAGAAGCATCGCCTCCCCATCACCCGTCTCCTGGTGGAACATGGGGCCGATACGATTGGCGAAGGCGATTACCACGAGCTGGGCGTGCTCGGGTGGGCGACAGCGTGGGATTACATCCAGCCCGATCCCGAGATGGTTGCCTATCTGCTGGCGCACGGCGCGAGACACAATATCTTCTCCGCGGTCGCTACGGGCGAGGCAAAGTTGAGTCGCGAGCTGGTCGCGCGCACCCCGAAGGATCTCGAGCGGCGGATGAACGGAATGAGGATGCGCCCCATGCCGCTGCATCTCGCCGTCATGAAGAATCAACCCGTGTCGGTGACGACGCTGCTCGACCTCGGCGCCAACACGGAGTCGCTTGACGAAGCCGGCTTTTCTGCGCTCGATCTAGCGGCGCTCCGCGGCAGTCATGACCTGGTACAGGCGCTGCTGGAGTGTGGAGCGAAGGTGCGCCTGCCGGCGGCGGTCGCTCTGCATCGAACCGCGGACGTCGAAACCCTGCTGCGTAGAGATCCCGGTACACTGAAGCCCGGCGGACGATGGGGCAATCTGATCGTTCGCGCCAGCGAATGCGCGCCCGGCGATGTGGTCGAGACCCTGATCCGCAATGGAGCGTCGGTGAACGTACACGACGATCCCAAGACCTCAATCGACTCGACCAGCGGATACACACCGCTGCATGCGGCCGGGTGGTACGGCAACGTGAGCGCGATTGATGTGTTGATGAAGCACGGAGCTGATGTCCGCGCCCGCGAAGAGAAGTATCACGGCACGCCGGCCGGATGGGCCGACTACTCCGGCCACAAAGAAGCCCGCGACCTGATTCTGCGCGGGCCGATCGACATCATCGAGGCCATCCAATACGACATGGCGCAACGCGTCCAAGCCGTCCTCGAAGAAGACCCCGCAGCCTTAAACCGGGCTTTCAGCAACTACGGGCTGTTTCCCTGGGACGCTGAAGCATGGCACACTCCGCTGGCCTACGCCGTTACCCGCGGCCGTGAAGAGATCGTACGACTGCTGATCGAGCGCGGCGCGGCTCAGACGTTACGGTCGCCCCAAGGCGAGACCCTCAGCCAGATCGCGCAAAAGGCAGGCCATCGAGAGATCGCACTGATTCTCGACGGAGCCGCGGGAAGGGACGAAACCCGAAGCTAGATGAACTGCCAATCTACTCGTGGAAGATCGGATTTGTAGTGCGAAGTCCGATTCTCAGTATGCCCACGATCAAAGCGCCAAGGGTTGTCCCGTCCTTCTCGCACTTTGCGAAGAGCCTGCCTAGAGCCTCATAGGAACCCACACATTGTCGTTGACGGTCGTCTTCTCTAAGCCCATGCATGACCCTTGTGTTTTAAGGCGCGCTGGTATACCGCCAGTGTATTGTCGGCAACGGTGTCCCAGGTCAAGTGTTGTTCGGCCCGTCGGCGGACTCGTCTAGAGAGATCACGGCGAAGTTCGGCGGAGGCGAGGAGTCTTTCGATCTGGGCGGCGATTTCCTCGGCATTGTCGCCCTTGATCCAGATGGCGTTTTCTCCTAAATGTTCGAGGATTCCGGCGTTCCTGGTGCCGATCACGGGCACTCCCGCGGCAGCGGCGGTGGCAGCGGCAAGTCCCGCGAAACTGCCCATATACGGGAGCACGCAGAGCTGCGAGGACTGGTACGCGGAGAACGCCTTCCGAATGGGAACCCGGTTCAACCAGGCAACGTGGTCTTCCAATCCCAATTGGGCGGCCAGGGCCTTTAGGGCGGCCTGGTCCTCGTCGGAATAGTACCCATGCACCGTCAGTTTTGGGGTTGTTGGTCCCTGTCGCGTTTTCAGCAGCGCCAGGGCATTAAAAATTCCATGCAGGCCTTTGCCCGAGAAGGGATGGTGACCGCAATAAGTGATGATTCCGTCGCGCGGTTGATTTTCGTCGATGACCGGCAGATCGGTGCCATGGAGGACGATTTCGATTCTGCCGGGGTCCACGCCAAGGCCGACGAGCTTGTCTCGCAGTGGGCCTTGCTGGACGATGATTGCGTCGGCGTTGTTGTAGGCCCTATTGAGGTGGGGATTGGCCAACTGCAGGCGATCCAATTCGTGAACCGTAACGACCCGGGCAGCTTCTGCCGGCTTATTTAGCCAGTAAAACAGGGCGTTGGAGCCATAGGCGCTCAAAGTCTGCTGGAAGTTCACTACGTGTGCCCCGGTCGAAAGCTGCCGGTATTTTTGCGCACGGCGGCGATACGCGATCTTCCGGGCCACGAACTTGATGGGGTTTTTCCAGTGCTGCGGAGAAGGCACGTCGCTGAAGGCGAACATGTCGAAATACTTGTATTTTTCACGGGGCATTTGAAATTGCCGGGTGCGCTCGGCTTTGTCGCCGCAACCGCAGTTGGAGGCAACCCACTCGACAGGGAATCCCGTTTTTTTCTCCAGGGCCTTTAGAAGGGATTCGGACGCTTCGCCATACGAGGTCTGGAAAGGACAACCGATGAGAGTAACCCGCATAACGACCTGTACTAATCGCGCAGCTGACAGCGATACCGCAAAAAAACGCGAGCCATAAGTTGTTACTCGCCCAGCTTCGCATTTTCGGATGAATTGACTTCAGCATATACCATCCCAATCAACGGCGATCAACTTCCTGCGGGAAGGTGCGAGGTAGAAATACCGGATTCACACGAGCAATTCTCAAGTAGTGGTCGAAACCCCCTTCCTCGAAAGCTGTGGAAAACCTGGCTTCAATTCAGAAATTTTATTGACAACCAAAATTCCCGGAGCATAATTTCCGAAAGGCAAGTTTACCGTCGAATCGCACCTGGCAGGCTGAAGTATGGCGATTCTTTGCGTGGACGACTACGGGCCTTACTTACGCCTGATCGTCGGAACCCTAGAGGATGCCGGTTACAAAGTCTTCGGCACGAGTGACCCATGCCACGGGCTCTTAATCGCCACCACGGGGAACGATGTGCGGCTGGTAATTACGGACTACTTCTTGCCTTACATATCGGGAGAGCGACTCGCAATCGAAATTCGCGAGTACTGCCCGTGGATGCCGATCATCCTCTTGACCCTAACCGATGAAGATATAACCCGCGGCGTGTGCGACCTTTACGTGCGGAAAGGATTCACGCGCAGTCCAGCGTTGCTTATGCACGTCGCTGATTTACTTGGATCTAGAGAGGCACCTTATGACGGAGCAAACGGAAATCGAAAGGGTGCTGGGAGAATTGAAAGCTTGCCAAAGGCTGGCTGAGAAGCACTACCGTGAACTAGACCGGCTGAATGAGGAAAACTTTGGTTTGCGCGCGCAAGCCAGGGCCCACGCGGAGGCCGCGCTCCAAACCGAAAAGCGACTGGCGGACCAAAGCCGGGTCATTGACCGACTGAAACGGGAACAGCGCGCCTTGGCGGAAGCTACGCACGCTTTCCTGTCACGAATGGATGCGGCCAACGGCATCCACAACGATGAGCAGTCCGGTTAACAAGAAGCCTTTCTGGGCCGGCAACCACCGTCAGCGCATTCCTCTATTTCGTTCGCGCCGTCCGGAACGGGTTGCGCCAACAGGGGCTGTATTTATATCGCCACAGCGCCCCTTGACCCCGAATTGTCCTTTCTTAGTTTGCGGCTTGCCGGGTGCCCCATTTCTCGCGTTTTTTTTGCTAGAAAGGCTGCCGTGAGCGAAGTCGAAGGGTGGGGCTTTTGACTTCCAGAGCGCGTCACCGCAGCCGGGCAACCTGGTGCGCAACGGTCACAGCAAGCGCCATCTTCTGCGTCACTGAACCACTACTCGCGGCCGACACCGTGACGGAATAAGTGCCCGCCTTGGCGCTGCTGGTAGCCGAGATTTTCAGCACGCTCGCCCCCGATCCGGGAGCTGACAGCATGGCAGGCGTGAACGTCGCCGAAACCCCGCCAGGCAATCCCGTCACCGAAAACGAGACCGCCGCGTTGAACCCTCCGCTGAGCGCAACATTCACAGTGACACTCTTATTCGATCCGGCAGCAACAGAAACAAAACTCGCCGAAACCGTCGCGTGAAAAGCAGGAACCGGAGGAGGAGTAGCGTCGCTCCAGTGATTGACGAGGACAGAGGCATCGACGGAGCCAACCCCGGTGGCCTGATCGTAGCCGACAGTAGCGTTGAAGCCCGTGAGTCCAGGCACGCTGTTGTTGCCGCTAGTGATGTCATGAAAAACCGCCGCTCCGCCCGCCCGCTGTTTGCTGGCCAGAGAATAGAACACAGTATTGGCATTGCCCTGCCGCGCCCCCGCGTGCTGCACCACCAGCGCCATCACCCCGGCAAACGAAGGCGAAGCCGCCGACGTCCCGCCGACCACGTAGAGCGACCCCTCTTGATAGATGAGATAGCCGTCGTGCCCGGCGGAAGTAAGGGAAACGTCCGGAACGTCGCGCCTTCCGTCAGCGGGCACGCCCGTTCCCGCCTGCCAGGCAGGCTTGGCATAGACCGTGCTCACCCCGCCGCCGCTCGACCACAGTCCGTAGCCCGGCCCACTTTCGTTCCAGGCTTTTTCTGGTATATAGCTTATAGATGATGATTGCGTGCCAGAAGCATTCGACCCCGACCAGTACAGCGAAGTGTTAGAGTCGTTAAACTCGGTGCCTCCAACACAAACACTATAGGGAGTCGAGCACAAGCCGTTGACCCCCTGCCCATGGCTCGCAGTCGACGCTGATGCCGAGTCGCACCCAGCCGCGCCGCTATCTCCCGACGAAACAAACACCGTGATTCCCTCCGCCGCCGCCTGTTGCCACAAGCTATTCAGGAATCCATTTCCCGAAGACCCCAGCGAAGCCTCGCACAACCCAAAGCTCGTGCTCATCACCGGCGCAACATTATGGTTCACAATGTATTGCGCCGACAGGTCCACCCCATCGCTCGAATTCGTCGACTTCGAGACCACCACCTTGATCGCAGCGTTCTTAGCCACCGCGCCCGACCACTCCACATCAAGATCAGCCTCAGTCTCTTCACCAGAATTCCAAATGCCCGGGTCGCTTCCATTGACGATGATCTGGGGATCATTGGCAGGCAAGCCAAAAAATGTTCTGAACTGCCGCACGTCCGCGAGCTTGATGTTCGAGCGCGCCACGATCGCGATCGACTGCCCGCTCCCGTTGATCGCCTGCTGATACAGAGGAACGAGGTCGTAGATGATGGCGAGGTCTGCGGGGGCAAGGTAGTGCGAGCCTCCGCTCGTGAAGTCCGGCGCCGGCAGGCGTGCTCCATTGTGCATAGGCTCGCTGTGAAAGTCGTGCAGCGAGACCACGCCTCCCACCACCTGAAGCAAAGCGGCCGGAATCTCAGGATCTCTTACGTTGGCGTGGTGGACTTCCTCGCCGATCTTGTATCTATGAATCTGCGTGTGAAATGCCGCCCCAAGCTGCGCGGCGCTCCCGCTGAAGATGATCGAGCGTCGGCCCGCCGTGACCTCTTCCACTTCCAGGCCGTGACCTTGCAGCCAGTCCACAACCTTGGCCGCGTCAGCTTCGGAGAGGCCGAAGCGTTCTCCATACTGCTCGGGCGTGAGCCACTGGTGGTAGTAAGGGGACTCAGGGTTGTGTTGCGCCTCCACCAACTGGTTCAGGGCCTCTTGCTGCGCGGCGTCGGGCAGCAGCGTGAGCAGCATGTGTTCCATGGGAAAGTCGGGCGCGACTGCGCCTGCGTCGTAGCGCGCGGCCGCAAGCGGATGCACGTTGCCGCGCAGGGTCACGCGTTGGTCGTCGTCGATGAAGCTCGTAATCCTGTCTCTTGGTTGGATGAACAGAGGGCTCGGCGGGTCGACTGCGGGCTGTGCCTGGGCGGGCAGGTCGAGGGTGAGGAGCGATAGGAAAATTGTTAAGGCTGGAAATGAAGTGGCGCGACGCAGCAGGGACGCGGGGAACGGGCGGGACATTTTTTTGGGCCTCCGGGGCGAGATGCGGGTGACTTCTTTACTCTCTTGCTTCAGTCTTCATCGGCGGGGTGGGGGGACACTTGAGGGATCGGCCTGACGTTTCGAGGTGACGGGGGTCACCGGGGGCCGGATCTTGGGGGAGTGGGGTGAGAATGGCTTAATGTTCCGACTGGAACATATGTGAGATATGTTCCAACTGGAACATTTGTGCATGCAGCGATGTGCGTACCCAGAGATACGTACAAACTGTATTAAGCGGCACGGATTGTTGGAGTTAGGAGGAGCGGAGGGCGGGTAGCCCGAATAGAGAGAGCGGCTGGGCACTCGACGGTGGGGAGTGCTAATTTACATAGACTTGCGGGATGTGGGGGGGGACGTCCCGTCTGTCCACGGATCCCCCTCGGATTGTCCCCCGTCCCACCGGATCCGTCCCTGATTCGAGTTTCCGTCCAGCGAAGGGAAACGCCCATCCTTTAATATACCTTGACACGTATATGCTCTATAGAGTATATGAAGTGGGTGGAATCTGTCTTCGAGATCATTGCGGAGCCGAACCGCCGGGCGATATTGAGCCTCCTGGTCTCGTCACAGCAGTCGGTGGGAGAGATCGAGCGTCAGCTTCGTATGCCGCAGCCGGCCGTGTCAAAGCACCTGCGAGTGCTGCGGGACGCGGGTTTCGTGGAATCCAGGGTGGACGCACAGCGCCGTCTGTATCGGCTGAGACCTGAACCATTTCAGCAGGTGGATGACTGGCTGGCCCAGTTCCGCCGGTTCTGGTCGGCTCACGTGGATGCTCTCGAGCGCCACCTTGATCGCATGGAACAGAAAACACCAACGGAAAGGAAGAAGGAGAAGACGACGCGGCCCAAACCGCGAACGTGACGAAGGAGAAACGAAATGAAAATCAAACTGACCAACGTATACGTGGACGACCAGAACAACGCCCTGCGCTTTTATACTGAGGTACTGGGCTTTGCGAAGAAGGCCGATTTCAGTCAGGGCCCATTTCGCTGGCTGACCGTGGCCTCGCCCGAGGAACTGGACGGCACTGAGCTTCAGCTGGCGCTGAACAACAATCCCGCAGCCAAAGCATATCAGCAGGCGATCTTTCAACAGCACCAGGCCGCGGCCAATTTTTTTACCGACGACGTGAAGGGCGACTACGAGCGGATCAAGGCCCGCGGCGCCGAGTTCACGATGCCGCCCACCGACGTGACCGGCGCGACCATTGCGGTGCTGGACGACACCTGCGGTAACCTGATCCAGCTCACTCAACTGATGCGCTGGTAGGGCGGGTCATCACCACGAGAAGTCAGCAGGAGAACATAGATGACCGATCGCGAGCAGTACACGCCGGGTCCGGCCAGTGGGGCGCGGATACAAAAAGAGCGGGGACAAAGTGCTAACAATGAAGAGAAGTGGACGCTCGTCCTCGTCCGCGACCTGCGCCACTCGCGAGAAAAAGTCTGGGAGGCGATAACCGATCCGGCGCATCTGCGCGAGTGGGCTCCTTTTGACGCCGATGGGAACCTGGGTACGGTTGGAAGCCGGGTGAAGCTCACCACGGTGGGAGCGCCCGCGCCGCGCATTACCGAAACTACGGTGACGCGAGCCGACGCTCCCGAAGCGCTTGAGTACAACTGGGGTGGCTTCGATATGCGGTGGAAACTCGAAGCCTTGGGCGGGGGCACGCGCCTGACGCTGTGGACCAACATTGGTCACCGCTTCATCGCCATGGGTGCTGCGGGCTGGCACATTTGCTTCGATGTTCTGGATCACCTGCTCAGTGGAACTCCCCTCGGCCGCATGGTTGGGCCCGAGGCCATGAAGTTCGGCGGCTGGCAGCGGCTGCACGCGGAGTATGCCAAGCAATTCGGCGTTGAAACGCCAAACTGGCCGCCCCAGGCGGCGCAAAAGTCGTGAATCGAGGAGGATCGCAAGATAATGCCCCAGTTACTTAAGAAGAATAAAAAGGACTTGTCGCCAGCACAGCAGAAAGAGTTGCTCGAAACATTGAAAGCCCGTTTTGAGAAAAACATGAACCGCCATAAAGGTCTTGCATGGGTTGAAGTCCAGTCAAAGCTGGAAGCCAATGCCGAAAAACTGTGGTCAATCAACGAAATGGAAAGGACTGGCGGTGAACCGGATGTTGTTGGTCACGATAAAAAGACCGGCGAATACATTTTTTATGATTGTGCTGCGGAAAGTCCGAAAGACCGCAGAAGTCTTTGCTACGATCGTGAAGCGCTTGACTCGAGGAAAGAAAATAAACCAAAAGGCAATGCGATGGATATGGCAGCGGCCATGGGCGTTGAGCTTTTGACCGAAGAACAATATCGAGGGTTGCAGAAACTTGGAGAGTTCGACACGAAAACGTCGAGCTGGGTGAAAACCCCTTCGGCTGTCAGAAAACTCGGCGGCGCGCTCTTTTGTGATCGCCGCTTCGACACGGTTTTCGTGTATCACAACGGGGCGGAGTCTTACTATGCCGGCAGGGCGTTCCGCGGGTGGCTAAGGGTTTAGCGGGAGCACTCTGGCTACTTGCAATCGACCTTGTTGTCCTGCGCGGCAGCGATCTGCCACTTGCCATTGCGCTTCAACCAGGTATCGGTCCAGACCTGGCACTGCTTCGCGTCGGGATGCGTTTTGTCTTTGCCGATGGCGTGCTCGCTGCCGTAAACGACGGCCACGTCTTCACCGACGAAGTGCACCTTGGCATCGTCGAGCGCGCAGCCGTGCGCCGAGTGGGGCCCTTTTTCATCGCGCAGCTCATTCGCCTTGTTGTAGCGCTCACCGCCAGTGCTGGTGCCCTGGAAATCGTCGGCCAGCAGCTCGGAGATAACTCCATTATTCGTGCAAACGCCTTCGGCCCACTTGCGCTCCATGTCGATCATGAACTTCGCGGTTTTGTCGTCAGCTGTGGCCCAATGGCTTTGCTGCGCTTGCTGGGAGTGGGCGGCGGTCATAAGGACTACGACGCATGTTGCGAGGCACATCAGGGGCAGAATTGGGTGACGCATCGTCCCTCCAGTATTTAGTCCCTATACAGTAACTCACGCGCGTGCCTGGACCGGTCGTTTGTATCGACGGACTGATGAGACACGATTACAAGTTCGCCCCGAAGGCAATCAGTCGTCCGTCGCGATCCTTCACCACAAACTCACGCGAGCGCCATGGCATGTCGGCAAGTTCCCGCGTGAATTCCACGCCACGAGCGGCATACTCCGCGTAAAGGGCGTCCGCATCTTCGACGCGTACGTAAGCGTCGAGTAACTCGTCCGAATACTTGTCGGGATTGGCCGTGGGAGGTTCGGCACAGCGAAAGTGAATCGCCTGCTGGTCGCGCGCCACGATGGCGTAAACCGGCGGGTCCTGCCACGTGCCCAAACACTTGAAGCCAAGCTTAGCTTCGTAATAGGCAAGGGTGCCGGGAATGTCCAGGGTGAAGAACTGGGGCGCGATCTGGCGAATCATGGAGGCAAGTGTACTATAGGAAATCCTGAAGGGTGGACAGTGCCAATCGACCAGCCGAGGTTGGGGCTCGTCCACACAAGGGCGCGCGCTACTTCCTTCGATCACCACCTGTGATTGTCGATTCGGAGGATGCCGATGTTCGCTAGGGCCGTGAGCGACCCCGTTATTTGAAGGGAGCTCGGATTTCTGTTTGAATACCCCGACGGAGAATCAACATGAAGATCTACAATCTGGCAGGCTATTTGATAATTCTAGCCTACACGGTGGCTTGTATGTATTTCGTCCCAGCTCATCTGGGACTTTGGACTGGAATGCTGATAGCCACGGCTTATTTCATCTTTTGTTGGTTTATGGGCGGGTTGTATTTGGCCGATGTTCTTCATCTGGGTATCGCTCATCGTTCACTCGACTATAAGGAGTGGTTCATAAAAGCCGTCACGGTCGTGAACAACGTCTTCGGGCTCTATGTAGACCCGATCGCCTGGGTGAATCGCCATCGATTGCATCATAAACATTCTGACCATCCCGGGGATCCCAACAAACTTTCAGGCGATGGTTTTTGGCGGACCTTCTACCTCTGTGTAATGCCGTATCGGTGTAATGATAATTTGGCGGGCGACGAGATCTTAAGGTCTCGGACTTTTCGGGTGGTTGCGAGTCCGGTGTTTGCGATCATTGCACAAGCCTTCAGCTTTTATCTCTTCTGGAAGTTGGTTGGAGACCTGAAGTTTGTGCTGGCGATGTGGATTGGAATTCGAATTTTTGCGCAGTGGGTAAATATGGTTCAAAACTACTGGACCCACACTCGAACATTTGGATACCGGCGTTATTACGATGACGACGACAATGCCATGAACATTGGCGAATGGCTACCGGTAACAGCCACGTTTAGCGCTTGTTTCCAAAATAATCATCACCACTATCCCGGTCTTTTGCGGCTGAGCCATGACAAATCTGAATACGACTTTGGATTTGCGACCGTCAAAGTCATGAAATATCTGGGCTTGGTGAAGGCAACGAGAATCGGAGAAGACTTGCCCAAGGACGTTCCATTGGGAGCACTGGAGTTCTAAGGCGTTCCTTTTCTTTTTGTGAACGGCTCGATCGTCTGCCCAACAAAGCCAGGAGCAATTTCCTCGCCGTCCAGGCCGTAACGCTCTGGCCACTCGTCCGGATAGTAGTAAGTTCCAAAGAGCTTATCAATCCACGGGAAGTGAATGGCAAAGTTCTTATCGATGCCCTCTTTTTGGGATGTATGGTGCCAATGATGGTATCTGGGCACGACCAAGTACTTTTCGAGCCATTTAACACTGGGGCCGAAATTGCAATGACTCCAGGTGGCGTGAATGGTGACGAAAATCAGATATGCCACGATGATCGATTGCGAAAATCCAAGCATCATCGGAACTAGAATAAATCCGCGCACCAGTGTGTCGTCTACAAAGTGGGCGCGTGAGCCCGCGATCCAATCCAGCGCTTTCGAAGAATGGTGAACGGCATGGAAGCGCCATAGAAAAGGAACTTTGTGCAAAGCGAGATGAATAAAATATTCAGCCAAGTCTGCCACCACAACCGCCAGGAAAAACTGCAAAAGCCAGGGCATGCGAGCGATAAAGTGTTGCAGAGACGGAACGCCCAAATATTTAACGGCCTGGGTAGCGGGCAATAAGACCAGAAAAGATAAAACTTGCAGCGGAAGATGCGTGGACATGAAATAAACCACATCCAGAGTCCACTCGTTCCTGAATGTTCCTTGTTCCGGGTACTGCGGCCAGAGTCTTTCGAGCGGCACGTAGATGAGTGCCATCAGGAACATATCAAGCAGGAACCAATCCATGCCGATTGCCGGCCCATTGCACAGGTTCCCGTTGATTTGTACGCTTGAACCTCCCAAGACCGCCGCGGCCGTGGCAAGCAGCAGTCCGGTGAATGCCAAAGTCTTTTTCTTGCGCAGAATCGAAGAAATGATCCCGAATAAAATTGCCCCCACGATCAGGCATTCGATTAAAACCCGCATGATGTGCATTGGATAATGCGGACGGAGTTCAGGAGAGCTTAGCAATTGAGGAAAATGCAGGCACAGAACTCCTCCGAATGAAAGAAAGCCAAAGAAGGCCGACAGTATCCCACTCCACCAACCGGTTCCAAATCCAGTAGAGTCGGCATCTCCAAAGAACTCATTAATTCTCTGCTCGATCACGATGTCTGCTAGTTTACGTTCCTCGACTCAGGCAAGCTAGTAGAAAGATGGCGACATGACTCTGATCGCTGAAAAGAAAGATGCTGGGCCACCCAATTCTTCCGCAACGGGGCGCTTGGTTATCCGCGGTGCGATCTTTTGCTGGAGTGGCCTGCGGAGTAGTGGCCTCCGCCGTGGGATTTGGGGGCTTTGGGAGCCTTGAATTTTGGGGCGGAGAAGTGCTTTGGTTTGGAAAAGTGTTGCGACGAGCCGCGCTGCGAGGAGCCGTATTCAGACGAGATGCGGGCTTTCGAGAAGTGCGGCAGGTGGGCCCAGGAGCTTGACTTGGCGGTGCGGGAGATTTCGGGGCGTCTGTTGGTGCTGGGATTCGCGTAGGCGTCGCGGTTCGACCCAAATGACCTGGAGTTGGTGAAAGATCTCGAGCCTTCGAAAGAGCGGGCGCCGTTGTTTGCTGAATAGGCGAAGTATTGGTCTCTACCGGTGCTGCGATTCGGCTGAAGGCCTCTGTCGTTTGTCTGTGCGGTGGTGCGGGACGGTTGCGAAAACGTCCGGGCAGATTGTCCGGCGGATGGCGTTCGCGTGTGGTTGTTAAACGCGCCCCAGTTGTCTGCTCTTGCCGTGCGATTGTCTGTGCGATTGTTGCGCTGGAAACTTTCCCTGCCGGTGGATGAGGGCGGTGCAAATGTGCGTCGCGGCTCGGGAGCCGAAACTCCGCGCGTGGCGCTGCCGAAGGTTCGCCATTCATTGCCGGGCTGACGCGCTGCGGCTCCTCTCCATCCTTCTCTTTCTCTTGCGCCATAGGAACTGGCCACGAAACTGTTTTCATAGGGAACGCCGAGGCGGTGGTGGGAATTGTGGACCCAAACACTGGATTCGCCGTAGCCGCCGCTGAAAGAGCCGCCATTGGAATTGTGGAATCCGAAATCATTGAAGAAGGAGTTGTTGACGAACAAGGTCTGGGCCAACCAACCGAGAGCCCATCCCCAACTTTTGGGTCCGAGCAGCCCTCCGAATCCGGGCAGGAAGCCGGCCAGATTCGCGACGGTGCTGAAGAGCGAGCCAAAACCGCTGCCGGCGTAGGGAAGCGCGGGGTAGGAGCCTTCGGCGGGAGCGCCCCAGACAGCGGAGGGATTGTAGGACGGAACATACATGGTCTGGGGATCGGCCGGCTGAATTTCGATGGCGCTCTGATCGCCCTGGGTTTCGGTGTTGACGGAGAGTTGAGGCGTGCTTTCGAGTTGGCCATTTTGGCGGGCGTCCGCCCGCAGACTCTGGATGGCGTTCATCACGTCGGACCGATGGGAGAGAAAGGCGTTGCCCAGATCGGTAGTCCAGCGGACGTTGCGATTGAGCAGCGCCAGGACGTCCGGGAAGGCCACCAGAGCTTGCACGCTGGGGTCCCAGTTCTGTTGCTGGGCTGCCTGGATGAGTTCCCGGTTCTGCAAATTGCCGTTTTGCTGGAGCCACTGTTGCGCCTCGACCAGCTCCAGAGGATAAGTGCAGGCGACCAAGACCTGGCTGAGCAGGGCGTCGGGATAAAGGGCAATGGGCGCTACCAGGTTGGCCAGATCATTTTGCGAAAGCGCGGCTGGTGGCTGGGGAATGGGAGCGTTCGGTGCGGCGCCTGCGGGCGTTTGGGCGAAGGTGCGAGAGCCGGATGCCAAGGCGAGGACGAGCGATGCTGCAATTGCGATGGCTCTCTGAAATTTCGACCGAGAGATGAATCGTGTCATATGCCACCTCCAGCTAGCGTAGTGCGACGTGCAGAACGCCGAATGTTCCGGCGCATCTGGCACGGCTTCAAACGCGGAACCCAAGCGTGTTAGTGGCCAGCTGAGTCCTGATGAGGCGATTACAGGGGTTCGCTCATCGGACCCATCCCGTGATTCGAATTCTATATCAACTAAGGGGTTGGGATGGGCAAAAAGGGTAAAGGGATGCCACGAACAGCCGACTTAGTGTAAGCGGGTTCGGTCAGGGGGCGGGATCGGTTAGTCCGGCGAGGGGATTGGGGTCATCGGGCTGGATGCGGACTACTACGCGCTTGCTCAGGAGGATCTCGATCCAGACGCGGAGGCCGATGATTATCGCCATTCTTATGGGATGGATCTTCCAGTAGGCGCGGTAGACGCGCATGAGTTCGTCGCGGGTGGCGATGACCTGGGCGGTGCCGGGGATGGCGGGGCCGTTCTTGCCTCCCACGTAGGAGATTACGTGGGGATTGCGGCGGATGCGCTGGACCTTGTAGGAATCGCCGGGAGTGAGGAATTCGATTTGGCCTTGATGCACGCTGAGCCAGACGTGGATCTTCTTCAGCTCGCCGGATTTTTTGTAGGAGCCGAACCACTGGGTGTGGCGGCTCAGGGCGTTTTGCAGTTCGGGGGTCATCGTCATTGTCGTTGCGATGCCATTCGTTATTGTTGTGGTTTCAGGCGGTGCGCGACATGGCGGCTTTCGCCGCGAGTTCTTCGGAGAGCCTGTGGGCATTCATGGAGTGTTCGTGGGCCTGTTTGCTGAGTTCGTGAGCGGTGAGATGGTCTCCTTTGCCGTGGGCGGTCGCGGCGGCGGCGTGGGCGTGGGAGGCAAGGTTGTGAAGTTCGGCTAGGCGGTTGTGCGCGCTCTGGGACATGGTGGCTCCTGCTAGTTGGATGATTTTTGAGCGGAATTTGGTTTAGGCGATGCGCTCGTCGTCGTCGTCGCGGTACTCTGCGGGGACGTCGTCTTCTGGAAACTGGCGTGTGCTTACCTCAGAGACGTCTGGGTCCTTGGCGTTCTCGACGCCGGCTACGGCTTCGGCTTCGAAGGTGTTGCCTTCTTCGATTAGCTCCTCGACACTTTCGGAGTCCGCATTGGCTACGTCGGAGAGTTGCTGAAGGTCGCCAGACTGTCCGGCGGAGTCTGGTCCGAGTTCATCCTGGTTGTCTTTATTCCTATTTCTCTTTCTTGCAGGCATGATTTTGCCCTCCAGTAAGGATCGGATGCGGCGCCACCGAACTGTGGCTCAAGAAGTTTTGAGCCTTCTTGGCTGGGTTACAAAAGCGGGAATGTTTCGTCAGTTCCCCCTGTGCAACCAAGACATAGTAGGAGCGGAGGCAATGTCATGACTGTTCAAAAATGCACACATCGGTGGAGATCGGGATCGAGATCAAGATCTTTCAACACGGGGGGGCACCCTTCGGCTGCGCTCAGGGCAGGCTCCGGGACACGGGGTAACCCGCTGCGGCTGGGACGGACTTGCCGGCAATGCGAATCAGGCCTGGAATTCGCTGGCTTCGGGGAAGCGGAGCTTGCATTTGGCCAGGGCGAGGGCGAGGAGTTCCTCGACTTTGGTCTCTTCGCAGTTGCGGGACATGGCTAGTTCGCTGACCAGGAGGTAGCGGGCGCGCTCGAGCATCTTCTTTTCGCGGAAGGACAAAGGCTTGGCCTGGTGCAGGGCGATCAGGCTCTTGAGGACGCTGGCTACTTCGAACAGGGATCCGGTGCGCATGCGGTCGGAATTCTCTTTGAAGCGGTCCTTCCAGTCGGCGGTGCTCAGGTCTTCGGCGATGGAGAGGAAGTCGATGATCTTCTGCACCTCGCCGTTGCGGACGACACGGCGGATGCCCACGCTGCCCACGTTGTTGCAGGGCACCATGACTTTGAGACTGCTGGCCTTGATGTTGAGGAGGTAGAACTTTTCGATGGTGGCGCCGATGGAGCGGCTGCTGATTTGTTCGATGACCCCCACCCCGTGGTTGGGATAGACGACCTTGTCGCCGATGTGAAAATTCAGGTCCGTACCACTCATAAAAAGGTACCCGGGTAGGAGAAAGGGTCTAGTGGGGAGAAGCCTTGTCTTTACTATAGACAGGGTATCCCGAAATGGGTCGAAAAGCAAGGATTGGCGCGGGTTTGGCGTGGGAGGCGGGGATGGTACGACTGGGAGTCGTAAGTGATTGTGCTTAGACGAGTTATAGGTCGAGGCGGTGGCTGGTGCGTCGGTCCGGGGGCCGCGCTTATAATCGGCGGGTGAATGCTCAAGCGGGGAAAGCGGACCGGCCGGTGGGGCGAGTTCTGGGGCTGGACGTGGGGTCGAGGAGGATTGGGATCGCGGTGTCGGATCCTCTGGGGATTACGGCGCAGGGACTGGACACGCTACAGCGCCGGAACAAGCGTACGGACATGGCGGCGCTGGAGCGGGTGATCCGCGAGTACGAGGTGCGGGAGATTGTGGTGGGGTTGCCGCTGCGGATGAGCGGAGCGGAGGGGACGCAGTCGGAAAAGATGGAGGTGTTCGCGGAGGAACTGCGAAAGCGGTTCCGGATGCCGGTACACATGTGGGATGAGCGGCTGACCTCGGCGGAAGCGAATCGGTTGCTGCGGGAGACTGAGTTGTCGATCGAAAAGCGGGCGAAGGCTGTGGACCGGATGGCGGCGGTTTTGATCCTCCAGGGGTGGATGGAGGGGCGGGAACGCGGTCGTTAGTCCCTTCGCTCCGCTCAGGGCAAGCTAAGGACAGTCGCTAGTCGTTCGCCAATTCCTTTAAATCTTCAGGAATATCTTTTTTCGATCCATGAGCCAGATGGGGATGAGGCATACAGAGACAAACGCCAGTGAGAATAACAATGAGGTGAAGCTCGGACTTCCTAGCGGAGCAAAGAAACGCCGAAAGATGTATTCCTGGCCGCTCAGCATGTGGCCGTTTAGCCGTACGCTGAAAGAGTCCAGCAACTCAGCGAAGAGCCAGGCAATTGTGTAAACCGTAATTGAGTTTCTGCCGAAGATGAGGAAGGGTTTGGTCCAGGCTCCGCGCCAGCGCCTGATGTCAGTTGCCCAATAGCAGAGGGCCAGGCAAACCAGGGCGAATCCGGCGGCGAAGAGCACGTAGGAACTGGTCCAAAGTTTCTTGTTGATGGGGAACCAGATCCCCCAAATCTCGCCAAGTATCAGTCCGACGACGCCGAAGGCGAACATGCCCAGGGCTTTGCTTTGCGGGGTGCGTTTGGATCGCAGCCATTCTCCGGTGAAGACTCCCAGCAGTGCGGTCGCAATTGCTGGCAGCGTGCTCAACAATCCCTCAGGGTCGCGGGTGTGCTCGTACAGACGCGTGCTCCCCCAGAGTAAGAACTTGCGATCCAGATAGGCGCCGAGATTGGCGTCGGGGTGAAGGAACGGCATGTCTCGACCGGGAACTCCGAGGCCCGGAACCGGCACGAAGCGCATCAGGATCCAGTAGCCGACTAGCAGGCCGACAACTACAAGAGCACGGGCTTTGGGTTTGACATACAGAAAAAGGATTGACGCGGCGAGATAGCAGATGCCGATGCGTTGCAGGACTCCAGGAATGCGCAGCCCACTGGAACTCGACCAGGAGAACAAGATCCGAGTGCAGTTCAGAGCCAAACCGATGGCGAAGATGAGCAGGGCGCGGCGGAAGGCATGACGCAAGAGCAGGGCGCGGGAATCACCTCGACTGAGCCGGGACTCGGAAGAGAACACCAGCGAGACTCCGACGATGAAGAGGAAGAAGGGGAAGATGAGATCGGTGGGAGTCCAGCCGTTCCACTGAGCGTGTTCGAGAGGCCAATACGCGTGCTCGTTGCCGGGATTGTTGACCAGGATCATAGCGGCGATGGTGATGCCGCGGAAGAGATCGAGAGAGGTCAGGCGAGTAGACGCGCTGCTGGAGGAAGCTGCGGGCGCCGGTGCTGTCTCGATGGAAGTAACAGGTGGCGAAACGGACATAGGGCCTCCTACGTTTGCCGGGCCGGGACTGGCGGGGTCGAGACCAGCTCAGCGAACTTGCTGAGGTCGATGTTGCCGCCGCTGACTATGCAGACGATTTTTCCGCTCCCGGCTTTGCCGGTGAGTCCGGCGGCGACGGCGCATGCGGCTGCGCCTTCGCAGATGATGTGATTGCGGGCGGCGACGATGGTCATTGCCCGGCGGGTTTCTTCGAGCGAGACGACGATCGAGCCTGCGAGCAGGCGGCTGGCGAGGGTCCACATGGTGGGCAGGACTGTCTTGCCGCCGCAGCCATCGACAAAACTTGTTTTCCAGTCGGGAAACTTCTGGGCTGAGCCTTTGATGAACGAGAGGTGAAGCGGCGCGGCGGTCTCCGGCTCGGCGGCATACACTTTCACTTCTGGCTTCAAGGCGGCCATCGCGGATGCGATGCCGCAACTCAGGCCGCCTCCTCCGAAGCCAGCCACGATGGCGGTGACGTCCGGCAGGTCTTCGAGTATTTCCAGACCGGCGGTGGCGTTGCCGGCGATGAAGTCGTCGTCGTCGAAGGGATGAATAAAAGCGCCGTGAAACGCGGGATGCTTGCGTTCAATCACGGCGGTCCAACACTCGTCCATCGAAGCCTGACGGATGCTGGCGCCCAGGCGCCGGATGGCGTCGAGCTTGGCGGCGGGTGCGGTGTCCATGACCAGGACTTCGCAACTGACTCCCAAGATTCTGGCTGCCAGGGCCACTCCCTGCGCCGCGTTGCCGGCACTGATTGTCCACACGCCTCTTGCCCGGTCTTCCGGCTTCAATAAGGAGATGGCGTTGTATGCCCCGCGTATCTTGAACGAACCGATCGGCTGGCAAGATTCGAGCTTGAGATAAATCTCGGCGGGAGCGTCATCGTAGTAGAGGGGGACGAGCGGGGTACGGATGGCGGCTTGATAGACGCGCTGACGAGCCGCCAGAATCGCTTCCAGCGGGATGGTTCGGGCGTCTAGTTCGTCTTTATCTCTGTCCCAGGTTGAGGAAGTCGCCATCATTGAAGACAGGATTGTACACCCCGTTGTGGGAGGGGTTTGTCAGGCGCGGCGGAGACAAGAACGGATGGACCACTAAGGTCACAAAGGTACACGAAGGAAACGCTGAAACTTAGAGCCTTCGTGGTTGGGTTACCGATTCAACTGGATGCCGCCAAGGGCGATTGCGCCGATTGCGATTGCGGCTTTTTCCGTAGGATCGCCGCGGACATCAGGGTGATGACGAGTCCGACTGGGAAAGGCTCGATGAACGTCATCGCCGCATTGAACAGCGGGTTCTCGTACAGCTCCTGAAATCTCTTCATTTCCTGAATTTTCGCCTGGATGGCTGCCGCGCTTGCGCCAGAGGCTCTAAGCTTCTCGACCACGTAGGTGGCGTATTTGTCCATGTGGGCCATGAAACTGTGCAGCACAGTGAAATAAAGAATTTCCCAGGTTACGACATAGAAGACGCACGAAATCAGGGTTATGCAGATGCCGACCGTGAACCCTTTGGTGAACGTGATCTGGCCGTGGCCCACGTTGTCGCGGTAGGAGCGGATGCCGAAGAACACCAGCAAGAACGAGAGCACAATGGCGGTGTAGCCGACGTAATAGCCCTTGTCGAACCCTATCTTGTCGATGAACGGCACCGTGGCCACCATCATCAGGGAGGAAAGAACGCCGGAAATCAGTCCGAAAACCAGTATGGTTTTTTTCATAGGTGTCTCCATTCTCAACGTAGAGCTAAGCGGGCTGCGCGGCTGTTTGCGCAGCTTCGCTTGAATGCCAGGTCAGGCCGCAGATTGCCGTCGCGGGCGTCAACCCTACTCATTGGCCGGCAGGCGGTTGCCACAGTTCTACCTTGTTTCCTTCCGGATCGATGACCCAGGCAAACTTTCCATACTCGGATTCATCGATCTTTTCGAGCACGTTGCAGCCTTCTTCTCGCAAGGCTTTGACCAATCCGTGAAGGTCTTCGACTCTGTAGTTGACCATGAAGGATGCGGTACTGGGAGCAAAGTGCTTGCTTTGCGACGGATCAATCGACCAGGCAGTTGTTCCGGCCACTGGCTTGCCTTCACCGTCGGTCCAGGTGAACGCTGCTCCACCCCACTCCTGGACATCGATTCCCAGGTGCCGCTTATACCAGGCCTGTAATGCCGGAGCATCTTTGGCCTTGAAGAAGATGCCGCCAATCCCAGTGACTCGCTTCATGAGACCTCCTATGCGGGTGATGGTGAGATGCAGTGTGTTCTGTAAATTTGAATCCCGACGCACAATACCACGTCAGACAGGGTTTCTGTCGTCATCATTTCGGATGATTTTGGCTGCGGGGATGAAAAATCAATCTTTCTGGTGAGTAGTTTAAGGAAGCAAGCCGAATTCCTTGCCGAGCTGGACCGCCTGAGTCCGTCGCCGGGCTCCTAATTTGTCGAAGACGCGGCTGGAATGGGTCTTGACCGTGTTCTCGCTCACATAAAGTTTGCCGGCGATTTCGCGGTTGCTCATCCCCTGGGCGATCAGTTCGAGGACCTCAAGCTCGCGGCGCGTGATGCCGAGGTCCTCTTGTTTTCGCTCGTTCAGGACGAACGGTTCCCCGGCCGCGACGGGGACCTCTTTCACAACGATTTTCTGCCGCGTCAACTTGAGTCCAAGCCAGATACCGAGAACGGCAAAGGTCACCGCGGTGAGTCCACCGTAGATTTCGAGGGAGTGTTCGATTACCAGGAACCGGTACTCAGTCCACTTCAACAGGGTAATGAGGATTCCGCCGACTAACCCGTAGATCAGCACGTGCCGCTTCATAAGGCGCTGTCGATTATACCTTCGCTTGGGGCGTCTGCGGCTTCGAGCGTGATGGCCGCGGCTTACTTTCCGCGCATGGCGCGGCGGTAGGCGGCAACATTGTTATTGTGCTCTTCGATGGTGCGGGCGAAGCGGTGGTGGCCCTGGGCGTCGGCGACGAAGTAGTAGTAGTCGCTTTCCGCAGGTCGCATGGCAGCTTCCAGAGAGCTCTTGCCGGGATTGGCGATAGGGCCGGGCGGAAGTCCCGGGTATTTGTAGGTGTTGTAGCGGGAGGGGAAGTGCATGTCGGCGTGATGCAGGGCACCCGAGTACGCTCCCGTTAAGAGTTCGGCATAGATAATGCTGGGGTCGGCGTCGAGCGCGATGTTTTTCGCGAGGCGGTTGTAGTAGACGCTGGCGACCAGCGGGCGCTCTTCGGCGACCGACGTTTCTTTCTCGATGATCGATGCCATAATCACGGTGCGCTTGAGATCGGACGGAGAGTCGCCCGGCTGCGATTGAATCAATCCAATCTGGTGCGCGACTTGGCGGAACTGTTTGACCATGGCTGCGGCTATTTCCTGCATAGTTTGCATGCGGCTGAATTCGTAGGTATCAGGAAAGAGGTAGCCTTCGAGCGACGGCGCGCCGGGAGCGATGTCAGCAATCAGCGCCTTATCCGATTCTGCCACTTTCAGGAAGTCTTCCGCCGGGCCGAGTCCGGCGGCTTCGACGGCGCGGGCGATGTCGAACATGGTGAAGCCTTCGGGGACGACTACGGTATGGAAATAAACGTCGCCCCGGCGGAGGCGCTTTTGCAGGTCGATGATGTTGGCCGGCTTGTCGAAGAGATATTCGCCGGCCTTGAGCGAACGGCGGCGGCGGATGTAGTGCCAGAGGATGAACGCTTCCTCGCTGCGAATGACTCCGGCGGACTTGAGTTCGGAGGCGATGCGGCGGGTGGAGTATCCCGGATGCAGCATCACGAAGGTTTTTCCCGGTGGTTCAACTGGGATGAGCAGGGCCCAGGCGAACCAGCCCGCGAAAGCGAGCACCGCAATAAAGATGAGCCAGAGGGTCTTGCGGGCAATTTTAGGCACGATGGTGACAGTCTAGAGGATGAGGGAAGGCGCGCGTAGCTGACTTTAGTAAGGATCGGAAAAATGTAACCATGCCGATAACCACCCTTGCTCCGCCAAGGATCGAGTCCTTGCTGGTTTTGCACCCTTTCCGGCGCGGTATACTCAAATAACGTGGAGACAGACTTAATCCCTGCATGAGACGTATCTCGCCCTTTTGGGCCCTGACGTTGTTTTTCGCGGTACTGCCCACTACGGGCTGTTTGTTCCGGACGCGGCCGGTGGAGGAACGCTACTCCCACGACCCGCTGCGGGAATCGACCCAATCGGCGTTGATTGACAGCATTCAGCGGCAGGCGGAGAAGATCCGGTCCCTGAAGGCGACGGTGGACATTGACACTTCCGCGGGCGGGGCGAAAAAGGGGCATGTCACCGACTACAAAGAGATTCGTGGCTATGTGCTGGTGCGGCAACCCGCGATGCTGCACATGATCGGGTTGCTGCCGATCGTACGAACCACCGCCTTCGACATGGTGAGCAACGGGCAAGAGTTCAAGCTGTGGATTCCGCCAAAGAACCGCTTCGTGGTGGGGCGCAACGATGTGGAGACGCACAATGCGGACCAGCCCATGGAAAGCATTCGGCCGCAGGATATTTACGACGCGCTTCTGGTCCAACCCATTGATCCCGAACACGAGATCGCGGTGCTGGAGAACAGTTATGAGATTCTGCACGACGCCAAAGGGAATCGAGTTCTACAGGAAGACTACGAGCTGACCGTGATCCGCAAGAAGGGTGAAAACGGCGGGGAACTGTCGCGCAAGATTGTTTTCAGCCGCACCGACCTGCAGCCGCATCGCCAGTACCTTTATGAGGGCGGAAAACTCGTGACCGACGCCCGCTACGCGGACTACAAGGATTACGAGGGCGTCAGCTTTCCATCGCGCATCGAGATTGCCCGTCCTCAAGAGGAGTACGACATCAAACTCAATATGTTGAAGCTGGAGATCAACCAGCAACTGCGGGACGATCAGTTTGCGCTGGAGCAGCCGCCGGGGGCGGAGGTGGTGCATCTGGACAAGCCGCAATCGAGCTCGGCGCACGTACCACCGGTAGCGAGGAACAACCGTTAGTCTGACTTCCTAGCCATGATGAACCGAATGGTTGTCGCTAATCTCGTGCATCGGCCGATCCGGTCGCTGATCAGCATTGTGGCCGTCGCGCTGGAGGTAGCGTTGATTCTGCTGATCGCCGGGCTTTCCTATGGCATCATGAACGACTCTAAGAGCCGGCAGGCGGGTGTTGGGGCTGATGTGATTGTGCAGCCGCCGGGATCGTCGAACCTGGCGGGCATCAGCAGCGCTCCTGTCCCGGTGAAGGTGGCTGACATCTTGCGCAAACTGCCCCACGTGAAGGTGGTGAGCCCGGTCATCTGGCAGCTCACTACCGCAGGCGCCATCGAATTGATTGACGGAATCGATCTGCCGAGTTTCGAGGCTTTAGGCGGGCCATTTCAATTCGTGCAGGGCGGCCCGTTCCAGGGGCCAAATGAGATGTTGGTGGATGATTACATTGCCCGCCAGAAACACGTGAAGGTGGGGGACACGATGGAGGTCCTGAACCACAACTTCCGCGTCGCTGGAGTTGTGGAGAATGGCCGCGGCGCACGCAAGTTCCTGCCGCTGGCCTCATTGCAGGACCTGCTCGGCGCCAAAGACAAAGCGTCGGTCTTTTATCTCAAACTCGACGACCCTGCCAATGCCGGGGCGGTGGTGAACGAGGTGAAGAGCCAGCCCGGGATGGAGAAGTATTCCGTGCAGTCGACTGAGGAGTATCTCAGCATGATGACGCCCAGCCATCTGCCCGGCTTCCGGCCGTTCATCGGCGTGGTGATTGGAGTCAGCGTGATCATCGGCTTCCTCGTGATTTTTCAATCGATGTACGCAGCGGTGATGGAGCGCACCCGCGAGATCGGAATCCTGAAAGCAATGGGCGCCTCGAAGTTTTATATTGTGAGCGCGATTCTGCGGGAGACAGGATTGCTGGCCGTGCTCGGCATCGTGCTGGGGATTGGATTCAGCTTTGCGGCGAGCTGGGCCATCCGGCATCGCTTTCCGCTCGTGCAGGTCGTGGTAACCGGCGACTGGGTTCTGCGGGCTATGCTGGTGGCAGTGCTGGGTGCGATGGTGGGGGCACTTTATCCGGCATTCAAGGCGGCGGGGAAAGATCCGATTGAGGCGCTGGCATATGAGTGAAGCAGCTGTCAGCTTTTAGCTCTTAGCCTTTAGCCAAACCAGATCGCCGATCTGCTCCAAATCGCTCAATCCTCTGATTCCTTCGCTTCGATTCCCGCCCGCTTTAGCAGCCGCCGTAGTCCACTTTCTCCGGCGGCGCCGCGTTGTTCGCCTGCTATGTTTCCGTCGCGGTCGATCACCACATAAATCGGATAGCTCTGGGCGTTGTACATGGCGGCGAGGTTGGTGTCTTTGGTGAGCACGATGGGCACGGACCGCGGGTGATCGACGAGATATTTCTTCACCTTTTGGTCGGGCTCGAGGACGTCGACGGCGAGCACGATCAGGCCTTTCCCGGCAAATTCTTTGGCGACGTCGTCAACCAGGTCGGCTTCGGCCTCGCAGTATTTGCACCAGGTGGTCCAGAACTCGAACAGGACGACTTTGCCTTTGACCGACGCATTGTTGAACTGGTCTCCGGTCGTGGTTTTGGCGCGGAATCGCGGAGCGCGTTGACCGGTTTCATCGCCTGCGAAGGCGCAGAGGGTGATTAGGGCGAGTGCGATGGGCGCGAGGCGACGGAGGGTGAGTAATGGCGCGGCCATGGGCCGGAATATTAGCATAGGTGGGGAATCCGTTACTCGCATTTGTTAACTCTGCGTTGACATTCTCCCGCAGGCTACGGTATCTTAAAGACTTTGGGAAGTCTCGCGGTTGCCCGCCTGATGGTCTGGCGTCCTCGCCGGAGAATCAACGAGCGGTCTTCTTTGTTGCATTCAATCGCGTTTCGCAATTTTTTTCATTCTGGGAGAATTCTGATGTCTACCTATTTCCCCAAAGCGGGGGAAATTGTGCGCAAGTGGTATGTCGTGGATGCGGATGGGCAGACGCTCGGGCGTTTGGCCTCGCAGGTGGCGCGCGTCCTGATGGGCAAGGAAAATCCGCAGTACACGCCCTTTCTGGATACTGGCGATCACGTGATTGTGGTCAACGCTGAGAAGATTCGCACCACCGGCATGAAGTCGGAGCAGAAGCAGTATCACCACTACACGGGTTATCCGGGTGGTCTGCGCACCGAGGATTACCGCAAGCGTTTGGCGCGCAAGCCGGAAAAGATTATTGAAGATGCGGTGCGACGCATGTTGCCGAAGAACAAGCTGGCGGCACACATGCTCTCGAAGCTGAATGTGTACAAGGGCGACAAGCATCCGCACGAGGCTCAGAAGCCGCAGGATCTGAAGTTGGAAGTTCGGGCGTAGAGACGTTCAGGCGCGAGAGTTGAGAAGATTGAGATCCTTCGCTCCGCCTGACGAACGGCTGCGCTCAGGATGACAATGGTTCGGGACGAAAGAGATAGAGATTAGGAGCTGGAAGCTAAATGGCTGAATTGGTTCAGTACTACGGAACGGGACGACGGAAGCGGGCGATTGCGCGGGTTTATTTGCGTCCGGGCAGCGGCGATTTCAAAGTGAACGGGCGTGCGTTTGAGGAATATTTTGTGACTCCGGCGCAGCGCTCAGCCGCGAAGGCTCCGTTGGCGTCCACGGATACGGCGGCCTCGTTCAATATCGTCGCCAGTGTGTTGGGCGGTGGAGTGCGCGGCCAGGCTGATGCAGTGAAGCTCGGCATCGCGCGCGCCCTGATGCAGTTCAACGTGGAGCTGCGCGGCAAGCTGAAGTCGGAAGGTTTGGTCACGCGGGACTCGCGCGGCAAGGAACGAAAGAAGTACGGTCAGAAGGGCGCGAGGAAGCGGTTCCAGTTCAGCAAGCGGTAGATGTTCGTGTGGCAGGCAAGACCGAGATTCCTCCCCTCGCTTTCGCTCGGGGTCGGAATGACAAGGGTCTTCACTGGCTACTGACAACTGGCCACTGGCAACTGTTTTTAGGTGTTCAATTCTTCCTGTGCCTCGCGGCGCGGGGACGGGAATGGCAATCCGGAGCGGAACTTACGCAAAGGATGCAGACTTAACGAGGAGGTTCATTGGCTACTATCACCATGAAGGAGTTGCTCGAAGCGGGAGTTCACTTCGGGCATCAGACCAAGCGCTGGAATCCTAAGATGAAGGAATACATCTTCGGAGAGCGCAACGGGATTTACATCATCGACCTGCAAAAGACGCTGAAGATGTTCAAAGAGGCGTCAAAATTCGTCCAGGAACTGGCGGCCGACGGCAAGATTGTGCTGTTTGTGGGCACCAAGCGCCAGGCGCAGGACGCCATTGCCGAGGAGGCTACGAAATGCGGCGGCTTTTACATCAACCAGCGCTGGCTGGGCGGGCTGCTCACCAACTGGATTACGGTGCAGAAGTCGGTGAAGCGGCTCAAAGAGCTCGATGAGATGGCCACGGATGGCCGCTACGAGCTGCTGCCGAAAAAAGAAGTGATCAAGCTGGAGCGCGAGCGCAAACATTTGCAGGCCAACCTGGCGGGCATCAAAAACATGAGCCGGTTGCCGGATGCTGTGTTCGTCATCGATTCGAACAAGGAGCAGATCGCAGTGCGCGAGGCGCGCAAGCTGGGCATTCCGGTGGTCGCGGTGGTGGATACGAATTGCGATCCCAGCGAAGTGGATTATGTGATTCCGGGCAACGATGACGCGTTGCGCGCGATCCGGCTGTTTACTTCGAAGATTTCAGAATCGATTGCCGAGGGCGCGCAGTTGATGACCGACAAACAGGTCGCCGACATGACGGCGGCCACGGAGCAGGCGCAGGCCCGGGAATTGCAGCAGGCGGAAGACGCCGCGGCGGCGAACGAGTTACGCGCCCAGGAGGCTGCGGCAGCATCTGATATCGCCGACATTGGCGAAAACATCAGCATGGAAGAGGTGCTGGGTCCGGGGACGCATAAGAAGCCGGTGGCGAACGAGGATGGCGAGGTTCCGATCAAGGTGGAGAGCCAGACGGTTTAGAAGCAGTGGTCAGTGGCTAGTGGTCAGTGGTCAGAAAAACAAACCGGGCGTTTGAGATTAGACCCGCGCGGGTCGTCCGGCGCGGGTCTAGGTTTGTAGAGGCAAGGTTGCAAAGTTTCAGAGTTTCAAGGTTTCAAGGATATAGAAGCTGTCTATAAGAAAGAAAAAAGAAAAAGGAATCATTCGAACATGGTAACCACAGCTACGCTCGATCCCGATGACGACAAGCGCCCAAACATTTCCGCGCAGCAAGTGAAAGATCTCCGGGAAAAGACCGGGGCACCGATGATGGATTGCAAACAGGCCCTGACCGAGGCCAAGGGCGATATGGAGCAGGCGGTCGTGATTCTGCGCAAGAAGGGCGTGTCGGTTGCGGCCAAGAAAGCGACGCGTGTGACCAGTGAAGGCGCGGTAACCAGCTACATTCACGCAGGCGGCAAGATCGGTGTGCTTGTCGAAGTGAACTGCGAGAGCGATTTCGTGGCACGCACTGACGACTTCAAGGAACTAGTGCACGATATCGCGATGCACATTGCGGCCAGCGATCCTAAGTACGTGCGCAAGGAAGACGTCACTGCGGCGGACTTTGCGCGCGAGAAGGAAATCTTTCTGGCGCAGGCCGTCGCCTCCGGCAAGCCGCAGAATATTGCCGAGAAGATGGTGATCGGCAAAATGGAGAAGTTCTATGAAGAGGTCTGTCTGCTGGAGCAGCCCTTCATCAAGGACCAGACCATGTCGATCGCGCAGCTCATAGCGGCGAAGATCGGGAAGCTCGGCGAGAACATCAGTGTGCGGCGCTTCGCGCGCTTCAAGGTGGGCGACGCGGGTGAGACTGTCGCTACGACCAAGCCTACGGAACAGAGAGCGGAGTAATTCAGGGCGCCTACGGCGCCTTTTTCGCGAGGATCTGGGGACCTTCCAGCGCGGAGGAGGAACCTTGGAGCAGAGATTTACCCCGAAAATCAGTCGAGTGCTAGTTGGCGTCTGTATTTTTGCAGTATTGTGGCTGGTGGAGTACGAATTCGGCTACCGTAGAATGATCGGCGCGATTTTCCTGATTTGTGTGCTGCTCATGTTCTTGGCTCGCTTTCCCTCGGGTTCGCGGCCGAGGAGATTCGTTGGTTGGGTCTTAGGCCGTCTTCCCTGAGGCTCTTGTTAATGCAGTTCGAGAATTCCGCAAGACCATGCAAACCCCTGCCTTCAAACGCGTTCTGCTCAAGATTTCCGGAGAAGCCCTGGCTGCTAACCAAGGTTTCGGTGTAGACACGGCACGCATCCACGAAGTCGCAGCCGAACTGGCCGACGTGCACAAGTTGGGAGTGCAGCTTGCGATCGTCGTGGGCGGCGGGAATTTTTTCCGCGGCGTGGCAGACCAGGCCCGCGACATGGACCGCGTTTCCGCCGATCACATGGGCATGCTGGCTACCGTGATCAACGCGCTGGCTTTGCAGGACGCGCTCGAAAAGCAGAACGTCTACACCCGCGTGCAGACGGCGATTGAGATGAACCAGGTCGCGGAGCCGTTTATCCGGCGGCGCGCGATTCGGCATCTGGAGAAAGGCCGCGTAGTGATCTTTGCCGGCGGCACGGGCAATCCTTACTTCTCGACCGACACTGCGGCATCGCTCCGGGCGATGGAGATTAAGGCCGACGTGATTCTCAAGGCCACCAAGGTCGATGGCATTTACGACGCCGATCCCATGAAGGTGAAGGACGCGAAGAAGTTCGAGAACATTACTTACATGGACGTTCTGAAGCTTGGCTTGAAGGTGATGGATTCGACCGCCATCAGCTTGTGCAAGGACAATAACCTTCCCATCATTGTGTTCAATCTGAATCAGCACGGGAACATCCGGCGCGTGGTCAGCGGGGAGAAGATTGGGTCGAGGGTGAGCGCTTAAGACCTTTAGCCACGGATTTTAACGGATTCGCACGGATTTCTGGATTTCTGATCCGTGATACTCCGTGACAATCCGTGGCAGCTTTCTGTTGGGTTTATAATTCAGCGTTTTGATGTCTGACATCCTACGGAGCTGACTGAATATGGCTCAAGCCACAATGGCCGCGATTCCGGGCCTGAAAGAAACTTACGTCCAACTGAAGACGCGGATGGATAAGGCCGTCGAAGACTTCCGCAAGGCGATGGCGGCGACGCGCACCGGCCGCGCCAATGTGCACATGCTCGACAGCGTGAATGTTGATTATTACGGCTCGCAGATGCCGCTCAACCAGATCGCGCAGGTGCACGCACCGGAGCCGCAGATGATCACCGTCCAGCCCTACGATACGTCGCAGATGGCGGTGATCGAGAAAGCCATTCGCTCTGCTGAACTCGGGCTGAATCCGATGAACGACGGCAAGCTGATCCGCGTGCCGGTGCCGGCGCTGACGCAAGAGCGCCGGCAGGACATGGTGAAGCACCTGCACAAGGTGCTCGAAGAGCACCGCACTGCCGTGCGCAATATTCGCCGCGACGGCAACGATGCCATCAAGAAGGCGCTGAAGGACAAGAAGATCACCGAGGACGACGAGAAGCGGTCGCTGGATGAGATACAGAAGCTTACCGACGACGAAATCAAGAAGATGGAAGAAATGAGCAAGGGCAAAGAAAAAGAAGTGCTGGAGTTGAAGTAGGGGCGATCGCTGCGCCCCTTACGATGTACCCTTGCCCGTCGCCCTTTCGCCGTCACTTGCCCCCTCGTGCGGTGCCTTACGCAAGGACTGAACGATGCGGTTGATCTCAGGCTGCGTAACACCGGCGGAGTTCTTGTAGTTCTTCTGAGAAAAAATCATCTCGACGCTGCCCTGGTCCGAAAAAAGACGAACATCGATTCCATCTTGCCGGACTTGCGGATTCCCCTCTTGAAAACCTTTGTAGCTTTGATTCAGCAGATTGAAGATCCCGGTGCCTGTCGAGGGCGGTAGCGCAGCAGTTTTGATCGTGAGGAGGAGGTGCTCGCGATAGTGAATCCGCGGCGAGAGGGCCCAGTAGTGCATCTTGCCCGGAGTGAACTCATACAGGTTCTTGAGAAAGCCATAGTCCGATTTCGCCTCGAAGGAAGACTCGATGCTCTGGCGGGGGACTTTGAATTGCGTGGCGAGTTCGTTGGTCCACTCTCCGGCGGGGATGGCAGTAACGATCAGTCGCAATCCCGAACGAAAACGAAGGTCGGCTCTACATTTCTCGGGCTTGTCCGTGGGATACAGCAGGGTCTGATTCTCGTCGAGATCGCTCCAGGGGACCTCAAATTCATAGCCGAAGTACGATAGCGTCTTTCCCGGAGCCTCCGAAGTGGACGTATCTTTCAAGTCGGTCGGTACTATTCTGGTAATCGGAGGGGAGTTTCTCGCCGCGTCAAAAGAGAGCACCACGGGAAGAACCCATTGCACGCCGACGAAGATAACGGCCAGCGTGATGGCCGAGGTCACTAGAATACGTCGGGCAATTTTCACGCTTTGCTCCTAGGATGCGTCAGAGAGGCTACGCGCGACCTTCATGGTATGTCCTGCAAATTGGGCTCGTCAAGAGTGACGAGTGAAAGCACCGTATAATTGATCGAGTCATGAAGAAAGTTGTCCATGCCGCGTGTCCGCACGATTGCCCCGATGCTTGCGGAGTGCTGATCACGGTCGAAGACGGGCGCGCAACGAAAATTCAGGGAGACCCGGGGCATCCGGTGACGCGCGGGTTTTTGTGCGCCAAGGTGGCGAAGTATCTGGACCGGGTTTATTCGCCGGACCGGGTGCTGTATCCGATGCGCAGGGTTGCTCCGAAGGGGCTGGATCGTGGCGCTGCCAACGCGGGCGAGGGCGCCCGCGCCACGCAACCCTGGCAGCGCATCACGTGGGACGAAGCCCTCGACGAAATCACCTCGCGCTTTCGTCGCATCACCACCGAGTTTGGTACCGAGGCGATTCTGCCTTATTCCTACGGGGGAACCATCGCCGCGCTCAATGGCGGCTCCATGGACCGCCGATTCTTCAGTCGCCTGGGTGCTTCTGAACTGGATCGCACCATTTGTTCTGCCGCGGGCGAGGCCGGGTTGAAGTCTGTGCTCGGCATAAAACTCGGCACTGAGCCGGAGCAGTTCGTCCATTCCCGCTACATCATTGCCTGGGCCTCGAACATTCACGGCAACAATGTTCACCTGTGGCCGTTCATCGAGGAGGCGCGGCGCAAGGGCGCGAAGCTGGTTGTGATCGATCCCTACCGCACGCGCACGGCGGCGTGCGCCGATTGGTACCTTCCGATTAATCCTGGTACCGATGGCGCGCTGGCGCTGGCCATGATGCACGTTATCATCGGCGAGGGCCTGCACGATCCCGATTACGTGGCGAAGTACACGCTCGGATTCGACGCACTGCGCGAGAAAGTGAGAGCTTATCCGCCGGAGCGTGTGGCGCAGTGGACGGGGATTGCGGCTGAAGACATCCGCAAGCTGGCGCGTGAGTATGCCACGGTGCGGCCTTCTGTGATCCGGCTGAATTATGGCGTGCAGCGCTCCGAAGGCGGAGGAATGGCCACGCGCGCCATCGTGATGCTGCCTTGCATCACGGGATCGTGGAAGGAAGTAGGCGGCGGCCTGCAGATGTCCACCAGCGAAGCGTTTGACCTCAACAAAGATGCGCTGAGGCGTCCTGACCTTGCGCCAGCGGGGATGGAACATCCGCCGCGAGTGGTGAACATGGTGGAACTGGGCAAGGCTTTGAACACGCTGAGCGATCCGCCGGTGAAAGCACTGTTCGTCTACAACTCCAATCCGGCGGCCGTGTGCCCCAATCACAACCAGGTGATTCGCGGGCTCAAGCGTGCCGACCTATTCACTGTCGTCCACGAACAGTTTTTCACCGACACCACCGATTACGCCGACATACTCCTGCCGGCGACGACCTTCTTCGAGCATAAAGATTTGCAGGCAGCCTACGGACACTACTACCTTCAAGTGTCGGATCAGGCGATCGAGCCGTTGGGAGAGTGCCGCTCGAACGTGGAAGTGTTCCGGGCATTAGCCCAGCGGATGGGATTCAAGGATTCGTGCTTCAGCGAGGGCATCGACGAGATGATCGACGGGGCGCTGGCTTCGAGCAACCCGTGGCTGGAGGGAATAAACCGGGAACGCCTGGAGCGGGAACGGCAAGTGCGGCTGAACTTCAGTAGCCAGGGGTCAGTGAGCAGTGGCCAGTCAGAACCGTTTCTCCCATTCGCACACGGCAACTTCCGCACAGCTTCGGGCAAGGCTGAGCTGTATAGTGAAGCGATCAAGGAGCAGGGACTTGATCCGGTGGCCGAGTTCATACCTCCTTCAGAGTCACGGCATGGAGGACAAGGGAAAGCCTTTCCTCTCGAGCTTCTGGCGCGCAAGGCCGACAACTTCCTGAACTCAACTTTTTCCAATGTGCCGACGGTCCAGGAGATGGAAGAGACCAACCTGCTGGAGATGGCTTCTGCTGACGCGCGGGCGCGCGGCATCGCCGACGGAGAGACCGTAAGGGTGTACAACCATAGAGGAGAAATATTCTTGAAGGCTCGCGTGGATGGCGCTGTGCAGCCAGGAGTGGTATCGGCTAGACTGAACTGGGCCAAGCTGGGGCCCGGATTGCAGAATATTAATGTCCTAACCTCAGAAAAACTTACCGACCTGGGCAACTCCGCCACGTTTTATTCCGTCTTGGTTGAAGTGGAGTCCGCCAAGTCCCTTCCATGAAGCCACCGGCAAGAGTGGCGGCTTGGACGCTTTCTGTTTATCTACCGTATAATGATCGTTTTCCTACATCCCAGAGGCTGAGGTCGTAGCGATTCATCTTTGCTCTCATGCAGATAGTGCTGTGCCCGGGCGCAGCCACGGCTCATCCCGCGCTGTTCAGCCTCCATCTTCTTCATTCGCACGGCTTTGCCGGAGAATGAAAGGGCTCGCATGGGGGTTCGGGATGGCGCTGGCTCTGCTCACCGCCTCAGCCAGCTGGGCGCAGACGGACTTGATCTCTGAGATCAACGTCGTGGGCAACCGTAGAATTCCCTCCGAGACAGTCAAAGCACGCGTCTTCACCCATGCCGGTGATATCTATGACACTGCGGCTCTGGAGCGCGATTTCAACTCACTCTGGAACACAGGGTATTTCTCGGATATTGTTTTCCTCCGAGAACAGACCCCAAAGGGTTGGCGGCTGATTATCCAGGTCAAGGAAAAGCCGACCATCCGCTCGATCGACTACGTTGGCGCCAGTTCAGTCTCGAACAGTGACATCCTGGACCGCTTTAAGGAGGCGAAGGTCGGACTGTCGGTAGAGAGCCAGTATGATCCGACGAAGGTCAAGAAGGCGGAAGTGACGATCAAAGGCCTGCTGGCGGAACATGGCAGGCAGTTTTCCACGGTTCGTACCGAAGTGCGGCAGATCCCACCGGCTGCGGTCGGAATCACATTTGTGATCAAAGAGGGTCCTAAGGTCAAGGTGGGCAAGATCAAGTTCGAGGGCAATAAGAACGTCAATTCGCGGACGTTGCGATACGCCATGAAGAACCTGCGGCCCATCGGAGTGCCACACTCGATTTTCCTGGAAAACATCTTTGCCAGAACCTACGACGCAACCAAGCTGGCGGAAGATACGGAACGCGTCCGGAACGAGTACCAGAATCGGGGCTATTTTAAGGCCAACCCTGGTGACCCCAAGACGCAGATTCATGATACTGGGCACACTGGCGGCCACATCCCGCTGCTGCAGGGAGGGCCGGGCAAGGCGGTCGACATCACAATGTCAATCGAGGAGGGCGAGCGCTACACGCTGGGTGGAATCACGTTCAAGAACAACAAGGCGGTACAGAACGTGAAGGGGCTGCGAGCCATCTTTCCCATCAAGGACGGAGAGGTCTTCAGCAAGGAGAAAGTGGGCAAGGGTCTGGAAGCCCTGCGCAAGGCCTACGGTCAGCTGGGCTACATCAACTTCACTTCGATTCCCGACACCAGGTTTGACGACGACAAGAAGGAGATCTTTCTCGATATCGACGTAGACGAAGGCAAGCAGTTCTACGTACGCCGCATCGAGTTCCAGGGCAACACCACGACGCGTGACAAGGTGATCCGACGCGAGATCGCATTGGAGGAAGGCAACATTTACGACTCGCGGCTCTGGGAGTTGAGCTTGCAACGCTTGAACCAACTGGGCTATTTCGACCAGTTGAAGCCAGACGACCCCAACATCACCACCCGCCAACTGGACGAGAAAAACGGCCAGGTCGACCTGACCTTAAAGGTCCATGAGAAGGGCAAGAACAGTATTGGCCTGAATGGCGGCGTGAGCGGACTGGAAGGCGCCTTCATAGGCATCAACTACGCGACCAACAACTTTCTCGGCCTCGGCGAGACGCTGCAGGTGCAGGCCAGTGTGGGGAACCTGGCGAAGAGCGTCCGCTTCGGCTTCACGCAGCCCTACATGTTTGACCGGCCGTTGCAGTTTGGTTTCAACGTGTACTACACCAAGACCACGTTCGACCAGGCGCGGCAGCTCTCCGTCTTCAGCGGGCAGAACCTGAACCTACCCAACGCCGTGCTGCAGAATCTGCAGAATTACACACAATCAAGCGCCGGATTCACGTTGTCGTTGAGCTACCCGCTGCGGCGATCCTTCAAGCGCGTGGGAGTCACCTACTCGTTCGACCGGTCCTCGCTGCTGGCGCTGAGCACGGCATCCAGGAATCTGTTCGAGTTTCTGGCCTTCCGCGGAATTTCTGGGCCCAATGCGCTGGCCGGGATCATCACCAGCAAGATCTTTCCTAACTTCTCCTTCAACACCATCGACAGTCCGATCTCGCCCCACCGTGGGCACCAGTTGACGTTGGGGGCGGAACTCGCTGGCCTGGGCGGGACGGTCCGGTCGATCCGGCCCATCGTTCAGTACAAGAAGTTCGTTCCCGTCCAGAAAGGCCGCAACGCATTGGGCTTCAACGTTCAGGGGTCTTTTATCAGCGGGTTTGGTGGCTTGGTTGCGCCGCCATTCCAACGTTCTTACATGGGTGGAGAGAACGATCTGCGCGGGTTTGATATACGTTCGGTGTCCCCGGTGGCGTTTCTGCCAAGTGCCGGATCGATCACACTGACCGATCCCACCGGCGTGCCCGTACCCAAGGACCCGCAGAATCCTCGCGCTGGAAATGTGATCATACCGATTCCGATCGATCAGATCACGTTCCCTGGCGGCGATTTGAGTGTGGTCACGAACGTGGAATACCGCATCACGATTTATGGGCCGGTGGCTCTGGCTCCATTTATGGACGCGGGCATTGACCCCGTCGTCCGAAAGTCGCAGTTGCAGATTGCGTCGGAACAATACAACACGGTGATTGGTACCCAGTTCGGATGCCCTATTCTCACGCAGACTGCTACCGCCAATACTTGCAGTCCGGGCAGCAGGTTGATTCCACCGCCGTCGCAGGATCTGCAGGTTCTGGGCTCGACCAACTGGCGTCCCAGAATGTCCAGCGGGCTTGAACTCCAGATGTTCCTGCCGGTGATCAACGCGCCCTTCCGAATTTATTGGGCGTATAACCCGTTGCGGCTGGATAGTCCGGCGAACCCGCCGATTCCGATTACGCGCAGCATGTTCCCGGGTCTCATTTGCCCGCCGAATGCGAAGAATTGCGGGCAAAGTAAGGCGGCAGGTGACTATACTTACGGCTTGGCAAAGCAGGCCTATTCCCCGAGCTTCCTGCTGCGAGAGCCGCGTAAGACGTTCCGCTTTACTGTGGCTACGACATTCTGAGGACAGGTTCCGGGGCACGATCCAAGGGCAGGTCTGCCGTACAAGGTTTGACGGGGTTGAGGAGCACCTCTATAATTACAGGGATTCACGCCATTGCAAGGAGCGATCTGGGGTGGACGACACGTCCGCAACCCCGGCGTTTGAGGCTGGCAATCGTGTGCGCCTTGTCCTCTTACTTCGTTCATTCCCGGAGTCTATTCACCGGAACCAGATCTACCGGAACAATGTTCCAAGGAGTTTAAGCGATCCAATGACAAGCAAGTTTCTGCGTTCTGTCCTGGCCCTTGTGGTTCTCTCTCCGATTTTTGGCCTGACGTCACCCGCATGGGCCCAAACCGGTGCCTCCGCTCCCGCGGGTGCGGCCAGTGTGCCCACAACTCCGGCGACGTCCCCAATAATCCCGACTGGTACCGGCACCAAGATCGGGACCATCAACATTACGGAAGCCATACTCGGTTGTAACGAGGGCCAGCGCGATATGGACGCCCTGAGCAAGAAGCTGGAGCCGAAACGAAACGAATTGAAGCAGCAGAACGACGAACTCGAGGCTTTGCAGAAGCAATTGCAGACCCAGCAAGACAAGCTGAATGAGGACGCCCGCGCCGCTTTGGTCAAGCAGATCGAAACCAAGAAGAAAGCCTTTGATCGCGCGGTGCAGGACGCTCAGGAAGATGCGCAGAATCAACAGAGAGACCTATTTCAGCGCATTCTACAAAAGATGGGACAGCCGGTGATCATCAAATATGCGCAGGACAACGGCTACAGCTTGATTGTTGACACCTCGAACAACTGGCCGCAAAGCCCGGTGTTGTGGTGGGCCGAGACTGGGGACATTACCAAGGCGGTGATCGACATCTATAACACACAGTCCGGCGTACCCGCGCCAACTGCGGCCAAGCCCGCTGCAGCGAGGCCCACGGCACCGAAGCCGGCAGCTCCGAAGCCTGCGGCGCCCAAGTCAAGCGAACCGCCCAAGTAGTTTTTCACGACACCGCGTGTGTCGGAAAAGTTCCCGGAGGCCGCGTGCAAACGCGGCCTTTTTTCTTTGTTCCGACCTACCCTGCGGAGCAGGGATTGGTGTCCTTAGCAGTACCTGTTTCGACTCAGGAGGACACCATGTTTGACGACACACTCAATTCGTCATGGGACGAGCGTTCGCGCCGGGGATGGACAGCCTTAACCTCGTTCGGCTTGCAGGCATTGGCGGTAGCCGTGTTGCTGGTCTTGCCGCTGCTGCGGCCAGCGGGCTTGCCGCTATTCCGAGCGCTCTCCACGCCGGTCAGCTTGGGGAAACCTCTGGGAGAGGCGCCGCTTACCCGGACGCACGCTGGTTCCAACACGACCCCTCGCACTAACGCTGCGGACATCACTTTCAGAATGCCCAGATTAATTCCGCATGGCATCCCGGACCCTGGCGATGACGGTCCGCCACAGGTTACAGGACTGGGTACGGACCCCTCCGGGGACACAGTGGGAGATCCGCGCGGGCTTCCTGGTTTGTTTCCCAGCACTTCCCGCCCGGTGGTCCCAGTGATCGCAACCCCACCCGCCGTGGCTCCGATCCGCATCTCGCACATGAGCGAAGGAGACCTGGTCCACAAAGTTCTGCCGACGTATCCTCCGCTGGCGCGCAATGTCCGAATTCAGGGGCAGGTGGTGCTGCAGGCGGTGATCAGCAAGCAAGGCATCATCGAGAATCTGAGGCTGCTGTCGGGCCATCCCATGCTGGTGCCGGCGGCGATTGAGGCGGTGCGCCAGTGGCGCTACCGGCCTTACGTCCTGAACAATGAGCCGGTCGAGGTGGAGACCCTGATCACCGTGAACTTCTCGCTGGCGGGGAACTAAGCGGCCGGGCGTCGACGAAACTAAGGGAGGAACTCAACCGGGAGTAGCCCAAGCGTAACCTGAGAGTGCGTGCTGCTCCCGCTATAATCAGCGCTGTGGCGACCACTGTAGAAATTCTGAGCCGCGTGGCGACCCGCCCGACCTGGGCGGAAGTTTCGCTGACTACGCTGCGGCAAAACTTCCGCACGGTGGTGAAGCATGCGGGTGCGAACGTGACCGTGTGCGCCGTGGTGAAGGCCGACGCTTATGGCCACGGGGCCGTCGAGTGTTCGCGCGCTTTGCAGGAGGAAGGCGCCAAGTGGCTGGGCGTCACCTCGCTCGATGAGGCAATTCCGCTGCGCGAGGCGGGCGTTGAATCGCGGATCCTTTTGATGACGGGTTTCTGGCGCGGCGAAGAGAGCGAAATCGCCCGCCTCCGGCTCACTCCCACGGTGTGGGAACCATGGCACATCGAGTCTCTGGAGAATGCCGCCGCGTCTGGAGCGGTGCGGCAGGCCGTGCATTTGAAAGTGGACACTGGAATGGGCCGCCTCGGTGTATCGCTGGAGGAACTTCCCGCAGTCCTGAAAGCTCTAAGCGGGGCTCCGCATCTGGTTCTGGAAGGACTCTCAACTCACCTCGCCTCTTCTGAAATCATGGACGCGCCTTCGGTGGCTGAGCAGGAGCGCCGCTTCGAAGAGGCGCAGCGCATGGTGCGGGCAGCCGGTTTCGATCCTGGATTGATACACATGGCCAACACCAGCGCCTTGATCTCGCGGCGCGAGACCTGGAACAACATGGTGCGTCCCGGCGTCGCGCTCTATGGATATTATCTGCCGTTCCAGCGTGCAGGACGTGAAGTGAGCGGCGGCACGCTGCGGCTTCCCGTGAAGCCGGTGCTCACCTGGAAGACGCGCATTCTCTCCATGCGGGACTTCGCCGCCAATCAAGCCCTTGGCTACGGCGGAACTTACGTGACGAAAGCTCCGGCGCACGTTGCCGTGCTGCCCGTGGGATACGCCGACGGATACAACCGCCAGCTGTCCAACCGCGGCCGCGTGATTGTGCGCGACCACTACGCGCCCATCATCGGCAGCATCTCGATGGACCTCACGCTGGTGGATGTGACCGGCATCCCTGGGATTGCCGTGGGCGATGAAGTGATTTTGCTCGGGACCCGCGACGGGTTAAGTGTCGACGCGCTCGAACATGCAAGGTGGGCCAACAGTTCTCTCTACGAGATCCTCTGCAACATTTCCAAGCGCGTGCCGCGCAGGTACGGCAGTTAAGCCACTTCCCGTTCCGCTCAGGCCGCAAATCTCCAGAACCAATCGCTGATCGCGACCATTGACTGAATCCTGAATGGCCGCTGCGCCGGGGCTTGTTACACTAGAAGATTGACCATGCCCTCGCGCTACGCACAATGGATGTACGACTGGGAGCACCGGCTTACTTCGGTGGACAATAACCGCGTGGTGCGTCCGCTGGATTGGGGCGTAGAGTTTGCGCGGGACTGGCCTTGCCGGAATGGCACGCGTCCGGGGCAGGTGGTGGATGATCCAGCGAAATTCTTTATCGATTTCAACCGGCGCATCGTCGCCTCGAGCGATGAATTTTACTCTTACACGCGGCCCAACGACTTCCGGCTGGAGAACCGTGAAGTTCAGGTCTTCTCCACGCGCGAAGTTCCTGACCTGAAGCTCGCAGCGAAAGTGAAAGGAACGTCTGCGGAGTTCCTGCGGTTTACTGCGCCGGTGAAGACCCCATATCCCGAAAATAATCTGGTGAATGCGCGCTGGTTTCCCGCGCGTGGGAAACGTGCCATCGTTCTACTGCCGCACTGGAACGCGGACGCGATTGCTTACGTCAGTCTCTGCAAACTTCTGAACATGCTGGGCATCGCGGTGTTGCGGCTGAGCATGCCGTATCACGACATCCGCATGCCGGCAGAGACCAGTCGCGCGGATTATGCCGTCTCCGCCAACATTGGCCGCACGCTCGATGCGGTGCGGCAGGGCGTGGTGGACGTCCGCTGCTGCCTAGACTGGCTGGAGCAACAGGGCTACAGCAAGCTTGGAATCATGGGCACGAGCCTGGGTTCGTGTTACGCATTCATCGCGGCGGCGCATGATCCGCGTATTCGCGTGGCAGCTTTCAATCATGCTTCCACCTACGTGGCCGACGTGGTGTGGCATGGGCAGTCGACGCGGCACATACGGCAGGGGATTGAGTCGCAGACCGATCTTGCGACCCTGCGCCAATGCTGGCTCGCCGTCAGTCCCATGGCATATTTCAACCAATTCTCCCGTTGGCCGCGGAAGTCGCTCATCATTTACGCCAAGTACGATTTGACCTTCTTGCCAGAACTCTCACGCAATGTGGTAACAGAATTCGAGAGGCATCGACTCGATCACAAGGTCGTGGTGCTGCCCTGCGGCCATTACACCATGGGCGAGGCTCCCTACAATTACGTGGATGGGTGGCATCTGGCTTCGTTTCTGCGGACCGCGTTTGAAGGCTAGCGCGGCGGCTATGCTTTTGATGAAGCTGTAGAATGTGGCTATGCAGACTGTTCCGACAGCGGATGCCGGCGCCGTGATGGAGTACCGGCACGGTGAGTTTGTGATTAGTACTGACCGCGGGCGGCTGAGTCTGGATGTGATTCACGGTTTTCTGACGAATTGTTATTGGGCCAAAGGTATCCCGCGGGAAGTCGTGGCGCGTTCGATCGAGCATGCGCTGTGTTTCGGGATTTATGATGGCGAGGGCGCGCAAGTCGGCTTCGCCCGTGTGATTAGTGATTTCGCTACGATCGCGTATGTCGGCGATGTGTTTGTCCTCGAAACCCATCGTGGCCGCGGTTTGGGTAAGTGGCTCATGCAGTGCATTACGCAGCATCCCGCGCTGCAAGGCCTACGGCGCTGGATTCTGACGACACGCGATGCGCATGGACTCTATTCGCAAGTTGGCTTTACGCCCGTGAAGGCTCCCGAGCGGTTTATGGAACTGCACCGGCCTAATGTTTACGAGACACGCTAGGAAAACGACATGAAGAACTCCGCAGCTAAGATGTACCGCCCCCTGTACGAAGCGGATCCACAGATTGCCGCTGCTATCGACAACGAAACCCGCCGCCAGCATGAAGGCCTGGAACTGATTGCCTCCGAGAATTTCGTCAGCGAGGCTGTGCTTGAAGCCGCAGGGTCGGTGTTCACCAACAAGTATGCCGAGGGATATCCCGGCAAGCGTTACTACGGCGGCTGTGAATACGCCGACGTGGTGGAGAACCTGGCGCGCGATCGCGCCAAGCAGCTATTCGGCTCCGAGCACGCCAACGTGCAGCCTCACGCCGGTTCGCAGGCGAACATGGAAGCCTATGCGGCCGTGCTGCAGCCGGGCGACACTATTCTTGGATTGAATCTGGCGCATGGCGGTCACCTCACGCACGGGCATCCGCTGAATTTCTCCGGAAAGACTTACAAGATCGTTCCTTACGGCGTGACCAGAGAGACGGAGACAATCGACTATGATGCGCTGGAAAAGCTGGCGGAGGAACACCGCCCCAAGCTGATTATCGGTGGCGGCAGCGCGTATCCCCGCATCATTGATTTTGCCCGCACGCGGCAGATTGCTGACAAAGTGGGCGCGCTTTACCTGGTGGACATGGCGCATTTTGCGGGGCTCGTGGCCGGCGGTATGCATCCTTCGCCGGTGCCGCACGCGCACATTGTAACTTCCACCACGCATAAGACTTTGCGCGGGCCGCGTGCCGGCATGATTCTTTCCAAGGCGGAGTTTGCCGCGGCAATCGATAAGGTAGTTTTTCCCGGAATGCAGGGCGGACCGCTGATGCACATCATCGCGGCGAAGGCGATCTGTTTTCAGGAAGCGATGCAGCCCGAGTTCCGCGAGTATGCGAAGCAAGTCGTGGCCAACGCCAAAGTGCTGGCGGAGACGCTGGCCGCCGAGGGCTTCCGCATCATTTCCGGCGGGACCGACACGCACGTGATGCTGATCGATGTCTTCTCCAAGGGCATGTTGGGCAGCGAGGCCGAGAAGGCGCTGGGCGAGGCTGGAATCACCGTCAACAAGAACGCCATCCCGTTTGATGTGAACCCGCCGATGAAGCCGAGCGGCATCCGCATCGGCAGTCCGGCCCTGACTACGCGTGGAATGAAAGAAGGTGAGATGCTGCAGGTCGGGCGCTGGATCGCGGAAGCGCTGCTGCAGCGGACCGATGCGGGAGTGCTGGAGAGAATCCGAAAAGAAGTGCTTGGTCTCTGCGAGGCGTTCCCGCTGTATGCCGAACGCAGAGCCAGAGCGCAGGCCGAAGTGCGGGCATAACCCGAGCATTCTGTAATTCCGCTGTGAAGCCCGTGCCCTCTGTGTTTTAATGCCTTCGGTGAAGATCGCCATCGACATTCGGCGGATGACCGAGTTCGGCGTAGGCACATACATCCGCAATGTCGTTCGAACTCTGGGGCGGCTTGATCGCGAGACCACGTATTTCCTAATCGGCTCGCCAGCCAAGGTCAAGGAAATCGGTCCCCTGCCGCCTAATTTCCACACCGTCCCCCTGGCCGAGCCGGAGCGATCCCTGAAGAGTTTCTGGGAGTTCCGCACGATTGTGAAACGGTTGGAATGCGATCTGGTGCACATCCCGAATCTGTTTTCCATTCCGCGCGCGCTGCCCTGCCCCTATGTGATGACGGTGCACGACATGCTGGAGCATCTCTCACGGGCACGCCAGCAGACCGGATTTTGGGGTGCCTGGCATTTCCAGTGGACCAAGCGGGTTCTAAAAGGTGCGGCACGCATTTTCGCGGTCTCGAACTTTACCAAGATTGAAATTGAGAAACTGTTCGGAATTCCGTCGAGTCGCATCGAGGTGATCTACAACGCGATTGATGAGCGGTTCCTGCACGGGCACGCCAGCGCGGCCGACCGCCAGTTGATTGCCGAGCGCTACCAAGTGACTTATCCGTTCCTGCTGTACGCCGGAAAAATCAGTCCACACAAGAACGTCGTGCGCATGATTGAAGCTTTCTCCGCCCTCAAGACGGAACTGGAAAAAGATCAGGCGTATCCCGACTTGAAGCTGATCATTATTGGAGACGACGTTTCCGGCAATCCTGATCTGCGGCGGACGGTGATTCGAAGCGGCGTGCAGCACGATGTGCGCTTTCTGGGATTCGTGCCCGTCGAAGTGCTGCGCACGTTTTACGATGCGGCCAAGATTTTTGTCTTTCCGTCGTTGTATGAAGGCTTCGGGCTGCCACCGCTGGAGGCGATGGCCCATGGCACGCCGGTCGTGACCTCGAACGTTTCGTCGCTGCCCGAGGTGGTGGGCAATGCCGCCGTGCTGGTGCACCCGGAGAACGTTTTCGAGATCATGCGCGCGCTGCACCGCGTCCTCATGGACCAGCCCCTGCGCGAGAAAATGAAGGAACGCAGCTACCGCCAGGTGACCAAGTTTTCCTGGGAGAAATCGGTGCGCCGGATCATGGACGCCTATCAGGAAGTCGTGAATGCGAAAGGCGGCGCGCACCCTCCCAGCCAGCCTGCTTCCGCGGGCAGGAAGACCAGGGCGGGCGTGGCGTGAGCGGCGTGTCCTTCGCACGCCGACGCATCCGACGCGACGTACAGCGGAGTCTATTTCAGCAGGGGCTGGCCCGGCGAAGCGATGGCGAGTTTGTGCAGCTTGGCGGTGACGCGGTCGCGGTCTGCATCGGTCTTGGCTGAGGCGAGGCGCTTGCGGAGGGTAGTGATCTTGTGCTGACGGGCGCGGCGCCGGCGAATCTCCGGGCGGCGGCTGGGTGCGGACATGTAGTGTGCTCCTGATTGAATTTGGAAAAATGAAATTGCGGCAGCCGGACCTGTAAGCCGAATTCTGTCCGCCGGATTGCTCCGGCGGGACGGTCATTCCTCTGGGCCACGCATTGCTGCGAGGCTCTAGCGACCTACCCGAAGGTTGGACGCACCGAGCCGGCACGTGCCGCAACCGAAGTCGCAGCTCCCTTCCTATTTGGTCTTGCTCCGTGTGTGGTTTGCCCTGCCCGCTGCATTACTGCGGCGGCGGTGCGCTCTTACCGCACCTTTTCACCCTTACCCGCATCCGAAAACGCGGGCGGTATGTTTTCTGTGGCACTTTCCGTCGAACGGGCTTGAACCCGCCCTCCCGGACGTTATCCGGCACACCGCTCTGTGGAGTTCGGACTTTCCTCTCCCCGCGTCCGAAGACACGGAAAGCGACCGTCCGGTCCAGCTGCCAACAGAATCATTATAGGGCATGGCCGCAACGCTTAGGGATCTTATGATCGGCGCTCAGGGGAACTCTCCGACGAAAAAATGCGTATGACATAGGGATGGGGGCATTCCAGCCTGCCGAGATAAAGACGACGGAGTGCGTGATGAAACGAATGGGCCAATGGCTTTGCGTCCTGTTCTTCTGCGCAGTCTCTACGCAGTGCCAAACCAAAGACTCGCCGCACTCAGATACGCTCGACGAATATATCAAGCGTGAAATGGCTGCAAGAAACGTGCCGGGTCTCGCCTTCGCGGTTATAGAAAAGGGCCGAGTGGTCAGAGAAGGCGCATACGGTCTGGCGAACGTGGAAACTGGCGCGGCCGTCGGAATCGATAGCGTGTTCGAGCTGGCATCTGTAACCAAACCCATCACGGCAGTCGCGGTCATGATGTTGGTGGAGCAGAAAAAACTTGCGCTCGACGACCCAGTCGACAAGTACCTGCCCCAGGTACCAGCAGCCTGGCATGAAATCACCATTCGGGGATTGTTGAGCCACACATCGGGATTGCGAGAATACGGCCTGGTAAAGTGTGATGGATCGGAACTGCTAGATATCTCGACCAAGCAGCAGTTCGAGGATCTGGTCAAGTCTCAACTACTCTTTGCACCCGACACTGGGACTCAATACAGCGATTCTGGATATTTCATACTTGGCATGATTATCGAGTCAGTGTCAGGCCAGAGTTACAGAGATTTTCTTCAGCAGCGAGTATTCGAGCCTTTAGGAATGGAACATACGAGCGTGCTGGATCAAAGCGCGATCATTCCGAATCGGGTTTCTCCATATACATTGCGAAAAGGGCAACTCAAGAATGCCCGCCGCGCCTGGCAGCACGAGCTCCCTTCCTGGTATGGAATATGGAGCACCGCGGAGGACATGGTTAAATTTGATGCTGGGCTCTCCGCCGGCGCGCTGGTAAAGCTCGAGACTTTGGAACGTATGTGGGTTCCGGCTACGTTGAAGGATGGTAAGAATTCATCCATTGATCAGAATCCTTATGGATTCGGTTGGTTCATTTTGAGTGCGTCGGGACACCGAATCGTCGGCCACCCTGGCTGGACAGGAACCCTCTACGTGAAATATCCGGACGATCATATATCCCTCATCCTACTAACAAACCTGGATGCTGGTTCCGGCAGTCAGCATGTCTTCTTAGCACAGGGACTACTTGAGTTGTTGCGACCTGAACTGCCGAGATTCCTTCCGAAGGAAAATTAGGTGATGCAGTTTGGGGTTTAGGAGCCCGATCGTCAAACTGCTGCATGGAGCTCAGTTGGCTGATAGACTTGATTTCGCCAGAGGGAGTCTTCGCATTCCCGAAACCCGCGCCATGAACATCGCCGAAGCCATCCGAATTGCGCTGCAGTCGCTGTGGGCGAACAAGCTGCGCTCTGTGCTCACGCTGCTCGGGGTGGTCATCGGGATCGCGTCCGTAATTGCAGTCGTGACCTTTGTCTCCGGCATTAACGACTACGTCGCCAAGAAGATTTTCAACCTCGGCGCCGACGTCTTTATCGTCTCGAAAATGTCGGCGGTAGAGACCAACGTCGAGCACTTCCTCGTCGCGGAGAAGCGCAAGAATCTCGATCTGGAAGACTACCAGGCCGTGCTTGAGGCCTGCCGCCACTGCGACTATGTCGGCGCGCTCATGCAGGGCAGCGGCAAGGTGAAGCACAACGAGCAGTCGATCAGCGACACTACGATTCAGGGCATTACGCCGTCGATCGCGACCATTCTCGACACCGACCTGACCAGCGGCCGTATGGTCAACGGGACGGACCTGAACAATCACCTGCAGGTCGCGGTCGTGGGCACGGACATCGTCGAGCATCTCCTGCCCGGCTCAGATCCTCTGGGCCAGGAGATTCGCATCGATGGCTGGACCTACCAGGTGATCGGCGTCGGCAAGAAAAAAGGCAAGACACTGGGCCAGAGCGCCGACAATTATGCGCTGATTCCGATCACGGTATACCTGAAGAAATACGGATCGCACAACAACAGCATCGGCATCTGGGGCAAAGCGTCGGCGACCGGCGCGCCGCTCAATCAGGCCATCGACGAAGCGCGCGTGGCGCTGCGTTCCACTCGCCACGACCAGCCGGGCGGCGACGACAGTTTCGAAATTGAAACCAACGCCAGCCTGCTCGGCATCTGGTCTGGACTCAGCAACACGTTCTTTATGGCGACGATTGGCATCGCCGGCGTGTCGTTGGTGGTGGGTGGCATCGTCATTATGAATATCATGCTGGTCTCGGTGACCGAGCGCACGCGTGAAATCGGCATTCGCAAGGCGCTGGGGGCGCGGCAAGACGATGTACTATTACAGTTTTTGATCGAATCCGTGACGCTGGCGTTGATTGGTGGAGTGATCGGAGTTCTCGCAGGCATAGGAATTGCTGAATTTGTAACTCTCCTCATCGGCATGCCGTCGTCGATCAAAGTGTGGGCGGTGTTGGCCGCATTGGTGGTCGCCGGAACGGTGGGAGTGTTCTTCGGAGTCTACCCCGCGCGCAAGGCTGCGCGGCTGGACCCGATTGTGGCGTTACGTTTTGAAATGTAGGAAAGCGAGGGAATTGTGTAATTGGGGAATTTGGTAACTGAGCAATTGAAAACCAAAACCTCAGCGCCCTCAGTGGTTAATTCAAGAGGTCCAACCACAGAGGACGCGGAGGAACCAGTGGGTACCGAGGCGCACAGTTGATTTTTCGATTACTCAATTACCAAACTACCCAATCACTCAATCTATCTCATGCGTAAGTCCGAGTTCGGCGAAATCGTTCAGATGGCGACCGACACGATCCGCGGCAACAAGCTGCGCTCGGGCCTGACCGTGCTCGGCATCGTGATTGGCGTCGCCGTAGTGATCGGCGTTTCCTCCATCGGCCGCGGCCTCGATGAGAACGTGCGCGAACTCGTCGCCAGCATAGGGTCGAATGTTATTTTTGTGTTCCACCTGGACTTCTTCACCTTTGGACGCATGACCGACGAAATGCGCACGCGCCGCGAACTCACCTACGACGACGCGCTGGCGATGCGCGATCTGCCGCACGTCAAAGCTGTGTCGGCCGGCCTGCGAATCTTCCGCCCCGAGTTGGGTGTGGGCAGCTACGCGGTCAAATACCAGGACAAGAAAGTCAAGAACACTATTCTCGAAGGCGACATGGCGGAGGCTAAGGACGTGTTTGATCTGCCCATGGCCAGCGGCCGCTGGTTCAGCGACTTTGACGACGAGCACCACTCGCCGGTGGTTGTGGTCTGCTACGAGACCCAACATGAGTTGTTTGGCGACCAGGACCCGCTCGGCAAAGAGATCAACATCGAAGGCCGGCTGTTTGAAGTTATCGGCACCGTGACGAAGATCAAATCTGTGTTCGGCGGGGGCAAAGATCCGAATGACAATCGCGTCATCATGCCGTTGCAAACCTTCAAGACACTTCATCCGGAAATGAAACAGCACGTCATCAGCGTCAAGGCCACGTCACATGACGGCATGCCCAAGGCCATGGATGAGATTCGCGAGCTGCTGCGGCGCCGGCGCAAAGTTGCGTACGATAAGCCGGATAACTTTGCGGTAATGACCTCCGACTCGATCTCCGACGTGTGGAACCAACTCACGGGGGCATTGTTCATCGGGATGTTCGCAATCTCCAGCGTGGGGCTCGTGGTCGGCGGTGTAGGTGTGATGAACATCATGCTGGTGAGCGTAACCGAGCGCACCCGCGAGATTGGTGTCCGCAAAGCCATTGGCGCACGGAAACGCGACATTCTGCTCCAGTTCACGCTTGAGGCGATCATTCTGACGGCGGTCGGCGGCATCATCGGCATCCTCTTCGGCGCGGTCATCGTCACGGTGATTCCCGCGGTCTGGCCTTCGCTGCCAGCCCGCATGTCGATGTTCTGGACCATCTTTGGCTTCACGTCCGCCGCGGGAGTTGGACTGGTCTTCGGCATTTATCCCGCGTGGAAGGCAGCGAACCTGGATCCAATTGAGGCGCTGCGTTACGAATAGTCTTGCCTGCGCTGGCACATGATGCACTCCATCCTCAGAATAATTCAGATCGTCGCGGCTCTCGGTATTAGTTCCAGTTCGGTCTACTATCTTCTTTGTCTCTGGAGTGCGGCTGCATTTCTTCGCGAGCGAGGGGCGGGCAAGAGTGCCCGCCCCACACGGGATTCGGCTACGCCAGCCTTGCCTCCGGTCTCGATACTCAAGCCCCTCAAAGGAATTGATCCGGAGATCTATGAGAGCTTCCGCAGCCATTGCCTTCAGGACTACCCGGAATACGAAATCATCTTTGGTGTAAGCGATCCCAACGACCCGGCCATCGAAAGCGTGAACGAATTGCAGCGTGAATTCCCCGCGCGCCGAATTGAGTTGGTCGTGAGCCCCAACATCCTGGGCGCGAATGTGAAGGTCAGCAACCTGGCGCAGATGTTGACCGAAGCGCGCTATGACCACTTGATCGTGAACGACAGCGACATTCGAGTCGAGCCCGATTACCTGCGCCGGGTGACTGCGCCTTTGGCGGATCCGCGAATGGGAATGGTCACTTGCCTCTACCGCGGAGTGGCGGGCTCGACGTTGGGCTCGCGCTTAGAGGGATTAGGCATCAGCACGGATTTTTGCCCCAGCGTCTTGACCGCGCGGCAGGTTGAGGGCGGCATTCGTTTTGGCTTGGGTTCCACGCTGGCGTTCCGCCGCGCCGAGTTGGAGAAGATCGGCGGGTTCACTTCATTCGTCGACTATCTTGCCGATGATTACGAATTGGGAAGACGCATTGCTGGCCTTGGGCTGACGGTGAAGCTGTCGGAGGTAGTGGTTGAGACCTATCTCCCGTCTTATGGTGTGCAGGAGTTCTTCGCCCATCAACTGCGCTGGGCGAGAGGCGTCCGAGACGCGCGCGCAGGCGGCTACCTGGGTCTGGTCTTCACGTTTGGCCTCATGTGGGCATTGCTGGCGCTGGCCGCGAGCGCTGGCGCGTTGTGGGCCCGGAGCGCGCTGGCGGTCGTACTCTTTCTTCGCCTTGCCGGTGCCCTGGTAGTGGGCCGTACTGTTCTGCAAGACCGTCATGTTATGAAGAACGCCTGGCTGATTCCGCTGCGAGACTTGCTCGCAGTCGGAGTTTGGATCGTCAGCCTTGGCGGCCACACCGTGACCTGGCGCGGAGATCGCTTCCGGCTGAAAAATGGCAAGCTCAGTCGGATCCCACCCTAGCGCCGTCAGAGTGCTCAAGTGCATCCGCCGCGATGTTGGGGACAGCAATGAGGCTGTGATCGAGAACCGTCCGGATTTTTCCCGCCAGTTGTTTCAGCGTGAACGGCTTCTGTAGAAAATTGTTCTCGACATCCACCACTTTATGGTCCACAACCGTTTGACCGGCGTAGCCCGAGACGAATAGCACTCGGGTTTCCGGACGCAGCGTTTTGAGTTCCTTCGCCAGCTGACCTCCGCTCATATGAGGCATCACGACGTCGGTGACGGCGAGCTGGATGGGCGATCCGTGATTCTTGCTGACGGAGAGCGCGTCGACGCCGTCTCGAGCTTCCAGAACGGTGTATCCGCGAAGTCTGAGGAACTCGCCGGCTGCCCGGCGCAGCGCCTCTTCATCCTCCACCAGCAACACGGTCTCGGTTCCACTCGACACGGCCGCGATCCCCGGCTCGAGCATTGCCGCAGTGACGGGCTGGTCCTCCACGCAAGGCAGGTAGATTTTGAAGATGGTACCCATCCCTGCTTCGCTGTAGACCCACACGAATCCATGATTCTGCTTTACAATCCCGTACACCGTCGCCAAGCCAAGCCCAGTGCCCTTACCGGAAGGTTTCGTGGTGTAGAAGGGTTCGAAAACGTGGGACAAATGTTCCGCAGGAATACCAGCGCCCGTGTCCGTCACGGTGAGTATCGCGTAACGTCCCGTGGGAATAACTGCGTGCTTGCGGTCGGCGTATTGCTCGTCGAGGACCGCGTCGGATGTCTCTACCGTAAAGCGCCCGCCTTCAGGCATGGCGTCCCGCGAGTTGGCCGCGAGGTTCATCAGGATCTGCTCCATCTGTACCGGATCCAGACGAACTCTGCCCAGTCCCACGCCGGGAGCAAAGATAAGTTCAATGTCTTCTCCGATGAGGCGGTGCAGAGTCTTGACGATTCCACCGACCACGGGGTTGAGTTCGGCCACGCGCAAGGCTTGCGGTTGCTTGCGGCTGAAGGCGAGCAACTGCCGTGTGAGATCGGCAGCCCGGCGGGCTGCGGAAAGAATCTCCTGGATGCGGGACTGAGTAGTACTTCCGGGAACCACGGAGTCGAGCGCCAGCTCGGAATAGCTGGTGATAATGGTCAGCAGATTGTTGAAGTCATGGGCGATGCCTCCGGCCAGGCGGCCAATTGCATCCATTTTCTGCGACTGGAGCAACTTGGCTTCGACCCGCAGCCGCTCCGTGAGATCGCGCCCATTGGAAACAAAATGTGTGATGCATCCTTCCGCGTCCCGTATGGAAGTGATGCTCTCATCAATGTAGTAAAGGTCGCCATTCTTTTTGCGGTTTACCAGGATGTTGCGGTAGACCTCACCCGACCGAATGGTTTCCCACAACTCACGGTAGAGCACCGGTGCTTGCTGCTCCGCCTTCAGCATATTCGGGCTCTGGCCGACGAGTTCTTTTTGGGAGTAGCCCGTCAGCGCCTCAAAAGCGGGGTTGACGTATTCAATGATGCCGTCACTGTTCGTAACCAGGATCGTATCTGCCGACTGCTCGACCGCGCATGAAAGCTTGCGCACGGATTGCTCTGCCATCACCCGCTGCTGCTCCGACGAGTGCAAACTGAGCGCGCAGCGAATGGTGCGCGCCAGATTGACGCCGTTGAGCTGCGATCTCTCCATACAGTCATAGGCGCCAGCCTGAATGATTTCAGCGACTGCCTTTTCATCGGCGTGTTCGGTCAGCAGGATGAAGGGCATAGAGCCCCGGGTGTGCAGAAACTCGGAAAGAAGCTTGGTGGCTGCGGCATCTCCGGTCTCGTGTTCAAACAAAACCAGCCCGTAGGCGGTCTGCTGCAGCATCACCTTGGCCTCTTCCAGCGAGCCGGCATGATCGAGTTCCGCTGCCAAAGCGCCCTGATTCCGCCCGAGGATTTCCCGGATCAGAAAAAAGTCCTCCTCTTTGCTTCCCACCAGCAGGACGCGCAAAAGGGAGGGCCCGAGTTGTGTCGCGGTTGACAGGGGGAATCCTTCGCCTACTCTTTACCCATCGGAAAGTTTCCCGCTTGGCGTCGCCTTGGGAGAAGGCAGGAAATCATCGAGGTCGAGAAGAAGTCCCAGATCGGGATGGGTTCAGTTTGGGACTGGGCGGCATGATTTCCGTGCAACCCGGCTTAACCGGGCTCCGTTCCCAGACTGTTTTTTCAGCGGTTAACCAATCTCTGGTTCTCTCGTCTAATACCCAAGTCTGGACTCAAAGGGTGTCCGTGGCTCGGGTCAAACAGGGAGCAGAAACTGGGAGCCAGAATCAGGGAGCCAGAATCACGGAACAAGGGCCCGGTTTCCTGCGTATTGATCAGAGAGCCAGTGTGTGCCCGAACAGCGAAGCATGAGTGGAGGAGTTATGCAGATCCAGGAAAGCGCCGGCGCGGCAAGAACGCTCGCCAACCCCGGGAACGGACACGTGGAAGAGGTTGTACGGCAGGCCCACGAAGAGCTGCGGCAACTCCTGCAACAGCGCGCCGAGGTGATGCGCCGGATCGGCACCATCAAGCAGACCATCGCCGGCCTCGCCAACCTTTTTGGAGACGGCGTGTTGAGCGATGAACTGCTGGAACTGGTGGACCGCAAGAGCAGCGGACGCCAGCCGGGTTTCACCAAGGCCTGCCGCATGGTCTTGATGGACGCAAACCGCGCCCTCAGCGCCCGTGACGTCTGCGACCGCATCCAGGAAAAAGCCCCGCCGATGCTGGCGCGCCACAAAGATCCAATGGCCTCGGTGACGACGGTGCTGAATCGCCTGGTGGCGTACGGAGAGGCGAAGGCCGTGGCTCTCGACAACGGCCGCCGCGCCTGGCAGTGGGTGGCGGATTCACAGTCTTCCCCGGCAGGTATGCCGGCGACAGCTTAGCCGCGTCAGATTAACAAGCGGCAAACTATCCCGGAGGCAGCAGCATCCCCTTCTCCAGATGCCGCGTGACGTGGGCATACGATGCCGCGTGCGGATCGTGCGTCACCATCACAATCGTCTTGTGGAAGTCTTCGTTCAGCCGCTTTAGGATTTCCAGAACTTCCGTGGCTGAGTGACTGTCTAAATCGCCCGTCGGCTCGTCCGCCAGCAATAGCGTCGGGTCGCTCACAATTGCTCTGGCGATCGCAACCCGTTGCTCCTGCCCGCCCGAGAGCTGCTTGGGCAGATGGTTGACGCGTTCTTCCAACCCAACGAGCTTCAGCGCGGTCATGACGTGCTCGCGCCTCTGCTGCGGGTTAAGGTGAGTGAGCAGCAGCGGCAGTTCCACGTTTTCAAACGCGGTCAGCACCGGGATCAGGTTAAATGTCTGGAACACGTACCCGATGTGCTCATTGCGCCAGTGCGCCTGCTGCGAATCGTTGAAGCGGAAAATATTCTGGTTCTCCACCAACAGCTCGCCGGAGGTCGGCCGGTCAATCGCCGCAATCATATTCAGCAGCGTCGTTTTGCCCGAGCCCGAGGGCCCCATCAACGCCATAAATTCGCCGGTTGCGATGTCAATCGAAACGTCGTCCAGCGCCTTCACTTCGAAGGCCTCGCGCTTGAAAATCTTGCTGACGTTGCGCGCCTGCACGACTTTGGTTCCGGTAGCGATCTTGTTTTCCATAACTGTGCTCATAATTATGACTGCCCCTTTTCAAGATTGACCCTTGATTTTGATTGCATCTCCGTCTTTCAGATCCCGTGGGCCTTTGCTGATCACGCTTTCACCGCCCACCAGTCCGTCCACGAGAAAGCCGTCACTGCGCTGGCTCAGTACGTGAACCTCGCGGATGCGCGTCTTGCCGTCAAAGGCCAGGAACACTACCTTCTTGCCCTCGTGGTCGTGCACCGCGCTGGTCGGAACAAACGCTCCCGCCGGTTGCGTGCTGGTCGGCTTCTGTTCATCGGCCAGGAATTTCACCGTGGCATTCATCTCTGGGCGCAGATACTCATCCGGATTCAGCACCTGCACTTTCACCTGCACCGTGGCCTTCTGCCGGTTGGCCTCGGGCGAGATCTGCGCGATCTCGCCGTTATATTTCTTGTCGGGATAGGCGTCTACGGTGACGATCCCCTTTTGTTTCGGTCCGAGCCGGGCAAAGTCGGCTTGCGCAATATCGAGTTCGACCTGAATGTCGTTCAAATCCGCCAGCGATACCACCGATCCCTGAGGGCCGCCGGCCGCCGCGCTGGCAAATTGCGCGGTAATCAACTCGCCTTTTTCGGCGGTGCGGTCAAGAATCGTGCCAGTGACAGGCGCGCGAATCACAGTAGCGTCGAGCTGTGACTTGGCGTAATCCAGTTGGCCCTGCGCTTGCGCCAGCGATCCCCGTGCGCGGGCGATTTCCTCTGCCCGAGGACCAATCTTCATCAGTTGAGACGCTTTCTCCAGGGAGTTAACCCGTTGCTGGTCGGAGTCGAATTTGGCGGTAGCGTCGTCCAGCGCCTGCCGCGAAACCACGCCCCCGGCGGCAAGTTCTTTTGTGCGGTCCAGAGTCAGCTTATCGTTGACCAGTGTGGCGCGGGCTTCCTCCAGATTGTGCTGGGCCTGCTGAATCTCTTCAGGACGCGATCCGTGCTCAAGCTCATCGAGATACGCGCGGGCATTGTCTAGAGCGCCTTTGGACTGTTCGTAAGAAGCCCGGAACTCCTGATCCTCCAGCCGCACCAGGACCTGACCCTCTTTAACCTTGTCGCCTTTTTCAACTCCAATCCAGGCCAGGCGTCCGGTGACTTTGGAATTCACGTTGATGGTGTGATGGGCGACGATGTAGCCCGTGGCCGAAAGCACCGTTCCACCCACATCGCTGTTCTGGGCGGAAGCGCGGGTCACCTCAACTTCCGGCACGTCACGCGAAAGCATACGGTAAGCCAGCGCGGACAAGCTGAGCACGGCTACGATCGCGATCCCAATCACAATGTAGCGGCGCGCCCAGGCCGGCGGCTCCCCGTTGCCCGCGCTGCGCCCGCTGCGGTCGATGCGCAAGCTCTGCAAGTCTTCGTGTTTAGCATCAATCGGCATAAGAATGAATACGAACTTTGTGCTGCTCTAGTTTCCTGATCTACAGATCAACGATCTAAATTCATCCCCGCAACGCAGTAAGAATATTCTGCCGCGCCGCATGCCACGCCGGAGCAAATCCTCCGACCAAGCCCATGATCAGCGCGAACGCAATCGCCGAAGCAGCCACCATCGGCGTAATTTGCAGGCTGAATACGACCTCACTAAACGTCACCGCATTCGACGTTCCCGTCTGCATTCCGTTAAATGGCAGCATCAGCAGAATTCCCGCCAGCGCCCCCAGCAGAGCCAGCATCAGCGATTCCAAAACAAACGACGTCAGAATCGCCGGCCGCGAGAATCCCAGCACTCGCAGGGTTGCGATCTCACGCCCGCGATAAGCCACTGCGGCGTACATCGTATTCATCGCCGCGAAACTTGATCCGATGGCCATGATGATCGCCACCACAAAGCCGATGATCTTAATAGGCGCGCCTGAATTGGTTTGTTTCGCGTAATAATCCGTCTCCAACATTCCTTCGAGCTTGAGACGCTGATCGTCGCCGACCCGGTTCTTGAGCGCATCGGCGGCAATGGGATCGGTCGCGTGCAGATAAGCGGAGGAAAAGCCGTCAGTACGGTCGAAATCGGCGGCCATTTGATTTACATCACCCCATACTTCGGACTCATACGCCGAACCGCCAGCGTCGAAGACCCCTACAACTTTCCAGGATCCTTTGCCAAACTCCATGGTGTCCCCAATGTTCGCGTGAGAGAAGCGGCTGCGTATCGATTTGCTCACGACCACTTCACGCTGGCCCGTCTGAAACCAGCGCCCATCGATCAATTTCACGCTGGGACGAAGTTCGAGACCATCCGGCATCATGCCCCGCACCGTGACGTTGACTTCGCCAGTGCCATCCTTTCGCGGCAGCACGATTACAACCACTAGCTCGGCCGAAACCATCGGTTCCCCGCGGCTGTCTTTTGCAATACCGGGCAGCGCCGTCATCGTTGCGAAGAGCGTGTGATCAAAACCGCTCTGCAGTTCCGCCTCCGATCCCTTCCTGAGAACCAGAACGTTCTTGGCGTCGCCGCTGCTCACGAAAGCGCGCTGCAGGCCGGCCAGAAGCGCCATCAAGAAGATGGCGGTGGTCACGGTCAGCGCGATGCCCAGCGCGGTCATGACGGTGAGCCCTTTGCGAAGTTTCAAGTTGCGCACGTTGTAACTGATCGGTATCGCCATATGTTTAATCTCAACTTAGCCGATGTGCCGCAAGCCCTCGACAATATTCACGCGAGACGCATTGTAGGCCGGTAAACAACTGCTCACAAATCCTACCGTCGCCGCAACCAACAACGAAGCTAGCATTGTCGGAATCGTTACCCGCATGCCGGCGGGAATTCCAATCGCCAGCGAAGAATGGGTCAACCACCGAATCAACGCGCTCGCTGCCACAGTACCCATGGCTCCGCCTATGAGCGCCAGCGCCACAGCCTCGCCCACAAACAACGACAGTATGCGCTGGTGAGTAAACCCAAGCGTCTTCAGCACCGCCACTTCGCGCGTCCGCGACCGGATCGACATTGCCATTGTGTTGGCCGAAACCAGCAGAATGGCAAACACGACAGCTCCGCAGATGAGCAAAATAAACGCCTTCACGTTTCCAAGGGCTGCGACAAACGAAAGTTGAAACGCTTTCTGGCTCTCGGTCTTGGTAGGCTGCGGCGAATTATGAAACGTGTCATCAATGGCCTTCGAAACCGGCGCCACGTCGCCAGCTGAAGCGACCTGCGCAATGTAGAAGCCCGCTTGTCCCTTAAACCAGGGTACGGATTCCTCCAGATACTTTTGGTTGAAATAAAGCGCTCGCACCGGCGGATCGATGTGATACATGGCTCGAATTGTCAGATCGAGGTTCGTTTCAAAAATGGTGCCCTGCAGCGTGATCCGATCGCCCAGCTTCCATCCGTATTTCTTGGCCAGTTCCACATCCACCAGGGCCCCGGTGCGGTCATGCTGCCAGGCGGCCACCTGCTCGGGCGGAACAATTTTGTCGGTCGCCACCTTCATGTACTCCTCCGGGTCGGTGGCCATTTGAGCAAAAGAATTCTGCGAACGATCATCCTTGTAGCGGCCGCCAAACCACGTGAGCGGAACCACCGCCGCCACCCCCGGTACACTGCGAATCTTCTCCCGGTAAAACGCAGGCAGAAATTGCGCCAGCGAAACCCTGTCCCTCGTCACCACGCGTTTGACTGCGTCCGGTGGGCCCTGATCGATGTAGAACGTGCGCCAGATCGACATCATCAACGTCAGCAGCAGCAGCGAGAATCCGATGCTCAGCATCGTCAGCAGGCTGCGCCGCTTGTTGCGAAACGTATTGCGCACCACAAAACTGCTAAACGTCATAAATTCAACCGATGTGCCGCAGCCCTTCCACAATCTCCACCCGCGACGCCTTATAGGACGGTATCAGCGAACTGAAGAACCCGACAGAGGCAGCCGCCGCCAGTGCCACACCCAAAGTTCCCAGCGTAACCTTCATACTTGCCAGGAAGAAACCCATGGGAGAATTCTTCATCATGGTCAGCAGCAGCCAGGCAAAGCCGCAGCCAAACAGCCCGCCCGCCAGCGAAAGCGACATAGCCTCGCCCACAAAAAGCCCAAGGATGGTCCGGCGCTCGAAACCCAGAGTTTTGAGCACCGCCACTTCACGGGTACGCTCGCGGATCGACATGGCCATAGTGTTGGCGGAAACCAGAAGCGTGGTAAAAACCACAGCCACGCAGATGCTGAGGATGAAAGCCTTCACGTTGCCCAGCATGTTGACGAAGCTCAGCCCAAAGGCCTTCTCGCTCTCCGTCTTGGTGGGCTGCGGCGAATTGCGAAACATGTCATCGACCGCGCTGGCGATCTTGGCCACGTCGTCAGGTGCGCCCGACATTATGCTGAAGGTGCCCGCCCTGCCCTTGAAATCCGGTACGGCTTCCTCCACATATTTCGCATTGAAGTAGACCGTCTTGTTCGCCGTCGGCCAATGGTAGATGCCGCGGATGGTGAGCTCCAGATTGATGGGATAGATTGTTCCCATCAGCACGATGCGATCTCCCAACTTCCAGCCGAACTGCCGAGCCAATTCGTCATTTACGATCACGCCCGCCCGGTCGCGCTTCCATGCCGCGAGCTGATCGGGCGGAATCTCCATCTCCGGGTAGACCTTCGGGAACTCGTCGGGATCGGTGCCGAACTGCGCAAAGAAGTTCTCCGGCTTGTTGTCTTTATATAACCCGCCAAACCATGAGTTGGGCACGATCGCAACCACTCCCGGAACGGCGCGGATTTTTTCGCGGTAGAAGCCGGGCAAGTTGAAGGTCAGCGACACCCGGTGCCGCGTTACCAGCCGCCGAGTCGATTCGGCGCTGCCCTGGTCAATGTAGAAGCCGTGCCACATTGTCATCATGAAGGTGAGCAACAGCAGGGAAACTCCGATGCTCGCAATCGTAAGAATGCTGCGGCGTTTATTGCGGAGGGCGTTCTTGGTGACAAATCGGGTCAGAGTCATTTTGTGTAACCCAGTTGAATCCCAATGAAGACGCGGCGTGCCGGACAGCGGACCAGCTTAGTCCATGCAGGCCTCCAGCATAAACGAATGAGTCCGCTCCCCACAACCTGCGTCCGATCCGGCACAATGCCACATCGCCCAACAAAACAACCGTATCCATACTCGGTCGGCGCACGTCCCGATGCCAGTGGAGATCGTCACCCGGCCTGCATGACAATTGTCACGTTCTTTCCGTCAACAGAGTTAACGCTCCGCCAGGCGAAAGGTCACGCGGTGATTCCAGGTGTTCGCAGGGAAGGCCGCATACGGCCCGCCGGGGGCAAATTAACCCACACCCCGCTTTGCCCTGCTTTCACGGTACTTCGGTAACTCGAACCTAAATCTCCTGAGCGATATCCTACCCTTACTTGCCCTTGGGTTTAGCCCACGGAGTTCTCAGTTGAGAACTGCGCGGCTTTTCTGTCCGGGATGAGGCACGACACAAATGTCCACGAAAATCGGCCACTTCGAAATCTTGAGTGAACTGGCAAAGTCTGCGACCGGCGCCGTTTACAAGGCGAACGATCCGCAAACCAACCAAACCGTTGCGTTGAAAGCCATCCAGTTGTCCGCCTTCGGCGACCGCGCCGGCGAGCTCGAAAGGAGCCTCGCCGCGGAGGCCGAGACCACCAAGGTGTTGAGCCACTCCAACGTCACGCCTGTTTTCGGCGCGGGCGTGATTGACGGCCAGTTCTGCGCCGCCATGGAATACATACAGGGCAACAGCATCGCCACCATGCTGGCGCGCAAAGAGGGATTCTCCATCTGGGATTTGCTCGATATTGGAAGGCAAGTGTGCGGCGGCCTCGATCACGCGAACTCCCACAACGTTTTCCACCTCAGTCTGGAGCCAGCCAAGATCATGTGCGGCTGGGATAGCACCGTCAGAATTCTAGGCTACGGTGTTTCCAGCGTGGGCAAGTTCACCGGTCAAATGCCCGGAGTCCCGACGATCCTGCATTACATGTCTCCCGAGCAGGTTCGCGGTGAGAACATCGACGCCCGGTCAAACCTCTACAGTCTGGGCGCCATGTTTTATGAAATGGTGACGGATCATAAGGCCTTCGATGCGGCAGATGCTGAACCTGTGCGCCAAAGCATTCTCCAGAACACACCGGTGCCTCCGGCGCAACTGAATCCCAAACTTCACCCGGTACTGAGCGATCTCATCATGAAAGCGCTGGCCAAGGACCCCGGCGAACGCTACCAGAATGGCAGAGAACTGCTCGACGATCTGGAGAAGTGCAAGGAATCCAAAGCAGCAAAGCAGGCAGCGGCGCCCGCCAAGAGTAGTGTGGTCGTTCCGGACGCGATCAAAGCCGCGACCCAGGCGAAGTTCATCGCTTCCGCCACGCCCGCAGCTGCCCCCCCGGCCAATGCCGCCGCTCCGGGACGTCCCGCTGCCCCGAAGCCCCCCGCCGCGCCGCCGGTCCAGAGAGTCGAGAAGAAAGTCGCAGCCCCGGCAGCCGCATCTTTCAAAACCGCCGCTGCCGCAGCTGCGTCACCATCGACTTCCATGTCTTCAGCGGCCTTCGATACCCCGGCCGTACACGCCCCTGAAGCCCATGCGCCGAAAATTACCGTCGATCCTATGATGGCCGAGGATGCGCCGTCTCGCGGTAGTAGCGTGAGCTTCTCCGAAATGACCGAACTGCCTCCACTCAAGGAGATTTACACACCGCCGCCGCCACCTCCGGCCTTCGACCGCGCAGCTTCTCAAACACCGAGCGCCACAACCTACGACGCCACCACTTACGAAGATGAGCCGGAGAAGCCCAAGGTCCAGCCCCGCGAAGTCGCCCAGAAGGCGATGAAGGAAATCAAGAACGTCCCGCCCAGCTTGATGGTCTACTCCATCGCCGGAGCGGCGGTTTTGATTCTAATAATCGCGGTATTTCTGGTTCTCCACGTCAACAGTTTGAACAGCGACGGCGATACCCCCCGCGCCACCGCCGCTGAACCAACTACTCAACCTGCTGAGAGCCAACCCGCACCCCGGCCCCAGCCCGTGCAGTCACAACCGGCGCCGCCTGTGGCCACACAAGCTCAAGAAGCCGCGCCTGTAGTCGAAGCTGAGCCCGAACCAACTCGCACGGCCGCCGCTCCAGCGAGAGGCCGAAACGCTAAAAAGAGATTCGCACCCGCAGTCGCCGCAGTCGTGCCCGGACAGATGGCCATCGACTCCAACCCCCAGGGCGCGCAAGTTCAAATCGACGGAAGCACCAATCCCTCCTGGATCACCCCGTTCACGTTGACGGGTCTAGGAGTCGGTCAGCACACGGTCTCGGTCAGCAAGGCCGGCTATTCCACCGACACCCGAACCGTCAGCGTTTCCTCCGGCAGCAAGGCCTTTGTCGTGACCCACCTCAACCAGCAGATGGCGACGCTTGCCGTCTCCAGCAGTCCCGCTGGAGCGAAGGTCTACATTGACGCCAAAGACACCGGCAAGCTCACCCCAGCGCAGGTCACCGTGGACAAGGGCCAGCACGTCGTCCTGGTGCGCAAGTCAGGTTACATTGACGCCACCACCAGCGCCCAGTTCATCCTCGGCCAGACCACCAACTTCTCGCCTACTCTGCCCCCGCTCGGCAATGTCGACGACATCAAGACCGTCGGGAAAATGAATAAACTGTTCGGCGGGAAAGAAGCCCAAGGCATGGGCACCGTCAGCATCAAGACCCAGCCCAAGGGAGCCCAGGTGGCCGTCAACCAGCACATGCTGGACAAAGACACGCCGGTTAACTTTATTCTCGATCCCGGCAACTACATCGTCGACATCACCATGAGCGGTTACGCGCCCATCCACAAAGTCATCAGCGTGGATAAAGGCGGGAAGGCCGTAATTGATGAGGTAATGCAGCAACAGTAGCCAGCTCGAATGCCACACGTAGGTCGTGCACGCGAGAGAAGCTGGCTTAGAAATTCCCTCTCAAAAACTCTCTCAGAAGTTCGAATCGAAAGCTGGCGTCCCCGATCTCGATCTTCAGCAGCAACTGCGCCGTCGTTAACTGGTTGCGGAAGTCCAACGCAGCGGTCGTGTCGGCGCTGCCCACCAATTGCAGGTTGCTTTCGATTTGCTGCTGCTCCTCCCGAAGAGCCTTCAGCCGGCTGTCTTGGACGGAAATGCCGTTCACCACTTGCTCCTTCAGAATCTCAGCATTGCGTACCACATCGCCTTCCTGAACTTTCTTCCAATCGTTGTAAGCGTCCGCAGCTTGGTCCAGATGTTTGTTGATGGCATGGCTGGCGAGATTGTAGCTAACCGACACCTCACCATAAGCTCCTCTGCTGTCCACCCACGGATTGATCTGCTGGTGCGCTCCCACCGAAAGCGACACGTCCCAGTCATTCTGGCGACTCAGTTTGTCCAGCGCCTTTTGCTGGCTCGCTTCTTTGCTTTGTTTCTCGGCAATCAGTTCCTTCAGCGGCCGCTCACTCAGTGGCGGCGCATACAAGGAGGCAATCCTCGACTGCGTGTCAGTGCGATCCGCCTCCAGTTTGATCTTTGTGGTCTGCAGCGCGAAGGCCATGGGCCGCGTCATATTCTGCGCCTCCAGCATCCTGCTGGTGTTGACCAGAATCGCGTCCAAGCTATCAGCCGCCTGCTGGATCAACTCCAGTCTATGTTGCAGCGCCTGTTTCTCCAGCGTCGGCAGGGCATATTGGACATCCTGCTGAGCCGAAGAAGTCGCGCCGTATAGCTCGCAGTTCTTGCGCGCCGCATCCATCGTGAGTACGCCCTTCCTTACTCCGGAAAGACTGCCCGAAACTCCCCACACCGCCTGCATCGGCAAGCCGGTGTTTGGCTGGGTCACGCCCGCAATTGCATTCGGCGTTATCAGTAGTTCCCGCTGCGCTGCGGCCTGCTCAGTTACGTATTTGCAAAACACCTGCTGATCCTTTCCAGGCTGATCTTTCCTCTGTGGATCTTTCGCGTCGCCCGCAAACGCAGCGGGCATGAGCAGGATCGCAATCACGAAGCCCGCGGCGATTTGTTCTTTGAACGTTGTCAGATCTGCTTCAGGCACTAGCTTACTCATGGGCATCGAGTATCTCCTCACAATGAAGATCAGAAGAAAAGCGGCTTGCGGTTCAGAAACACGGTCTTCGATTTCGCAGATTCTGGATGGTCCAGTTGCATCTGGATCAGAAAGCCGCGGATGTCCGTCCGGAAGATGGGATGGATGGCATGTTCCTCACCGGCAAAAATCTGTTTCACCGTGCCCACTTTCCTGCACACCACCATGTTCAGGTAACAGTCGTATACGGCAGCGCCCGGGGACGCACTGCTCTGGTTGTCATAGGGTACAAAAGCGAAGTTCACGGCGCCACCTCCAGACACGCTGAGGTAGTAGGGTGTCTGTCTCGCCGTGTTGAGCGCCGCTTTCAGCCGGTCGATTTGTTGGGCCTCTTCGTGAAGCTGTTTTTGCGCCACCCCGATCGCAATGTCAAGCTGCGCAATCTCCGAGATTAACTCGGCCTGCTTGTCCAGCACGTCCAGGGTCTTGGTGTCGGTGGTGGTCTTTTCCAGAATGTTGTCGGTAAGCAGAATCTCGCCGATCTTGCTGTCCGTGTACGCACTCTGCACCTGGTTCAGCGCCGCCCGCTGGGTAGCCGCATCCCCTTTGGTGATCAAACCGGCCGCCAGGTCTCTGTCGATGGCCGCTTCCACTTCTTTTACTTGCGCCATGACCTTCTGCGTTTTCAGGATGTCGGCCTGCTTCTGCTTGTCCAGTTCCATGAGCTGCGGGCCGGCGGCCAGGTTGTGCTGTTTTTCCCGGGTGATGGCGCGTTGAAGTTCAGGCTCGAGCGCCTCCAGCGCCACCCGGTGCTTGTCCATTTCTTCAACGCCGCCCTCCAGCCGCTTCTTATCCACGTTCAGATCTTCCAGCGTCTGCCTGCTGGTCACCAGCTTCTCGGTGAAGTCGAGACTCTTGTCGTCCGCCGGAGAAAGTATCACCGGCGCTGCCCACGATGTATTCAGAGCGTAGAAGCCCATGACAAAGCCGTACGCCAGTACCCCGGCCAGCACCAGGTAGAGTGTCAATATGGCGAAGATCCGGTAGACCGTTACCACCGACTTGTACAGCATCGGCTGGATCACGGATGGTTTTCCCTCAGGTTCTTTCTTAACGACTTCCGTCGTCATCGTTGCCCTCCGGTTCCCGTTCCTTCGTTCGCGTGCCCCAATCCCTGGAATCCAGCGTGCACAGAGCCAGGGTAGTTAGAAACAAACTGCTGACCACAGACCAGGCTATGTAGGCGCCGAAGGCGAGCGGATTGTTGATCGCTTCCCGTGCACTGTATTTTCGGATCACCCAACTCAGAATAGCCGCAATCGCCAGGTACCCAATCAGCGGCGCCGGGCCCGCCAACTCCATGGGATTCCCCGAGAGCACGGTGAGAACCACCAGCAGCCCAAGGATCGCCCCAAGCGGTGTCAACACCAGCGTGAGCACGGTGTTGGGGTGCAGCGTCCAGACGTGTTTGGGCAACGTTCGCAGCGTGTAGAAAAGATCGCGCAGGATACTCCGCTTCCAGCGCAGTTGCTGCTTGAACAATTCCGGCAACGTGGTGGGCACCGTGGTCCAGCAAATCGCGTCGGTGTTGATGTATGTTCCGTAGCCGCGCAGCAGGGTCTGATGCGTAAGGAACCGGTCCTCGCCCTGGTTTACCGGAATGCCGAACCAGTGCCGGCTGCGAATCTTGGGCTCGATCTCCAGCAACAACTCGCGCCGGATCGCGAACAGGCATCCGCTGATGCAGCCGATGCTGCGCGTCCAGTTCTCCGGGACCTTGTAGATCTGAAACGCTGCGTAGTAGATGAACGTCTGGACCGCGGTGATCGTGTTTTCGTTGGGATTTCTTACGCCGACTCTCCCGCCCACCGACCCGATCTTCGGCTCCGCAAAGCAAGCCGCCAGCTCCCGGATCGCGTCCGGATGAAAAATGCAATCGGAGTCAATCGAAATCATCAGCTCCGCGGTCGAATGCTGCAAGGCGTTGCAAACGGTGCGGGCTTTCCCGCTGTTCACCGCGTTCCGTCCCACCCTGACTTTGATATTGGAAAAGTCGCGCTGCGCTTTGAGCATCCAATCGTAGCTGTCATCCACCGAGCAGTCGTCCTGCGCAATCACTTCAAAGCGGTCGTTGGGATAGTTGCTGTTACTGATGCTCTCGATGGTTTCGTAAACCGTCCTGCCCTCGTTGAAGCAAGGCATCAGAACGCTCACCGTGGGCTGGTACGCATAGTCTTTCTTGACCGTCGCTCCCGGGACCGACCACTTCAGAATCAACGCGAACGTATATTTGACGAGCGAGATCAACAGGCAGAGGATCAGAATCAGCCAGACCAGCACTGGAGCCATGCGCGCCTCGGGTGCGACACCATGAACTCGCCGGCCGGTGGCTCACCCGTGACCATCATAACCCGAGGCTGTTTCATGGGCAGATATTCGCAGACAGGAATTCACCGCGGCCTCTCCCCGCCACAGAAACGCAACTGCGAACTGAGAACCGGGAACTGCTCTGAGGCCTTATTGCGGCAGCTTGAAGTTCACCGTGATCTGCGTCTGAATCTCGACCGGCGAGCCGTTGAGTAGATACGGCTTGTACTTCCATCGCTTCACCGCATCCACCGCGGCGCGCGCCAGCTGCGGGTCTCCGCTGACGATCTTCACCACAGCGATGTCGCCATTCTTCGAGACCGTCGCCATGAGCTGGACCGCACCTTCAATCCGCAGCCGCAGCGCGGTCACCGGATAGACCGGCTGCACTGCCTTCACCAACAGTCCCTGAGACACTCCTTGTGAGACGGTCACCGCTTGCAGCACGGGAGTCGGAGCCTTGCTATGGCTGTCCAGCAGGTTGGGCAGCGCCCCACCTTCCACCGGGGCGATACCTGTCACGCTCGGAGCAGGTGCATCCGCGACCGCGGCGGTTCTTGCAGCTTTAGAGGCGCCAGGCTTGATCACGATGGGCTGTGCCGCCACTTTCGTCGCCGGAACTTCTTTCGCCGCCACAGCCGAAGCCGAAGGTTTGGACGAGTCTGGGTCGGTGCTGATCTTATTGGAATGCACTGGAGCATTCACAGCGCTGACATGAGCATCGGAAGATTTCCCGGTCGCGTGCGGTGGGGGTGCCGAGTCGGGAGTCGAGCTTGGAATCGTCGACGCATCCGGCGCCGCAGAAGATGGTGTCGCAGTCGAGCTTGCCGGAAGCGACGGCGTCACCTGCGGAGCTTTCACCGGAGCAGCCACCGGTTGCGCAGTCACGCGTACAGGGCCAATCGCAGCCCCGCTCGAACGCTCCCACTGCATCCAAACTCCATAGCCCAGGGCCGCAGTCACCACCACCGCAGCCACTGCCAGCAGCGCTTTCTTGCTTCCGCCGCCGGCGGGTTTGGCGTTGCCGCCAAATGTGAAGTCAGACGGAGGTGCTGAAATATCTCCAACAGAAGAACTGCTCGCCGCCACTTCCAAAGCCGGAGTCTCGACCTCCGAAACCATCACCACAGGCTTGATCTCCCTCGCCTTCGGCTCGCGCGCAGGAGCGGGTGCGCTGGCAGCGCCACTCGCAGATCCTGCCGCACTCGCAGTCTGGCTGGCTCCAGCCGCAGTCTTAGGCGCGGAAGTTTGCGCCGCAGGTTTTGCGATCGAGGCCGAAGGCACTTCCTCGCTCACCTCGAAAAGATCCAAATCATCCTCGGAAATCTCGTTGGAGGCAGAGGCCGAAACTCTCGGCTGCTCCGCCGGTTTCTGACTTGGAATACTCGCCGTTGCCGTCGTCGCTCGAGGCGCACTCGGCGCAGCCGGACGCGGCGTAAACGCCGTTGGCATTGGACGTTGCGGCGTTTGCTTCGGAGCCGCCGCCACCGGCGCTGCTGCCTTCCCGGCCGCGCTTGCCGCTCCGCTCGCGGGTTTTGCCTCATTCTTGCGCAACAGTCCGCGGGCGACTCGCAACGTGCCTTTCGCCTGCTCCACATTGATGGGCTTGGTCAGCACCAGGTTCGCGCCGATCCGGAACGCCTTCGCCACTCCCGCCTGCCCTTCCACCACCGCCACCGCCAGCGCAGACTGATTATGTGCCGTGTTGCGCGCGCTCTTGAACAACAGCGTCGCGTTCTGCTCGTTGTCGCAATCCACCACGACGGCGTCAAAGTGCTCGCCCATCAGCTTCTTGACCGCGGCAAAGGGTTCGGTGCAGGGAACGACAGTAAAGTCCAACTCGCTAAGGACTTGCGTCACGGTGCGAGCCGTCTTTTCGTCGGGACAGAAGAGGAGTGCTTGGTAACCCATATTAAGTTAATCGTAGGTACGCCCGTAAGCCGCATCAAGTTACTGTGGTACTCACACTTACGCCGCGTCGGCCTTGCCAGAATGGGGTTTTGCTCGGGAAGGGCACGAGTTCACTCGTGCCGATGAGTTGCCGAAAATGTGTCCGCGCTTTAGCGCCTGCGGTCTGCCCCTGCCTTAGCGACTACAATATCGTGACATGCGCATCCCGCTCTGGCTCAAACTGCTCTGGACGGTCTGCGTAATCCTCTGGATTCCTCTCTACTACCGCCAATACGGCCCACAAAACTTCCTCTACTTCTGCGATCTCGGCAACCTCTTCATCACGGCCGCTCTCTGGCTCGAAAGCCCCCTAATCTTCTCCTGGCAAGCCACCGGACTGCTCCTATTCCAAACCCTATTCACCATCGACCTGACAGGCGCGATCCTAAGCGGACGCCATCCGATCGGCGGAACCGAATTCATCTTCGATCCCCACATACAGCTGCCGATTCGCCTGCTAAGCCTGTTTCACGTGGTGACGCCGCCATTATTGCTGTGGGCAATTCGGCGTCTAGGCTATGACCCAAGAGGATGGAAATATCAAACGCTCACGGCGTGGATCGTAGTCCCGATCAACTACTTCTGGCGTCCGGAATACGACGTAAACTGGGCCCGCGGCCCGTTCTCTCACGAGCAACACGTCGTGCCCGGACTCGTATATCTGCTGGCATACATGCTGGCCATGCTCGCCTTAGTGTATTTTCCAACCCACTTACTGCTGACGCGATGGACCCGCCGATCGAGATGAATGGACTGATGAGATAACCGACGCGTGGCCCATTCAAGCCTTCGTTTGGCTTGAGTGGGGCAGTTCGATCGCCGGACACAATCTCCCCGCCGCGCGTTCACGTTTGCGCGCCGTCCATTCCGACTCGATCTCAACCCGTCCCTCACAGCCAGTTGCGTAGTGGCGGAAACTGCTCCACTCCCAGTCCTCCGGACGCTCGCACAATTCAGCCTTCACAGGATTGCGATGAATGTAGCGCAGCGTCTCGACAAACTGCGGGTAATCCCGAATGTTGGAATCGTAGTACCTCTTCTGCCAGAAATGCTCCGCATCGCCAATCAACCGCCGTGACACTCCCTGCTTTAAAGACTTCAGCGCATCAGCCAAAGTATGGACCTGTGGCCCATTCAAGCCGTCCTTTGGCTTGAGTGGGGCAGTTTCCGGCTCGCTAAGCAGCAGATGAACATGTTCCAGCATGACCACATACCCATAAACCTGAAGCCTGAAGCTGCGCCGCACGCGCTCCAAAGCTGACTCAAAGATTCGCCGGCTTTCGTCGGTGGTAAGCAAACACCGGCGATGGTAGCAGCAGAAAGTGACGAAATGACTCTGCCCGCTGTGCTGAAAACGCGTCAGTCCCCATGGCATGAGGACAATCTAGCTTGTTCGCCGGACTAAGTCTGTGACATGTGAACATCCCCACTCAAGCCAAAACCGGGCTTGAGTGGGCCACCCGCCGGTCAAAATAAGTCCGCTCCAATTATTTCCACAGCCCCCTTGTGACATCTGACCTTGCGCCCAAAATTAAATTGCGCGATTATTGTCGAGGCCGTGACGGTCGGGTGAACCCGCATCGTCGAGCCGCTAAGTGCTTTGTTGTCTAGATTTTGGTATGTAAGTTCTTTGACATCTAGATTTTGCGGGCCAAAACATGCCCAACCTCATGATTCCAGATATCGAGGGGGGTGGGGTAGGGGTAACCAGAAAGTAAAAATCCGAAGGCTAGGAGCCGTCAGGTCGCCTTCCCCGGCAGATCCGGCGAGATTTTTTTCGCCGCAGCCTCGATCTGCTCTTTCTTCGCCCCCGGATCGCCGCTCAAATACAAAGTCTGCGACGCAGACGCGAGGTTGGTTCCCGACTCCTCCACGAACTTCATGATCCGCAGCAGCAATTCTTCGCGCACCTCGGCGAATTCGTTGAAATCCCTGGTCAACACGTAACAGAGAAGCTCCACGTTGATGGAACTCGCCGTCAACTCGACAAGCCGCACCCGGGTTGTATCTTTCTCAATCTTGCCATGGCCAGCCAACACTCCGCGGATTTCCGCCACCACACCGCGAACATGCTCAGCCGAAGTATCGGTATGCAGCCCAAGCACAGTCTTAAAGAGAATCTTGTCGCGCCGGCTAAGGTTCTCGACATTGATGGTCGCAACTGTCCCGTTCGGAATGGCGAGCAACGTCCTCTCCTCGGTGCGCACGCGAGTCGAACGCAATCCAATATCCTCGACGGTTCCCGTGCGATCGCCAAACTTGCAAACGTCGCCCACGCGAATCACTTCATCGCCCAACACCGAGACGCCGCCAAATAGATTCGCGATGGTCTGCTGCGCCCCGAAGCCGACCGCGAGTGTGCCAATTCCCACGCCCGCAAGCGCGGTACTCATATTGAAGCCGAGCACGCCCAGGATGAGGAACAGCGCCATCATGACAACAACCGCTTTGACAATGCGCTCGCCCAGCAACATCAGCGAGCCCGTGCCAGAATGGCCATGAGCAAGCGCCCGCTTACGCACGCGCTGCAAGAACCAGCGAATGATTCGCCACAAAATCCAGAACGCACCGACAATCACGGCGACCGCGACAAACTGGTTGTAATAGTGTCGCGGCAACAGCGGCAGCCCAAGGTAGATGGCAAGAATCCGATGGATAATCGCACCGGTGAGAAGCCACGCAGCACCGGAGACGGAACGCCATTGCGCCAGTTCAACCTGTCCGTGTCTCCCAGCCCACCATCGCAAAGGAATTTTCAGCAGCACTAACAGCAGCCACGCAGCAGCTGCGGCCACAGGAATCAGCAGCAGCAAAGCAAACCATTGCCACAGCGGCATTCCCGCAAACTGATGTTTGACCGTCCACGCGGGTAAGCGCGTCTCCACCTTCCGCGCTTCAACCTGATCGTAAAGCTCCGGCACTTTGGCCAGCGTGTTGGAAGCGATCAGCCAGATGTTTCCCGCACTCGGGTCGATCACTCGAACCAACTCGAGGTCCGCATCCACGTCGCCTGCGGACATCGACCCCAGCTTCTGCCGGTCGAGCGGAACGTCTTCTTGCGGCGTACCTTCAGGCTGTCTGCTGGGCAGCAGCCTGCCGACGAATGCGTGGTTCATCACCACATCCAGTTTCATCGCCAGTGCGTCGCCTTCGCTCAGGCGACGGGCCGGACTCATCTGCAGATATTGCGCCGCGATGCTGTAATTGCCCGAATCGGCCGCTTGCAGAAATCCATAGACCGTTCCGTAGGGAGTTTCGCGGCCCAGTTGGTCGGAGGGTTTCGAGGAAACGTTGGCAGGCGTCGAGGATTGCAGCAGCTGCGTGAGCGGACTCTGCGCGGAGAGCGGCAGCCAGGCCGCAAGACTGAGAGCAAGAAAAGAAATCGTTTTGGAAAAAGAAGACATGGATTTCTTCCCGGACTATGCGCGCTTGGGGCGGTACACGTGCGTGCTCGTCCCAAAGAAAACTTCCGCGGACTCCATCACGGTTTCCGAAAGCGTGGGATGCGGATGGATCGTCATCGCAACATCGCTGGCCAGCGCGGCCATCTCGATGGCCAGCACTCCCTCGGCAATCAGTTCGCCGGCTCCCGCGCCAACAATCCCCACGCCCAGCACGCGCTCCGTCTGCGGATCAACGATGAGCTTGGTCACGCCTTCAGGACGGTCCAGCGTAACGGCGCGTCCGGACGCGCCCCAGGGGAATTTCGCAACCTTGATTTCGCGACCTTCTTTTTCCGCCTGAGTCTCGGTGAGGCCGCACCACGCAACCTCTGGATCGGTGAACACGACAGCGGGAATCGCGGCGGGTTCGAATGCGACTTTGTGTCCGGCGATGGCCTCGACCGCAGTCCGCCCTTCATGCGACGCTTTGTGCGCCAGCATGGGCTCGCCGACCACGTCGCCGATCGCATAGATGGAAGCCTCGGCGGTTTGCAATTGCTTGCTCACTTCGATGAACCCGCGCGGGTTGACCTGCACTTGTGTTTTCTCAAGTCCGGGGATCTCCGAGTTCGGCTTGCGCCCCACGGAAACCAGCACGCGGTCAAAAACTTTCTCCCGTTTTGTGTCCGTGATTGCAGCCCCTTCGAACGTCGCACGAATTCCCGCACCGTCGTTCTTAAGAGAGGAGACGGTGGTGTTGAGCAGAATACCTTCAAACATTTTGTCGAGACGCTTCTGCAGCGGAAGCACCAGATCGCGATCCGCACCCGGAAGCAAACCGGGCAGCATTTCGACAACAGTAACGCGAGTGCCGAGCGCTGCATACACCGAGCCAAGTTCCAGGCCGATGTATCCGCCGCCGACTACCAGCAGACTTTCGGGGATGTCTTCGAGATTCAGCGCTCCGGTCGAATCCATCAAGCGCGGCGAATCCAAATTGAACGCCGGAATGATGGCTGGCCGCGAGCCGGTCGCGAGGATGATCCGGTCAAAACTAAGAACCACTTCGCTGGCATCGGCTTTGCTGACACGTAGCGTGTTGGAATTCTCAAACGCCGCGCGCCCTCGAATATATTCCACGTGCCGTTGCTTGGAGAGTAGTCCCAAGCCTCCAGTAAGTTTGTTTACAACACCTTCTTTCCAGGTGCGCAACCGCGCCAGGTCGATCCTGGCAGGAGGATAATCGATTCCCCAATTCTTCGCTTGCTGCGACTCCTCAATCAGTTTGGCAACGTGCAGTAGGGCCTTCGACGGAATGCAACCGCGGTACAGGCACACGCCGCCGGGATTCACCTCGGGATCAATCAGAGTAACTTGCATGCCAAGGTCAGCGGCCAGAAACGCGGCTGCATAGCCGCCCGGCCCGCCGCCAACTACAGCGATACGCAATTTGCTAGTTTCTTCCAGAGTTTCGTTCATGAAGTGACTTTCTGATTACGCCCCGCAGCTATCCTTGCACCGAAAGCAGGAAGGGCTGCTCGAACGCCTCCGCGACCCAGCGCAGGAAACGCGCAGCGTCCGCTCCGTCGATCAGGCGATGGTCGTAGGAGAGCGAAAGCGGCAGCACCAGCCGCGGCTCGAACTTTCCGCCAATCCATTCCGGCTCCATGCGCGAACGCGAGAGTCCAAGAATAGCAACCTCGGGATGATTCACAATCGGCGTAAACGCCGTGCCTCCGATGCCTCCGAGATTGGTGATGGTGAAGGTGCCGCCTTCCATTTCGGCGAGCGTTATTTTCTTGTCGCGCGCTTTCTGCGATAGTTGGGACAACTCGACCGCCAGTTCCACAATATTTTTTTTGTCCACGTCGCGGATCACCGGGACCAGCAAGCCGCGATCCGTATCCGCCGCGACTCCGATGTGGATGTACTGCTTGTAGACGATTTCTTCCTTCTCCATATCGATGCTGGCGTTGAATTGCGGAAAGACTTTCAGCGCAGCGGCGCAGACTTTCAAGGCGATCGCGGTCACGGTCATCTTTCCGCCGGCTTGTTCAGCCTTGGGCGCGAAGCGCGCGCGCAACTGCTCGAGTTCCGTGATGTCGGCGCGGTCGTGCTGCGTGACGTGAGGAATCGTGTTCCACGATTCCGCCAGATGTTCCGCCGTTTTGCGGCGAACTCCGCGCATGGAAACGCGCTCGATCTTTCCCCACTTGGCGAAGTCTGGGAGCTTTGGCTCGACGAAGTGTCCGGCCCGCGGGGCTGGCGCGGCCGTTGCTGCAGCCGTCATCAAAGCTTTGGCGTGGGCTTTGACGTCGTCTTCGCTGATGCGCCCTCCGGGGCCGGTGCCCTTGACTGCGTAGATGTCGACGCCGATCTCGCGCGCCAGACGGCGTGTGCTTGGAGCTGCGGGAACCGGATCGCGGTGCTCGGTTCCGGCGACCTTGCCCAATTGCACCGGCATGGAAAACGCCGGAGGCTGCGGACGCGGCTGATCGGGAGGCAGCGCCTGCTCTTCGGTTTTGCCCTCCGCGCGAATCGCTGCCTGGAAAGCAAGGCGCGCGCCATGCTGTCCCGAAACATGTTCGACGGGGCGGCTTGCCGGGCGCGCGGTCTCGGCCTGCGACGGCGCCGCGCCCTTCAGCGTAAAGATCACTTGTCCGACTTTGATCTTCTCGCCTTCTTTCACCTTCACTTCATTCACAACGCCGCTGACCGAAGAGGGAACTTCGACCACGGCCTTGTCAGTTTCCAGTTCCATCACCGGCTGGCCCTCGGAAACCTTGGCACCAGGAGCGATCATCAAGCGGACGAGATCGCCCTCCGAAATATTTTCTCCGAGTTCCTGCAGCCGGAATTCGGTGGCCGCAACGTCAGTCGAGCGAGTTCGCTGCGGCGCCGCCTGCGGCTCCGATGACGGCGTAGGAGCGGCCTGCGGTCTTGCCGCAGCCGCGCTTGCGCCCGGTGAAGCTTGCACCGGCGGAGTCTTGCTCGGAGGAGGCGCTTCCTGAGGCGGAGTTCCTCTTGCGGCTGTTGCGGGGGCTCCATTGCTGTCCGCCCGAAAAACGACCTGCCCCACTTTGATCTTGTCGCCTTCTTTAACCAGCACTTCTTTTATGGTTCCACTCACTGATGATGGAACTTCCACCACCGCCTTATCGGTTTCGAGTTCCATCACCGACTGGCCCTCGCTGACCGTCGCGCCGGGGGCAATCATCAGGCGCACCAGATCGCCTTCTTCAATGTTTTCACCGAGTGCGGGGAGTTTAAATTCGATCACTGATTCCATTCCTTATTAGTTTTGCAAGGCACTCGTGACTCACGCCTAGCTTGTGGCCGGGTTCAGTTTTGTCGAGTCGATTCCAAGGTCCTGGATCGCCTGCTTCACCACGTCGAGGTTGATTTTCTTTTCCCGAGCCAGCGCCCCCAGCGTTGCCAGCACAATGTGTTTCGCGTCCACTTCGAAAAAGTCGCGCAACGCGGCCCGGTTCTCGCTGCGGCCAAAGCCGTCGGTTCCAAGCGACACCAGTTGTCCGGGCACCCACTTCGCCAACGATTCCGGCAGCACCTTCATGTAATCCGATGCTGCAATGAACGGCCCCGGTGCGTCTTTAAGAGTTTCCGTCACATAGGGGGTTCTCGGCGTTTCGCCGGGATGCAGCATGTTCCAGCGTTCGCAGTCGTTGGCGTTGCGATAGAGTTCCTTGTAGCTGGTGACACTCCACACGTCGGCGGCGACGCCGTACTTTTCTTTCAAGATCGCCTGTGCTTTCAGCACTTCGTACATGATGGTCCCGCTGCCCAGCAGTTGCACGCGCAGTTTTGCATCCGGAGCGTCCGATGAGTTGAAGCGATAGAGTCCGCGCAAAATACCTTCGCGGACGTGCTCGCCTTTCGGCATCTCCGGCATGGGAAGCGGCTCGTTGGTCACGGTGAGGTAGTAGAAAATCGATTCCTGGTCCACGTACATGCGCTTGATGCCATCTTGAATGATGACGGCGATCTCGTAGGCGAATGCCGGATCGTAGGCCAGCAAGTTGGGCACGGGGAGAGCGAGCACGTGGCTGTGGCCGTCCTGATGTTGCAGGCCTTCGCCGGCGAGTGTGGTTCGTCCCGCGGTCCCTCCGATGAGGAATCCGCGGCAACGCATGTCGGCCGCCGCCCAGATCAAATCGCCGATGCGCTGGAACCCGAACATCGAGTAATAAATAAAGAAGGGGATGGTGTTGATGCCGTGGTTGGCATAGGCCGTGCCCGCCGCGATCAGCGAGCACATCGACCCTGCTTCGGTGATGCCTTCCTCGAGGATCTGCCCGTTCTTCGCTTCCTTGTAGTAAAGGAGCGTGTCCATGTCGACGGGCTCGTAGAGCTGTCCCACGCTCGAGTAGATTCCGACCTGACGGAACAACGCTTCCATGCCGAAGGTTCGAGCTTCGTCGGGAATGATGGGCACAATCAGCTTGCCAAGTTCCGGATCGCGCAGCAGCTTCGCCAGCAGCCGCACGAAAACCATGGTGGTAGAAGCTTCGCGTCCTTCTGTGCCTTTATAGAATTCTTCGAAGTACGATTCGGGAAACGGCTTCAGAGGAGTAGCGCGTACTCTTCGCTGTGGCATGTATCCGCCGAGCTGTTGGCGGCGCGCCTGCATGTACTTGATTTCGGCGCTGTCGTCAGAGGGCCGATAGAAGGGCGCGTTGTGCAGTTCTTCATCCGGGATGGGAATACCGAAACGCGAACGGAACATCGACAACTCTTCATCATTCAGCTTCTTCTGCTGGTGGGTGATGTTCTTGCCTTCGCCCGCTTCTCCCAGGCCGTAGCCCTTAATGGTCTTGGCGAGAATGATGGTGGGCGATCCTTTATGATCGACCGCGGCGCGGTACGCTGCGTGCACCTTGATGGGATCGTGACCGCCGAGCCGCATGCGTGCCAGTTGCTCGTCGGAAAGATGCTCCACCATCTTCAGAAGGCGCGGGTCGGTTCCGAACAGGTTCTGGCGGAAGTAGGCGCCGCTCTCGACAAAATATTTCTGGTATTGCCCGTCGCTGATTTCTCCCAGACGCTTGACCAGCAGCCCGTCGCGGTCGTTGCGAATCAGGCTGTCCCAGTCCGAGCCCCAGATGACTTTGATGACGTTCCATCCCGCGCCGCGGAAGATGGCTTCGAGTTCCTGAATGATTTTTCCATTGCCGCGCACCGGGCCGTCGAGCCGCTGCAGGTTGCAGTTCACAACGAAAATCAGGTTGTCGAGATTCTCGCGCGAGCCGAGCGTGATCGATCCCAGAGATTCCGGCTCGTCCATCTCGCCGTCGCCCATGAATGCCCACACTTTGCCGCCGGTCGACTCCTTCAGTCCGCGATTCTCCAGATAGCGAATGAAGCGCGCATGATAGATCGCCTGGATCGGGCCCAGTCCCATTGAAACGGTGGGGAACTCCCAGAAGTTCGGCATCAGCCACGGGTGCGGATACGAACTCAGACCGCCGCCCGGTTTCAGCTCGCGACGGAAGTTTTCCAGTTTCTCTTTTGGAATGCGTCCCTCAAGATAAGCGCGAGCGTAAATTCCGGGCGCGGCATGGCCCTGGAAATAAGCGAAGTCGCGGTCGCCGCTTTCCGTTTGCGCCTGGAAGAAATGATTGAACGCAACTTCATATAAGGTCGCGGCTGAGGCGAAAGTCGAGATGTGACCGCCGATGCCTTCCTGAATCTTGTTGGCGCGCACCACCATGGCCAGCGCGTTCCAGCGCACCAGGCTCTTGATGCGGCGCTCCATCTCCTGGCTGCCGGGGAACGGCGCTTGCTGCGGAAATGGAATCGTGTTTTGGTAAGGAGTGGTCGCTGAAAAAGGAAGATTCACCCCCGCGGCACGCTTGGCATGCAACGCCAATTGCTGCAGCAGTCGCCCCGCGCGTACCGGACCGCCGCCTTTAGACAGCACATAGTCGAGCGAGTCGACCCACTCCCGCGTTTCTAATACTTCTTGACCGTCAGTTTCCGTCTGAGCCACGTCTGATATCTCCGTCGGATAAGGCCGAATGTTCCATGATATTCAATTATGCGGAATTTTGCTGGACGAAGGGCTATGTCCAGACGGTCTACAATGCTGAAGTCTGCGTGGATGCGGGTCCGGAGGTGCTTAAATCATGCGAGTCGCGCTGCTGGTGCTTGTGGTTGCGGTGATTGCAATTCTGGTTCCGCGGCTGTTCTCGGGCGCGGGCGCTGCTGCTCCCGGCGCGGGGAGCGCGGCACCGGGCTTCACGTTGCCCTCACAGGAAAGTGCTTCGGTAAGTTTGAAGGATTACCGTGGGAGTTGGGTGGTGCTTTATTTCTATCCCAAGGATCAGACTCCCGGGTGCACACGGGAAGCCCACAACTTTCAGGTGGATCAGACGAAGTATGCCGAGCGGAACGCGGTGGTGCTGGGCGTGAGCGTGGACAGCGTCGAGTCGCATAAAAAGTTCTGCGCCAAAGAAGGATTGAACTTCAAGCTGCTGGCCGATCGCGACGGCAAGGTGAGCCGGGAGTACGGCTCGCTGACCAACCTAGGAGTGGTCAAGTTCGCGAAGCGGAACACATTCCTCATCGATCCCAGTGGGAAGGTGGCGAAGGCTTACACGAGCGTCGATCCGGCGCGGCACAGCGAAGAGGTGTTGGCGGCGCTGGACCAGATGCAGAAGCAGTAGGCACGATGAGTTGTGCTCAGTTCTTTCCGTCTGCGAGGTACATGTCGGCGACGTGGTCGGCGATTGCGCCGGGCTTGGCTTGTTCCAGATTCGCCAGCACGACCACTGTCAACTGATCGTTGACGTAGCGCGCGATTGCGGACTTGAATCCTTGCCAGGCGCCATCGTGGCCGATTACGTGATGTCCGTGCTTTTCCTCCATGAACCAGCCGAAGCCATAACCGCCTTTATTTGGTTGGCCGTTCTTCAACTTTGCTGGAGTCCACATTTGGTCGAGGCTGGAGCGCTTCAGCAGCTTTTCGGTGTAGAGCGCGGCGTCCCACTTTGCCAGGTCCAGGATGGAGAAGTAGAGGCTGCCGTCGGCCGTGGTGTTGATCGTGGGCGCTACCCACTCCTGGTTCTTCAGTTCGCCTTTTACGAGACGGTAGCCGGCGGCGCGGTTGGGGACGATATCGGCCTCGCTGATGATACGTGTGGTCTGCATGTCGAGCGGGTGGAAGATGCGCTGTTCGAGAAAGTCTCCGTAGAATTCTCCGGTGACGCGGTGGATCAGGACTCCGAGCGTGAGATATCCCAGATTGCTGTATTCCCACTTGCTGCCGGGAGGATAGGCCAGGGGAAGGCTCTCGACCATCTTCAACTCTTCGTCCTCGGTCCAGTCCTTGTGGAAGTCGAACTTCTCAGGATAGTCTCCGAAGCCGGCGGTATGGCTTAACAGCTCGCGCACCGTCACTTCTTTCCAGGTGGCGGGAGCTTCTGGAAAATATTTTGCGAGCGGATCTTCAAGGCCTACCTTGCCTTCTTCGACCAGCATCATTACTGCGGTTGCGGTGAACTGCTTGCCTACTGATCCTGATTGGAATATCGTCTCTGGCTTCACCGGGACTTGAAGTTCCACGTTAGAGAGGCCGAATCCCTCGGCCTGCACGATCTTTCCGGCTCGCGAGACCAGAAGGGCTACGCCGGGGATGTGCTGACGCTGCATTTCGCTGCGTACATAGCTGGAGACGTCTTGCGAAACACTCGATGTCGCTTGGGCCAGGACAATCGATGGGGAGACGTACGAAAGAGCGAGCACGGCGACGAAGGTTGCAGATAACTTAGCGGAAGGGCGTGGTGTCATGTGTTGGGCCCGGATTGCGGACCAGTTTACGGTTTGGCTTGCGATTCAGGCAACTGCGATTTGCCGAAGGGTCCCCACTTCTCGCAAAAGAGGCGGGAAATGGGCACCCCAACGCGACTCTTTTCAGAACGGATGATGCTGCGTTACTTCGAGGCTGGATCGGTTTGGGGTGAGGGCGTTGTGGCTGGGATCTCAACTTGGAAGACAGATCCTTTTCCCATCTCGCTCTTCACCGTGATGGATCCTTTGTGAAGTTGGACGATCCATTGGGCGATGGCGAGGCCAAGGCCGGCGCCGCCGAGTTCGCGGCTGCGGGCTTTGTCTATGCGGTAGAAGCGCTCGAAGATTCTGGCTTGGTCTTCGGGTGCGACGCCGATGCCAGAGTCTTCTACGGTCACGACGACGCGGCTTGGCTGCTGCTCGGCGGAAAGTGTCACTTTGCCTGGAGCCGGCGTGTACTTGAGGGCATTGTCGAGGAGAATATCGATCACTCGGCGCAGGGCGTTTTCGTCTCCCATGACCGGCAGCCGCTGGACTTCCAAGTGCTGCTCAAATTCCAAGTTATGCAGGGACGCGACTTGATTCCACTTCGAGGCAGATTCGCGCAGAGTCGGAAGCAGGTCGATGGGATGAAGGTCGAGGGCTTCGCGGCCGGAATCGGAGCGAGCCAGCGACAGCAGCTCCTCGATAAGTTTGGCGGTGCGATCGGCTTCCAGAAGAATGTGGCGCAGCGCTTCGCGGTATTCGGCCTCATCCCGCGAGCGGCGCAGGGCCAGCTCGGCTTCGGTGTGGATGAGCGCGATGGGGGTGCGAAGCTCGTGGGAGGCGTCGGCAGTGAACTCGGTGATACGAAGGAAGGCGGATTCGATCCGCGCCAGCATTTCGTTTAAGGTGTCGGAGAGGCGTTGCAGTTCGTCTCCCGTGTGTAAGGGCTCGAGGCGGCTGCTGAGGTTGTGGCCGGAGATGGTGCGGGCAGTGCGGGCCAGGGCGTCGACTGGGGCGAGTGCTCGACGGCTCAGCCAATAGCCACCAGCCGAGGCAGCCAGCAGGAGGAGCGGAGCAAACCAGAGCAGGTATCCGCGGAAGGCGTCGAGGGTTTCTGTCTCTTCGTGCATGGGATGGCCGATTCGGACTATGAAGACGCGGCCATTCACCTCGATTTGTTTGCTGAGGAGGCGAAAGCGTTCGTGCCCGAGTTTGCGATTCTGGTAAAGCGGCCGGTCTAAATCATCGGGCGTGAGCGGCGGGAGCGAATGCTCTTCAAAGAATTGCGAACGATAGATGGAGTTGCCGCCGGCGTCGCTGATTTGCAAATAGTCTTCTGAGCGTTCGATCCTGTAGTCTTCGCTGATTTCGGCCTGCAACTGGGCTGTGGGCAAGTCTTTGCGGGCCTGGAGGAATCGCTCGAGGTCCGAGGCCTGGCCCTCGATGATACCGTCGGCGATGTCGAACAGGTTCTGGCGCAGGATCAACCACATGCCCACGCCAAAGATCACTTCGGCGATCAGGAAAATCGCCAGGTACCACAACGTCAAGCGCAAGCCGATGGAGAGCTTCTTCACCTGCCCGGCTCCTCGCGCATCTCCTCGCGAATCGTCTCTTCGCGAATCATGTACCCGACGCCGCGCACGGTGAGAATCAGTTTGGGTAGGCCTTCGCGGTCCACCTTGTGGCGCAGCAGGCGGACGAAAGCATCGAGCGTGTTGTCTTCGATTTCGCGGTCGAAGCCCCACACCGATTCGATCAGGGTGTGGCGGGGAACGACCTTGCCAGCGCGGTACATCAGGCGCTCGAGCAAGCTGTATTCGGTGCGGGTGAGGATGATGGGAACTCCGGCGCGGGAGACTTCGCGCGATTCTGGGTCGAGAATCAGATCGCCGACCTGTAACCGGTTCTGCGCGCGGGAAGTGGAGCGACGTTGCAGGGCGCGCAGCCGGGCCAGCAGTTCGTTGAAGCTGAAGGGTTTGGTGAGATAGTCGTCAGCGCCGGCGTCGAGGCCGCGGACAACGTCTGGAACGGAATCTTTAGCGGTGAGCATGAGCACCGGCGTGGCGACTCCTTCCTGGCGAAGCCTCTTGGCCAGTTCGAAGCCATTCATCTTGGGCAGCATGATGTCGAGTATGACGGCGTCAAACTCATAGGCGTGCGCGAGTTCCCAGCCTTCCGCGCCATCCCTCGCAGACACGACGTTGTGGCCTTCTTCGGTGAGGCCGCGGCGCAGCAGTTCCAGCATTCGAGGCTCGTCTTCCACCACCAGGAGCTTCACAGGGTCTGGTTGTACCACACTCCGCGGATTGCGGCACGTTTGGATTGCACCCTTTTATTTACGCAGATCAACCTGAAGATTCAGTGAAGCGGGATCGCTTTGAAAGAGAATGTAAGGGAATGACTCCCGGAGAGATTTAGGTGTCCCTCCGGGAAGATTTAGACGACTTGGACACCGCTTCCGCTAACGAGGAGCGGGGAGGTTGCTGCTCCAGCAATCGGCAACGATGAGCCACGCACCGAGGCGGCGCCAGGCTTTTACATACTTGCCGCGGTCGGCGACGATGGTGCCGTCGGGCCTGCGGATGGCGACGGTATAGCGACCGATCTCCATGGCCAGATCGCCGGAGGTTTCCACGCGGATGGTTTCGAGGCGCAGATCTTCGTATCCGGCATCACCGATCTCGTGAAGCAGGCGCTCGACGGCCTTGGGGCCATAGGCAGGGTCGTGATGCGGCGCCATGAACGCGCCGTCCTGAGCGAAGAGGGCGGCGACCTGGTCGTAGTTACCGGTGTTAAAGGACGTGACAAAATCCTGGGCGAGGTTGCGGATCAGGGACTGAACGTCCAAGAACGGACGAGAGTCCGCCAAAGAGCTGGAATAGGGCCGATACATCTACTACCTCCTGGGGGAAGGCCAAGAGCGGCGTCCACGGCCAGATGGACTACGCTCTTCAATGCAAGGGGATTCTAGCTCAAAAAGGTCTGTGGAAGGAGAAAAGATTTATGAATTAAGACAAGAAAAAATTTGGGTGCACAGGATCGATGGTGCGGGGGGAGAAAGGTGAGCAGGAAGACGGTTTTCCACTTGTGCGCGGGGGTGTTCGGGGGTATGTTGCGCGGATGAGCTTGGACGGGCAGCCGGTTGAAGGGAGTCGAACCGAGGCGAAACAGGCTGAAGCGGGGCCCGGGACGGGGCATGCGGAGCGGTTTTGCCCGAACTGCTCGGCAGAATTGAAGGAGAGCCGGTGCAAGCTGAGCTGTCCGAGGTGCGGCTTTTACTTGAGTTGCTCGGATTTTTATTGAGTGTGAAGAGTTTTGCCGCCGTGGTTGATAAGGCGTTCGCCTGACACGCTGGGCGATCAGCGTCTACAATGTCGAGGAACTTTAATTTTTTTAGTCATCATGAGGAGAACGCGATGGAACGTAAGGCGAGCGCAGTGTGGAAGGGTGGACTGAAGGATGGGAAGGGAACGATTTCAGCTCCCGGGGGAGTCTTGCGGGATACGCAATATTCGTTTACGTCACGGTTCGAGAATGGGCCGGGGACGAATCCGGAGGAACTGATTGCGGCGGCGCATGCGGCCTGCTTTTCAATGGCGCTTTCGGCGCAACTGGGCGGAGCGAACCTGACGCCGGAAAGTATCAGCACGAACGTGACGCTCACCATGGAGAAACTGGATTCGGGTTGGACGATTACTGCGAGCCATATCGACGTGGTGGGGAAGGTCCCGGGAGCCGATGCGGCGGCGTTTCAGAAGTACGCGGAAGCGGCGGAGAAGGGGTGTCCGGTATCGAAGGTGCTGAATGCGAAGATTTCGATGACGGCGAAATTGGGGTAGGGGAAAAATCACCAAGACAACTGGAGATTTTCCCAGTGTCCTGTAAAATAGAACGGTTGGTCTTCCTGACACGGCGGCCTTTGGGCCGCCGCTGCATTGCAAGTCCAGATTGCCATCGTGGCGGAATTGGCAGACGCGCATGGTTCAGGTCCATGTACCGGCAACGGTGTGGGGGTTCGAGTCCCTTCGATGGCACCAAACTTTTTTCTCTGGGCAGATGTGTTTCTTCCCAGCGGCACAGCTCTCCCTAGCGTTCTTGAATTACCGGATCAAGTAAAATCCGGGCATGAAACCTACGCCGCAGTTGCTTTGCCGGAAAAATCTTCTTCTATCTATCTTGTTTCTGCTGCTTGCGGGGATGTGCGCGGCGCAGAAGGTGGCCATCACTTTTGACGATCTGCCGCTGAATGGGATGCTGCCGCCGGGAGTGACGCGGGTGGAGACCACCAGGAACGTGCTGGCGATTCTGAAGAAGCGGCACGTGCCTGCGGTGTATGGGTTCATCAATGCGAAGAAGTTGGAAGGCAGCGCGGACGGCGCCGAGGCGTTGAAGTTGTGGGCCGCGGCGGAGCCGGTGGGAAATCACACATACGCGCACATCGACCTGGAGCAGAATACGGCGGAGGCCTTCGAACGCGAGATCGAAGAGGACGAGCCCGCGCTGGAGTTGCTGGCGAACAAAGACGACTGGCGCTGGTTGCGTTATCCGTTTCTGCATGAGGGAGACACGGTGGAGAAGCGGCGCGCAGTGCGGGCTTACTTGAAATCGCACGGGTACAGGATCGCGCAGGTTACGCTGGACTGGGAAGACTACTTGTGGAACACGGCTTATGCGCGGTGCGCGGCGAAAAGCGATGCGAAGTCGATTGAGTGGCTGAAGACGAGCTACTTGAGCACGGCGTCGGAATTTCTTGATCTGGGTCGGGAGCAGGCAAGGCTGATTTACGGGCACGAGATCAACTACGTGCTGCTGCTGCACCTGGGAGCGTTCAGCAGCACGATTCTGCCGGAGGCGCTGGATCTGCTGAAGAAAAAAGGATTCAAGCTGGTGACGCTGGAAGAAGCGGAGAGCGACGCCGCTTATGAAGGTGATCCGGATGCGGGGTTGCATGATGCGGGGACGCTACTGGACCAGTGGATGCAAGTGAAGCAGATCAAGTATCCAGAGCACGTGGAGAAGCCTTATAAGGAGATCGAGAGCGTCTGCCGGTGAGCGGAAGGCTCGATGGCAGACGCTCCCTCGCGCGATGGGGAAAGGCAGAGTAGTCCAGTGCCGCGGGCGAGTAGTCCGCTCCCAGACGAGATCGCTGCTATTCCTCGTGGTCTAGCGGCTTGCCATCCGGGCCCACCTGGACTTCGGAGCGCTTGCCGTTGGTCATCACCTTCGCCTCATAGGCCACAATCTTGTCGTGTTTGGTGATGGACTCGACCTTGCCGAGCTTGCCACTACCGGCCTTGGTTTGCAGTCCGCTCTGCACGGCGGCGGGCAGGGATGCGAACTCAACCTGCTCTTCGATTTCGACTACGGCGCCCGTTGGGTCAATGAGGATGTCCTTGCTGTGGCCATTCACGGTCAGTTCGGCCTCGAAGTAGGTCTTGCCATTTTCCTGTTCTTCGTTGAAGCCGCGAATGGTTGCGCCCTGCGTCTGGGCGGCGACGGTTTTTTCAACTGCCGGAGGAAGATCGGCGCGGTTGATCTTTTTCTCGTGTTCCTCCGCTGACAGCGGGACCGTGCAGAGAGTAGCGGCAATTACCGTTAGCGCGAAGGCGAGTAAAGTTTTCATGATGTCTCCTAATTGAAGCAAGCGACGGGGCTGCTTCGGAGGTTAGAGTACACAGGGAACCTGAAAGGAGTCTGAAGAGACTCCTGTCCCGTATAATTCAGGCACTCTTTATGCCTGTTTCCCTTGACCAAATCGTGAGTTCCACTCGCAGGAGGGTGGCTGAGGCGAAGCGCCTGTCCGATCCGCGCGAATTGGGGCGGCGGGCGGAACAGCATGTGCCGCGGGGGTTTCGGCGGGCGCTGGAGGAGAGGAGCAAAGCCGGCGTGGTGGTGATTGCGGAGTTGAAGAAGGCGTCGCCCTCGAAAGGGTTGATCCGGGCGGAGTTTTGTGTGGAGGAACTGGCGCACGAACTGGAGGCGGCGGGAGCGGCGGCGCTTTCGGTGTTGACGGATGAGGAGTATTTTCAGGGGTCGCTGGAGAATTTGCGGCTCGCTTCGGCGGCTGTGAAAGTGCCCTGCCTGCGGAAGGATTTCATTGTGGATGAGTTTCAATTGCTGGAGGCGAGGGCGAATTCGGCGGATGCGGTTTTGCTGATTGTGGCGGCCTTGTCGAACGCAGAATTGAACCGGCTGGCGCTGGGTGCGGGCTTGCAAGGTTTGGATGTTTTGTGCGAAGTGCATGATGAAGCCGAGTTGCAGCGAGCCTTGGATGCAGGATGCGACTTGATCGGGGTGAACACGCGCGATCTGCGAACGTTCCAGGTGGATGGAGAGACGGCGATCCGGCTGGCGGATCGGCTTCCGAAAAATGTGGTGAAAGTTGCGGAGAGCGGGATACGGTCGGGAGAGGACACTGCGCGCCTGCGGGCGGCGGGGTATCAGGCATTTTTGATTGGGGAGTCACTGATGCGGGCGGAGCGGCCGGGTGAGGCGCTGCGGGAGTTAGTTGCCAGTGTCGAGTCGCGGGTACCGAGTAGGCGGTGAGCGGATTCCGCCCGAAGTTTTTACCTTTTGCGGACAACTGTACTTATGACCTGGGTGAAAATTTGTGGGATGACGAACTTGGAGGATGCGCTCGTGGCGGTCGAGGCCGGCGCGGATGCGGTGGGGTTTGTGTTTTATGAGAAGAGTCCGCGGAGGATTAGTGTTGAGGCGGCGCGGGAGATTGTGGAGAAATTGCCGGTCGGAGTCGAGAAGGTGGGAGTGTTTGTGGATCTCGAGTCGGAACAGATCCGTGAGATTGTACTGGCGGTGGGCTTGAGCGCCGTTCAGTTGCATGGTCGCAAGTCGATGGGCAACGTGATGTGGGAAGACCTGCGACCGGCATCAGAATGCGTGGGTGCTTCGAAACTGATTCCGATGGTGTACGGGGACGCTTTGAAGGACGGCGGGTTCCTGATTAGTGACCATGTTCGGGACCAGATTTTCGCGATATTACTGGATTCGCGAGCTGGCGAAACAGCAGGGGGCACCGGTACGACATTTGACTGGGCGGCAGTGCGCGACATGGTGCAGGCCGTCAGCTTGACAGTGCCCGTGATCGTGGCCGGTGGCTTGACTCCCGCAAATGTGCCTGAAGCGATGCGACTGTTCCAACCGTTTGGATTGGATGTGGCTTCCGGCGTCGAGGCTCGGCCGGGGAAGAAAGATCCGGAGAAGGTTCGGGCATTTGTGAAGGCGGTGCGCGACGCGGACCGGAGGGCGAGTTAGAGATGGCTACGGTTCCCAAAGCAATCAGAGTCAAAATCCGTGCCCACTCACGAAGAACGCAAGAAGGACGGGGCACCCAGCGCGCCATTCTTCCTGTGAATGAGCCGGGGCGGTTTGGAGCTTACGGTGGGCGGTATGTGCCGGAGACTTTGATGGCGGCGCTGGAGGAACTTGAGCGCGAGTATGAGAAGGCGAAGCGCGATCCGAAATTTCAGCGGCGCCTGGACGAATTGTTGCGGACTTATGCGGGGCGTCCAACGGCTCTCTCGTTTGCGCGGCGGCTTACGCAGAAGTTGGGTGGAGCGAAGATTTATTTGAAGCGGGAAGATCTGCTGCACACCGGGGCGCACAAGATAAATAACTGTTTGGGGCAGGCGCTGCTGGTGGAGCGCATGGGTAAGCGGCGGGTGATTGCTGAGACGGGCGCGGGGCAGCATGGCGTGGCTACGGCTACGGTTTGCGCGCTGCTGGGTTTTGAGTGCGTCGTGTATATGGGGACGGAGGACATGCGGCGGCAGGAGTTGAATGTGTTCCGCATGCGGTTGCTGGGGGCCGAAGTGAGCGGCGTGGAGTCTGGGTCGCGGACTTTGAAGGATGCGATCAACGAGGCGATGCGCGACTGGGTCACGAATGTGCGGACTACTCACTACTTGTTGGGGAGCGTTCTGGGGGCACATCCGTATCCGACGATGGTTCGCGATTTTCATCGCGTGATTGGGCGCGAGGCGCGGGCTCAGATTCTGAAGGCTGAGGGGAAACTTCCGGCGGCGGTGATTGCTTGTGTTGGCGGAGGATCGAATGCGATTGGAATCTTCTACGAGTTCATAAAAGATAAGAAGGTCCGGTTGATTGGAGTGGAGGCCGGTGGGCGCGGCGAAGGGTTGGGCGAACATGCGGCGCGCTTTCGAGGAGGGTCGCCTGGAGTTTTGCAGGGGACTTACTCTTACGTGTTGCAGAATTCGGCAGGGCAGATTGCGAATACGCATTCGGTATCGGCGGGGCTGGATTATCCGGCGATTGGCCCGGAGCATGCGGCGTTGAGAGATGCGGGACGCGCGGAGTATGTTCCGGCGTCGGATGCGGAGGCGCTGGAGGCTACTACTCTGCTGGCGCGGACGGAGGGAATTATTCCGGCTCTGGAGTCGGCACATGCCGTGGCGGAAGTGGTGAAGCGCGCGCCTCGGATGAAGAAATCTGATGTCGTGATTGTGAATGTTTCCGGGCGTGGGGATAAGGATATCGGGATCATGCGGGAATCCCTTTCACTGGATTGAAAAGTCAAAGTCTTTAACACAGAGGTCGCAGAGGTTCACAGGGTAAAGCCCACTTCATCTATGCCTTTATCTTTCTACAAAAAGCCCGGGCTTGTGGTGTACGTGACGTGCGGCGACCCTGATCTCGCGACTACGCGGGACGTGGTGCTGGCGGCGATTGAGGCTGGGGCGGATGTGATTGAACTGGGGGTGCCGTTTAGCGATCCGGTGGCGGATGGGCCGGTGATTCAGCGGGCCAGCGAGAGGGCGCTGAAGCATGGGACTTGCCTGGCGCAGGTTTTGACGCTGGCGGCGGAGGTGCGGCAGCATGCGCAGTCCACGGGGCTGGTTGTGTTTTCGTATTTGAATCCGATCTTGCGGATGGGGATGGAGAAATTCTGCATGGTGGCGCGGCATGCGGGAGTGGATGGCGTGCTGGTGACGGACTTGCCAGTGGAGGAGGCGGGCGAGTACTTACAGGCGATGAAGCCGAATGACCTGGCGCCGGTATTTCTGGCGGCGCCAACCAGTACGGACGCGCGGTTGAAGGCGATTGCCGGGGCTTCGCGGGGATTTGTATATGCGGTGTCGCGAACGGGAGTAACTGGAGCGCGGCAGCAGTTGGCGGGCGATGCGCAGAAATTAGTGCGGCGGTTGCGACGCGTCACGAAGCTGCCGATCGCGGTTGGGTTCGGGGTTTCGAAGGCGGAGCAGTTTGCGGAAGTGGGAAAGTTTGCGGATGCGGCTGTGGTAGGTAGCGCGATTGTCGAGACGATTGAACGGAACCGGGGAGGGGAAGCGGCGGCTGTGGGAGAATTTGTGAGGACGCTGTCAGCTAAGAGCTGATAGCTGAAAGCTAAGAGCTGGTTTCATGGACATCGCGGATTGGCGAAAGAAGATTGATGAGCTTGACCGGCGACTGGTGGAGTTGCTGAGCGAGCGGGCGCGGGCGGCGGTGGAGATTGGCCGGCTGAAGCGGGATACGAATCTGCCGATTTACGAGCCAGAACGCGAGCGGGCTGTGTTTGAGAATGTGCAGGAGATGAATCGAGGTCCGCTGCCGGGGCGGGACCTGGTGCGGATTTTCGAACGGATCATGGATGTGATGAGGAATATTCAGAAGGAAGGGATTGGGGCGAAGGTGGACGCTGCGAAAGCAGAAACGGACTTGGATTCGGATGTGAACGATTGAGAACGTTGGCGCTGGATGCGAAACAAGGTTTCTCGCGGCGCTCGGAATGAGAAGCAATTGGAAAGTGGAAGGTAGATGCTGGAAGAAGAGTTTTCTTATGATCGTTGCGATGCAGGACATGGCGGATGAAGTTCAGATTCAGCAGGTGATCGAGCACCTGGTGAAGATGGGGTTTGAGGTGCACCGGTCGACTGGGGCGCGGCAAACCGTGCTGGGCGCGGTGGGGGCGGGGATTGATTTTGATATCCGCATCATTGAGCTGATGCCAGGGGTGCAGGAAGTCCATCGCATCAGTTCTCCGTACAAGCTGGCGGGAAAAAGTTTTCGTCCTGAGGGGACGATTGTCAAACTGGCGAATGGAACCAGCATTGGTGGGAACGAAGTTGTCGTGATGGCGGGGCCGTGCTCGGTGGAATCACGGGAGCAACTTTTTTCCACGGCCGAGGCGGTGGCGAAAGCTGGGGCACGCGTGCTGCGCGGCGGGGCGTTCAAGCCGCGAAGTTCTCCTTATTCATTTCAGGGGCATGGCGAAGATGCGCTGAAGCTGCTGCGCGAGGCAGGAGAGAAGTTCAAGCTTCTGGTGATCAGCGAGGTGATGGAGATTTCACAGATTCCGATGATGCTGCCCTATGTGGACATTCTGCAGTTGGGAGCGCGCAACATGCAGAACTTCAATCTGCTGCGCGAACTGGGGAAGGTGCGGAAGCCGGTGCTGGTGAAGCGCGGGATCGCGGCGACTTTCGAGGAACTGCTGCTGTCGGCGGAATATATTATGGCAGGCGGGAATTATGAAGTGATTTTGTGCGAGCGTGGGATCCGGACGTTTGAGACTTACACGCGGAACACAATGGATATTTCTGCGATTCCGATCATCCACAAGCTGTCTCACTTGCCGATGACAGCCGATCCTTCGCACGGTACGGGACGTCGCGACAAGGTTGCGCCCATGGCGCGGGCATCGGTGGCAGCGGGAGCGGACGCGTTGCTGGTGGAAGTGCATTGCGATCCCAACAAGGCGTGGTCGGATGGGGCGCAGTCGCTGTTCCCCGAGCAATTCGCGGCGCTCATGGATGAGTTGCGGATGATTGCGCCAGCAGTGGGGAGAAAAATTGGGTAATTGGGTAATTTTATAATTTGGCAGGTGAAAATCTGCCCGCTCTCCGCTTTTCAAGTTACCCGATTACCGAATTACTCAATTCTTTTTCATGCCCATTCGGCAAATCACGATTGTTGGCACCGGCCTGATCGGTGGATCGTTGGCGCTGGCGCTGCGGAAGGCGCGGTTTGCGGGGCGGATCGTGGGGTGCGATCGCGAGTCGGCGCTGAAGAAGGCCAAGATGCGCGGGGTGATCAACAGCGGATTTGTCGAGCCCGCGGACGCGGTACGCGGCAGCCAGTTGGTGGTGCTGGCGACGCCAGTGCTGGCCATTGTGGATCTGATTGGGCGGCTCGGACCGGGGCTGCCCGCGACCACGTTGCTGACTGATGTTGGGAGCACGAAGGCGGTGGTGGCGCAGCAGGCGCTGAAAGTGTTTGGAAAGAATGCGGGGAAGCGGTTTCTGGCGGGGCATCCGATGGCGGGTAAGGAGCACAGCGGCGTGGATTATGCGGATGCCGATTTGTTCCACAACGCGGTGTGGTTCCTGACGGCGCTGCCGGGGCAGAATCTTAATCAGGGATTGTTTGCGGAGTTTGCGGGATGGATCGACCAGATTGGGGCGCGCATTGCGATGCTGCCGCCGGAGGATCACGACCGGTTGTGTGCGTGGATCAGCCACCTGCCGCAGATGATTTCAACTGCGCTGGCGGCGGCTTTGGTGGAGGAGTTTGGCGAGGATGCTCCGTTGCTTCCGGCGGGCGGGCGGGCGTTGCGGGAGATGACGCGGATTTCGGCGAGTCCGTATTCGATGTGGCGGGACATTGCCATCAGCAACAGGAAGAATCTGGAGGATGCGATGTTCAAGGTTGAGCACCGGCTGGCGCACATCCGGGAGAACCTGGCTACACGGGCGCTGGCCGAGGAGTTTGAGCAGGCGCATGGGCTGAAGAAGAGTCCGGGAAAGAAATAACACCCACCACGGAGGCACCGAGTCACGGAGAAGAACAACTGCTAATTCTCTTGTGCATTGAAGACTTCCCTTTGTTTTTCTCCGTGACTCCGTGTCTCGGTGGTGGGTCTTCATTTAGAATGCGGACGTTATGAACAAGGTTGTGGCCAGTGCGGAGGAGGCGATTCGCGATGTGGGCGACGGATCCGTCATCATGCTCGGAGGGTTCGGGCTGTGCGGCATCCCGGAGAATCTGATTCGCGCGCTGGTGAAGAAGGGATCGAAGAATCTCACCACCATCAGCAACAACGCCGGCGTGGATGGATTTGGGGTTGGTTTGCTGCTGGCGGCGTGGCAAATTCGGCGGCACATTGGAACTTACGTGGGAGAGAACAAGCTGTTGGAATCGATGGTGCTGGCCGGGAAAGTGGAACTCGATCTGGTGCCGCAGGGGACATTCTCTGAGCGGATTCGCGCGGCTGGCGCGGGGATTCCTGCGTTCTTCACCCCCACCGGTGTGGGTACGGTTGTGGCAGAAGACAAAGAGACGCGCGAGTTCGATGGCCGGCCTTACGTGATGGAGCGCTGGCTCAAGGCCGACTTTGCGTTTGTCCGGGCGTGGAAGGGCGACCGGATGGGAAATCTGGTATATCGCAAAACGGCGCGGAATTTTAATCCCATCATGGCGACGGCCGCGAAAGTGACGATTGCCGAGGTCGAGCACTTGGTCGAAGCCGGAGAGTTGGATGGTGATTTAGTGCATACGCCGTCGGTTTACGTGAAACGGATTTTTCAGGGTGAGTTGTACGAGGGGAGGATTGAGAAAAGAACAGTGAGGAAAAGCACTACCTAGTACCTAGAAAAAACAGCTATGAATAAACCCGGGAAAGACATTGAGAAGCGCGAGCGGATCGTGAATCGAATTGCACGTGAGTTGCGGGACGGGTTCTACGTGAACCTTGGAATTGGGATGCCTACACTGGTCGCGAACTGTGTTCCGGTGGGGATGGAGGTCATTCTTCAATCCGAGAATGGGATGCTGGGGATTGGGCCTTATCCCATCGAGGGGCAGGAAGATGCCGATTTGATCAACGCTGGCAAAGAGACTGTGACTGAGATGCCGGGGACGTCTTATTTTTCCAGCGCCGATTCGTTTGCCATGATCCGCGGTGGGCATGTCGACTTAAGCGTGCTGGGTGCGATGGAAGTGGATGAGGCGGGAAACCTGGCGAACTGGATGATCCCGGGAAAGATGGTGAAGGGCATGGGCGGCGCGATGGACCTGGTTGCTGGCGCGCGCCGCGTGGTGGTGGCGATGGAGCATACGACTCGCGAAGGCGCACCCAAGATTTTGAAGAAGTGTACTTTGCCACTAACCGGCGTGAAGGTTGTGGACACGATTGTTACGGAGATGGCCTACATCCGGGTGACGGAGCGGGGGTTGGTGCTTGAGGAAGTGGCTCCGGGGCTGACGGCGGAGGATGTGCAGCGGGCGACGGGGGCTAGGCTGATCGTTAGTGAGAGTTTGAAGGTGATGGAGAGTTAGGGCTCTGCCCGACCTCAGCGACTAAAATCTATTCAGTCTGGTGGCACTCCGATTCGCGGCTCTGAGCGCTGCGCCACTCAATTCTTCCAACTAGATCCGGAACGGCGCGGCCAGCAGCCGGAACGGGAGTGTGATCGCGAGATAAATAATCTCGAGCACTCCGTGGACTGCAACGCCGATAATGCGGAACGGCAGCAGGAGCAGCCAGACGAACGGATATGCCACCAGCGCCAGCAGAGCCAGGGGCCAGCAGAGTACGAAGAGGATGCACCACAGTAGGAAAGTGAACATGATTGGGCCTCGTTCTTAATCTCCTATTTAATCCTACGACGGCGGCGGGAAGAAAGTTCCGTTCACTATTCGTAGCGCAGGGCTTCCGCGGGTAACGTCTTGCCGGCCGACCACGAGGGGTAGAGCGTGGCCACGAAGGAAACTCCTACGGCTATAACAGCTACGAGAACGCCATCCATCAGACGCGGGGCGAAGGGGACGTAGTCGATGGAATAGACTTCAGGGGAGAGAGAGATCACGTGGTAGTGGCCTCCGGCGTAGGAGATGGCGTAGCCGAGCAGCAGGCCGATGGCGGTTCCGATCACGCCGATCAACACTCCCTGGGCGATGAAGATGTTTCTCACCTGCGCCCGGCGGGTGCCCATGGACATGAGCACAGCGATGTCTTTGGTTTTTTCCATGACCATCATGATCAGAGAAATCAGAATGTTCAGCGCGGCCACGAAGACGATGAGGCCGATGGTGATGAAGGTTACAAGACGTTCCAGGCGCAGGGCATGAAACAGAGCTTTGTTCTGCTCCATCCAGTTGGTGGTCATGAAGCCTTTGCCGGCGGCGTCTTCGAGTTCGCGGGAAACCTGGTCGGCTTTGTAAATGTCGTCGACCTTGAACTCGATTACTGAAATCAGGTCGCCGAGACCGAACAGACGTTGCGCATCCGACAACCTGGTGAACGCCCACGACGAGTCGTAATCGTAAAAACCCGAATTGAAAATTCCCACCACCCTAAAGCGGCTGTATTTTGGCACCATGCCGAACGGCGTTAGTTCGCCCTGCGGGCTGGTCACCAGCACTTCGGAACCTACGGTTGCGCCCAGGTTGTCGGCCATGTCTTTGCCGAGAATGATTGGGGGCATGGCAGCCACGCGCGCGTAGACTGCGGCCAGGGAATCGGGAGACTCTTCGGTCGCGGACGCTCCCGGGGCAGCCCCTTCGGCTCCGCTCAGGGCAGGCGAGGCGGCTGTCCCAACAGGATTCTTCTCTGATTGGCGAGATGTTTCTTCGAGGGCCGCGGCGGAACCTTCTTTTACGCTATTGAGCAGATCGCCCACCTTGCGCTCATCCGCCGGGATCATTCCTTTGAGGATCGCCCCGCGGGCGCGGGGTCCACGTGAGATCAGCACCTGTTCGAAAATTGCTGGCGCAGCGGCGACCACGTGCGGCTGTTTGGAGAGGCGATCGAGGAGCGCAGGCCAATCCTTGATGCCGTCGTCGGCCACGCGCAGCAGGCTGACGTGCGATGTGGATCCGATGAGGCGTTCCTGCAAGTCCTGGCGAAAGCCGTTGTTGATGGCGAGCGCGACGATGAGCGAGGCTACGCCTGCGGCCACTCCGACGATCGAGATGCCGGTGATGATGCCGATAAAGGCCTGGCGGCGCTTGGCGCGAAGGTAGCGGGTCGCGATGAAGAATTCGAAGCGCATGAGCTTTCAGCCAAGTCGGATTATAGCGAGTGGCTCTGGAAGCGTGTGGATTTCCTCAGTTGAAATCGTTCAACGCCGCGGATGCAGAGGAAAGACGGCAGGTACGGTTGACCGATATCGGCGGTACTCTTCTCCGAACCGATTTTCCAGTTCTTTATCCTCGAGCGTGATCATGATTGCACCCGTCAGGATCGCGAATGCGGTCAGCGCCCAGCAGACCGCCAGGCCCGTGCTCAGGCTCCAGGCCAGCATCTCGCAGAGATGGCCCAGATAAACTGGATGGCGCACGTGGGCGCGAATGCCCATTGTCACCAAGTGCTGCTCGCGGTGGCCGGGTTGAATCTCAGGCAGTCCGCCGAGTTGAGTCAGAGTGAACCTGCTCTGAGAGAGCCTATAGAGAACCAGGCCGGCGCAGAATAGAATGCCGGCCGGAATCCATGTCCATTTATTTTCGTAGAGCAGGAGGGTGCGCCACGGAGCGGTGATCGCGGCAACGAGCGCCCACATCCCGATCCAGACTGGCAGGAGAATCCGGTACGGTGACCGCCGACGTGAACGCCAAAACTCTGCTCGCGGATGAATCAGCAGCCAGAACACCGGGGCCGTCGAGTAGATGACGCACCCGATCCACCCGACGGTTCGGAGCTGCGTCAGCATGAGTCGATTCTACCTGCCGTGCGCGCGCGCCATGCACGTCTTGTCGTTCTGTGGCACATTATTTGTGGCACATCAGAAGATCACATCAGACGATCCAATGCCTGCACCTGACGACTCCAGAGCCGGACGCATCGCTTTCACGCATCCGGATTTCGTGCTGTTTCAGATTGCGCGCTTCCTTATCGTGGCCGCCGTCGAGATGCAAGCCGTCGCCGTGGGCTGGCAGGTTTACGACATCACCAAGCGCGCTCTCGACCTTGGTCTGGTGGGTCTGGCGCAGTTTCTTCCGGGCATTCTGCTGTTTCTGGTTTCTGGACATACGTCCGATCGCTTCGAGCGGCGCAGGGTGCTGGGTGCGTGCTATGCGGGATATGCGCTCTGCTCGGGGCTTTTACTCTTTCTTGCGGAGCGTGGCACGCATTCGGTGCGGCCGATCTATGCTGTGCTGATTCTGCTCGGAGTGGTGCGATCCTTCAACGGAACAGCCAGCCGCTCGATTCTGCCGCAATTGGTCCCTGAAGAACATTTCGCCAACGCTGTGGCTTGGAACGCAACCACCTTTCAGGCCGCCACGATTCTGGGGCCATCGCTGGGTGGAATTCTATATCAGCTCTTCCACGGACCGACCGCGGTTTACGCGGGCGCGATGCTGACAGCGGTGGGCGCGCTGCTTTCCATGTTTCGTATCAAGACGCGGCCGCAAGCGCGGCGCCGCGAACCTATGACCGCGAAGACGATTCTCGCCGGACTACACTTCATTTGGCGCGAGAAGCTAGTTCTGGGCGCGATTTCTTTGGACCTCTTCGCAGTCCTGCTGGGCGGCGCCGTCGCGCTGCTTCCAGTGTATGCGCGCGAGATCCTTCACACCGGACCTTGGGGACTCGGCCTGTTGCGGACGGCGCCGGGGGTGGGCGCGGCCCTGATGGCCGTGGCTCTGGCGCATCGTCCGCTGCGCGGACGCGCGGGGCCGACGCTGCTGTGGTCGGTGGCAGGCTTTGGAATCTGCACCATTATTTTTGGCATTTCACGCAGCCTCATGCTCTCGCTGATTTCGCTGATCCTCCTCGGTGCCGCCGACATGGTCAGCGTGATCATTCGCGCCACGCTGGTACAGTTACGCACTCCCGATGAAATGCGGGGACGCGTCATGGCCGTGGACATGGTTTTTATCGGGACGTCCAATGAACTTGGGCAGTTCGAGTCCGGGCTGACGGCGCAGTGGTTTGGCGCCGTCCCGGCCGTTTTGCTGGGAGGAGTGGGAACGCTTGTAGTAATTGCTCTGTGGGCCTGGAAGTTTCCTGAGCTGCGCCGCGCAGGGGAGTTCAGCGCGATGAAGAGCGTGACAGAAGAAACTGCGGAGGCAGCGGAGAGGATTCACTAGAATGGCCGATCCCGGCGACGAAACTCCCCGCTTATTTGCCACGAAGTACAGTCTTGGCGGCGCCCATGTTTTCGTAGCGATCGTAGACCCGCACGACCACTACATGCTCGGAGGATGCCGCGCCATCTTTCGCGCCCTCAGGCGTGATCTTGAAGTCGTAGTTCTCGGTTTTCGTGTCGGAGAGCTGGCCGACTGGCTCCACGTACTTCCACTCGCCAGCGTCCACCGAATACTCCGCGCGCTTGATGGCAGAAAAACCGTCGGCCGCCCGAAACGTCACATGAATTTGCGAGCCCTCGATGGAGGCTGTCAGATTCTCGATGCGCGGAGGAGTCGTATCCACTTCAAAGCGGCGGCTTTCTTTTGAAGCCGTCAAACCTTCGCCGGGCGAGTGCGAGGGCGCGTCGGAAGCGACCACTCTAACCTTGTAGCCGCCGTCCGGCAGCAGGCTGGCGTCGAAGGAATATGCCTTGTCCGTCAAGTTGTCTTTGAGCAGCAGCCAGCGCGTCTCGCCATCGCCGCGGTAGTAGAGGGAATAGACGAGTTGGTCGTCGTTCTCATCGTGCGCGCTCCACTTCACTCCAATGGAATCACGATCGCGCGAACTCGGCGTCGGGGAGTCGAAATGCGATCCCGATCCGCCGAAAGAAGACCCGCCGGAATCGGATCCCCCACCCGGCATCTTCGGTATCGGCTGATACTTCACGCCAGCCTGCACGGTCACGTCGTCGATCTCTGGAGCGGCGTTCTTGGGCAGGTAATTCAGCGCCACACTGTCCACGCCGGGCGCGGCTGTTCCCGCGTGCAGCACCGCTTTCCACTGCGCGTAGCGCGCCGCCGGAACCCCGGTTTCGCCACTCTTGACCAGGTCGATCTTCTTCCACGGACTCCAGTTGCGGTCGGGATTGTCGACGTTGCCGCTGCGCGCGTAGAGATCCACGTTGCCGGCTCCGCGAAAGTCCGCCCGTCCCCAGCGCGAAAAAAGCTTGGCGTCAAACACGTCACTCTCGTAGGTGCCCTCGGCTTCAAGGCCTGGTCCCAGCAAAAATACTTTTCCCAGATTGCTGGTCGCGGCATACAACCCACCGCCGGGAGCCTTGGCAAACGCGGTGACTTGCGAAGCCGGAGCTTTCAGCAGATCGGAAAAATCATCCAGCCCGTTGATGGCGAAAATGTGGCCGCGATTCCCCGTGCCGGCCAGCAGCCGTCCCTGCGAATCGAACGCCAGCGCATAGACAATATCTTCGCGAGATGTCCACACTCTTGTGGGAGAACCATCCACCGCAATGCGGTATACATCCGACCCGCCGCTGGCCCCGCCGCCCGGGAATGGAAACGGACCCGCCATCGGCGGCGAGCTGGGCGCGGGCGTGATGGTGATTCCCGGAGCTTGTGGCGCCGTGCCCGCAGTGGGCGCGCTGGAGCCTGCACTTAACAGAGTTGTGCTGATGCCGGGGGAACCGAGCCCGCCTCCACTGCGTTTCTCACCAACGCCAGCCGCGTAAATGTTCCCTGCGCGATCCAGCGCCAGGGCCGTGATTTCTTTCTTGGGCGCGCTGTAAAGCACGAATCCCTCGCCGGCGGAAGAAATGCGATAGATCAGGCCGCTGCCATCGGAACCCGCAATCAGATTCTCCTGCGCGTCGAAAGCCAGGACTCGAATGTGGGTTTCGTCGCTTTTGAAGAAAACCGAGTGCTCCCCCTTGGGCGTGACCCGATAAATTTCTCCATGGTCGCCGGTGGCGATATACACGTTGCCCGCCTTGTCCAGCGCCAGGTCCCAGATATATTTCGTGCCCGGCTCGAAATAGATGGACGAACTCCACGACGGATCGGCAGCCGGTTTCGCCGCATCGTCTTTCTTGTCTCTGTCCCTGTCGGAAGCCGTTGCCGGCGGCGGGTCTGCTTTTGCCGGCTGCGCTTTGCCTCCGGCTTTATGTTCGAGCTTGTAGACCTTGCCGTCAGGAGCGGTGGCCGCGTAGATCGCGCCTCCGGGGCCGGTGTGCAGCGCTTGTACCTGGAGTTCCTTGGGCTCGAAGATGATCGTCGCCTTGCCATCGGGCGTGATTCGGTACACGCGGGCAGGCGCGCCCGCCGCCACATACACGTTGCCGGCATCGTCGGCTGCGATTGCCCAGATATAGGTGGAAGGCGTGGCATACAAGCTCTTGAACGTTGGCGCCAGTTCCAGGCCGCCCACACTGCGAATCGCCACCCCGGTAGCGGTCCCCTTCGTGAGTTCCTCGAACTTAGACTGTTCCCAGGTGCGTGTGCCTTCGGCGGACGCTGTAGAAACCAGGCTGGAGGGGGTGAAGCTTACGAGAAGGGAACCGGCAAGAAGGAAGAAGAAAAACTTTCGCGCACTCTGCAATTTCATACCTCGAAGCATCGGTGTCGGCAGAATATTCAGGTTATCACGGCGGGCTGATGTGAGGCTGAAGACCGACGCCCAGCGGGCCCGCACGCAGCCTGATTCTCCAGTGCTATGGGAAGAATGGTATCGTAGGATTTCATGCATTCCTCGCGTCAGGATCTGCTGCGCCTGCTCGCCCACAAGTCTTTCCGGCTGGGCGAGTTCAAGCTCTCTTCCGGCGGCACCAGCGACTACTACATCGACTGCCGCACCACGACTCTCGATGCCAAGGGCTCGCGGCTGACGGGCGAAGTATTTTCCGACGAAATCCGGCAGCGGGGATGGAAGCCGCAAGCCATCGGCGGCCTCACCATGGGAGCCGATCCCATCGTGGTGGCGGTTGCGGTGGTGAGCGGCGAACTGCACGGCTTTCTGGTGCGCAAAGCCGAAAAACGGCACGGGACGGGACAGCGCATCGAAGGCTTTCGTGAAAAGGGATCCCGCGTGGTGATCGTGGACGATGTCTGCACCACCGGCGCTTCCACGGTGCAGGCGATCGAAGCGGCACGCGAATTCGGATTTGAAATCGTAGGCGTGATGTGCCTGGTCGAGCGCGAAGAAGCGAAAGGGCGTCCCAGCGTGGAGAAGGCCGCGGCCCCGGCGCCGTTCGTTTCCATCTTCACTGCCCGCGATGTCCGCGCCGAACACATTCTGCAGAACGATGAGACTGGGCCGGTGATCTTTGCCGTCGCGGCGAGTTGTGAAATCTGCGGGCGGCCGGCAGTGACGAACGTCCCGAGAAACAGATGCGCGGTGCATAGGAGCTAGACGAGCTAACGACCAACGACCGAACATGATTCAAACTCTCGAATGGACTGACCACGGCGTACGCTTCATCGACCAGACGAAGCTGCCTACGGAAGAAACCTACGTCGTCTGCAAGACGCACGAGCAGGTGGCCGACGTGATCCGCACCATGGTGGTGCGCGGAGCGCCTGCCATCGGCGTGGCCGCAGCCATGGGCATCGCGCTCGGCGTGAAGAATTCGAAAGCGGAGACGGTTGGCGATCTCAAGCGCGAACTCGACCAGATCTGCGACAACATGGGCAAGACCCGGCCGACGGCGGTCAATCTTTTCTGGGCGATCCGCCGCATGCAGGAAAAGTTCGAGCGCGTGCGCATCCGCCCCATCGCGCAAATCAAGCAAGACCTGGTCGAAGAATCCCAACGCATGCACGCCGAAGACATCGCCGCCAACCAGGCCATGGGACGCTACGGCGCCACGCTGATGCCCAGCGAGGGTGGAGTTCTCACGCACTGCAATGCCGGTGCGCTGGCCACCGCCGGGTACGGCACCGCGCTGGGCGTGATCCGGGCGGCGGTCGAGCAAGGCAAGAAGATTCAAGTCTATGCCGACGAAACCCGTCCTTTCCTGCAAGGCTCGCGGCTTACCGCCTGGGAACTGATGAAAGACGGCATCCCCACGACTGTCATCTCCGACAACATGGCGGGCGCAATGATGAAGCAGGGCAAGATCGCAGCAATCGTGGTGGGAGCCGACCGCATCGCAGCCAACGGTGACGTCGCCAACAAAATTGGAACGTACACCGTTGCAGTTCTCGCCAAAGAAAACAGCATCCCGTTCTACGTGGCCGCGCCGCTCTCGACCATCGACTTCGCATGCCCCGACGGCAGCAAAATTCCCATCGAGCAGCGCAACGTCAAAGAAGTCACGCACATCGCCGGGAAGCAGATGACCCCCGACGGCGTGTCTATTGAGAATCCCGCGTTTGATGTAACTCCGGCCAAGTATGTAACTGCGATCGTCACCGAGCGCGGCATCGCTCGCGCGCCTTATGAAGAATCCCTGCAAATGTTGGCGGCCGCCGAAGCAAAGGTCTAGATCAGGGAACGTTATGTCTTCCGACTGGAGTCGGATACGGCTCCCGCGTGGGATTGTGCATCAAAATGTGACGTATGGTCCAAGTGTGCCATATGGAGCGAGGTCCGAATGTGAGAGGATGGCGGCGTCTACTGTTTCCGCCGCCAGCGCTTGGGGGCGGGGCAGGATGGTGCTTAACGGGGGCGGAGTGCATCTAACGGAGCAGGTGGCGGAGCAGGTAGCGGAACAAGAGGCGCTGCTCCGGGTTCAGGGATTGAAGAAGGTTTTCCGGTCCGGTGAATCGGACCTGGTGCTCTTTGAAAACTTATCGTTTGAGGTGAAGCGCGGCGAGATGCTGGGCATCGTCGGCGAGTCGGGAGCGGGAAAGAGTACCTTGTTACACATACTCAGCGCTCTTGATCAGGCTTCCGCGGGTGACGTATACTGCGCGCAATTGAAGCTGAATTCGTTATCAGCGGATCAAGCGGCGGAGTTTCGCAATCGCGAGGCGGGCTTCGTCTGGCAGTTTCATTATCTGCTGCCGGAATTCACGGCGGCGGAAAACGTGGCCATGCCGCTGCTGGTGCGCGGACGCACCTGGGCAGAGGCGGCGCCGGAAGCTTCACGCTGGCTGCGTGAGGTGGGGTTAGAGCAACGAGCGCATCATCGCTCAGGAGAGCTTTCGGGCGGCGAACAACAGCGGGTCGCTCTGGCGCGGGCGCTCATTACCGGCCCAAAACTGTTGTTGGCGGATGAGCCTACCGGGGACCTTGACGGGCATACGGCGGAAGCGGTTTTCGAATTGATCGCGCGCTTACATCGCGAACACCAGCTCACCTCTCTTATCGCAACACATAACTTGTCGTTCGCGCGGCGCTGCCACAGGGTTTTGCGGCTGGAGCGGGGGCGCGTGGAAGAAATCAGGCCGGAGTCGTTGCCGGCCTAGAGGGAGACGCAAGGCGGCGAACGGGAGATTAGAAAGAGCAAGATTAGTAAGACAATGTGCAAGAAACTTGGGTTATCGGCGGTCGGAGGGGATTTGAACAGGTTCCTTCAGTAACATTATAAAAACGTTTGAGTACTTGGGTTCGGTGGCTGTTTGATTGCATAATGAGGATAGCAAGGCTGTTCTCGGCTATCCAGGAGTTCGGGGGGCAGGTCGAGCGGATTCAAGTTCTTCTCGGCCGGAGAGTTCAGGGGGGAAGGGCATTATGTTCGAACGTTATACGGAGAAAGCCAGGCGCGTAATTTTCTTTGCGCGCTACGAAGCAAGCCAGTTCGGGTCTCCTTACATAGAGACCGAGCACCTGCTGCTGGGGCTCCTGCGTGAAGATAAGGCCCTGACTAATCGATTCCTGCGGTCGCACGCCTCGGTTGAGTCCATTCGCAAGCAGATCGAGGGTCACACCACCATTCGAGAAAAAGTCTCGACCTCGGTGGATCTCCCGTTAAGCAACGAGTGCAAGCGCGTGCTGGCCTATGCCGCCGAAGAAGCGGAGCGGCTGTCGCACCGCCACATTGGGACTGAACACCTGCTTTTGGGTTTACTGAGAGAAGAGAAGTGCTTTGCGGCGGAGATTCTGCACGAGCGTGGATTGCGCCTGGCGACCATCCGGGAAGAATTGGCCCGCACCAGCCAGGAAAAAGCGCAGCCGCAACGCCAGCGTGAGTCATCTCTGCTGAGCGAATTCTCCCGCGACCTTACCCAGGCGGCGATGGACAGCCAACTCGATCCCCTGGTCGGCCGCGACGGTGAACTGGAGCGTGTGGTCCAGATTTTGTGCCGCCGTACCAAGAACAATCCCGTGCTGATCGGTGAGCCAGGCGTGGGCAAGACTGCCATCGTCGAAGGCTTGGCTCAGCGTATTGCCGATGGCGAAGTCCCCTCGTTCCTGGCAGACAAGAGAATTCTCGCGCTCGATCTCTCGTTGATCGTCGCCGGAACCAAATATCGCGGACAATTTGAAGAGCGGCTGAAGACCATCATGAAAGAGCTGATGGAGTCACAGAATTCCATCATCTTCATTGACGAGCTGCACACCTTAGTTGGCGCCGGATCGGCCGAAGGCTCACTTGATGCCGCGAACATTCTGAAGCCGGCACTATCGCGCGGCGAGATTCAGTGCATCGGCGCGACGACTCCGGGCGAATACCGCAAGTCGATTGAAAAAGACCGGTCGCTTGAACGCCGTTTCCAGGCAGTCAAAGTTCCGCCGCCGAACGAGACGGATGCCATCAAGATTTTGTTCGGCATCAAGGACCGCTACGAAAAGTTCCACGCCGTCACCTACACCGACGACGCCATCAACTTCGCGGTCTCGCACTCGAACCGCTACATTCCCGACCGTTTCCTGCCGGACAAGGCAATCGACCTCGTCGACGAAGCCGGCGCGCGCGTCAAGCTGCGCCAGACCTCACAGCCGGACGAAATCACTGAAGTGCAGAAGCGGATAAAGTTCATCGTGCACCGCATGGAGAACGCCATCGCGAACCACGAGTTCGAGAAGGCGCGTTTCTACTCCGACGAAGAACGCAAGGAGCGCGAGAACCTCCGCGCCCTGCGTGAGAAATATCATCTCGATGAATCGTCAACGGGAGTCGTAGGCCGCGAGGACATCGAAGATGTAGTCTCGCGCTGGACCGGCGTTCCCATCACTTCGATCAAGGAAGAAGAAACGCAGAAGCTGCTGCGCATCGAAGAAGAACTGCACAAGCGAATCATCTCGCAGGATAAATCGATCAGCGCGCTAGCGCGGGCGATCCGGCGTTCGCGTGCTGGACTGAAGAGCCCGAACCGTCCGATCGGATCGTTCCTCTTCCTCGGACCAACCGGTGTTGGCAAGACCGAAGTCGCGCGCACTCTGGCCCAGTTCATGTTCGGAACCGAAAAAGCTTTGGTCCGCTTCGACATGTCCGAGTTCATGGAGAAGCACTCGGTCTCGAAGCTGATCGGCTCGCCTCCGGGCTACGTCGGCTATGAAGAGGGCGGCCAGCTTACCGAGCGCGTGAAGCGTGCTCCGTATTCGGTAGTTCTGCTCGACGAAATCGAGAAGGCGCATCCCGATGTGTTCAACATCCTGCTGCAGGTGTTTGAAGATGGCCAGCTTACCGACGGCCTCGGCAACACGGTCGACTTCAAGAACACGATCCTCATCATGACGTCGAATATCGGCGCGCGCCACCTGCAGAAGCGCGAGGGCTTTGGCTTTCAGTCGACCAAGGACGAAATGGTTTCGACCAAGGTCGAGGAGTTGGTGAAGGGCGAGGTCAAACGCACCTTCAATCCAGAATTCCTCAACCGGTTGGACGAAATAATCCTGTTCCTGGCGCTGAGCGAAGCCGACCTCATCCAGATTCTGGAACTCATGGTCACGCAGCTCAACACCAACCTGGCGCAGAAGGCGATTACGGTAACAGTCGCGGATGAGGCGAAGCGGTGGATCCTCAACCAAACGCTCACCGATCGCACCTACGGAGCGCGGCCGCTGCGGCGTGCGTTGCAGAAATACATTGAAGACCCGCTGTCGGAAGCGCTGATTCAGGGCACGATCACCACGCGCCCCGCATTCATCGAGGTCTTCCTTGAAGACAACAAGCTGTTCTACCGTCCGGTGGACGCCGAGAAGAGTGCCGAGGGCGTGCTGTTGTACGAAAACAGCTAGAAACTCAGGCTAATGAGGTTAAAGCCGCCAGCTTTTATGCTGGCGGTTTTTTTATGAAGCATATGGGTGGTGAAACCGTAGTCACGGCTGTACGATGAATTGCTTGTTGCTGGTCAATGTGCCGCTCGAGGTCGTTGCAGTGACGAAGCCGGTCGTAGCGCCGCTGGGAACCGTAGCCTTCAGATAAGTGCCAGACACCACCGTCGCCGTCGCAGGCGTTCCGTTGAAACTCACGCTGCTAGACGAAGTGAAGCCTTGCCCCAGGAACCCAATCGAGCCCCCTACTTTTCCCACATAAGGGACCAGATTGACGAATGCCGGCAGGCTCGCGGCCCAGCTATACAAGACGCCGCAACTGCCAACAAAACTAACGCACGTTTGATCCGTACCAGTACCGCCCGAAAAGGTGCCTCCGTACAATGTCCCGCTCGTATGCTGGACTGGAGCATCGGTGGGATCGGAGCCTGTAGTTAAGTCAAAGCTGTAGAGAACCGAGAAGATGCCTGCGGGGGTGATCTGGAATAGGGTACCGCAGCCACCGCCGCAGTTATTGCTGCTCCCCCCCTGCGTAGCGACGCCGTAGAAATTTCCGTCCGTGGCCTGCACTAGACCGGCATGCACGAAGCTTCCATCCGACCCAAAGTTCAGCTTGTACAGAACGGTAAAAGTTCCGGCCGGAGTAATCCGGAAGACCGTTGGGCCGAACGTCCCAGTTGAGCTCGTTTTTGTCGTCCCGTAGAAGTTTCCGTCGCTACCCTGAACCAGGGGGTCGTATGGATAAAAGCCGTCGTTGCTGTTAAAGCTATGAAGAACGGTCACCGTTCCGGCAGGTGTGACGCTGAATACAACGCCCTCGTTGGACGTTCCTCCACTCACCGTGGTCCCGTAAAAGTTCCCGTCTGTACCCAGAACCAGCGGCGCTTCAGGCAGACAGCCGTCAGTTTTGGTAAAACGGTGCAAGAGCCTGAACCCGCCGGTGCCCGGACCCGTGATCTTGTAGATAGTGCCACAGCCAGAAGGCGCTCCTCCTACAGAAGTCGTTCCATAGAAATGCCCGTCCGGGCCGGAGATTGGCGGCCAAGGTTCCGCCCCGCCCGTGCCCCCGGTGAAGCTGTAGAGCACCGTGAGGGTGCCCGTCTCCGATATGTCGAAGATCGTCCCGGCGCTCGAAGTACCTCCAGTCGACGTTGCGCCCAGAAAATGGCCGTCCGGCCGGAGGGTCAGACTACCCTGAGGCTGCGCGCCGTCAGCGCAATTCGCCTGAGAGCAAAAACTGTACAGAGTCCTTAATTGTCCCGCTGGAGTGATTTTGAAGACCGTTCCATCGCCGATTGCTCCACCCCCGGTAGATATTCCGTACAGGGCGCCGTCCGTGCCTTGCGCCAAACTCCCTGAAGGCCAGATTGGGTCTCCAGTTCGATTTCCGAAGTCGTACAGCACAGAATAGTTCTGAGCGTAACCGTGCGTGGTCCCGAACACAAAGACCAAAACCAGCAGCGCGAGTGCAGACACGACATGGCGTTCGATTCTTGCCATAAATCCTCCTTGAGGAACTCATCGATTCGGTACCCAGGAGCCTTGAGCTAGTGATTAAATAGAAGGCAGCCGGCGTGAGGGGGAGAACCGTGGCCGATGCCCGACAAACGACGAAAGTGTGGGCGCACCAATTCTACGCCGGACAGGCCTTCGGTCAAGATGAAAGATTTTGCAACAACACCACGCATTGCAAGACGTAAATCCCAGGCCATAACAAGAATGGAACAAGTCCCGTAGGACTGGGAGCAAACTAGTTGATCGCTGTTGTTTTGCCCGTAGTCTTTTGCTACCGGCCATCCCCGGCCGGAGGCGCTGATTCAAAGTACGATCTCCACGCGCCCCGCATTTATTGAGGTCTTCCTCGAAGACACAAGCTGTTCTACCGTCCGGTGGAAGCGGAGAAGAGTGCCGAGGGCGTGCTGCTTTACGAGAGCAGCTAATTTCAACCATCAGTAATCAGCCGTCAGCCCGAGCTGGCGGCTTTTCTTTTGCGGGTAACCGTTTTTCCTACCACCTTTTTTCCGGCCATCCTGGCAAGGGCACGACCGTACTCGCGGATTGTTTCGGGCCGCGATCGCATATAGATGAACTGCCCTTCACGGCGTGTCGTGATCAGGCCTGCATCCGCCAAAATCTTAAGATGATGCGAAATGGTGCCCGGCGTCAGCCCACACTTCTCAACCACCTGTCCGCAGAACATCTCCTTATCGGACGAGAGACCCCCGAAGATCCGCAGCCGCGTGGGATCGCTTAACGCCTTGGAAACTCTGGCTAACTCCTTTTGATCCATATGTCCATCCCAGTGTAGCCCAAGCGCCGCAAAGATACTGCACCCTCTATACTTTGATATTCATCAAAACATTGAAATACGTCAAGCACTGCGCCCGCCGAAAGGTTGGCTGCAAATTATGGTTGGAGGGAATCGCAATGAAGAGAAGGTTTGAAGGAAAGACAGTGGTAATTACGGGCGGCAACAGCGGCATCGGGCTCGCTACTGCCAAGCTGTTCAAGGATGAGGGAGCGAACGTCGCCATATCCGGGCGGGACCAGAAAACGCTGGATGAAGCCGTCCAAATCATCGGGAAGGGTACGCTGGCCGTGAAAGCCGACGTCTCCAAGCTGGCCGATATTGACCGGTTGTTTGCCGAGGTCGCCGCCAAGTTCGGCAAGATTGACGCACTGTTCGCCAACGCGGGCATCGCCAAGTTTTCTCCCGCAACCGACAGCAGCGAACAGCTGTTCGACGAGACCTTCGACATCAACGTAAAGGGGCTGTACTTCACGTTGCAGAAGGCCATCCCGTATCTAAACGACAACGCGGGGATTGTTCTAAATTCGTCCGTGGTCAATTCGCAGGGTACGCCGGGGGCAAGCGTCTATGCGGCCACCAAGGCGGCGGTGCGTTCTCTGGCGCGCACATTCGCGGCTGAGTTGGTAGATCGGGGCATTCGCGTAAACGTGGTCAGCCCGGGGCCAATTAAGACTCCTATTTTCGGAAAGACAGGTCTGCCGCAGGCAGCTATCGACGACTTCGCGAGCCAAATCAAAACCAGGGTCCCGATGAAACGGTTCGGTACGCCCGAGGAGGTGGGGGAAGCCACTCTCTTCCTGGCGAGCCCTCAGGCATCCTACATTACTGGGGTGGACCTCAACGTGGATGGTGGACTGGGCCAGATCTGATTCGCATTGATGAACTCAATATGGCCTTCGAAGCCGGAACATCTCAGCCGTCAGCCCTGCGGGCTGACGGCTTTTTCACGAAAGCACGCCTTATAATAATAAGGGGATTAATCATGAAGAAGATCAACCTCGCCGACAAGTTCGCCAAAATTTCCGAATACTGGAAGCCCTACATCGCCGCCGAACTGAACGGCCAGCATGTGAAGCTCGACAAGCTCAAGGGCGAGTTCGTATTCCATCATCACGAGAACGAAGACGAGATGTTCCTGGTGGTGAAAGGCCGTTTCCGCATGGAATTCCTCGACTACAATGAGTGGATCGAAGAAGGCGAGTTCATCGTCGTGCCCCGCGGTGTGGAGCACAAGCCCGTCGCGGACGAAGAATGCTGGCTGCTGCTATTCGAGCCCGCCTCGACCCTCAACACCGGCAACGTAGTCAACGAGCGCACCGTGGTTGAGCTGGAGCGAGTTTAACGATGGACCTTACTGTCTACTCCGCAGCCTGGTGTCCCGACTGCCGCGAGGCCAAGCGCTTTCTGGCCAAGCACAATATTCCCTACAAAGATGTCGACATCGAAACCACGCCCGGCGCGGTGGATGAGGTCGTCAAGCACACCGGCAAGCGCGCCATCCCGCAATTCGTGATCGACGGCGAATGGGTGCAGCCCTACGTGCAGGGCAAGGGCTTTCGCTACGACGAGATGGCCAGGCGCCTGGGCATCGCTAAGCCCTAGCCTGCTCCACCCACACGGACACCTCCTTAAGGCACCGTTCGGTATCCCCTGTACATCATCTTCCGTACCGTGGAAAACCCTTGCCGGACAAGGGAAGATGACCCCTCATGTTCGAACCGGAGATTCCGCAGGAACCGATCGAAGTCAGCGACACCTGGCAGCAGATGATCCAGGCCGTTCTGGCCGTGGTGGTGTTGGCCGGCGCGGTGTCCATGTTCCACTACTACGCGCCAATCGCGGCGCAGGCGGTGCAACCGGATGAACTGCAAAAGCAGGTGCAGCAGCTAACGCAGCAGGTCGCTCAACTCGAGCGCGAGCAGGCGATGCCGGCGCTGGTGCTGAACCGCTACCGGAATTCCATCGGCTACATTTACGGGATATACCAGGTCGGGTTCGCCAACCAGCCCGTGGCGATTCGCTCGCGCGTATCCGGCACCGGATTTCTGGTCGGCGACAGCCTTCTCGCCACCAACCGGCATGTGGCCGAGCCCTGGTATGGAGATAGCGAAGCGGAAGCTCTGATCCATCGTGGCGCGACTCCGATGCTGGAGAGTCTCGTGGTCTTCTTCCCCGGTTCGCCCGAGCCGGTGAGCTTGACGCCCGGCACGGTTTCGTCCACCAGCGATCTGGCCGTGCTGCGTATCGCGGACAAAGATGCGGTGCGCGGAATTGCCGTGCTGCCGCTGGCCAAAGGCGTCGCTTCGCCAGGGGAATTAGTGACGGTAATCGGTTATCCCATGGGCATAGCCGGGATGGTGGCCAAGTCTCCCAGCGGAATCTACCAGCGGCTGGCCTACCGGCACAACGACATTACAGCGGCCAGCGAACTGGCGGCGCTTTCGCTGATTCGGCCTTCGACAACTTGCGGGCATCTGGGCGATGTGGTCGGCGACAAGCTCATCTACGACGCGCCGACAGCGCATGGCGGCAGCGGCGGCCCCGTATTCAACTCAAACGCCGAAGTGATCGGGGTGAACTCCGCCTACATTGACGGCTTTTCCGGCGGAACGTTAGGAGTTTCAGTGGAAGCATTGCGGCCGCTGATCGAAGCCGCTCAAAGCAGGCCCTGATTTCCCGCTTGCGTCAAGTCTGTGATTCGCTGCTCTGACTTCCAATCCTGTAAGAACCTAAGACGTCACTCAGGGTTATGATGCCCTCAAGCTTATGTACGTTCGCGCGGCTGACTACGGGCAAGAGTTCGAGCCCGCTCTCACCCATGCGATGGAGCGCCAAATCGAGTGGCTGGTCGGCGTGCACGTGGGGGAAATTCCGCGCATCCACAAGCTCGCCGATGGGCTTGGAAGCGGCGCCCGCCGCCAGTTCTCGCTCGATGGTTGAGCGGCTTACCACCCCGGCCACACCGCGCTCATCGATCACCGGCCAGCCCCGAAGTTCGCTGGAACGCACCTGCTCGAAGGCCTCCTGCACCGTCAGTTCGGCCTTCAGAACCTCCATCGCAGGGCGCATGGTCCGGCTGACGTGGCGGCCCTCACGCTGGTGGCGCGTCTCCGCGGTCGGCAGGTGGATGCCATCCTGTAACGCCAGAACATCGTAGATCGACTCCCGCTGCAAACGACGGGAGATGAACAGGCTCACCAGATTTGAAATCATCAGAGGCACGATCACCGCGTAGTCCCGTGTAGTCTCAAAGATCATGAGCACTGAAGTCATCGGTGCGCGCATGACGCCAGCGAAAACCGCTCCCATGCCCACGAGGGCATATGCTCCGGGCGTGGCGGTCTGGCCCGGCAACAGCCGGTGTGCGATGCTCCCAACCGCGCCTCCCAGCATGGCGCCCATGAACAGGCTCGGGCCGAAAATGCCGCCTGCGTTGCCCGAGCCGTAACTGGTCGCCACCGCAACAAGCTTAAGAACCACCAGCAGAGCCATCAGTTTGAGAGCCATTCCGTTATTCAGGACTTCGCCGACATATCCATAGCCCACGCCCAGGACCTGCGGCACAGCCCAGCCCATTAAACCAACTAACAATCCACCGGCAGCGGGTTGAAGCCATAGGGTTTTCGCAGGGAAGCGCAGAAATCGCTCTCGCGTCATCAGCAATAGCTTGGTGAATGCCACAGACACCAGACCTCCGGCTACGCCGAGCACCGCATAAATCCCAAACTCAAGCGGATGCACCAGTTGGTACTGCGGCACCTTGAAAAGCGGGTCGTTGCCCAGAAGCAAGCGTAAGGTCAGCCAGGAAGATGCGGAGGCGAGAACCGCTGCGCCCATCACAGGCGAGTGCAGATCGCCGACAATCTCCTCCAGCGAGAACATCACCGCCGCGAGAGGCGTGTTGAAAGCGGCCGCAATGGCTGCCGCTGCTCCCGCGGGTATCAACTTCTTGACTTGCTCGGAGTTCAACCCCAGGTGGCGGCCCAGCACGGACGCGATGCCACCTCCCACCTGCACCGAAGGGCCCTCGCGTCCCAGCGGAATCCCGCTGGCGAGTGTGAGTGAAGTACAGAGGAACTTGCCCACCGTGGTGCGCGCGGTGATTAGGCCGTCGCGGGCGAACAACGCAGCTTTTGTCTGGGGTACGCCACTGCCGCGTGCGTTCGGAAAGTAACGGGCAAGCAAATATCCAGCACCCAGAGAACCCAGCACTGGGATGAGCACGCGCCGCCACGCTGCACTGCCGACCGGATACAGTCGCATCCCAAGCCGTTCCGTGACCAGGATGAAGGCCACGACGGCTAAGCCCGTCAGGACGCCTATCACCAACGCCAGCACAGTAATGGCCTGACCCTCGCGCTGGCTCAAATAGGCGTTCCGCTGGAGCAACAGGGTTGTCCACCAGCGTTCGTTTGCTTTGCTGTCCTCACTCATTCTTAACGCTGCCTTCGCGCATGATGCGGCGAAGTGCGGCCACCAGCTCGGGAGCGGCGGAGCGAATCTCGTCGTGATGATGAAGGGCGAGTTCGCCGAGAACCTTCTCTCCTTTCGGGGTGAGAGCCAGCAGGACTTCGCGGCGGTCCTTCTGGGCGCGCGCGCGATGGACAAATCCGCCTGCCTCCAGGCGATTCACCAGCTCCACGGCGCTGTGGTGGCGAATCTGCATGCGGTTGGCCAGTTCGCCGATGGTCGGCCGCACTTCCGCCGGCATGCCCTTAATCGCCAGCATGAGTTGATACTGGCCGCGCTCCAGGCCTGCATCGTTCACCACTTGCTCGCTGAAGTGTAGAAAGCGCCGGATCTGGTAACGGAACTCCGCCAGCGCCTGATAGTCCGACAAAGTGAGCTTCTTCATGCCGCAGTTTGTATCGTGCCGCGATCCGGCGGCACCTCTAGTATATCGTAAGACGATATAGATGAGAAGTTACGATCAGGCGGAAAGCGGCTGGCGAAGATCTTTGATCACGGCGGGAGCCGGTCGCCGCGACTTCGTATTGATCGCTCGTTCCTTGCCTGTATATACTGCTGCGCATGCCGAATGTAGAGCGTCGCACGCTTCTCTACATGTTTGGAATTGCGTCCGTAAGCCCGCTCCTGCCGGCGCAGACTGCCGCAAGTGGAAAGGTCGCCGTCGCTAAGCCGGGTGAGAGCCGGTTCGCATTCTCCAGCGCACGGCAGGCCAGGCTTAGCCCCTGCAAGCTGACCAGCGAAGACAGTGGTGGAACTTGTTCAGCTTTCGAGTTGAGCGCATTGCCTCAGACTGGCCCCTACCTGCACGTCCACCATCGCGAGGACGAGTGGTACTACGTTTTATCCGGCGAATTCCTTTTCAAAGCGGGGGAAGCATCACATAACCTGCCAGCCGGCGCCAGCATCTGGTTGCCCCGTGGCATTCCACACGTTTGGGCCAACACGTCGTCGGCCGAGGCCAGGCTTATCCTGGTCTGCCAGCCCGGTGGATTTGAGAAGTTCTTTGAAGAAATGGGAAACGAGATGCAGAGAGTGGATAGCTCAAGCGCTCAAAACAAAATGAAAGAAGTGATGGCTAAATACGGGGTGGAGTTGTTGGGACCACCGCTCTTCAAGCCCCTAAGCCAGCAACACTCTTGACGTCGCAAGTCTGTGGGACCCTGCCTCCGTGTTACACTCTATGATTCGCAGACAAGCGCCCCCTGACACAGGACAATCGACCCGCACATGCTTCTTTCCAAGGAATATGTGGGCTACCTGGCCCGCGAAGTTACCAAGAAACTGATAGCCGCCAAGGCCATCGAAACCTCGGCCGTGCCCAAGGTTACGGAGCGCGTCCATGCCGCCCTGCTCGAGGAACTGACCCTCGAAGACCGCATCAACGACGAAGTTCGCGTCATCCTCGAAGCCTACGCCGACGAGATGAACAAGACCGGCGCCAACTACCAGGAGATGTTCCGCAAGGTGAAAACCGAACTGGTGCGCAAGTACAAGGCGGTGCTGTGAGACTGAGCCGCGACAAAGTCAACGTCCTGGCCCGCGCCGTCGCCGACGCGCTGAAGACGATGGACGAGGTCGACTTCATCGAAGACCCCAACACCATCCGTCAGGAAACCCGCAAGATCCTCGAAGACCTCCTCAACCACGAAGCCCGCATCGACCAAGCCGCCCGTCTGAAGATCGAAAGCCAGAAGCGCACCATCCTCGAAGGCTCGCAAGAGTGGGACATCCTCTACCGCAAGTATTACAACGAAGAAGTGAAGAAGCTGGGAATCTGAAGTGCAGTTTCAGTGATCAGTGGGCGGTGGCCAGCAGGACGCAGAACAGAAGCGCTCTTACTGGCCACTAGCCGCTGACCACTGACCACTGCTAAAAAAGCCCCGCGCAATTTCCGCGCGGGGCCTGCGAGTCAAGGGGACCCAGAGTAAACTTTTCAGGCTGCTTCCCGCCGCTTCTGGATGGTTTGCAGGGTCTGGCGGTACTTCTGCGCGTTGCCCACGATCTTGCGCTGGGGCAGGCTGTTGATCCAGAGTTCGTGAGGAATGTCGCGGCGTTCACGGCGCGTGCCGACGGCCCCCCGGTGCAGTACGTTTGCCGGGCGCTTGTCTTGTGTTTGTTGCTGCCAGCCACTTCCAGCGCTCACGTTGAAGACCCCGATGTAGCCGTTCACCAACAGTTGGAACGGATTCTGGATCTTGTTCATGCGATCGAATTGTGTCGAACCCTCGGTGCGGAAGCTCTCAAACCATGCCGGGTACACGAAATCGGACAGCAGGACACCGTCGATCTGATAGCCGAGGCTGTCGTCTTCGCAGGCGTCGCAGACTTCGTAGGCGTAGAGGATTCCAGCAGTGTTGGAGTTCTGCACGAACACGGTAAGGTTGATGTTGGGGTCGCCGAGCATCTCCATCAGTTCGTGGCTGGCGGTGACGGTCCAGGATGTGCCTGCCTTCAGGTCGCTTGCGGCAAATACTTTGCCGATGGGCAGCCCTTCAGTCGTGAGGTCGTGATAGCCCAGGGCGTTGGCCTGGTCGGAGTCGTCGAGGAGCACGAGCCACCAATTCCCGCTGGGCGGTTGCGTGCCTTTGGTGACGATGGTGAGTTGAGCAGCGGTCCCCCAGACTGGGCCGAAGTCGTTGGTCACTTGCTTCTGGAGAGCGGCCACGACCGGCACGACATCCGCGTCGGCCAGCACGGTGCTTTCGTTGATCACAGAAATCTGGATGGTGGGGGTGATGGTGAGGGTTTGTGCGTGGGTTGGTTGAGGCATAACAGGTGGTCTCCTTTACAAAGAATTCGGAGAACGCGCAGCGTGAGTTGCGTGACTCTGTGACAAAAAGCTTATACGCTGGTCTTGTGAGTAAAGCGTTCTTGCGTCTAAAAAAGTGAAGCGCGGTTCCAATTTGGAACTTTCATCCATCATGCTGCGATCTGTTGAAATCACGGCCGCTCTGACGAAAGCCGCTACAGACGCGGGGTTTGAGCTTGCGGGGATCGCTCCTGTCGATGATGCTCCGGAGCTGGAACACTTTCCGCGCTGGATTGCCGCGGGGCACGGCGGCGAGATGAAGTACCTGGAAGCGCGCGATGAGCAGGGACGGCTGAAGCGCGCGTCGCTGGCGCATGCTGCTCCGTGGGCCCGGAGCGTTGTGGTGTGCGCCATCAACTACAACACGGCGCAACCTTATTCCACTCAACTGCCGGACACAACATGTGGATGGATCTCGCGCTACGCCTGGGGACAGCGGGACTATCACGAGTCGGTGATGTCGCGACTTCGGCAAGTCGAAGCGGTATTGAGAAGCGCATCTGGAACTGACGACCTCATGACGCGCTGTTACGTCGACACTGGTCCGATCGTTGAGCGCGTGGTCGCGAAGTACGCCGGTGTTGGATGGATCGGGAAGAACACTTGCATCATCAGAAGATGGGGTCGTGGATGTTTCTGGGCGTGATCCTTACTTCGCTCGAGCTTGAGGCTGATCTCGAACCAAGTCTGCCTGCGCCCGATCGCTGCGGCACCTGCACACGCTGCATTGACGCGTGTCCGACTGATGCGCTGATCGCGCCTTATCAGCTTGATTCCAACAAGTGCATCTCGTATCTCACAATCGAGAAGCGTGGCGCGCTGCCCGCCGATGAAGAGCTGCGAGCCGGGATGGGGCGGCACGTCTTTGGCTGCGACATCTGCCAGGATGTTTGCCCGTGGAACCGCAAAGCGCCGGTGACGAACGCGGCCGAGTTCCAGCCGCGGGCGGAGTTGGTGAATCCTGCGCTCGACTGGCTGGCGGAGATGAGCGCTGAGGAGTTCACCCGGATGTTTCGTGGGTCGCCGGTACGACGGGCAAAGCTTACAGGCTTGCGGCGTAATGCCGCAATAGCTATTGGAAATAGTGGCGACCGTAGGCTGCTTCCTTTGCTCGAGAAGCTGGCCGGGGATGAAGACGAGGTGGTCGCGGAGAGTGCGGCTTGGCCCCGCCGGAAGCTGGTGGATATCCAGATGAAAAAATGATGTGGATCGGTCTGGCTAAAATATCTGGAATCAGCAAGTTACGGGGATCGATATCCTCCGGGATGTGGCTAAAATATTGAAAGCAAACCACTTATCCGTAAAATATTCCACACAAAGGACTTAGGAGATTGTGTCCTTGTGTGCGGGCTAAGTGCCTTGGAATCAGCGGGCCGCTCGTAAAATACTGCATTCCCGGTGGTTATCTCGTTGCTATTGTTATGTCAAAGAACAAATGCGTAAAGGATATGGTTGCACTGTTGGGAATCGGAGTCAAGGGAATTCGAGGGGGAATTATACCTTTGGGGTGGGAACAGTGTTCGAGATTACACCGTAGCGTCAGTGCTGGCGGAGGAAAGCTAATCCCTCCGACGCCGTCCCCTTCGGCTTCGCTCAGGGTCCGGCTCAGGTCGGGGTGACAAACCTAGTTACCGATCATGGGGCGGGTCGAATTCTTTCTTGTAGGCTTGCCAGCGCTGGCGAACGCCGGCCATGATGGATTGATACTCTGGGTCGGAGCGGAGGCTGTTGTAGTTCTTGTCGTGTTCGAACCACGGGTAATTCACATCTCCGAGTTCGACGGTGCGTTTCAGCCAGTCGAGGGCGTGCCTGCGGTCGCCGAGCAGAGCGTAGATTCCTCCGATCCAGTACGCGCCGTCGCCATCGACGATCTGCTCGGGACGGTATTGCAATAACCGGGGGTCGATCTTTTCGCGTTGGTGGCGCGAGGCGTAGAGGAATGCCGCCATCATGCGGGGCGTGTCGTCGGTTGAATCAGAGGAGAGTAGAACCGCGCGATCCAGATACGGTTGGGCTTCCTCGAGTTTGCCTTCGTAGTAGAGCAATCCGCCGAAGTAGGCCAAGGCCTTGAATTGGTCTGGGTTGGCCGCAAGCAGTGGCCGCATTTCCTGTTCCGCTTCATGCTCTCTACCGCAGTACATCAGCATGCGGGCGTGCATCCAGTGAGGTTGGGGAGGGGCGGGATTCAATGCGATGACCCGGTGCAAGGCCTGTTCGGCAAGTTCATTGAGGCCAGCGTAGTAGCGGGAATAACCCAGCCCTTGCCAAGCGGATTCGCTGTTGGGTGCGAGGGCAACCGCTTGTGTGAGAGTGCGGATGGCTTCCTGCTCGCGGCCTTCCTCACCATAAATGATCCCCAACGCGATCAACCCCTCCGCTGACTGGGGATTGATCCGCAATGCGTTCTGGGCAGCCACCTCGCCGCGCTTCAGGTTCGCTCCGGCATTCTCCACAAAGTTTGCGCTCTGAAACCCGTACAACTGGGCCAGCAGGGCATAGGCGTCGGCGAAATTCTTGTCCAGCGAGATGGCGTGCAACAGGAGACGCTGGCCGTTTTCGAGGCTCTCCACGCGGGAATGCATCAGATACTCACTCATGTAGAAGCGAGCTTGCAAATAGTCGTTATAGGCATCCACGCTGGCGGTCACGGGCTGCTGGATCGCCTTTTGTTCCGACGGAGAGATTTCGATCTTGAGACCCTCCACGACCTTGGTGGCAATCTGATCTTCAAAGCTGAGCAAGTCCGCGCTGCGCAGATCGTAGCGCTGCGACCATCTTGTATTTCCGGTGCGGCCGTCGATCAGTTGAACGGTGACGCGGATTACGTCTGAAGAGCGCTGATAGGTGCCTTCGAGGATGCTTTCGACGTTCAATGCCTTGGCTGCTTCCGCAGGCTCTGGCGCTTCCTTGGCATATTTCAAAACCGATGTGGTTGGTCTGACGGCGAGATTCTGTAGCGAAGTCAGACGGCTGATGATGGCATCAGTAATGCCGATGCCCCAACTGTCACTAGTCGTACCGGAAATGTCACGGAAGGGAAGCACGGCCATGGTTTCCACGGCAGGCTTGGGAGCAACCGGGGCCGGTTGCGAGGCATGAGACCTGGAATCGTAGGTGCGCAGGGCAACTACAACCAGCGCGGCGGCCAGCACCATTGCAGCGGCAGCAATGAAGAAGATCAATCGCTTGCGGGTTGGCCGTGAGGACTGGGTTTCTTCGGGAGCGGCAACGTGAACCAACTGCGAATCGGTATCCCGCTTCATACGCTTCAAGTCAGCTTTTAACTCGGTGGCGGACTGGTAGCGGACGTCGCGATCTTTTTCCAAAGACTTGGAGATTATGTCTTCGAGCTTCGCGGGGAGATCGGGATTCAGGCGCACTGCGGAAGCTGGGACTTTGTGCAGGATGGAATCGAAGATTACGCCCGACGCGTCACCACGAAAGGGGAGCGTACCCGTGGTCATTTCATAGAGCACGACTCCGAAGGAGAAAAGATCGGTGCGAGCGTCGAGTTCTTTGGCTAAAACCTGCTCGGGAGACATGTAGGCGACGGTTCCCAGCGTGCTCCCGGGGCTGGTGAGATGCTCCTCGGCAACAAGAGTGGCAGTGGCTTCGATGGCAACCGCTTCGGGGTGGGGCGTCACCTTGGCTAGACCGAAGTCGAGAATTTTTGCGTGGCCACGTTTGGTGACGAAAATGTTGGCCGGTTTGATGTCACGATGAACGATGCCCTGAGCATGCGCGGCGTCGAGGGCGTCGGCAACCTCGATGCCGATTTCGAGCACGCGGTCCAGGTCCATGGGGCGATTGCCAATCACGTGCTTCAGGGTTGCGCCGTCGAGAAACTCCATGGCGATGAAGGCCTGGCCGTGCTGGTCGTCAATTTCGTAGATGGTGCAGATGTTGGGGTGATTCAACGCAGAGGCGGCCTTGGCTTCGCGTTCGAAGCGGGCGAGCGCCTGCGGGTCGTTGGCCACGTCCTGGGGCAAGAACTTGAGAGCGACGAAGCGGTTGAGCTTCACGTCCTCGGCCTTGTAGACCACGCCCATGCCGCCGCCGCCGAGTTTCTCGACAATGCGGTAGTGCGAAATGGTTTGGCCGATCATGTGGGATCAACGACTGCGTTGCGCTGGGTGCCCGATCATATTAGGAGGCTTGGCTGTGGCGCGTCAATGAATGGCGAGCTGCGATTGCGGGTGAGATGTGAAGGAACGACAGAGCTCTCCACTCCGCCCTCGCTGACGCTCCGGCTTCTGTAATGACAAGATGTGAGGCTGAAAGCGTTGTTAGCCAGAGGATAACTTCGATCCCGAAGATTTAACACTCCTGTCACACTCCCCTATCTATTTGATCTTGCTATCGGGTAGGCACTGTAGCCCGAAATGCCTGCTGGCAGCCTGACTTCGGTAACTCGCATTCCCCATTTTCGGCAACTAATCTTGATGGAAGGGGTTATTACACTCATGCCTGGACTGGGGACATTCCGGCGCGCTCTGTGCACGTTGTTGGTGCTGGTGCCGGGGTGCGTGTGCCTGGCGGGGGCGTCGTCGGCCACGCTGCTTCTCGAAGAGCCTTATGGCCACCTGGGATTCTTTACCGCTACTGGACATGCAGCGGTGTATTTGTCAGGAGTTTGCGCGGAGACGCCGTTGGTGCTGCGTCCTTGCGCTGCGGGAGAATTGGGAGTTGTCATCAGCCGTTATGACGGAGTCGGCGGCTACGACTGGGTTGCGATTCCGCTGATTCCTTATCTTTACGCGGTCGAGCGGCCGGAAGATGTTCCGCTGTATGCGGATCCGAAGATGGTCTTGTTCCTGCGTGACCAATACCGCCGCAGGCATCTGGAAATGGTTGCGCCGGATCGCGACAGTGGAGAGACTCCGGGCGGGAACTGGTATGAGCTGGTTGGGTCTGCTTACGACCGCGCGGCTTATGGGTTTGAAATCGAAACCACTTCGGCGCAGGACCTGGCTTTCATCGAACGGTACAATTCGGCTCCCAACCGGTCGCACTTTCATCTCAGCTACCGCAACTGTGCCGATTTTGCCAAGGACGTGATGAATTTTTACTATCCGAAATCGCTGCGCCGCAGCATCGTTGCGGATATCGGCATCACCACGCCGAAACAGATGGCGAAGACGCTGATCAAGTACAGCGGACGGCATTCGGAATTGCAGTTCACGCGTTTTGTGATCCCGCAGGTTCCGGGCAGCGCGGCGCGGAGCACGCCGGTGCATGGCGTGGTTGAATCATTCTTGAAGTCGAAGAAATATATTGTTCCCACCGCGGTGGTGAATCCGATCCTTGCGGGATGCGTGGTGGTTGTCTACGAGGGAACGGGCGCGGGGCGGTTCGATCCGGCGCGGCAGGCGCTGGTGTTTAGCGCACAGCGAGAACTCGAGCCGCCGCTTGGGGCTGAGGATCGCCGGTCTTATCAGAGTGAACTGAATCATCTGCTGGCGGACCCGAATTCGGAACTGAACGTCGCACGCGCTGAAAAATGGGGACGCGTGTTGCGCAACGCCGCTCCGGATCTGGACGCCGAGGGGCGTCCAGTCATGTGGATTCGCCTGGGTGGGGAAGTGGTGAGCGTGGGCGTCGCAGGAAGCAACCTCTTCAACAATGACGCGGCAGGGCTCTTCACCAAACAACTTCTCGAGGCCCGGCTGCATGCAGAGCTGAAGCGGGGAAATCCGCCCAAGGCCAGTGAAAGCGATATTACGCGGGACTGGTTTCTGTTGCAGACGGCGATGCACGGTGCTGATGGTGAGGTGACGGCGCGGGCCCACGGGCCGGTGCAGAACGGAACGCTGGTGCGAGCTGGGAATCGGCCGTAGAACTCAGTGGTCAGTGATCAGTGGTCTGCGGTCAGTGGGCAGTCTTGAGTGCCTCAGCCGCAACAACCCCACTACAGTTTTTGGACAGCGCCGCGGTATACCTTACGCGGCGTTATTGTTGTTCCTGCGGTTGCTGCTGTTGCGGTTGCGGCGGGATTGGTACGCCGGGCCTTCCGGGGTACGGTGTTGGCGGTTGCCCTGTCTGACCCTGCTGCTGTTGCAGCTGCAATTGCCGCTGCTGCATCTCCTGCAACATCTGCTGGGGAGTTTTCACTCCCGGCTGGTCGGGAGTGGGCGCGGGTTGTTCCGCCTCGGCCGTGGCTTGATCCTGGGTGTCGTCGGTGTTGTCGTCGGTAGCATCGGCGTCTGGAGCGTCGGCTGCGGCAGCCAAATCAACGGGTAGAACTGCTTTGCTACCGGCCTGCGCGGGTTCCGTCGGATTGTCAGGCCCGGTCTTGGCTACCAGCACCACGCGCACTAGCAGGCTGGCATCGGCGGGTGAGCCTAACAAGATGTAGTTGAAGCGGGATCCATTCAGCAGCTCGGCTACTACGTCCCGGGCCGGCCCGGGACCCAGACGCGTCACCACGCGCTCATTGGCGGTGGCGGGGATTTCGATGTCGGCCGCGGTGTGCTTGCGCACGCCCCGCAGAATGTCACCCAGGGTGGAGTTCGGGGCGACGATGGTCAACTGGCCATCCTGATAGCTCACTTGGGGCGCTACGGCCGGGATCGCATCCAGGGGAACTTGCGGCACGGGGCCTTGCGTCCCGGAAGGGAGTGGAGGTGGCAGCGGCTGTTGCTTTTTTACTACTTTGTGTTGGCGATGCGCCGTCTGTGTATCTGCCTGGCCCACGCTGGGCAGGCATAGGGTCGCCCCCGCCAGCAAGCCTGTGAGCATCAATCCTGACCTCATGACAACCCTCCGCGATTCCTACTCATTTTGGGGAGACGGTAGGTGGGTAACTGCAATTCTAGCACCGCTTTCGGTCCCGCGAGGCCCAGTACTGCCACACCACAGCTCCTCTACCGTATAGAACGCATTGACCTTACTCTCTTGCAGGCGGAAGTTCGATAGGGAGGGGCCAGGCGAATGTGCAAGTTCTTGCACTTTCAGGAAATCGTGCGAAGCATACAATCTCTCCGAGGGATGGAATAAGTGCGAACGGGTTCGCTACTCCTTTGCGCGTTGCTGCTTGCCTGCTCCACATCGAAGGGGTTCGGGGAGAACTGCCTCACCTCCGCCGATCTCGACGAGTCCACACGCAACTCCCTTACTACTGCGGCCCTTCGCGACTTCAGCCTTGTCGCCAAAGGCGATGCGACGTCGCTGCGGCAGGGTGCGGTGGCCAGTTTGGCTGCTAATTTTTCCGGCATCGAGGCCCGGATCAAAGAGAAGCAGTCTGCTCTCGCCGGCGCCAAAGCCAACGTTCGTCCGCCCTTTCTTCTAGAAGCGGAAGGCACAGCAGCCATTCCGCGGGCGGAATTTTTCTGCGGTGTCTTCGGAAGCGAGGGACAGACCCGTGACAGCGCCGTCTTCACGCTGAGCAATCTTCCGCCCGGCAAGTATGGCGTTGTCATTTTGGACGCACCGTCATCGAAGGGGCCATTTACGGTTTCGCTGGTGCTACAGCAGCAATCTTCGGACTGGAAGCTCTGGGATCTCTACATCAAGCCCGCAGAATCCACCGGGCACGACAGCGATTGGTTCGCCGCGCGCGCCCGCGAGTTCCAGGCGAAGGGCCAACGTCACAACGCATGGCTCTACTATATCGAGGCAATTTCTCTGGCCGCGCCCCTGCCGATTATGAGCACGGCGGCCACTGACCAGCTTTACGACGAGTCGCAAAAAGTGCAACCCGCGGATTTTCCGGCCGACGGCAAGACCACGGACCTTTCTGTGGGAACGGCCGCGGGAGCCGCGACTTACAAGCTCACTGCGCTTTTTCCGGAGAGTGTCGGCAATGCTCTCGACCTGATCGTGAAGTATCAGGCGGCGGATATTTCCGACACCCAGCAGACCTATCGGAACAATGTTGCAGTAATGAAGGCGCTGGTGGCGAAGTATCCTGAACTTCGAGAGGCATTCGCCGGGTTTGTGGTCCGCGCCGTCGACCCCAGCGGCCACGATTACGGAACGCTGCTGGCGATGAAGGAGATCAAGTAAGAGCAGTGGCCGGTGATCAGTGGCCAGTGGTCAGTTCCTGTTCTAACACACAATCTTTTGGATCTTTGTCGTCGCGTAGGCCTAAGAACACCGGGGCTCGGAGCTTTGGGCCGCTGCCTGTGCTTGTTCCGTCGGTCCATTCGGCGTATTCGAGTTCTGCTACCAGTTCTGGCTTTACCCAATAGACTTTTCGCAGTGCCTCGACTTCGCCGTGGAACGGGTTTTTCTTGGTCTCGCGTTTCTTCAGCAGTTTCCAGACTTCCTCGAGTGAATTCTGATCGAATCCGCTGCCTGCCTGGCCAACATGAATCAAGCGGCCTTGCTTGTCATAAAGTCCGAGCACGATGGAACCGAAATGCGCGCGGCTGCCTTCCGGCTCGGTGTAGCCGCCGATCACGGCTTCGAGCCGGTGCCGGATCTTGATCTTCAGCCAATCGCTGGAGCGCCGCTCCTGGTAAATGCTGTCGCGCTTCTTGGCCAGGATGCCTTCGAGGCCCTTCTGGCGCGCCATTTCGAACAACGCCTTGCCTTGCTTCTCGTAATGATCGGAATAGCGCAGCGCGTCTCCAGTGATGAGGATCGCAGCCAGCTTTTTCTTGCGCTCCTCAAGCGCAACCTTGTGCCAGTCGTAGCCATCGAGATAGAGCAGGTCGAATGCGTAATACAGCACGGGTACGTCGGCTTTCTGCGCGGCGCGGTGGCCGCCGGGGTGGAACCCCGTACGCTGCTGCATCAGGCTGAACGACGCGCGTCCTTCTTCATCAAGCGCGACTACTTCGCCGTCGAGGATCGCGTTTTTCGCCTTGACTGATTTTGCCAGATCCTTGAGCTCGGGAAAACGCTGCGTCAGCTCGTTCTGGTTCCGTGAAACCAGCCGGACTCTGCCGTCTTCGATGAAAGTCACCGCGCGGTATCCGTCCCACTTGATTTCGAACAGCCACTCATCCCCGTCAAAGGGCTTATCCACAGATGTTGCCAGCATGGGGTGGATGGTTGTGGGCATGGAGCGCTTACTAAGATTCGAACTCACCGCCGAGGGCGCCGGGAGCGCCGAGGTTTTGGAACTTGTTTTGCTGGAATCAGGAGGCGCCGGGGTAACTGCTCTTTGGACCGCCGGTGCTTTCCCCTCATCTTTCTCGGCGTTCTCAGCATCCTCGGTGGTGTTCACTTGCTGTTGCTTTTTTTTTTGGCCGCCTGCAGCTGCCTTCTTCTTATCGAGCTTGGCAACGGCATCCGCCAGCCAGGCTGCTTTCAGCTTGCCGCCACCTGCCGGACGGCTTCTCCACTCTCGCGATCCTGCGTCTCCCGCGATTTCCGCCAGGCTGCGCTTGCTTAGCACCGACTCGTCATACTCATCGATGTCGTAGCCCTCGACGACGTAATGGTCATGCTTCTTTATCAGCAACCATTCGGTGCCCTTGCTTCCGGGACGGCGGCCTTTCATCTTGACCAGCGCGAAGTCGCCCTTCAACTTCTTTCCGTCGAGGCGAAACTTCAAATCGCCCTTGGCCAGCATCGTGACCGCTTCGGCCTCGGTGCCCGGCATATATCTTCCCTGCACCGCGACCGGAGAAAGCGGCTGCCATGTGCCTACGTCCCAAACCATCACGGTGCCAGCGCCGTAGTTGTCTTCCGGGATGATGCCTTCGAAATCGAAATACGAAACGGGATGATCCTCGACCTGCATGGCGAGGCGCTTATCCGCCGGATCGAGCGACGGGCCCTTGGGCACGGCCCACGATTTCAGCACGCCCTCCATCTCCAGACGAAAGTCGTAGTGCAGGCGGGTGGCGTCGTGTTTCTGGACGACGAAGCGGTGGCCGGCTTTGGTTTCGACTTTCGGCGGAGGCTCGGGCGTTTCTTCGAACCGGCGTTTCCGCTTGTATTCTTCGAGGGCCATTCCGTCATTCTACTCACTATGATCAGAAGGGAAGAAGCGAAAGAATGCGGCGTCGGAGGGCTGATCTTACGAAGCTGATATTACGAAGTAAGTATTGCCCGGAAGAACGTTGGGCGGCCAAGAAGGGAGTGGAAATGGCCCCGGCACGCTATCCATTTGCGCGCTGGGGCCAGGATCTCACGCCGCCTTACTGACAGCGATACGATGAGGGGTGGAGTGCGCGACGGTGTAGGTTTGCACCTGCGGGTCGCGCTTCAGAAGGGGTTTGATTGAGTCCACGATGCGAGAGTACTGCTCGTGCTGGTAGCGCTCCGCGTCCTGTTTGTTGTTCCAGAAGCTGATGGAGAGCTGGCGCTCCCCTCCATCTTCCGGCTGCAACGTAATCAGGTCGACAAACCCAGGCTGCTTCTGCAGAATGGGCAGCACCTCGTTGCGCAGCTTGTTCTCGAAGTCTTCTCTTCGTTCCGGTTTCACGTGGCATTCCACAATGCGTGTAAACATGGGTGAAACTCCTTTCGTATTTTGGAAGGTGAGTCTTTCCGGCCCGCCGGCACGGTGGCTCGAAGATCAGCCTACGCGGCGGGGAAAATGGTGTAGTTTAAGTGACGTTTGACTCGGATTATAACGCTGGGCCCGGGCGGATTTTTCCAAGAAATTTTGCCTTAGGTGTGAAACTGTATTTGTTGCGTTAGTCTTAATTTACGAATCGCACCCGGGATGCGCCGCTTGCATGCGCGGCAGGATGCTCGTTCACACATCAATACTGAGAAGCCAATGCGCCGCGAATTTCCTGAAGTGCCGCTGGTCGGCGTGGGCGCCATTATCATCGAAGGCGACCGGGTCGTGCTCGTCAAGCGCGCTCATCCGCCGCTGCAAGCCGAGTGGTCCATCCCCGGAGGCGTGCTCGAAGTTGGGGAACTGGTGCGTGAAGCGGCCATCCGCGAGGCGCGCGAGGAAACCGGACTTACCGTCGAACCTGGTGAACTTCTGGGCGTTTACGACCGCGTGCTGCGAGATGCTGGCAAGCGCGTGCAGTATCACTACGTTTTGATTGATTTTTTGTGCCGCCGAGTCGCGGGAGAACTTGCCGCCGCCAGCGACGCGGTGGAAGTGCGGTGGTTTACGCGGGAGGAACTGCCGGGGCTGGGGCTGGCGGAGGATACGTTGGATGTGATCCGGAAAGGGTTCGCCAGTAGGACGGTCAAGTCTTAATATCCTGCTACGCGCTGTGACCAGCACACTTCAACACGCCCAGATAGACACGCCACGGGCCGACTGCGTCGCGATACTGGTGGGCCATCACGCGGGACAGTTGATGCAGATGAGTGAGATCGTGAACGGCCCAGGTGGCCAGAAGTTGCGATAAGGTCACGACGCCCAGAGCGGGATGCATTCCGCGCCTCGTAAAGTCTTCCGGCTGCAGGTTCAGGGCTTCGAGCGCGGCCAGATTCTGTTTGCGCAGGCGAGCGAATTCGTCCAGACGCTGCTCCAGCGACTTGTCCTGGCTCTCTTTCTGCTGCGCCAAGCGGTCAAAGGGATCAAATGCCCGCGCTTCGCCGTGCTCGAGGAGGATGCGAACCCGCGGCATCCAGTCGGTGCGCTCGCCGGCGATCAGATGGCCGACGATGTCGTACGCGTTCCAGGTGTCTGCGCCCTCGCTGCTGCGTCCTTCGTTGCGGCGGGTCCAGATATCGGGTTGGCCGCGCAAGAGCGCATCCAGGGTTGTGGGCGTGCGGCTGAGAATCGCGATGGCCTCGGAGAGGTTAAATTCCGGCATGGTTGGCATGGTTTCGTAGATGCATCGCGGGTATTTTGGATTGATTTTCTGCTCGCGGTGAGGAAAATCTCGGCGCGCTGACGAAAGCCCTCGTTAGTAACGTTGACATGGATGCCGGCTCAATCGATCCTTGATGTGCGAAATCCCCACAAATTTTCGAGCAGAGGACGATCAAATGAACTTCACACGCAAGGCGCTGCATTTGACCGTTGTAGTTCTACTGCTGGCCGCTTTTGCCGGGGCACAAGCTCCGTGCCGGCCGACGGCAACCAGTCCCTGCCCTTCTGCGCCGACGCCTACACCTTACGCAACCGCTCAGTTCTCCGCGACCTTCAACGGCCCGGTGGAAACCTGGAGCGAGCCGAATGTACAGAAAACCAGCGTGGATGTCTTTTACGCTTCTAAGGCGAATCGCATTGAGCAGACAGTGGCCTATCGAACCATCAACGGCGAGATTGACGTGGATACGGCGTCACTCGATTTCTACGTGAAGGCGCTTACGAAGAAGGGCGAGACCTTGAAGAGCCGTCATGATGGTACCCATCATGGACACATTTTCGCCTACTTCGAAGTGGAAACCGCTAATGAACCGCCCCGGCTCCGCCGAGCGTGGCTCCTCATACAAAACTCCCATACGGTGTTTGTAGTGATGCAGTCCGCCACTGAAGGCATAGACGATAGTGAGGAATGGAACGCTCTCAGCAAATCGTTCGCGATCAAGGAGTAGGCCTCCAGGCCGGCTTAGCGCTGGAAGTGCGACAGATCAAAATGTGGGTCAGCATCCTCTAGGAACGGGACTCGAATGGGCTCCCATCGGTTCCATCATCTTCCCACTCCGCGTCGCACCCGTGGCACCGCCAGGCTGGGCGCTGCACGGGTAGAGGCACGCGAAGAAACGCGCTCATGTAGGCGATGAGACGGTCCAATTCCTGGAAGTTCACATCGAGCGACTGGCAGTTGGGACAGCGCGGCTGCTCGTACAGTCCGATGCCCTGCACGTAGAGGCCTTCGAGAATGGGCTCGTCGAGAAGTTTCTGCGCGTTGGCCACGTCGGCGGGGCGGACATTCAGTTTGATGCCGCCGATGAAATTTGAAATGAACCAGTCCAGCCGGACCAGGTTGTCGTCCGCGAGAAAACACTCGATGCCCGAGGACTCCAGACTGCCCTTGGCCAGCAGGGCTTCCGGCAGGTCGCGAAACTGCCGGATGGTCACGAGTTCGCGCATTTCCATTTGCTGCCGCGGCGCCTGCGCGGGATCGTCTGCGCATTCGTCAGGAAATTCCAGGTGTCTGCGGTCCAGTTCATCTTCGAGCGCGTCCCAGGCGGGTTCGGTCAGCGATTCCGCACTCCGCGCCAGGCGCTGCAACTCGCCATCGGTCATGCCGGCGTAGTTGGCTGCCAGGCGGCGGCGTTCGTGGGGATCATCAAGGTAGGGTCCGTCGAGATATGACACGCGACAAGCATACTGCAAACCAAGGGGTCTTGGGTGTCAGGGCCGCGCCGGTTGGGATGCACGCAGGCCTATCGGGCAGTCCAGCCTCAATCCATCAGAATCGTGTGTCCGGTAATCAGCGCGGCCGCTTCCGAAGCCAGGAACACGACGGCTCCCGCTACATCCACCGGCTCACCAATGCGATGCAGCCCCGCGATTCTTTCCACTACATCCGCGCGGTTTTCTGCATGCGAGAGATACTCCTCCGTCCCCGGAGTGTGAATGAATGTTGGCGCCACTGCGTTCACTGTGATTCCATATTTCCCCCACTCCACAGCCAGGCACTTGGTTAAGTGCGCGATTCCCGCCTTGGTCATGCAATAGACGCTTTCGCCGGGCAGGGCGGCAAATCCCGCCTGCGAACTCATGTTGATGATCCTGCCGCGCTTCTGGCGGATCATTACCCGTCCTGCTGCCTGGCAGGCAAAGAACGTTCCCTTCAAATTCACCGCCAGGGTAGCGTCAAAGTCTTTTTCGAGCACACTCTCGGCGGAATTTTCTGGAGCGATTCCGGCATTGTTCACCAGAATATCCAGCCGTCCAAATCTGCTGGCCGTTTCCTCGATTGACCGCGACATTTGGTCGAGGTTGCTGACGTCCATCTGCAAGGGCAATGCCTCGCGGCCCATGCCTGCAATTTCGCGGGCCAGTCCGCCGTCGGCCTTCACATCCCGAAAGCCCAACGCGACGTTGGCGCCAGCGTGGGCCAGGGCCAGCGAAATCGCGCGGCCAAGACCACGCGCCGCACCTGTTACCAGCGCCACCTGTCCGGTCAAATCAAAACTCGGGAATTCATTCATGGGCTGACAGTATATGCGGCAAACAAACGGCCCGCAGGGTTGAACCTGCGGGCCGTCCGGTGGACTGTTTGGGATTGACCAAGAGGTGGTCACTCTACGTGGCCTCTCACGGCAACTCCCGGGTCTGGGACGAAAGCTCAGGGCCGAAGTCCTGAGGAAGTCCCGAGGATTGAAGCCTTCGCGCGACCGACGCGATGCCTGCATCCGTAATCACCGGCTAGTGTGCGGGCTGTAGCTGCGGCGCGATCCGATCTTGCTCCGATCTGCGTCCGAAGCCCCGCTTAGAGCAACCAGCTCTAAGTCTCAGCCACCTCACCTGGTCTTAGACTCCCACAACTACTGCCACATTCAGAACTTGTCATTCGACCACCTCCTTTCCGGTGTAATCGCACATTAGTACGAAAACGGGGTGTCCGTCAACCGGCACGAAAGTCCCTACCGAGGTACAGAGGACGGAAGCGTAGGCCGTGACCGTGGCCCCCGGTAATCGCAGACGGCAATCATCTCTCGTGTTGCAAGTCCCAACGAAACCCAAACGTGTACGTCGGTCTGTAATACTCGCGCTGCACCACGTACTGGGGGCCGCCGTTGTAGAAACCAAAGACGGCGTTGTTCAGATTCAGGCCCGCGGCAGTGAGAGTAAGGCCCTTCCCCAGGTAGTAGCTGCCTTGAGCATCCACCTGGTAGTGTGCGTACAGGTAATTATCGCCGCTGGGACCTTTGATGCCGCCAGGTTGCGGGTTCGGAATGATCTTCCCAGGATTGTTGGGATCAAACTGAAGATCGTGATACTGATATTGAAAAATGTTTGGGCCGTTATACGCCAGGCCTACGCGGACCGAAAGCTGCTTCCGGTCATACGTGGGGCTGATGTTCCAGGTGTTCGGAGCCTGGCGGAGAAGCGCTGGGTTGTCAGTGCGAAGCTGGTCCACCTTGGTTGTCCCGGACGTGGTGTAGCTATAGTTGGCCGAGATGCCGAGTCCGCTCAATGCGCCCGGAAGATAAGTGAAGTGCTGCTGGAACGCCAGTTCGAGGCCGGTTACGTAAGCGGTGCCCGCGTTTGCCGGGGTTGCCACATAGAAGCCAGCGTACGGTCCGGTTGAAGGAAGGGTGACATTGGTCACGATTGGGTCAGAGATGCTCTTGTAGAAGAAACCCGCCTGAAATAAGCCGAGCGGCGTCAGATACCTTTCATAGAGCACGTCGTAGTTGTTCGCGTGCTCCGGTTTCAGCACGGCGCCGATGGTGTAAGTTGGAGGCGCGGTACTCGTATCCAGGGAGACGGAAGTGGTCAATTGCTGGGGCAGCGGACGCGACAGGCCGCGGCCATAGATCAGGCGAATCCCCGAATTATTGTCGATGCGGATGCGCAGCGAGGCGCTCGGTAAAACGTCAATGTACGATCCGGAGGCCTTCGAGCAAAGACAGGGCACGGCTTGGGTCTGGTCCACGCTCAGGCTGTTAAACGTTGTCCCTTCGAAACGGACGCCGGTAACGAGCGTGAAGCGGCCGATATCAATCGTATTCATGAGATAGCCGGCGGTGACGCGCTCGATCAAGTCGAAATTGGCTGGGTTGGTTCCGTACGTATTGCCAGTGCCGTTGTTGAAGAAGTTTCCGGGATTGGCTCTGAAGTACTGGAGGATCTTGTCCCAGCTGGCCAAGGGTCCCAACTGGTAATGTCCGCCATAATAGTTCTTATCGGTGAGGCCGGTCGGAAACGCCGCCATTGTGATCGTCGTGGGGTTCACCGCGGAGGTCGGTGAATAAAAGTTTTCGAAGGAATCGTCGAACTTGTGGGCGTTGCGAATTCTGAAGCCCATTTCGAATCGGCCGGTGTGAGATCCAGCCTGATAGAGCCGGCCCCCCGAGATTTGGGCCTGTAGATTCAGTTGGCTGGCCTGCCCGTGGTTGGCGTCCTCCACTTGAGAGAGCACGAAGTTGCTCGGGTTGTACGCTTCCGTGTAGCAGATCGGCGACCATTGTGGCACTAAGGGGTTTGTCGTGGCCGCGACGTCGTAAGTGCACTGGCTGGGCTGTGCGGCGGCATAGGTAAAAGTGTCGATCGACTCGCCGCCATTGATGGGATTAAAGACGCGGGCGCGCGAGGCCGCGAGTCCCCAATTCGAGTAGTACTTCGAAAAGACGTGGTTGCCGCCCAGCAGAACACTCGCGACCTGATAGTGGGCGGCGCGGATCTCGGTATTGAAACCAGGACAGATGGCTGTAGGATTCCCGCTGCTGTCAAGAGGGGGGCAACCCGGGGACCCAGTGTTGATATCATTCAGAGTGTAGGCCCAACGCCTGCCGGAGTCCTTGAAATCGGAAAAGAGGCCGCGAACGAACACTACCGAGGACTCTCCCAGTTTGTAATCAAGGTTTCCACCCAGTCCATAGCGGTTCCGGTTGTATTTATACTCGCGAATGTCCATGCTGGATGCAGCCGGAGTGAGATCGGTGCTCGAGACCGAGCCTGGAACCGGTTCAATATCGTTGATGCCGCGGCCGTTGTAATCATAGGAGCCACTAAGCAGTGCGCCCCAACGTTTTTGTGCGCCAAAGCGATTGCCCGTTGTCAACCCGAACTCAGAGACTGGCCGCGTGTCGATAATGGGCGTGAAGCCGCCATTCCCGAAAATGGACAGTGTTGGCCGTTCACCCGCGGTCTTGGTTACCAGATTTACGGTTCCGCCGATGGCGTCTCCGTCCTGGTTAGCCTGGAGCGTCTTATTGATCTGCACCATCTCGATCATTTCGGTGGGGACGACGTCTAGCTTCACTTGTCGGATACCGCCCTCCGGCGAAGGAACCTCGACGCCGTCAATGGTCAGATTACTCAAACGGGGCTCGGTGCCGCGGATCTGAACGTATTTGCCTTCGCCCTCATCGCGCTCCAGCGTGACCCCGGGCAAGCGGCCGACTGCGTCGGCTATATTTGCGTTAGGAAGGCTGGTGATCACCTCGGCGGGCAGAACGTTGAGAATGTTATCCGAGGTGCGCGACTCGTTAATGGCCTCGACTTCGCCATGGGCGCGTTCTACGACCACGATCACGCTGTCGCGTGCGGACGCCACGTTCATGACGATATTCAGATGCGCGATCTGGCCGGCAATCAACGTGACGGTATTGGTGGACGGTGCAAATCCGACGTAGTTCACCGTGGCGGTGTAGGTTCCCGGGGCAATGTTTGTGATGGTGAACTGCCCTTGCTCGTCAGAGACCGCTGAAGGGCCCTGTTGGAGTTCCACGCGTGCGCCCGGCAATACGGCGCCGCTGGTATCCTTCACGGTTCCGTTGATTGCGCCTCTGTCCGTCTGGGCAGCGATGGGTGCGGCCCCTACCAGGTTCAACATCAAGACTAGGAATAACGACGACACATACTTGCGCATGGCCCGAGTCCTCCTGCGGCGATGTGATGTAATGACAGGGTTTGGACACTTATACGAAAGCAGTGTTTCGCCACTATTAACCGCGTGTGAATTTCTTTTCAGAATGGGATTAATTTATTGCGGGAAAAAATACTGTGAGAACTTGATTTACCTCGTGCGGGACTAAATGGGAACACCCCCAAAGCTTGCGATTGTCGGAGATATTCTTCGCCAGCGCTGCCCCCGCTGCCGCACGGGAAACATTTTTCGCTATTCCATCTTTCGGGGATTTCCCAAGATGTACGAGCGCTGCCCGGTGTGCGAGCTCAAGTTTGATCGCGAGCCGGGCTACTTTCTGGGCGCGATGTATGTGAGTTACGGTTTGGGGATCGTGATGGTGGCGCTGATCGCGGCGCTGTTGTGGCGGGTGACCGGCTGGTGGATCACGAAAGATACCATCTGGGCCGTGGTGATATTCCTGCCGCTTGCGCCCACGATCACGCTGTTGGCCCGCGTGCTTTGGATCTACTTGGACCAAACCGTTGACCCGGAGCGCCGGCCTTAGCTTACGGCATGCCGAACGCGTACACTGCGCTCCCTGCGGCGATGGCCACGTATTCTTTGCCATCTACTGCGAAGGCCATGGGCGCGGCATAGACGGCGCCGCCCATTTGGAAGTGCCACAGCGCTTTGCCCGAGGCCGCATCCAGAGCGATGAAGTTCCCCTCGGCGTCGCCGGTGAAGACCAGGCCTCCAGCGGTTGAGAGCACGCCCGACCACGTGGGGGAGGTGTGCTCAAACTTCCACTTGATCTCTCCCGTGACGGGATCGATCGCTTTCAGAAATCCACGGTAGGGCTCGGCTTCTTCTGACGGAAAATACGCGCTGCCGTAATACGCGTGACCTGCTTCGTAAGGCTGCGGAGCCGTGCTGAAAATGTCGCACTGATCGCGCGCTGTCACATAGAACAGCGTGGTCTGCGGACTGAACGTTGGCGCCATGAAGTTCGTCGTCCCCAGCGCCCCCGGACAGACCGTGTGGCCTTCGAGTGTAGGCGATGCTTCTTTCTTCGCGATGGGACGTCCCTCGGCATCTTTGGTGTCACTCCACGTGGTCTTGCCGTAGGAGTTGGCCGAAAGCAGCTTGCCGGTGGTGCGATCGAGCACATAGAAGAAGCCGTTACGATTGGCTTGCGCGATCAGGTGCTTGCCGCCGGAGTCGATCATTACTGGAACCTGCGTCGCGTCCCAGTCATGCTCGTCGTGTTTGGTGAACTGGAAATACCAGTTCATCTTTCCTGTGTCGGCATTGAGCGCCAGCAGAGTGTTGCTGTACAGATTGTCACCGGCGCGTCCCTCGCCGCGATTCGAGGGCGATGGATTCCCGGTTGGCCAGAAAATCTGGTTCGTCACCGCGTCGTAAGTTCCCGTGTTCCACGCCGGAGCGCCGCCAATCTTCCACGAATCACCCTCCCACGTTTCATGCCCAGGCTCGCCCGGCCCCGGCACGGTGTCGAAGCGCCATTTGCGCGCGCCGGTCGCGGCATCGTAGGCGTCGATGAAGCCGCGCACTCCGTATTCGCCGCCGGAAACGCCGATCACCACCAGGTTTTTTACGGCCAGTGGAGCGACTGTGAAGCTGTATCCTTTCTGGTATTCGGCGGCGACCACGTCCCAGATCACGTTGCCTGTCTTCGTATCGAGCGCGATTACGTGCGCGTCGAGCGTGCCCAGAAAAACTTTGTCGCCCAGGATGGCGAGCCCACGGTTCACATGACCGCAGCAGGGACGAATGTCCGCCGGCACTTGATGCTGATACATCCAGATGGGCCGCCCGGTGCGGGCGTCCAGAGCGAAGGCACGGTCGTCTTGAGCAGTGGCGTAGAGAATGCCATCGGCGACGAGCGGCGTCGTCTCAAGCTTGCCCGTCGCTCCGGTTTGGTAGACCCACTTCGCGGCCAGCGAACGTGCGTTGGTGATGTTGATCTCGTCGAGAGAACTGAAGCGACGGCCAGCGTAGTCACCGGAATAGGTCAGCCAATTTTGCGGTTCTTTACTGGAATTCAGCAGGCGCTCGAAAGTGACCTGGGCGTGGCTTTGTGACGTGAAGAAGATGCTCACAACACAAACCATCGACATGCTAATGAAGATTCTCCGCCGCGTCATTTCGCCCCCACGCTGATCAGGTAAGCCACAATGTCATCCAGATCTTTATCGCTCAAAACGTCTGAGTTGTACTTCGGCATCATCGACTCCCGGGTCTTCTTGAAGGAAAGCAGCTTGTCTTTTTCGAGCAGGTAAATCTGCTCGTTCGTATCCATCATCTGCACGCTGAAGCTGTCCTCATTCAGGGCCACGCCCTTGATTTGCTTGCCGTCCGCAGTCACGACCGTGATGGTCTCGTATTCCTGGGGGAATTCTTTCGTCGACTCGGTCAATCCCCAGGCCAGACGCCGGCTGGGATTGCGCACGGAATCGATGATCGAGTCTCGCGTGCGCGAGCCGCCCACTGCCGTGAGTTCCGGTCCTACGCGGCCGCCTTTGCCCTCAACCATGTGGCATAGCGAGCAATTCGCGTCGCCGTAAAAAAGGTCCTTGCCGTGCGCGGCGTTGCCGGCGGGCTTGGCCGGGGTCTTCACTTCAACGCTGCGGATGTAGGTGATGATCTGCCAGATCTCGTCGTCGGTCATGCCGACGCCCTGGCCGTTGGTTCCGTTGGCCGGCATTACCGTGCCAGGAATGCCGTTGCTGATCACCTGAAACATCTCCGCGTCGGAGTGAACATGTTTCTTTTGGGCCCGCGTCAAGTCTGGCCCGCGGCCGCCGCCGTGGGCGCCCAGTCCGTGACAAAGTGCGCAGTTGATGCGGAACTCATACTCGCCCGCCTTGGCCGCCTTGGGATCTTTGGCCAGGGGATTTTGATCGTCCTTGGCGAAGGCCGCAGTCAGCAAAAAGAGACCCGCGCACGCGGCAACAAGATATCTCCGTCGCTCGACTTGAATCGTCAGAGACATGAATCACCTATCAGGGAATTGGCCGCATTCTACGCCAACGACATGAGATCGTCGCTTTGGAAATCTTGGACGCCTCGGCGGCGATGATTTCCGCCGGATTTCCCCCTGTCGTACATGTCCGGCGGGCATCTGGGACCCACACTTCCGGGTCTCTACACTGAATTTTGTCCCCTCAAAGTGACGATCTTTTTACATTAGCCGGCCTCTAGGCATCCAGGGACCTGGTCGAGCTAAGTTGCTGATAATTCAGCCTTTCCAGCGGAAGGCGTCGGGCTGGGGAAGGCCCAGGTGGGCGAGCACGCGGCAGGTAAATTCGCGGGCTAGTTCATCTAATGTAGCAGGCCGGTAGTAGTAGGCCGGAATGAGCGGAAAGACAGTCGCACCGGCGTCGGCTGCCCGGTACAGGTTGCGGATGTGGATTTTGTTGAGCGGGGTTTCGCGCACGCAGAGCACCAACGGACGCTTCTCTTTCAGGCAGACGTCGGCGGCGCGCTCGATTAGATGCGAAGCGATGCCGTTGGCGATGCGGGCGAGAGTGCCCACGCTGCACGGAAGCACGATCATGGCGTCGGCGGGGTAGGAACCGCTGGCCACGTTGGCTCCGATGTCAGCGTTCGATTGTTCTTTGATTTTTGTTTTGGACGAGGTGTTCGCGGTTGGCGTGGTCGCCTTTTCGCCGGCGAGGATCTGGCGAACAAGATTCGCGCGGCCCCGGATGCCGAGTTCTTCAGCCATTACGCGCAGGCCGGAGTCCGATGCGATGAAGTTCACGGTCCGAACGCGTTTATCGCGCTCGACCGCGAGCAGCAGTTGCCGCAGAAATACTGATCCGCTGGCGCCAGTGGTCGCGATGGTCAGATTTTGCGGCGGGTGATTCGGCAGAAAGCCTCCGGAGAGGCGACGCCAGCGTCACCCCGAGTTTGGAGCATAGGGAGTCGTCGCACAGGAGTCAAGGCGAAGTAAATGAAGAGAGAGCTTAGGAGTTAGAAGCTGCCTTTATGGCATCCACGGTCAATTTACGATCCCGTCGCAGCATAGCGCAACTTCACGCGTTGGCGGGAGTCGAGCGCGAAATCCGTTCTCAGGACGCGCACAGCCGCCGTAAATATCTGCGCGAGTTCAACCAGGCCTTCCGCAGCTACGATTCTGTTCTCGACTCGCAACAGGTTCAGAATGCTCTGCACGCCGCCGACGTGGTTCTGATCGGTGACTACCACGCTCTGCCCGGCGCGCAGCGCTATGCAGCATCGCTGCTCGAGCAGCGCGCTCTGGTGGGGGATCGCCCGGTTGTGCTGGGAGTGGAAACCATCTTTGCCCGCGATCAACACATCCTCGAAGAGTGGTGGCGCCGTGAGATTGATGAAAGCGAACTCCGCCAGCGCATCCGCTTCGATCTCGATTGGGGATACGATTGGAAGCCGTTCCACGAACTGCTGGTCGCCGCCCGCGACCACAGTGAGGCCATTTATGGCCTCGATTGCATGCCCCGCGAAAATCTGCGCAAGATTGGCGCGCGCGACCGTCACGCCGCCGCGAAGCTTGCCGAAATCCGCGAGCGCCATCCTAACGCGGTGATCTTTGTGCTATTCGGCGAATCGCACCTCGCTCCCGGACATCTGCCGCGCGTGCTGAGCAAAGCAATGCCGGGCGCCAGAATTCTCACCGTGTTGCAGAACATAGACGCGCTGTATTGGCGCGCGGCGGGTGAGCGCGCCGACAAGGTCGACGCGGTGCGCGTAAGTGACGACGTCGTGTGCGTTTTCAACGCCACGCCGCTCGAAAAATATGAAAGCTACCGCCTGTTTCTCGACCAGTGGAGCCGCTGCGACAGCGGTCCCGACTTCGCGCCTACTATTTACAATCTGATTGACAGCCTGGCCAGCTTTCTCGAAATCAATCGCTACTCGCCGCATAACGGCACCCAGCCCAAGTTTCTCGTCGACATGCTGCCCGAGGTGCACGGCAACTCCTCAGACGCGATGCTGCGCCGCCTACTCTCGCGCAAAGGCATTAGCGAGCAGCAACTGGAAACCATGCTGGCCAGCGTGGAAGAACGCGGCAGCGCATATCTTCCTCAAGTCAATGCCTTCCACATCCGCGAATTTCAGATGATGCACGCCGCCGAAGATGCGGCGCGATTTCTGCATCACGCCTGCCGCGGTCTGCCCGAGCTACTGAATGGGCACGGCGCAAACGGTGATGAGGTGAACAACGGCGCGGGCCGGGCGAATGACATCTTCTACACGCGGGTGATCGAACATGCTATAGCTTATTTCGGCTCGCGCGTGCTCTATCCTTCACGGCCGGCGCCCGAGACGGAAGATTTGCCGGCGCTGAAGCGCGCCGCGTTTGAAAAAGCTGCGCAAGTGGCCATCCGAGCCGATGTGCAGAGGTTTGAATCGATCGCGCGAGAGTGGGGATACCGCATCGGAAGCCATATCTACGATGTCTACCTGGCAGGCAAGGTGAAGCCGAGCGGCCTGCGCCGGCTGTTTCTTGCTCATCTCAACGAGCCAGGTTTGGCCCGCAAAGTCTGCACTGCCGTGATCGCGAAGATACGCTCCGCATCAAAGTAGCGCAGTCGGCGGGACGCCGGCGCTACGATCTACGCTGCGAGCCGTCGCGAATGCTAATCTAGAACGCGCCTGTGAACGCCGAATCCATCCGTAAACTTTTCGAGCAGGTCCGCCGGGGCACGCTCACGCCTGACGACGCGGTCGACCGTCTTCGCCATCTGCCGTTTGAAGACCTCGGCTTTGCCAAGGTGGACCACCATCGCTCGCTGCGCGCGGGCATGCCTGAAGTGATTTTCGGGGAGCGCAAGACTCCATCACAGGTGGCGCAGATTTTCGCGCGCCTGGCCAGGCATGGAGGCAACGTCCTGGCTACGCATGCCGACAAACAACAGTTCGCCGCTGTGAAGAAAAAAGTACGCGCCGCGGAATATCGCGAACTGGCGCGGGCGATCGTGCTGCAACGCGATCCGCACACCTACGGAAAGGGAATGGTCGCAGTGGTCTCAGCCGGAACCAGCGACATCCCGGTGGCTGAAGAAGCGGTCGTGACGGCCGAACTCATGGGGAACACAGTCGAGCATTTCTACGATGTCGGCGTCGCTGGGATTCATCGTCTGCTCGCTAATCGCGAGGCCCTCACTAAGGCCCGCGTCGTGATTGTCTGCGCTGGCATGGAAGGCGCGCTGCCCAGTGTTGTGGGAGGATTGGTCGGCGTTCCTGTGATCGCGGTGCCCACCAGCGTCGGCTATGGTGCGTCGTTCAAGGGGTTGACCGCGCTGCTTGGCATGTTGAATTCCTGTGCGTCGAACGTGAGCGTGGTGAACATCGACAACGGATTCGGTGCCGGATATGTGGCGTCGTTGATCAACCGGCTACCGTGAATCCCAACCACGCTGTCTGTAATCAACTCAAGTACAATGCCTAGCACACTTTCTGCCGAAGCCAAGAGGCTGATAGACCGTCCCAACTTTGCGCACCTCGCCACACTGATGCCTGACGGATCGCCCCAGTCGACGCCAATCTGGACTGGCCGGGAGGGTGATCACATTGTCATTTGCATGTCCGAGAGATCGTTGAAGGGGAGGAATACGAAGCGCGATCCGCGAGTTGCATTGTCGATTGTGGACTTCGACAATCCCTATGAAGAAATTCAGATTCGCGGCCGTGTGATCGAACACCGGCCCGACCCAGATCTGAAAATCATGGACCCCATTTCGCACAAATACACAGGAAAGCCTTTCCCTATGAGAAATCCGGATGGACGCGTGGCCTTGATCATTAAAGTGGAAAAGGAACGCTACACAAGACTTCCCCTTCAACACACCCCGCCGAAATGAAGAAAGGGCGCGGCTTACGCCGCGCCCCAGCTGTCACCGCCACATCAACTTACATCCCTGGCTGATCCGCCGGATTGCCTTTGACCTCCAGCTTGTTCTCCACGCTGAAGGCGCCGAAGACCTGGCCGGCTCGGAGTCCGGCAATCGTCTTATCCATGGTGTTATCCACAACGCCGTAGAGCGTTACGTGACCGTTCTCCACAATGATGCGAATCGGCCGCGCCGGATCGATCGCGTACCTGCTCAGCACCGGGTCGCGGTAGATTGCACGTGCCGTGCGCAAACGGATGCCATCGTCAAAGATTGACACTGGCTCGATCGAAATGTTTGCGACCACGTCCTTCACTCCGGGCATGTTCGCGATGTCTGACATGGCCTCGTCGCGGCCCACGCCGGTCCGATCTTCGCCTTCTACTGTGACCACGCCGTCCTTGACGCCGAGCGCGAAATAGTCGAACGTGCTGTCATAGCCTTCGCGCACGTAGGTCAGCTTCGTAGACAGTTTCTGTTCCAGTTGCTGATCGGGAACGTTCGGCCCCACCACCGTGATCAGGTTGCGCACACCTTGCACGCTCGCAGTTTTTCGAGCGAGTTTGGCTGCGTCCAGTTTGCGCTGGTAGAGGTCAACCGTGCCGGTCAGGGTCACGATGCCGTCTTCCACGCTGGACTTCACGTTGACGAACTTCTTCTTCGCTTCCAGCTTCTGCGTGACAGCGGTTTGAATTTGACTGTCGTAGCGGGCCGCAGCGGGAGTTTGCGCGAATAGCGTCGCGCTCAACAATCCCACGGCCAGCATACCGCCTATAGCTTTCGATCCTTTCTTTGATTGCAACACAGGTCACCTCCGACCCTTTGACGAAACTTTACGATCTAACTGCCTGGTTAATTCATTCGATGCCTGGGGATGAATGCGAGATGCACAAGTGCAGGCGCGGCGCAGAGGATTTACTGCCGCAACTTTTTCGGCGCGGAGGGGTTACACAGATTAGGGATTAGTGCGCTTAGCGCTTGCGGCTTCGAGCGGGCGTAGTCTTTCCGCGCCGGCTGGGTTTCGATTTGCTCCGGCTCCCGAAGACGCGCGCGAATATCTTGTCGACGTTCTGCAACTGGCGCGACAGGTCGAAGGCGTACTCAATCTGCTTGCGGGGAACTTTCCCCGTAATTTCCTTGTCGGCCAGCACGAGCTGGTGAAAGTCCAAACCTTCCTTCCACGCACGCATGGAATGCGCCTGCACCGCCCGGTAGGCATCTTCGCGGGAGACGCCGTGCTCCACCAGATCGAGCAGTAATTGCCCGCTGAAGATTAGTCCGCCCGTGCTTTCCAGATTGGCCTTCATCCGCTCCGGGTAGACGAACATTGTTTCAATCAAGTTGGAAGTTTTGTTGAGCAGATAATCCACCAGCGTAGTTGAATCGGGCAGAATCACACGCTCCGCCGACGAATGCGAAATGTCGCGCTCGTGCCACAACGCAACGTTTTCAAACCCCGCCTGCGCATTGCCGCGCACTACCCGCGCCAGACCGCTGATCTGTTCGCTGGTCACCGGATTCCGCTTGTGCGGCATCGCGGAGGATCCTTTTTGCTTTTCGCTGAAAAATTCCTCGGCCTCACGCACTTCGGTGCGCTGCAGGTGCCGAATCTCGGTTGCAATTTTATCGAGAGTCGAAGCAATCACCGCGAGCGTCGCGAGATACTGCGCATGACGATCGCGCTGGATCACTTGCGATGAAACCGCCGCCGCCTTCAGGCCCAGACGCGCGCAAATCTTCTCTTCGAGTTCCGGCGTGAGATGCGCGAAGATTCCCACCGCGCCAGAAAACTTTCCGACGCGCATGTCTTCGGCGGCCGCGTCGAAGCGCACGATGTTGCGCTGCGTCTCCGAATACCAGTTCGCGATCTTGAAGCCGAACGTGATCGGCTCAGCGTGGATGCCGTGCGTGCGCCCCACCATCGCCGTGTCTTTGAATTCCCAGGCGCGGCGTTCCAGCACTTCCGCCAGTCGCTCCAAATCCTGCGCGATCAACGCCGACGCCTGCTTGATGAGCAACGCCTGTGCCGTATCGACAACGTCGTTGGAGGTAAGGCCGTAATGAAACCAGCGCGCATCTGGGCCCACGATCTCAGCCACGGCCGTAGTGAAAGCGATCACATCGTGGCGCACCTCGGCCTCGATCTCGTGAATGCGTTCGACGCTGAAATCCGCACGCTCACGAATCGCTCGCGCCGCCGCCTTCGGCACCATGCCAGCCTCAGCCAGAGTCTCGGTGGCAGCGACTTCCACGGCCAGCCAGGTGCGGAAGCGATTCTCGTCGCTCCAAATGCGGCCCATTTCCGGGCGGGTATAACGCGGAATCAAAGCGGATGCTCCTTGCAGTCGACGCGGATGAAAGCGGACAGAAGATTCTAAATGGAGTGAGGAAAAGAGGCCAGCGCTGGCACCTTCCCACCCAAACGGCATACAATACTGATTCGAGTCCCGCTATGTCGCCCGCTCCAGAAGATTTGACCATCATCAAAGATGACATGATCGCCTTCATCGAAGGCCATGGCATGAATCGTTTCCACGGCTATGTGGATTACGACGAGGTACAGTGCGTCATGTGGGAGATGGGCACGAATCCCGATGGCTGGAAGGACTTCGTCGAACTGGCCAAGAGCGCCGGCGCTCCGTTTCTGACCATGCATTCCTGGAAACTGGAGCGCGAGGAACTGGATGAACTGGTCGAGCGGCTGAACCACTCCGACTTTTCTGACAGCGACGACGTGGAAGACGCACGCTGGCTGCGCGCCCACGTGGGCAAGGTTGGATTCTTGCAGCTAGGCTGGGCTTATCAGGGATCGATGTTTCTGTGCGAAGTGAGCACCGATTGGTACGACCGCTACCAACGCCTGCTGGAGGTGTCGGAAGATTTCGGCGGCATCCCCATCGACGAACCGGACCAGGACGACGAGGGCTAAGATAAGTGCGCTGGGAACTGGCTGGCGAGGATCCAGTTCGTGTGCAAGCCCTGGCTGCGGCTCTACACGAATTGCCGCTGCCGATTTCGAACCGCGCGCGCCATTCCACCGGGCGAGGTAGTCCGCTTCAAACCCTGGCGCACTTGCTCACCCGCCGCGGCTTGGCCGAGCCTGACGACGCGGCCCGCTTTCTTCTTCCTTCTATTACACACCTGCACGCGCCTGAAGAGATGACAGGACTGCGCGCCGCGGTTGATCGCATCGACGCGGCCATCGAGCGCCAGGAACCCATTCTGATCTACGGCGACTATGACGTTGATGGCACGATGGCGGTCATCATTCTCAAAACTGCCATCGAACTCTGCGGGGGCGCAGCTGACTTTCATGTGCCTCACCGCATTCGCGAGGGTTATGACCTGCGCGACGACGTGATCGAGAACGCGGCAGCAAACGGAATTCGCCTCATCATCAGCGTTGACATGGGCATCCGCGCCTTCGCGCCGGCCGAGACCGCGCAGCGGTTGGGTGTCGACCTCATCGTCACCGACCATCACCTACCCGGCCCGGATGGCGTGCCGCGCGCGCGGGCCGTGGTCAATCCGAATCAGGCGGGATGTGAATATCCGTACAAGCAGCTTTGCGGCGCAGGCGTGGCGTTCAAAGTCGCCCAAGGATTGATGCAACGCCGCCTCGACGAAAAAGACCAGGCGCGCATGTTGCGCTCGTTCATGAAAGTTGTGGCGATCGCGACCATCGCCGACTCGGTGCCGCTGACTGGCGAGAATCGCGTGTTCGCAAAGATTGGACTCGATGAACTTCGGCGTGCGGTAAATCCGGGACTGAAGGCGCTGCTCGAAGTGGCGCAGATTTCGAGCAAGCGTCCGCCAACTTCCACCGAAGTTGCGTTCCGCATCGCGCCGCGCATCAATGCCGCCGGCCGCATGGACATCGCCCGCGACGTGATTGATCTATTCAGCGCGAGGGATGCGGATCGAGCCCGCCTCCTGGCCGGGAAGCTCGACCGGCTCAATGCCGAGCGCCAGGAGGAAGAGCGCCGAATTCTGCGCTCGATCGAAGAACGCATCGCCGGCGATCCGGCGCTGTGCGAGGCCTATTGCATTGTGGTGGACGGCGAGGGTTGGCATCGCGGCGTAATCGGCATCGCCGCCACGCGCGTGGTCGAGCGCTATCACCGGCCCGCGCTGATTATCTCGCGCGAAGGTGCGGAAGCTTTCGGTTCCGGCCGCTCCATTCGTCCGTTTCATCTGCTCGAAGCCATCGAGGCGTCGCACAATCTTTTCACGCGCTACGGAGGGCACTCGCACGCCTGCGGATTCGCCATGCCGTCGGCGAACGTGGCGCAACTGAGGGCGGAGCTCGACGCGTTCGCGCGAACAAAGCTGAGCCAGTCGGATTTCGATCCCGTGCTCGACGTTGAAGCGGAACTGGACCTCGACGAAATTACTCCTGGGCTGTATCAGGCGTTGCAATTGCTGGAACCGCACGGAGCGGGAAATCACGAGCCCGCATTCGCGGCGCGTGGCGTCCGGATAATCGCCCCACCCAAGATTCTGAAAGACAAGCACATCAAGCTGAAGCTGAAGGCGGGAGAGGACACCCGCAGTAACGAATTCACTCCCGAAGCTACCGGAAAAGAAGAGCTCTCGGCAGTCGCAATTCTGGCGACGCCGAACTGCCATCCGGATGCCGCAGCCATAAGGCGCGGAGAGAAAGCCGAAGCCAAAGGCTTTCAACTGAGAACTGAGAACCGAGAACTGAGAACTGCTAACACTGTCTTTGATGCCCTGGGCTGGCACATGGCCGAACGCTTGCAGCAGTCGCCGCTTCTGGCCGGCGACGCCATTGACATCGCCTTCACCATCGGCCACAACGACCATCCCGATTACGGCGGATTGGAGTTGTCGTTGCGCGATTTTCGCATCCCTATCCTCTAAGAGTCAGCCCAGCATATTATTCTGAAATGTGACTGAAAAGCCGGACACACCCTCCCCGACCCCGCCTCGCAAGAGTTTTCTCCGATCCTCTGTCCGATGGCTTGTCATCGGCGTGGCGCTTCTTTGGTCGCTTGCCGCCTTGATCCTTCTGGCCGCCCGGTGGATCGACCCGCCGACGACCGCGGTTCACATCCAGCGCCGCCTGCAGGCATGGATTCACCACACTCCCTATCACGAACGCTACAAGTTCATTCCGCTCAGCCAAATCTCGCCCGATTTCCAGCACGCTGTAATCGCCGCAGGACGCGCGCTTCTACCAGCACCATGGGTTCGATTGGCACGAGGTACAAATCGCGGC
>DATMQT010000065.1:0-190591 GCA_035566655.1 Candidatus Dormiibacterota bacterium
ATTTGAAAGTGCGCGGGATGGAGAAGCTGCCGAAGAGTGGTCCCTACATTATTTCGGGCAATCACCAGAGTTATATCGATCCGCTCATCCTGGCGGGCGTTCTACCTCCGGAGGTGTTTGACAAAGTCTTTGCGGTGGGGACAAGCGAGATCTTCGGTGAAGGCCTCATGCTGCGCCTGGCGCGTTCACTGAGGGTTGTGGTTGTTGATCCCGACGCAAATCTGATTCCCGCCATGCGCGCCGGCGCCTTCGGGCTGCGGCAAGGGCGTCCGCTCATTCTTTATCCCGAGGGTGAGCGCTCGATTGATGGCACTCCGAAAATCTTCAAAAAGGGCGCGGCGATTTTGTCCATCCATATGCGGGTGCCGATTGTGCCTGTGGCAATTGAGGGATTCTACGAAGCCTGGCCGCGAAACAAGCCGTTTCAGGGATTCACTCCGCTGAAGATCACGATCGGCGATCCGATTCTTCCGCCGCCGGAGAGTGAGGCGTCGGAAGCGGCTTATGAGAAGCTGACTGCGAACCTCAAAGCGCGGGTGGTCGAGATGTGGGAAGATCTGCGGAAACACCATCCATAAGGGCGGGTCGGCGTTCTTACTTCGCTCGCGGATGTGTCTGGTCGTAAACCTGCAGCACGTGTTTCATCGACAGTTGTGTATAGCGCTGCGTCGTCGCGAGGCGCTCGTGGCCCAATAACTCCTGAATGGCGCGCAGGTCAGCCCCTTCTTCCAGCATGTGCGTTCCGAAAGCATGGCGCAGCGTGTGGGGGTGCACGTCTGGGGAAAGGCCTTTGGCAACTGCGATCTTCTTGATGATGCGGCCGACGCTGCGTGTGGTGAGCCGCCCTCCGCGCCGGTTGATGAGCAACGCGGTGGAGTGCTTGTTGATGGCTCCCAACACTTTCTGGCGTTCGGGAAGATACGCGGCAAGAGCCGATTTCACGGAATCGCCGAATGGAACGTAGCGCTCCTTTTTCCCCTTGCCACGGATCAGAATCGCTTCCGCACTCAGTCGAATGTCGTCAAGGTTGATTCCGGTAAGCTCCGAGTTGCGGATGCCGCATCCATAGAGCAGCTCCAGCATGAGCCGATCGCGCTCCGGGAAGGCGGCCACTTCGGGCATTTTGCCATCGATGACGAAATTCATTTCTTCAATCGTGGGCACGCGCGGAAGTTTCTTGGAAAGCCTGGGCGTGGCCACCAGCTTCGCCGGATTCTGCTCCACCACGCCTTCCCGCGCCAGCCAGCGATAGAGCGAACGCACCGCAGCCAGAGCGCGTGCCACGGAGGTCTTGCTCAAGCCCTTCTCATAGAGTTGCGAGAGGAATCCGCGAATGGCGATGTGGTCGTTCTGTTTCCATCCGCGCGAACCGGCGTAAGCGGCGAAGAGCGCAAGATCGCGGCTGTAAGCTTTGATAGTGTGCGGCGAGGCATTGCGCTCCCGCAGGTGGCGGATGAAGTCGGCGACCGCTTTGCCGACTGTAGTTCGGGCCTCCTTGGACGCGGCTATCATCTCGCCTTCGCCCTCGGATGGTGCTTCTGATAAACGGCTCGCAACCGGTCTAGCGCCAGGTGCGTGTAGACCTGCGTCGTCGAAATATCGGAGTGGCCCAGGATGGTCTGCACTGTACGCAGGTCGGCGCCGTTTTCCACCATATGCGTGGCGCAGGAGTGACGCAGCATGTGCGGAGAAGCGGTGCGCCCGGAAACGGCCGAGGCTGCCCGCACCATCTGCCAGATGCGCTGGCGCGTCAGCCTGCGTCCTCCACGTGCAACGAACAGCAGTGGTGAATTCGAATTCCTGACGGAGACGGTGACGGTTCCCATTGTCGCGCTAGACTTCCCGCTTTGCTTCCCCGCCGCCAACGCGGGGCGGGAGTGCTCCAGATAATCCGCAAGCGCATCCTGTGCCGACTTCCCCAGTGGCACCACACGCTCCTTATCGCCTTTGCCGCGCACCAGTATGTATCCAGCATCGAGCTTCAGATCTTCCAACTTGGCGTTGACAATTTCCGAGACCCGCAGCGCGCCCGCGTAGAAAACCTCCAGCATGGCATGATCGCGGGCACCCAGCGCCGCAGAGTCTTTCGTGTTGCGCCCGACTTCGCCAGGCTGCGGCGTGAGCGGAGCGGCAAGCATCGCCTCCATTTCATCCCGCGCCAGCGCCTTCGGAAGAACCTTCCATTGCCGGGGTGACTCGATGTTCAGCGTGGGGTCGTGCTCGAGTTTCTTATCCAGCAGCAGGTAACGATAGAGATGACGCAGCGCCGAAAGTTTTCGTCCCACGCTGCGGCCATCGACTTGATGGGAAAACAGTTGTTCCAGGAAATCGCGTACGTCGATACGGCGCGCGGTCACCAGCAAACGCCTTCGTTTTTCCAGGAACTCTGAGAACTGGCAGATGTCGGTGGTGTAAGCGCCGATGGAGAGCGGCGCCAGCCCCTTCTCGATTCTCAAATAATCGAGAAAGCTGGAAAGCAGGCGCGAATTGGCTTCCGAAACCATGGCGGAGGGATGAATGCAGTATGCGCGTTATCGGACCCTGACAGAAGTAATAAAGTGGATGCCGCAGGTCCGCAGCTTGCTACCTCTGGCCCACTTCGCGCAGCAACTCCACTGCGAACAGGGCCCCCTCCGGCGTTTCCTCGTGCTTGAAGTAAGCAAAGACGTCATGCCCGGCAGCGAGGTGCTCTCCAATGCGCGAGACCATGCCGCGGCGTTCATCTCCGGTGTAATTCGGCTTGCGAAATCTGTAATAGACAAACGTGCCCGTGGCCACATCCGGTGTGGTGCGTGCTTCGGTCTCGGCTACACACAGTGCGGCGGCGTACGACTTCAACAGTTCCCAAGTCGATTCGCTAAACCAAGACTCGTGACGAAACTCAAATGCCGCCGGCAACGTTCGCGGCAGAAGCGCGAGAAAATCCTTGAGGAGCGCAGCATCCGCCTTCAGATTCGGCGGCAACTGGAACAGCACGGGCCCCAGCTTGCCGGCAGCAGCCAAAGGTTCAATCGTCGCCAGAAAGCGAGGCATAAAATCTTCCGTTCCCTTCAGTCGTTTGATGTGCGTTATCACTTGATGCGCTTTAATACCCAACCGGAAGTGCGCTGGCGTTTGCTCGATCCAGTTCTGGATGGTGGTCTCTTTCACGAGTTGCCGGAAAGTAAAGTTCACCTCGACAGTATTGAGCTGAGTGGCATAGTGACTGAGAAATTTTTTCTGCGTCAGCTTGGCGGGATAGAAGTCAGGCTTCCAACTGGGATAGGCCCATCCCGAAGTTCCGACAAACAATTGAGGCATCGAAGAATCTCACTGCAAAATCGTAGCGGACGGGATTATACCTTGCGCTTCGCCTTTCGTGCCTGAGGCGGCTTCCCGGCTTTTTTCTGAATGCCGCGACGAACAGCCCGCGCTGGTTCTTCCTCCGCTTGAGCAGCGATCGAGATTGTTGGCTCCGCTGCTGCCGCAACTCCCTTCAGATCCGGCAAACGCTGCTTGAGTTCGAGCACCGGCGTGAACAAGTCGCCCATCTTTTCGAAGCGCGCAACCACTTGCTTCGCCTCGAAGACCAGCAGGTCCGCATCTTTCTTCTTGAGCGCGCGCTCAACTTCCTCCCACGTCACCGGCGTCGAAGCCGTAGGATGCTCTCGCGCCCGCAACGAATACACGCCGATGGTGGTCTTATGTTCATCGTTTTGGCTCCAGTCGACGAAGACTTTCCCAGTCCGCAGTTGTTTCTTCATGTCCGAAACAACCATCTCGGGGTGTTCGTGTTCGAGCAGTTGCGCCAGCGCGTGGGAAAAGGTCTTCGTCGACTCGTAGTTGGTTGGAGTGTTGAGCGGAACGTAAATTTGAAGTCCTTTTGATCCCGAAGTTTTCGGAAAGGTCCGTAGCCCGAAGTGCTCGAAGATTTCCCGCAACCACATCCCCACCTGGCAGCATTGCACAATGTTCGCCGGAGGGCCGGGGTCGAGATCGAAAACCATCATCGTAGGACACGTGACGTCTTCTGCCAGCGCGAGCGACGGGTGCAACTCGATCGCGGCCAGATTCGCCAGCCAGACCAGCGTAGCCAGATCGTCGGCGAGAATGTAATGGATGGTGCGGCGGTTTCTCCCGCTCCAGATAGGCGCTGTCTTCACCCAGTCAGGCCGGTGCTGCGGCGCGTTCTTCTCGTAGAAGAATTCCTCATCCACGCCGTTGGGATAGCGTTTGCGCGTGAGCGGACGCTCCGCCAGATGCGGCACCATCGCCGGCGCAATTCGAACGTAGTAGTCGATGACCTGCTGCTTGGTAAATCCTGTAGCGGGGTATAAAACCTTTTCCAGATTCGTCAGTTTGAGTTGTCTGCCTTGAACCTCAACGCTCGAATCCATGCCGTGCTTGCTCCCGCAGGCATTGTGCCTCAAACTGCGCCCAAAGCAAAATACTGAACTCTCCCGAAACGCCTGGCTGAATTGAAGCTCCCGTTTGACAAGCTCCCTGCCCGCCACGTACTTTCAAACTTCTGCCCTGCATGTCCGTCCAAGTCATAGCAGTCGACCCGGAGGTCCAATGAAACGCCGTGCACTCAAAGCTGCTATTTCCCTAATCGTCCTGACAGCGCTCGCCGCCGCCCAGGATGTAGCGTCCTTCGCCAAGCGCATCACAGTCAAGAAGTTGCCCAACGGTATGACCATCCTCATCTGCGAACGGCCCGAGGCGCCAGTCTTCTCTTTCTTCACCATGGTCGATGCCGGATCGGTGCAGGACCCAATGCGCGCCACCGGCCTCGCGCACATGTTCGAGCATATGGCATTCAAAGGCACTGACAAGATTGGCACCACCGATTACGCGGCTGAAAAACCCCTGCTCGCCAAGGTTGAGGTCGACTACGCCTCCTACATCGCCGAACGTGATAAGGAGGTTGGTCGCGACGAAGCGAAGTTGAAGCAGCTAGAAAAGGCTTGGAAAGACGCCGTCGCCGCAGCTGACAAGTACGTCAAGTCGAACGAGTTCAGCAAAATCGTCGAGCAGAACGGCGGAGAAGACGTCAACGCCTCCACCAGCTACGACTCCACCAACTATGAGTATTCTCTTCCCGCCAACCGCCTGGAGTTATGGGCCTATCTTGAGTCCGAGCGTTTTCTGCATCCCGTGTTGCGGGAATTTTACAAAGAGCGCGATGTGGTAATTGAAGAGCGCCGTCTCCGCACCGACAGCAATCCCATCGGCCGGCTCATCGAGCAGTTCACGGAGGAAGCGTTTGCCGCGCATCCCTATCATCGGCCGACGGTGGGCTGGATGTCTGACCTGAATTCGTTTTCCGCCACCGACGCTCAAAAGTTTTACGACAAATACTATGTGCCGTCAAACATGGTCGTCGCAGTCGCGGGGGATATAAAAGAGGCGCAGGCTCTGCCCATCCTGGAAAAATATTTTGGACGCCTCCCAGCACGCGCGCATCCGGACGAAGCGACGACCACGGAACCTCCGCAAAACTCGGAGCGCAAGGTAGTGTTAAGAGAAAAATCGCAGCCCCTCTATCTCGAGGGCTATCACCGGCCAGACTACAAGACTAAAGACGATGCGGTGTATGACGCCATCACCGACTTGATGTCGGAGGGCCGTACGTCGCGCCTTTTCCGCGCGTTGGTACGCGATAAGAAGATCGCGGCTTTTTCCGCAGGCTTCAGCGGCCTGCCCGGCAACAAGTATCCGCACCTATTTGCCTTCTACGCTTTTCCTCTGCCAGGGCACACCACGCAGGAAGTGGCCGACGCCATCCACGTGGAGATTGAACGCCTGAAAAAAGAAGACATTAGCGACGACGAATTGAAGATGATCAAGACCCGCACCAAGGCCAGCCTGATTCGCGGACTGGCCGAGAACTCCGGCCTGGCCCAGCAACTCGCCTTTTATCAGACTCGCTACGGCGACTGGCGTGAGCTGTTCACCTCGGTGGACCGAATCGAAAAGGTGACCAAGGCCGATATTCGCCGCGTCGCCAACGAAACCTTCGTCGACACCAACCGCACCGTGGGCGTGATTGAAACGGCGGGCGGAGGCGCTCCAAGTTCTGGCGACTCAGGCTCGGGAGGGGCTGGCTCTGCAGATCGAGACGCTGATCGAAACGCAGCGAATCTGGGAGGTGCGCAATGAAACGGAATTATCTTGTCCTGACCCTGCTCGTTGCCTCGATGATGTTGGCGTCACTTCCTCAAGGTGCAGCGCAGGCTACAAGTTGGCAGCAGATTCCAATCCCGCCGCTTCCCGCGTTCAAACCGCAGCAGCCGAAGCGCATTCAACTCTCGAACGGCATGGTGGTCTTCCTTCAGGAGGACCACGAACTACCGCTGATTGAAGCCTCGGCGCGCATCCGCGGCGGTTCGCGCAATGAACCCGCCAGCAAGGTTGGACTGGTGGATATCCTCGGCGAAGTCTGGCGCACTGGCGGGACTAAAACGCAAACCGGAGACCAGCTCGATGACCTTCTCGAAGTGCGTGCCGCCAAGGTTGAGACCGGCGGAGGTCCCGATTCGACCACCATCAGTCTTAGTTGCCTGAAAGCTGATTTCGACGATGTTTTCAAAGTCTTCGTCGACCTGCTCGAGAATCCCGAATTCCGCGCCGACAAGCTCGACCTCGCGCAAAAGCAACTGGAGGACGGCATTTCGCGGCGCAACGATGACATCGGCGGCATCGCAAGCCGCGAATCCGTCAAGCTGGCCTACGGCGCGGACAACCCCTATGCGCGCACGCCGGAGTACGCGACTGTCGCCGCAGTAACGCGCCAGGATCTGATCGACTGGCACCACACCTACGTGCATCCCAATAACATCATTCTCGGCATCACCGGCGACTTTGACGCGGCTGCCTTGGAAGCCAGGCTGCGCACGGCTTTCGAGTCCTGGACGAAGGGTCCGGCGCTTCCCCAGGATGAAGTGAAGTTTCATCCCACCACACCCGGCTACTATCTCATCCCGAAAGAAGACGTGAATCAGAGCAGCATCCACATGGTGGCGCTGGGCACCACGCGAAACAATCCCGACTACTATGCCATTGCCGTCTTCAACGAGGCATTCGGCGGAGGTTTCTCCTCGCGCCTGTTCAACGATATCCGCACCAAGCGCGGACTTGCCTACAACGTGGGCGGAGGCATTGGCACGAACTTCGGGCATCCCGGCATTCTGCAAGTCGCGATGAGCACGAAGAGCCAGACCACGATCGAGTCGGTGCAGGCGGTCGATGAAGATATCGACGATCTGGCCAGGCACCCCGTCACCGACGACGAAATCAATCATGCCAAAGACCAGATTCTGAACGCATTCATCTTCCGCCTCGATTCGCCCGATAAGATTCTCGCCGAGCGCGTCACGTATGAGTTTTACGGATATCCCGCCGACTGGCTGGACAAATACCAGTCCGAAATCAAGAAGGTGACGGCCGCGGATGTGAATCGGGTCGCGGCCAAGTACCTGCACAGCAACCAGCTCGCAGTGCTGGTGGTCGGCAACACGAAAGAATTCGACAAACCTCTCTCCTCACTCGGAGCGGTGAAGGAAATCGACATCACTATTCCGCCTCCGCCGGGCGCCAAGGCAGAAAAGAGTGCCAAGCCCACGGCGTCGGATGCAGAAGGCAAGGGAGTGGCGGCCAAAGTTGTGGCTGCCCTGGGTGGTGAAGCCAAACTGGCAACCGTCAAGGCGTTGAAGTCAAAGCTGACCGTCACGCAGAAGACGCCGCAGGGCGACTTCCCCATGCAAATGGAAGCCACCATCGTCTTCCCCGATCATCTGCACGGGGAGATGCAAACCCCGGCCGGAACCATGAACGTTGTGGTCACTCCGGAGGTCGCTTTCATAGTGATTCCCGGCCAAGGTCTGCAGGACTTCCCTGCCTCTCAGAAGGCGGAAACGCTGGAGCAGATCAAGCGCGATCCCATCTTCATCGCCTCGCACTGGAAGGATGCCAACGTGTTCTTCAACGCCGCTGGAACCGAAAAGGTCGGCGACATTGAAGCCCGCATTGTGGACGTGAATGCCGCGGGCGCTCGGATCCGTTGGTTTGTCGACCCGAAGAGCGGCCGCATTTTGAAAGAGACCTACATGACGCTCAGCCAGGGTGGGCCGGTGCAGGGCGAAACCGACATGGACAACTGGCAACCGATCGGTGGCCTAAATCTTCCGCTCCTGCGCCACAACAAGCAGAATGGCGAGGATTCAAGCACGGCGGAGTACACGGCGCTGGAGCTGAATCCGGCGGTCGATCCAAAGCTTTTCGAGAAGCCGGCCCAATGACCGGCAAGGCAAGCGTAGCGCCGGCGGTTTCGTTGCGGTTCTTTTCGTAGCGCCGGCGGCTGTCGGGCGGGCGTCCTCTCCCGCCCTTTCTCCCTCTTGACAACTCTTCTCCAGAGTTCTATTGTGGGCGAACAAACGGCGAATATATTATGGATTCCCTTTCTCTGTTCCCTCTCCCGTCGAAATCCCCGCTGGTCGGCATCGCCCGGCTCGCCTCGGCAGGCGAATCCCTGCGCGAAGGCCACAACGTCGAATACTTCACTCTTCCCGCAAAGTCTCTGCTCAACCGCTGCGTCAGCAATCGCAACCTGCCTTTCACCTGGACCATCAATCCCTACCGAGGCTGCGAATTTGGCTGCCAGTACTGCTATGCGCGCTACACGCACGAGTTCATGGAGATGCGCGACGGCGCGGAGTTCGAGCAGAAGATTTACGTCAAGCAACACGCTGCCGACTTGGTGCGGCGCGAACTGCGGAGGGTCAAGCCGGGCGAGGCGATTGCTCTCGGCACGGCAACCGATCCTTATCAGCCGGCCGAGCGTCGCTATGAAGTCACGCGCGGCATTCTCGAAGAGTTCACGCGCCAGCGCGGCTTCGAGCTGGGAATTGTCACTAAATCGAATCTCATCGTTCGCGATGTGGATCTTCTACGCGAAGTTGCACGGAGCAACGCACTGTCGATCCACATCACGGTGACCACGTTGAACGTCGAACTGGCGCGCATCCTCGAACCGCGCGCCCCGCGTCCCGACCTGCGGATGGATGCGGTTCACCAGCTCAGCCAAGCAGGACTGAGCGTAGGCGTGAGTTGCTCCCCAGTTCTGCCCGGCATCACCGATTCGCCCGCGAATCTTGAGGCCGTAGTCCGCGCAGCCGCCGCAGCCGGAGCCCGCCACATCTTCGCCGGACCTCTATTCCTGAAGCCGTGTTCGGCAGCGGTTTTTCTTCCCTTCCTCGAGCAACATTTCCCACAACTGGTCGAAAACTATCGCCAGCGCTATCACGACCGCTCGTTTCTCCCGCCTTCTTACGGCAAACGCATTGCACAACTGATTGCAAGCTTCTGCAAGAAGTACGGGATCGCTCGCGCCGATCCGCGGGGAACTTTGGCCGCGAACAAGTGGCCGGCCCAGGTTTTCAACGAGCAGCTGGCGCTGTTCTGAAGGTTTTGCATCTTGCTAACTGCTAATTGCCAATTGCGTTTTCAACTTGGCGACCGGAAATCGGCAATTGGAAATCTCGTCCTCGCGCATCCTCTATAATCACTGCACCCATGGCGACCGCTTCCCCACCGGCCGAACCAGTCTCCGCCCAACGCGCTCCGCTCGGAGTGCGCCTGCACCAGTTCTGGCAGCGGGTCACCGAAGGGCTCCAGGTCAGCCAGCTCTGGTCGCAGTTCGAAACCGACGCCCGCACCAGCTACCGCCTCTATTCGCGCGACGTCGCCGCAAAAACGCCTGCCGACCTTACCCATCGCGGACGCAACCTGCACGTGGTCAAGGAATTTTTCTGGGCAGTTCTCGAGAAACTCTCTCCCGCGCGCCGCGTGCTCTTGCTGGTGGCGTTGGTCCTGCTTCTGTTTCCCAGCACTGGTTTTAATTATCAGGATGGCGACCACCAGGTCCACGTCGTCGAATTCGAGCTCCATTTCTGGGGCGGCCTGCTGATGTTCCTGCTGCTCATGTTGGAGATTGCCGACCGGGTCGTGATGAAGCGCGATTTGCACATCGCCCGCGAAATCCAGACCTGGCTTCTGCCCGGCGCGCCCCCGCAGATTCCCGGAATCTCGGTCGCCTACACAACGCGCCCAGCAAACACCGTTGCCGGCGATTATTACGACGTGTTTCCGCGGCCGGGAAAGACTACCGAAGAGAATCGCGTGGTGTTCGCCGTCGCCGACGTGGCCGGCAAAAGCATCCCCGCGGCCATGCTCATGGCGACATTTCAAGCCAGCCTTAAGACGCTCTCGACAGCCCAGGTCCCGCTGGAGGAACTGGTCGCGAACATGAACAAGTATGCCTGCTCCAACAGTCAGGGCGGATTGCGTTTCACCACCGCTTTTCTGGCAGAGTACGACGCCGCCCGGCGCATCTTCCACTACATCAATGCCGGCCACAACAATCCCATCCTGCGCCGCGCCAAAGGTGTGATCGAGCGTCTCGATGTTGGTGGTTTGCCACTCGGCATTCAGCCCGAGGCGAAGTATGAGTCAGCCAGCGTTGCTCTCCAGCCCGGCGATTGGCTCGTCATTTTTACCGATGGACTGGTGGAAGCCGAAAATGCCCGTCAGGAAGAGTACGGCGAAACCCGACTTCTGAGCGTGATCGGCGCGGCAGCGGCAACCACGCCCGGTGAGATGTTGAAACGCATGCTATCGGATCTGGATCTCTTCGTCGGCTCGACCCCGCAGCACGACGACGTAACTTGTCTTCTTATCAAAGCGGAAAACGTTTAACCACCGAGGCCGCCGAGAAGTAAAAGGATCTCTACGTCCCACGTGCGTCTTACTTCCTCGGCGTGCTGGGCGTTCTCGGCGGTGAATCCTCTTTCATCCACTCCTCATACATCCGATGAAACGCGTGCACGCCTCTCTCCTGCTTCACGCTGAACCGTCCCCGCGAGTAGCTGCGCGACCGCAGATTCTTTTGCACGATCTCGCAGATGCCCACATCCTCAATCTGAATCTGCTCGCTGAACTCCACCGAAACCTTGGCCGCCGCGCTCCCGTGATCCTTCTCCGGTAGATACCACTCGAAAATAGCCAGCGAGCGTTCCGGCGCAAGCGGCAGCACAATGTTCAGCGAAACATTGTCGGGATAGCAGTTCAGCATCCAGTTAGGAAAGATCCAGAAGTAGTCGGTCGTAAGATCCTCGCGCGCTTCCGCGTAGCGGCGCGGAGTCGTGTCCCCGGCCTGCGCTCCGCGTATGGGACTGAACTGCCGCACATACTGCGAAGGCGGCTCCGCATGCGGCTCCACCGTGTAGGCGTTGTAGTCCAGTTCCCGATTCAATCCCGGATGCACGCTGGGCAGGTGGTAGCCTTCCAGATAATTATCCACGTAAGTTTTCCAGTTGCAGTTCATTTCATAAGTGCGGCGCTCGAACCGCTTCATCCCTTCAAAGGGAAACTTTCCAGCCTGTTTCAGCAATTCGCCCAGACTCTCGCGCAGCGGGCGGGCATCGGCATCCAGGTTCACAAAGATGAAGTTGAACCATTCCTCCACCCGCACCGGCACCAGGGCAAAATCTTCGGGACGGAACCCCTCGACACCCTCAACTTCGGTAGCGCTGATCAGCGACCCATCCAGCCCATAAGTCCAGCCGTGATAACCGCAGCGGAAGAGTTTGCGTGACCCGCAACCCTCCGCCGGCGGCCCGGCGCGATGCCGGCACACGTTATAGAAGCCGCGCAACTCACCGCCACTGCCGCCGCCACTGCCTCGTAAGATCAGTAGCGGCTCGCCCACCAATTCCGTCGTAAAGTAGTCGCCCGGGTCCGCCACCTGGTCACGATGCCCTACCACTTGCCAGGTTCTGCCAAAGATTCGTTCTTTCTCGGCCACAAGAACGTCCGGCGCGGTGTAAAGAAAGGAAGGCAGAGTCCAGGCCCGCGCAATATCGGAAGCAATGGAGAAAGCGTCCTTCGAAATAGCCATGGAATTTGGATTCACCCCTCCCGGCACGTCATTCTACGGCAAGCCCGAGGCCCGGCCCACCTTCTTTCTCCGCCGAGGGCTGCGGGCGCTGACGCACTTTTCGACGCAAGCTAAGGCCTAAAGCTGCGTTCTAACCCGGAAGCCGCGCTGTTTCAGACTGACACTAAGTGTCAGGTTCGCGACGCAATATGGCACAACGTAGCGCCCGGAGAGGGTTAGAATGAGACGATAGTCTGGTCGCGTGGTGCAACCAATGGGATTGCCCGCCACGAGGCCGGAACCTAAGTAACTCTCGATGTGGCCAGGCAAGTGCCACATCAATCCCGACTGAGTCATACCACTGACCAGCATGAGATCGAGGAAAGTAACGAGGAAAATTAAAGAAATGCGGAAACAACAGAAGGGTTTCTCACTGATTGAACTGCTGATCGTGGTTGCCATCATCCTGATCATCGCAGCCATCGCCATTCCCAACTTGATGCGCGCCCGTATGGCCGCCAACGATTCGTCCGCGGCTGCTTCCGAGCACACCATCGTCGTAGGCCAAGTCGGCTACCTCGGCGCTTATCCCAACCTTGGCTACGCTACGCTCGCTCAGTTGGGCGGCGCAGCCACACCTTGCGTTCCGTTGCCGGCCACGGGTTGCCTGATCGATAACAACCTGGCCACCAACGGTACGCCGGCTGGTTCCGGTAAGAGCGGTTACACCTTCGCCGTCGTGCCCGGCGGCACGGCTCTGACCGGCTGGAACTTCTACACCACAGCGGCTCCGTTGTCGAACGTGACCGGCACCAAGGCTTTCTGCGCAGCCGATGACGGTGTCGTTCGCACTGCTGCGGCGGGCGTCATTGCTCCTCCGGCAGGCTACGCGGCTTGCTTGGCTCTGACCCCGATGAACAACTAGTACGGGTAAATGCGAGTACCCGCGAGGGTACAACGCCAGAGGGCAGCGGATGCAAATCCGCTGCCCTTTTTGCTTCTTCCCGCCGGTTCTTAATTTGTCATTATTCTCCTGTTTTCCGGCCCACCGCCCCTGCCTCTCTCATTGACAATTCCTGTCAACCGGACCTGACCTTTTGTGACGGTTTTGAGCTACCCGACCGCCTCTTCCAACATCCAATCCTCTAGGCCGGTTGAAAACAAAGGGCTTCCGTGCCCGGCCTCCTGGCGGTTAGAATTCTAATTTTGGCAAAGGGTTTGCAAGAACTAAGGCGTTCCTAATCCAGCTGCCCCCGAGGCGGACAAAACTTTGTGACCTGGAGAAATCTAACAATGAAGAAACAGAAGGGTTTTTCACTGATTGAGCTGCTGATCGTGGTTGCCATCATCCTGATCATCGCAGCGATCGCGATTCCTAACCTGATGCGCGCCCGTATGGCTGCCAACGATTCGTCCGCGGCTGCTTCCGAGCACACCATCGTCGTAGGCCAAGTCGGCTACCTCGGCGCTTATCCCAACCTTGGCTATGCCACGCTTGGTCAATTGGGCGGCGCTGCGACGCCTTGCGTTCCGGCACCGGCCACCGGCTGCCTGATCGACAACAACCTGGCCACCAACGGTACGCCGGCTGGTTCCGGTAAGAGCGGTTACACCTTCGCCGTGGTGCCCGGCGGCACGGCTCTGACCGGCTGGAACTTCTACACCACAGCGGCTCCGTTGTCGAACGTGACCGGTACCAAGGCTTTCTGCGCGGCTGACGACGGTGTCGTCCGCACCGCAGCGGCAGGCGTCATTGTTCCTCCGGCGGGTTATGCAGCTTGCTTGGCTCTGACCCCGATGAACAACTAATACTGGTTTGGCGAGTACCTGGGGGAGGGTACAAAGCCAGAGGGCAGCGGATGCAAATCCGCTGCCCTTTTGTTATTTCCGCTCTCGCCGATCGCTTCTCATGTTGACAAATCCTGTCACCAAAGACCATTTGTGACCGTTGCGGGTCGTCCAACCACCCGTTCCTGACTATTTAACTCTCAGATTGCGCCACAACTCATTGAAAGGAAGGCTGTTACTGCGGTAATGGGAAGGCCAAAGATAGTTCGACTTGGCCTGTCAAATGCAATGGTAAGGTGGATCCGGAGCGTCACGACAGATCGGCGCAGGCAAGTTCACCGGAACTGAATACTCCGATGCCGAAACAGAAGGGTTTCTCACTTATCGAGCTGTTGATCGTGGTTGCGATCATCTTGGTCATCGCCGCGATCGCCATCCCGAACCTGCTGCGGGCTCGCATGGCAGCCAATGACTCTTCCGCCGCCGGTTCCCTGCACGCTATCAACGTGGGCGAAGTCGCGTATTTCGGCAGCTACGAGCAGATCGGTTTCCCGCTGACTCTGGCGCCCCTGGGTGGAGCTGACCCGTGCATTGCAACCCCCGCCACGGGCTGTTTTATCGATAACAACGTTGCCACCAACGGGGGCGGAGCCGGCAAGAGCGGTTATACCTTTGCGGCCACAGGATCTGCCACTGCGGGCAGTCCCAACAATAACCGGTTCTATGCCACCGCGACGCCGATCAGCAACCTGAGCGGCACCCGCGCCTACTGCTCAACTGAAGACATGGTGGTCCGTTTGCAGCCGCCGGGTACCATCACTTTGGTCGCGGGATACGCGCCGTGCATTGCTCTATCGCCGATGGATAATTAGGTTCCACAAAACTTCCGGCCAGGGCATCGGAACTCCGTAGTACGAGCCCGCGCTTTTTACTTTCGTAATGTCCTGTGCCCGCGCCGCCACTTTACTCCAAATCGGATTTGCATATAATTTTTCCGTGGGAAAATAGGAATTGATTCCGTCAATAACGATTGTGTTCCGGCCATGCCTGCAATAGAAATCTTGGGATTGGAAAAAACCTACAGCGTGGGCTTCTGGCGCAAGCGCCAGAAGCGCGCACTGCTTCCATTGCAACTCACGGTCGAGGACGGAGAAATCTTCGGCTTCCTCGGCCCCAACGGCGCCGGCAAAACTACGACCCTGAAACTGCTTATGGGATTGGTGTTCCCCACCGCCGGATCGGCGCGCATCCTCGGCCACGAATGGACTGAACCCTCGGTCAAAGCGCAGATTGGGTTCCTCCCCGAGCAGCCCTATTTCTACGACTATCTGACGGCCCACGAACTTCTGGAATACTACGGACAGCTTTCCGGCGTTCCCGCCAGGCAGCGCAAACAGCGCGTCGAGCAGGTACTCGAAAAAGTCGGGTTGCGCGACGTGCAGGGCGTGCAGTTGCGCAAGTTTTCCAAAGGCATGTTGCAGCGCGTGGGAATCGGCCAGGCAATTCTTCATGACCCCAAGCTCGTGTTCTTCGACGAACCCATGTCCGGGCTCGACCCCATGGGCCGGCGCGAGGTCCGCGACCTGATGGAGCAGCTCAAGCACGAAGGCAAGACCGTGTTCTTTTCCACTCACATTCTGTCCGACGCTGAAGCCCTCTGCGACCGGGTTGCGATCATTCACAAAGGCGAACTCCGCGGTGTAGGCGCGATCGAAGATTTGACCTCAAGCGTTCAGGGCAAGGTGGAAGTAGTCTGGCAAGGCACCCAGGTCCCTGCCTCAGTCAAGGCCCTGGGCGCGGAATGCCACGTCACTGGGGACCGCGTCCGCGCCATCATTGCCGAGAACCAGCAGGACGCGATGATCGATGTGCTGCGCCGCGAGCGTCAGCGATTGACTGCAATCACCCCGGTACGCACTTCGCTCGAAGCCTACTTCGTCGAGAAACTGAAGCGCGCCGAGACCACGGCTGGTACAACCGCATGAGAACACGCATTGCCTACATTGCCTCCAATACCTTCCGCGAAGCGGTTCGCGACCGCGTGCTCTACAACCTGATCGCGTTCGCCCTGCTGCTCTCGGGAGCGGCCATCCTCGTCGGCCAGATTTCCATTGAGATCGAGAAGCTGGTCGTCATCAACCTCGGACTAACTGCGGTTTCGCTGTTCGGAGTCGTGATTGCGATTTTCATCGGCATCGGCCTAGTCTCTAAAGAAATCGAAAAACGAACTCTCTACACCGTGCTTTCCCGCCCCGTGCGCCGCTGGGAGTTTATTGTCGGCAAGTTCTTCGGCCTGGCTGGCACCTTGGTCGTGAACACTTTCTTCATGGCGATAGGAGTATTCGCCGCGCTGTTCTATGTATCCCACAAATTCGTGCGCGCCGACGCGCTGATTCTGGTGGCTCTGTACTTCATCATTCTTGAGTTCCTGATCATCTGCTCGCTGACGCTCTTGTTCTCGTCCTTTTCGTCGCCGTTGCTCTCCGCCGTCTTCGCTTTCTCGCTCTTTGTGATCGGGAGCTTTGCCGAGGACTTGCGCAACTTTGCCGGCATGGCCACGGGGATTACGCACTGGCTGGTGACGGGCGTCGCCTATCTGGTGCCGAATTTCTCAGCGTTCAATGTAATCACTTCCGTCGCCCATGAGCAGCCGGTCGCCGGACAGCTTATCCTGCAAAACACGCTCTACGCCTTGTTCTACGCCACCATGGCCCTGAGCGGGGCGGTGCTGATTTTCGACCGCCGGGATTTAAAATAGGAAAATGAAGCAACGCCAGAAAACCACGATCGTCGCAACCGCCTGCCTCATCGTGTCGCTGGCCGCCAGTTCGTTTGTGCTTCATCGCACTGACCAGCTTCGTCCTCAAGCCACGCTCGATGAAGTCCTCTTCTTGAGTTCGCCGAAGGTGATCAAGCGCGCCAGTCTCGGCTATGACGGCCTGATGGCCTGCATTTACTGGACTCGCGCCGTGCAATACTTCGGATACCGTCATCACTATTACGCCGCCAGTTACAACCAGCTGGCGCCGCTGCTCGAAATCACCACTCACCTCGATCCGCACCTCATCGTCGCCTACGAGTTTGGCAGCAGCTTCCTTGCACCCAAACCTCCGGACGGTGCCGGCCAGCCCGAGCGCGCGATTGAGTTGATGCAATATGGTATTCAGAACAATCCCGACAACTGGCGGCTCTACTACGACCTGGGCTTCGTCTATTACATGGAGCTTCACGATTACAAGAAAGCCTCCGAAACTTTCGAGCGGGGCTCGCATGTTCCCAACGCTCATCCCTTCCTGAAGATCCTGGCCGCGCAAATGGCGCAACATGCCGGCGAGTATGAAACGGCGCGCATGCTGTGGTCGGCGACTTACCAGACCACGCAAGACGAACTGATCAAGCAGAACGCGATTGAACATCTGCGCGCGCTGCGCGTGGATGAAGACGTGACGCATCTGCAGGAAGCCGTCACCCGCTTTGGAGAGCGCACGGGACGTCTGCCCGCGAGCATGGCGGAGCTTGTGGCCGCGGAGGGTTTGGGCGGAAGTCCGGCCGATCCCGATGGACATCCCTACAAGTTGACCCCCGAAGGCCGCGTCGAAGTGCGCGTGCCCGATGACTTTCCTTTCGCCAGCAAGGGTTTGCCTCCGGGATATAAACCCGCGCCGAAATTCCACGCGCTGCCTTAGTCTTCGCTTCGCATCGCTTATGATGACGAAGAATGCAGGGCATCGATCCCTCCGCTTCCTCGCGAATCAGCCTGTCACGCTCGGTGTGGCAATGGTGGAATGAAATTGCCAAGCGCGACGGCCGCGTTGCGGCCACGCGGCAACTGCTAGCTGCTTTGTGGGAGTTCGCGCGCGACTCGACTCCGGAGCGCCGTCGTCAACGCTATGGCGACGCCGAATATGATTGGGAGTACCGCGTCAACACGACAAGCGCGGCTTTAGGTTGGCGCGACCGTTTGCTCGGAGCTTTCCACTCGCCGTATCAGCCGACGGAAGCGGCACTGTTCCACGAAATGCTCGATGCGCTGCATCCGCAGGCTCATTGCGACTTTCACGACTTCATCTTCGTCGATTTGGGATCGGGCAAAGGACGCACACTGTTGATGGCTTCGGATTATCCGTTTCGGCGCATCGTGGGGGTGGAACTTCTGCCGGCGTTGCATCAGGCGGCGCAGGAAAACCTTAGCAAGTACCGAAGCGCATCGCAGAAGTGCTTCGCGCTGGAATCGATCTGTGCAGATGCGACTGAGTTCACTTTTCCCGCCGAGCCAACGGTGCTCTATCTCTTCAATCCGTTTCCAGAATCAGGACTCAAGCGGATGATTGCGAATCTGGAGCAGAGTCTGCAAGCGCATCCGCGGGCGGTTTTTGTGCTCTATCACAATCCGTTGCTCGAGCATGTGTTGAGCGAGAGCGCTGTGCTCAGCAAGATCGGTGGAACGCATCAGTATTCGATTTATGGGTCGTAATAAAAATCGCTTCGATGCGCTCCTATTTGCTCGCCAGCAGGTCTTTGATAGTGGAATCGAACACAGCATAGGGGACGGCGCCGACGATGCGCACTCCGGCAATTTCGTTCTTATCAGTCTTCCCGATGACGAAGCTGGGGGTGCCGCTGATGCCGAGCGTTCCGGCGTCGGCCGTGTCTTTCTTAATCGCCTCCGTGTACTTCTTGTCACTCAGGCAAGTGTTGAACGCGGTCATGTCGAGGTTGGTTTTCTGGCCGTATTTCAGGATGGACGCGGGCCCCAGGTCGGTTGCGGTGTCGAGCATCATGGCATCGCGCATTTCCCAGAATTTGTGCTGATCTCCGGCGCAACGCGCGGCCATGGCTGCGGCGGGCGCATTGGGATGGAAGTCCAGCGGCAGGTCACGGCTTACGAAGCGCACTTTGCCGGTGTCAATATATTCCTTCTTCAACTGGGCAAAGCTGTCGGCTTCGAAGCGGCGGCAGAAGGGGCACTGATAGTCAGTGAACTCGACCATGGTCACGGGAGCGTCGTCGCGGCCCATCGCGTACCAGCCGGTACCCACGCTCATCTTCACTTTGTCGGAAGGCGGAGCAGCCGGAGTGGGAGCAGCAGCGGCAGTCCTGGTTGCGGGCGGGTTCAGCAACAACTGATGGATGGCTTTGAGTTCGTTGAGGATAGCGTCGGCTTGGTCCTTGGTCATGCCTTCGGGCATGTTGATCGTGACCGACTCTGCCTTGACGCTTTTCGAAGCAGCGCTGGGCTTCGCTGCCAGCGGTTCTTTTGCCGGCACCGGATTCTGCGCAGCAGGAGTGGTTTGCGCGGCGGTCAGGATGGACATCAGTAAGACGCAAGCAAAACAAATACGGCGCATTCGTCTCCCCTTGATCGGAAAATCTCACTCTCCCCGCAACTTTCTCTAAGCGCACGATCCGACTGCCTGGATCTTACTACCATCCTTACGCGTTCTGCGCAACCCAGGCGCGGGCTAATTCCATGTGGCGATGCCTGTGAATGGACAAGTGCCGTTGCTGACTTTCCCGACAATCGAGCCGGAGTATCCCCAACAAAAGACCGGCCCGGCTGCGTTGGAGGCACAAACGAATGTTGTGCTGCTTCCGGGGCACTGGTTACCGTCGGAGACGTTCGCGCCGGAGCCTCCTACTGAGAGTTCGTAGGCGGTGCCAGCTTCAGTCGCTGTCGCCGACGTGTAGGTGCCTAGCGGGTTCGAGTCCGTAAAGGTTTGGCCTACGCCGTTCGAATGTACGGTCTCACAAGCCCCGTTGCTGCAGACTTGTCCGTTGGCGCAAGCATTGCCGCACGCGCCGCAGTTGTGCGGGTCGGTTAGTTCGTTGACGCAGGCATTCCCGCAGACACTCTGCCCGGCGGGACAAGTGCAAATCCCGTTCGTGCACGCCTGGCCGGTTGCACACACGTGTCCGCATGTGCCGCAGTTGTTGGGGTCGGTCGTTTCATTTACGCAAACGTTGTTACAGGATGTGGTTCCTCCCGGACATCCACAGGTGCCGTTGGTACACGTCTGCCCGCTGGCGCAGGCGTTGCCGCAGGTGCCGCAGTTGTTGGGATCAGTGTGTTCGTTGACGCAGACCCCGTTGCAACTGATGAGGCCGCCACTGCCACAAAGCAAGCCAAAGGTAGCAAGGGAGGTGCCTGTACCAAAGTAGACGTTGCCATTGGCAACCATGGGCGTGATGAAACTTCCGCCCACGGCAGCAAACTTATCCCGGCTGCCCGCCGCCTGACTCGAGTCATAAAGCTCGGCCAGGCCGGCAGCGTTGAAGGCATACAGAGTTTGAGCATTCTTGTCGAGCGCCCACACGATCCCGTTGCCGGTGCCGTTGGCAGAGATAGTGGGCACCGAACCATTCCCAGCAAATGAATGGGAGGTTTGCGGGGGCATGGTTGTCACCAGTTTTGCGCTTGTTATTGGGAATGCCCCCAGTGCTGTGCCGGACGGACTGAGGTACAGGGAGCCGTTAAAGTAGATCGGGGTAGAAAAATTCGGGCCGCCCTGCGGGTTCAGGAATCGCTGGTAGACGTTGTTCGCCGACGAGGAGAATCCGCCCAGGTTGGTGCGATCCAGGAGATTGATGTAGCCATCTTTGCCGGCCGCCGCGGCCAGTTGGCGGGTGACTTGACTGCCGTCTACAAGATTCGGGAGCAGCAGAGGAGCTGCCGAACCGAAGTCGGAGTCCGTACCATCCTCAGCGAGGGTGCTGCTAGGCGCGAAGTAATCGGCGACGGCCAAGCCTCCGGCCGGTTGTAGGCGGAGAAAAGAATTGGCGTAGCTGGCGGGAGGCACGTCTGTGCTGGTGCCCAGTTGGTTGCCCGAAATAACGTAAACACTTCCGGCCGCGTCGGTCGCTGGTCCGCCGCCTCCCATCCAGATTCCGCCGCCGGAATCGTTGGGATCGAGATTCAGCACGCTGGTTTGCGCGAGCGTGTCCGCATTGAATCCGATGACCCAGCCATAATACTTTCCGCAGTCGCCGAACAATCCCGACCACACGGCGTAGATCGTCCCCCCGCTCTCCAGCAGCGCAGCGCGGTCATGCTGAATCGACGGATCGAAAGTGACGACCCCACTGCCACTCTTGGCAGCCGTGGCAGTGATGGTGGCCGGTCCATTAAAGAGTTCCTGGCCAGTGGTTAAGCTGAGGGCATGGATTCGTTCGAAGTACGTTCCGCCGCTCTGCGACTTGGCTACAACATAAATGGCATTGCGCGACCGGTCGATCACCGGCGTGGCGGTGATGCCATTGGGATTGATATTTCCGCATGCGAGACCGGTAGCTGCGGATTCGCCTTGGCCTAGAACTGACGTCTTCCACAGAATGGTCGCGGCCGAACCGCTGACGGTGGCCGCATCGAGCGCGTACACCGAGTCGTTTTCCGTGGCGACGTACACGACGTTCTTAGTCCCAACGTTGGGAATGGAAAGCTGGTTGAGATACAGAACCTGGCCATCAATCTGCCCATCCACAGTGAACTCGCCCACTTTGCCGAATTGTGTGGAAGTCACATTGCTGGGAGTCAGGGTGGTCTCGCCGGCGTTTACTCCACTTCGGTCGTTGTCATAGTGCCAGGTAACCACATCCCCGTTGGGGGTAGCACTGCATGCGCCGCTGCTGCAGGTTTCGCCAGGGGCGCAGACGTTGCCGCAATTGCCGCAGTTGTTGGGATCGGACTGCTCGTTGACGCAGGCGTTGCCGCACACGCCCTGTCCCATGGGACAGGCGCCGCAGGCCCCATTGACGCAAGCCTGGCCGCTCGCACACACGTGTCCGCACGCGCCACAATTGTTCGGGTCAGACGTATCGTTGACGCAGGCGGTGCCGCAGAACACTTGTCCTGACGGGCAACTACAGACGCCTGCAACGCAGGACTCGCCCTGCCCGCAGCGGTTGCCGCACAGCCCGCAGTTGTTGGGATCGCTTTGCACGTTGACGCACGCATTGTTGCATAGGACTTGGCCGGAGGGACAACCCGCAACGCAGTTCCCGTTGCCGTCACAAGTACCAGCGCCAGCACCTGAAGTACAGGCGGTGCCCGCGGGCGCAGGAACGAGGCCTGGTACGCCGGCTGAGCAAATGCCGGTGGCGCACTGCGTGGACGCGGGAACGTTGATATTGTCGGACACGCTGATGATGTTGCCCTTGCCATCGCACACGTTCTGCTGGCAGGTTCCAGGCGGGACTGAAATCACGGTTCCAAAAGGCAAGTCCACACCGTTCACAACACAAGCTGAAGAGGGAACGGCGCAAGTCCCACTCGAGCACACATCGCCCGACGGGCAAACGTTGGCGCACTGGCCACAGTTGTTCGGATCGCTCTGAGTACTCGTGCAAGTGCCGTTACACAACACCTGCCCGGATTGACAACCAGCCGAGCCGCAATTTCCATTGGTGCAGGGAACGCCGCTGGAGCACTTAGTGCCACAGGTACCGCAGTTGGAAGGATCCGATCCGGGCGTAGTGCAGATGCCGTTACACAACGTCCCCGAGCAGGTGGTCGTGTCGCCCGAGACCTGGGCTCTGTATTCCACCAGCAGGTTGGCGTCCGCCCCGGTGTTGGAGGCGCAGGTGGAGCCGGTGCGCAGCGTGGCCTGCAACGTAGTACCCGCCGCGAATGTCAACATTGTGGCGCCGCTGTCAGACCAATACTGCCCCGGCGTGAGCACGAGGTCTTGCCCCTTGTTGCCGTCGGTAAAGCGAAACACCGCGGCCGGACAGGTTGCCCCGGTCGGCGTCTTCGCCGTCACCGCAACGCGCAACACGGTGATGGATTGTCCCAGAACAAATTGATTTCCAATCCACGATCCGGCCAGGTTGCCGGGAAAGAAAACGATCATGTGCGAGTACGAATCCGGGCCAGTTGCGCCCGCGGGTCCTTGTGGGCCAGTTGCGCCCTGAGATCCTTGAGGGCCAGCCGGACCAATCGGCCCCTGCGCTCCCGTGGCGCCCGTAAATCCGGTGGGGCCCTGCGCCCCCGTGGCACCCGGAGTCCCCGGCTGCCCGGGGGGACCCTGTGCTCCAGGTGCGCCGGCCGGACCGGTGGCGCCGGCGGCGGCGATGAGCTGCCAGTTGGGATTCAGTATCCCGGGCTGTGAAGAAAGGTTGGGAGCCAGAGCGAGCCAGTACTGTCCACCATCGGTGACCGCATCGTCCACCTGATAGTTCACGGTGGAAACCCAGCTCCCCTGATTGTTAATTCCCTTCGCGGCCAGCAATTGCCAGTTCAGGTTGAACGAATTCGGGGGAGAATCGATGTTCGGCATCAATGCGATCCACGAAGACCCGTTGTAAGTTACGGAGTCGTTGATCTGGTATTGGGTAAGCGACACCCACGATCCGCGGTTGTTGATTCCTGCCGCGCCGGTGGGACCTTGCGGGCCAACGGGGCCGACTGCGCCGGAAGGACCCTGGGTTCCCTGCACGCCCTGTTGCCCTTGCGCTCCAGTGGAGCCTTGCGGGCCGACGGAACCTTGCGGACCTGTCGGACCGGAAGGACCCTGAACTCCCTGTGGACCCTGCGGTCCGGCGGGACCCTGAGGGCCGGTGCCGGTAAAAATAATGTCCAGCTCCGGGGGATGACTAGAGCCCGTGTTTTCCTTGCTGTCGAAACTGCAGTTCAGCGGGCTGTTTGCGACAAGCGCGATTCCATCATTGGCCTGGGTCTTATTGAGCCAGGCCTCCACGGCCGCAGTAACGTCGATGATGATGTAGTCGCCGGCTTGCGATTTGGTCAACGGCACGCTGCTGGCGATGGTGCCGCCCAGCGCGGGCGACAGATTGGCAGTGATGGTCGTCTCCAACCACCTGCCGTTCACATAGTCCACGTTGAAGCTTCCGGCAGTGGTTACCGCATTGACGTACAGTTTGAGGTTGGCTTTGGCGATGTTGGCGCCGGTATAGGTGGCTGGAACCGAAGACAGATCGAACTGGATGTAGGACGTCTGGGACGCGCTTTGGACGTTAAGGGTGACTGCGGTTCCGAAGTTCTTAGATGGAGAGCCAGTGTTAGTGTAGGAATCGGCACTCGGAGTAAACTGCGCGAGCGCGGAGGCGCAAAGCAGGGAAACAGAAAGAAGACCACGGACGGCCAGACGAAGAGGGCTCGACATCGCGTATCTCCAGTTACGGAGCAGTTGTGACAGCTACAGGGGCCGGTGGTCCCTCCGAGAGCGCTTCGGACATGCCATCCGCACTGAGGCAGTCCGGTCAGAAAGACCAAATCCGGCACAGTGTACTCCCGGCGCGGGGGGTGTCAAGCTAATTCGGCGTGGGTCGCGGGGTTTCGGACCACTTGGCCGAGAGCGAGTCCTTGATCGTGGAATCGTAAACCGCGTAAGGGGTAGCCGCCGGTGCCCACGCTCATCTTCACTTTGCCCTCGCTGCCCCCGCTTTTTACTGGCAAAGAGTTCCATTCGGGGCGCAGTAGGTACCGCACGAGTATGTTCCAGAGGGACAAGGAACCTGGAAGCAGTGCCCGGAGGTGCAAAAGGCGCCATTCGGACCTGTACAAACGTTGCCGCACGCCCCACAATTGTTGGGATCGGTCGCGGTGTTCACGCAAGCGCCGCTGCAGAGACTCAGCCCTCCCGTGCACGCGCATGAGCCGCCGCTGCAAGTTTGCCCGCTCAGGCAGGCAACGCCGCAACCACCGCAGTTTTTGGGATCGCTGTTCGTGTTGATCTCGCAGCCATCTATAGGGTTATTATTGCAATCCTTGAAGCCGGGATTGCAGGATTGGATGGCGCAAGCCCCTGACTGGCAGGCAGGCGTTGCATTGTTGACTGAGCAAACAATGCCGCAACCGCCGCAGTTTTTGGTGTCGGTCTGGGTGTTCACACAGGCACCGCTACAATAGCACCTGTCCGCTCGGGCAGGGGATTGTGCAAACGCCCAGGTTGCAGCTAGTACCTTGTTTGCAAACGGAGCCGCACGCGCTGCAGTTGTTGGGATCGGTCTGCTCGTTTACGCACAAGCCGTTGCAGTTCGTCTGCCCCGCACCACACGAAGATCCGTTGCAGGTTCTGCTTACACAGGCCTGGCCGGTGGCACATGCGGTTCCGCACGCGCCGCAGTTGGAAGGATTAGAGGTGAAGGTGGTGCAAAATCCGCTGCAGGATGTTCCAGAGCAGGCGTCGGTGTCACCGGCGGCCTGCATTTTGTATTCGACCAGCAGATTAGCGTCCGCGCCAGTGTAGTTGGCACCTACGGGGCCGGGACAGATGGAACCGGTCCGCCCGTTGAGGTAATCCCACTGCCAAGACCGCGTGTTCGACAAAGGGCACGCGCGACTGTCAGCCGTCAGCCTGCAAAGCCCGCTTCGGGCCGAGAGGAACACTAAGCGGTTCGTGGAATGGTGTCAAGATAAAATGGTGACGAGTAGCGGAGTTTGCCCAAACCGGAACGGAAAATCGCAATTGTTTGCACAATGTAAAAGCTAAGCCACCGGCGCACGGTTTCTCCGCAAACGTTTAGACTGAACAAGCCATGACCACGACCACCCTGAACGCCCTCGCCCGCGCCTCATCCGCGTATCTACGGTCCGCCATGCACCAACCCATTCAGTGGCACGAGTGGGGCGAGGAGGCATTCGCTGCCGCGCAGCGCGAGAACAAGCCAATGCTGCTCGATATTGGCGCGGTGTGGTGCCACTGGTGCCATGTGATGGACCGCGAGTCTTACGACGACGCCGAAGTTGCCGCCATTGTGAATGAGCATTTCATCGCGGTGAAGGTGGACCGCGACGAGCGTCCTGATATTGACAGCCGGTATCAGGCCGCTGTCAGCGCGGTCAGCGGGCAGGGCGGCTGGCCGCTCACAGCTTTTCTTACACCCGACGGCAAGCCGTTTTATGGGGGCACATATTTTCCGCCGACGGATGGCCACGGGCGTCCGAGTTTCAAGCGTGTGCTGACCAGCATCGCCAACGCATACAAAGAAAAACATGGCGACGTCGTGGAGCAGGCGAAGATGGTGGAGAGTGCGATTGCGCAGGCGGAGTCATTCGCTGGGCGCGGCGGGCGGGTTTCGGCTGGCATTATTGCTGCGATTGAGAAGTCTGCCTTCAGCATGTTCGATCCGCAGCACGGAGGGTTTGGGTCGGCTCCGAAGTTTCCTCATCCTTCTGCGCTGGATTTGCTGATTGAGAGATACGCGAGAAGAGTCGAAAGCCCCAGCCTTCGACAAGCTCAGGGCAGCCTTTCTCGCGCAGAAAACGCGCGAGAAATGGGGCACCCCGATCACGATCAGCTTCGTAATTTAATCGTCACTACTCTCGAGCACATGGCCAACGGCGGGGTATATGACCAGTTGGCGGGAGGCTTTCACCGTTATTCGGTCGACGAGCGCTGGGTGGTGCCGCATTTCGAGAAGATGTGCTATGACAATTCGGAATTGATGAAGAATTACCTGCATGGCTATCAGGCGACGGGGTCGGAATTTTTCGCCAGCGTGGCACGCGACATTGTCCGCTGGATGGATGAGTGGCTGAGCGATCGCGAGCGTGGCGGTTTCTATGCTTCCCAGGACGCCGACATTTCCATGGACGACGATGGCGACTACTTCACATGGACTCTCGATGAGGCACGAGCTGTGCTCACCGAGGAAGAAGTACAGGTTGCGGCGTTGCATTATGACATCAACGAAATCGGTGAGATGCATCACAATCCCGCGAAGAACGTGCTCTACGTGCGGGCTCCGGTCGAAGAGATTGCCCGGCGACTGAGCCTTACCGGCGGGCGGGTGAAGGAGTTGCTCGATTCCGCGAAAAAGAAGATGTATGCGGCGCGGCTTGAGCGGCCTACGCCTTACCTCGACAAGACGGTTTACGTGGGATGGAACAGCATGTGCGTTAGCGCTTATCTGGAAGCGGCGAGGGTCTTGAATCTCGCTGATGCACGAAGATTTGCTCTGCGCTCGCTGGATCGTATCCTGGCCGAAGCTTGGAAGCCGTTTGCACACGCGGGCGAGTCGCCCGCGTCCACAAGATCACAACTTCTGCACGTAGTTGCTTATTCCGATCCTAAAGCTGAACACCGCGAAGTCTCCGGGTTGCTCGATGACTACGCCGCAACCGCGATTGCCTGCCTTGATGCTTACGAGGCTACGGCAGACCTCAGCTACTTCAAGTTCGCACAGGCGATTTGCGATGCGATGATTGCGCGGTTCTTCGACGCCGTATCTGGAGGGTTTTTCGACGCCGAACCGGCCCCCGAAGGTAAGAGTCTGGGCGTGCTCGCCACGCGCCGCAAGCCGCTGCAGGATTCGCCCACGCCAGCGGGAAATCCCATGGCCGCGATTGCGCTCGTGCGCCTGCATCACTACACAGGCGATGCCGCGTATCGGGACAAAGCGGAGCAGACGCTGGAAACTTTTGCCGGAGTGGCGGAGCAGTTTGGGATTTTCGCGGCGACTTACGGGATCGCCGTGCTCCACTTTCTGGAAAATCCAGTGCAGGTGGTGGTGATTGGTGATCCCACGGAGAAAACGGCCAGCAGTCTCGCCGCCGTTGCTACCCGTTCTTTCGCGTTCAACAAGAGCGTGCTGCGGTTGACCGCGAACCAGGCGGTCGCGGGGAACCTGCCTCCGGCGCTGGCTGCGACCATCCCCAACCTGCCTCGGCTGGGTGCGGAGCCATTTGCGGTCCTGTGTTCCGGCTTTGCCTGCCAGCCGCCGGTTGAGGATCCCACCGAATTACGGCGCGCGTTGGACTCCGCGCTGCTGAAGCCATCCTAGTGAAGCCCAAAAAAACGGGGCTGACGGTTTATGTATGAAGTCCGTCAGCCCGAAGATAGCGAGCCCTAGGTTCGGCCCAAGTTACCGCAGGTTACTTTGGTGACCTTGCGGTCACGGTTGACCTGCGTTTAACTGCTAATTCACATCGGTGGTTGACCACCGCCGGTGCATCTGCCTTGCAGTTGTTGTTGAGGTGGGCACGTTAGAATCGGCCCTCCGTCCGGGGCGGGAACCTGCGGAACGGCGGCTGAGACATACGTGCCTACTAGTCCTAACATCAGGATCGAAATCCTGACTGCGTGCTTCATTGGTTACACTCCTTCCGCGCACTAGCTGCCCTGAAAGTAGGGCATAGTGTGCGGAGAGGAATTATAAGGCACGTGTCAAGCCCTTCCGCAAGAATTCTTTAACAGCGTAAAACCGTCCCTCCGCTGCGCGCTGGTTTCGCGCCATACCCCACGCCGATACACCCTGTAAATACAGGCAATCCTCTACATTTCTAAGGTATTCGCCCTAAGTATTGCTGGGTAGGAAAAGTGGCGTGATAAAAGGGCCCAGACCGCTGCGAGATTTACGAAATCCGAAATCGCCCATCGGTTTTAGAAGATAGAGTGACGGCCAGGTACGTGGGCAGAGGGTTGATTAGCCTTTGGATCCGACCCGGTCAACCAGTCCAGAAACGCCCGCACTGCCCCTTGGCACGACCGGGGTGCGAGCGGTAGCGTGCGCTGGGGCTCCGTTTTCCGGTACGAATACCGGCACGGACTGAGTGCGTGAAAGAGCCCGGTCCACCATCCCTTCGAACATCGGGATCAAGGAATCTGCGGGCAGAGGATGATGAATGTCAGACAAACTCTGCTCCCAGCGCTGCGGGCGCAATAACGTGGACGCAGCTTCCCGGGCAGGGCTCTTGGCCAGGGTATAGCCCAGCCAGATGAGCAGCGTGGCATTGTAGGCGATCATGTTGATCAGGTTCATGGCATTGTTGCCCAGGTGATCACCCGCCCAGGACGCGATCAGCGCCAGCTCCACCACGGCAAAGCTGCCAAAACCCAGCGCGATTCCGAAGCTGTGCTGACGCCGGCTTACTCCCAGATAGTGGGCAAAGAACAACAGGAAGAGGACCATGCCGACTTGAATAATACGCACGCAACGCTGGGCGGTCATGATGGCCTGTACCCACGCCAGGTTGTCGGCCGAACTGGTGGAAACCGATACCACTCCAGCTACCAGGAGCATCACCAGACCCGCCCACTTAAATAGCACCGTACCCAGATCCCGCAAGGTGTGGAAGGGACGGAACACATCGAGAAAAGCCTCATGAATCACCATGAAGCCCAAAGCTACGCTGATGGCGGTGCTGATCCATGAAACATAAAATGCGGCAGGATAGTAGTAGCGGTAAGTCGGAAAGACCACCGCGAATGTCATGATCTGACCGACGATGTAAGCAAAGAAGAACTTGAATTCACGATGCTGGCCGCGCCGGAACATAGCGATGGCGATGACAGTTTGCAGCACGGGATGTGCTATCCAGAGCGCGTAGTACAGGATTCTGATTTTCTCGCTCATCGGAACAATTCCCTTAGCACTCGAAAAACAAACACTTGCGGACAAATCCAGCGTCACAACTGCGTTAGTCTGGACGGCGGCCGATTAAGAGCAAGTTAAACCTTTTGGCCCGAGTGTTCAATGTACTCAGGTAACCCAAAGTAACGTTACCTTCGGGCCATATGGAAGCAGTGCCGTCGAGGTCAGATGGGGGAAGTGTCATCGGGTCGGCTCTAAGCGTCCGGGACGGAGTGGATGTAGGCACGCATCATGCGAACTTCGTCGTCTTTCTCGTTCAAGTCATGCAGCAAAATGTCCCGCAGCGAGACGATGCCAACCAGTTGTCCTTCATGGCAAACGGGCAGATGGCGGAATCCGTGACGCCGCATCAGGGCCATGCAATTTTCCAGTTCCTCGTTCGTATTGATGGTGAGCGGCTCTTCGGTCATAACTTCAGCCAGGCAAGTGCTGCGCGGATCATGGCCCTCCGCCACGACACGCTTCATCAGATCGCGCTCAGAAAAAATCCCCACCAGCTTGCCCTTGTGCACCACCGGAACCGCCCCGATGTTGCGTTCCACCATGGCCCGCACCGCTTCCAGCACGGTCACACCCATTTCCGCCTGATAGGTCTCCTGATTCTTGATCAGATCATAAATCCGCATTTCGATTCCCCCCGTATCGAATTCCTCCGGACGAAAGTTATACCGGAGCGGGAGTATACGGCGAAATCAGACTGGTGGGAAGGGCTAAAAGGTGGGGGGTGAAGAAAATCGTTCTTGCAGTTTTCAATACGGGAAAGACAGACCTGCTCCCCTCGGTCACGCCCGGGAAGAAGCCTCGTCACCCAGAAACACAAAGTACGAGCAGTTCCACAGAGCCGTAGGCAGACTGCCCCGCGGACGTGCTGTGAGAACAATGTTGTACTCCTCGGTGCTGCCCAGGTCTATCGACCGCAAAACATCTTCTCGCGCGACGCTTCGTGGCATCTCGGCTTGTCGCCTCTGACCATCGTGCGAATCACGCAGGCGCTCTTCTTTTTCTTTCTGCGGTTCTTCCTTCTGCGGTTCAATCACCGCCAGCCACGCCAGGAACTCGTGCAGATCGGACCCGCGGCCGTGACCGGGGACGATGAACGAGACCTCGGCGTCCTGCTCGCAGAAGTGCCACGCCAGCGACGCCGCCAGATTGACCGCTCGTTCGTAGGCCACTTCGGAAATCGATCCAGCGGCGGGATTATCGAAAACAATGCACAGCTTGCGCTCATCCTCGCGGCTGAACTCCCGCACCTTCAATGATCCTGACTTGGCGGTCGCCTTCCAGTCGACATGGCGCGCCGAATCCTCCGGCATGTATTCGCGAATGCGGTACAAATCTGAGCCCCGTCCACGAACAAAGCTTTCCCACTCTCCGCGCACCAGCGGCAGGATTTCAAATAGTTCGTCGGGTGGGTCGATGGTTGGATAAACCAGAATCTCGCGCTCCAGAGCAATATCGCGCGTCTTGGTGAGGAAGGCAAAGGGAAAGCGGGTGGCCACGCCGAAACTCGATTCGCAGTACCGCCCACGGCGCTCAAAGAGCAGTTCGAGGTCGGCCGTCAGATCGGCCCCCGGCGGCAAATACGGGAAATAGATCATGCCTTCGAATATTCCCGGAGCGGGCGGCGCGACCTCCACCCGGTGTACGCGCCAATCGCGCATGCGCAGCCACTGACTCTCCGGCTCGCGGTTCAGCGGAAACGCAAATGTTGCCGGTTCCCACTTCCACTGTTTGCGGATTTTCTTTCTTTCCTTGCGAGCGGGCACCACGCGAATCGAAAACGACGGCAAAAAGCGCCGCGGATTGCGGAGCATCACCCGCCCTACCACCGGCCGCCCGGCGAACACATGCTCAGGAAGGCGCACGTCCAGTTCCAGGCTGCGCAACACCAGCGCGGAAATCACTCCCGAGACCAGAATCGCCGCCAGCATGGCCGCCACCACGATGTACAGGAGATTATTTCCAGTGTTCAACGCCGCGATCCCGATCACCAGCGTGACCAGCACGTAAACCACGCCCGCCTTTGTGACCTCATAGTGAAAAGTTTGGCGCAGACGTTCGATGGCCACGCTCCGCGCGAGGTACGGCACCGTGACCAGGCCCACAAACACAGCCATCAAAAGCGCGACCGACGCCAGAACCACCGACGCCCACAACCTGCCCGCTTCGCCCAACGCCGTCGAAAACAACGCCGCGCCGAAAGCCAGGCCGAGTCCCACCAGCGCCAGCAAAAACTTTATCCACACCTCGGCCGACGCCGATTGCAGCCACGCTACTGCAGAGCTGCGCCTAGCTTGACCTGGATTCACGGGATTAGAGTAGTCAGAAGCCACGACTCGAGCCTAGCATCGCCCCTGAGAACGGGCAATCCTGATCGCCTTGCGGAGAAAGCCTTCGTAACCTCTCGAAACAAGATTTCTATTTTTTTTGCTTTGTACTAACCTGCCCGCGCGCGAAACACTATCCGGCAGTCGACCAACTTCTATTCGCAACGAAGGAGATCTCATATGCCCCTCAGCAAACGTGCCCTGGCGGAGTTTTTTGGAGCTTTCTGGCTCGTCTTTGCCGGATGCGGATCGGCCGTCCTCGCTGCCGGCTTCCCCACGCTCGGCATCAAGTTCGCCGGAGTCGCGCTGGCCTTCGGCCTTACCGTGCTCACCATGGCTTATGCCATCGGACACATTTCCGGCTGCCACTTGAACCCCGCGGTCAGCCTGGGCTGGTTGTGGGCAAGCGCTTCCCTGCTGCCGATTTGGGCGCGTACGTGGTCGCCCAAGTCGCGGGCGCGATCGCCGCAGCAGGCGTTCTCCTTGTCATCGCCAGCGGAAAAGAAGGCTTCGACGTACACGCCGGCTTCGCTTCCAACGGATACGGCCTGCATTCTCCCGATAACTATTCCCTGCTTGCGGGCTTCATCGCCGAGGTTGTGCTGACCGCGTTCTTCCTGATCGTCATCATGGGGTCGACCGACGCCCGCGCTCCCAAGGGGTTCGCCCCATCGCCATCGGCCTCTGCCTCACGCTGATTCACCTCGTATGCATCCCCGTAACGAACACCTCGGTGAACCCCGCTCGCAGCACCGGCCCCGCGATTTTCGCCGGCGGTTGGGCCTTGCAACAGTTGTGGATGTTCTGGGTGGCCCCGCTCATCGGCGGCGCGCTCGGCGGAGGAATCTACAAGGCGTTGTTTGGGGAGAAATAGTTCGGGGAAAACAGGTCGCAGAACAATAGGTCGGCGAATGGCTGGGATCGGAAGAAACGTAAAGGCCACGTCTGAGGAAGACACGTACCGATCTCAAGGGCTTCTGCCGTCAAGATTCCACTGGCAACTGGCGGTTGGCAACTGTCTCTCAGTACTCGGCCAGTTCCTTCATCGCCCGGAAAAGATCATTGGCCTGCGGCAGGATGGCGTCTTCGAGAATCGGCTGGTAAGCCACAAACGTGTCGGCTGCAGCCACGCGCCTTACCGGCGCATCGAGTTGATCGAAAAGTTGATCCGCGACGCGCGCTGCGATCTCCGCTCCGTAACCCCAGCTCAGCGTATCTTCATAAGCCACGAGAGCCCGATTCGTTTTCCCGACCGACGCGGCAATCGTCTCCCAGTCAAACGGATTGAGGCAGCGCAAGTCGATCAACTCCACCTTCACGCCGTGCTCGCGCTCGAGCTTCTGCGCCGCCTGCAGCGCCCGCGGCACCACCGCGCCGTAAGTGATTACCGTCAAATCCGTCCCCGGCTGTACGATTCTGGCTTTGCCGAACGGAATCATGTAATCCGGCCCGGGATACGGCGCACGCCCGTAGGTCTCGCGGTACAAACGCTTGTGTTCCAGAAACAGCACTGGATCGTCGCAGCGGATCGCGGTGCGCAGCAGGCCCGCTGCATCCAGCGCGTTCGAGGGAAACACCACACGCAGACCTGGAATGTGCGTAAACACGCTCTCCCCGCACTGCGAGTGATAAATCGCGCCGCCGGTGAGATATCCGCCGATCGCCACGCGAATTACCACCGGGCAGGAGAACGCATTGTTCGAGCGCCACCGGATCACCGAAAGCTCGTCGCGAATCTGCATCATGGCCGGCCAGATGTAGTCGAAGAACTGAATCTCAACCACCGGCTTCAACCCACGCGTGGCCATGCCCGTGGCGCGCCCTACGATTGCAGCCTCGGCCAGCGGCGAATTGAAAACGCGGTCCGGGCCAAACTCGTTTTGCAAGCCGAACGTGAGTTTGAAGACTCCGCCCTTGCCCTTGACCAGCTTGCGCTTTAGATATTCTTCGCGGCTGCAGTCGGCCACGTCCTCACCGAAGATCACGATGCGCTCGTCGCGCTTCATTTCGTCGCGCAGGGTCACGTTGATCAGATCGGCCATGGTCTTGGCGACAGGCTTTTTGCCATCGGCGGTATCGGACCCGACCAATGGCTGCGTATCGAATGCCGCAGACGTGGGATCGACATCGGGTGAATAAACATACTGCAGAATGCTCTCGGGGGCGGGCGGTAAGGCCGCGAGAGCCTGGTCCACCGCAATCTGTAATTCTTCTTCAACCCTTTTTTCCAGATCGTTAATGCCCTTCTCGTCGAGAATTCCCTCGCGCAGCAGGAACATTTGCGTGCGCGAAACCGGATCGCGAGCGGCATCGCGCTCCCGCTCAGTGTCGGGACGGTACAAGCGTTCATCATCAGAGAGCGAATGCGAATACGGACGGATCACGTGGGCATGCACAAACGCCGGCCCATGGCCCTCACGACAATACTGCGCGGCACGCTGAAACGCGGCCGAACTCGCCACGGGATCGGTGCCGTCAACTTCTTCGAAATGGAAATTCGGGAAGCCCGAGACCAGCCTCGAAATACTGCCTCCCGCGGTCTGCACTTCGACCGGCACGGAGATGGCATAGCCGTTATCCTGTACGGAGAAAATCACGGGCAGCTTGTTGAGAGCGGCGGCATTCATCGCCTCCCAGAACTCGCCCTCGCTGGTGGTGCCATCGCCCAGAGAAACGTAGGCGATCTCGTCACCGTGGAAGGTCACTTCTTTGAACTGGCGATAGTCGGGCTGGCTGTCCTTCGGCGGAACCTCCGCTGCCCGCCGATGCTGTGAAAAATATCGCCCCGCCTCAGCGCATCCCACTGCCTGCAAAATCTGCGATCCCGTCGGCGACGACTGCGTCACCACATTCAGCCGCTTATAGCCCCAGTGAGAAGGCATCTGGCGTCCGCCAGAACTGGGATCGTCCGCCGCACCCACCGCCTGCAAAAACATCTCCAGCGGTTTGGCGCCCAGCGCCAGGCACAACGCTCGGTCGCGATAATAAGGATAGAACCAGTCGTAGCCCGGCTTCAGCGTCATCCCGGCGGCCACGCCGATCGCCTCATGCCCGGCCCCCGACATCTGGAAGTAGATTTTCTGTTGCCGTTTGAGCAGGATTTCCCGGTCATCAATGCGCCGGGAGGTGTACATGATGCGGTAGGCTTCGATAAGTTGCTCGCGCGTAAGCCCCTCGTAGGTCGGGGATTTCTTGCTCACCGAGAGTTTTGGGTCGGTTTTTGTCGTCGCCATCCGGTTCCCTGATAAATATTTGATGAATATCCCAGCTTTAAGATTCGGTGCCGACCATTACCGGGCAGGTTGCATTGTAAATCGGAATCGGGGATTGGAAAACATGCAAGTTTTGGCATTTTTCAAATCTCGTCGTCCCTCTGCATTAACCGAAAAACCACCGCGAAAAGGAGGCCGCAGATACTCAGAGCGATCACGGTCCAGCGGAGAAGTTTGGATTCAATAAGTGCTGAGATTCCAAAGCCGATTAGAGACCCCAACATCCAGAACGGCTTCAGCGGCCTACTCCACCACGTCCTCTTCTTTCTCACAAAGCAAACTCTACACCAAGCCTGGGGGCTTCCATCATTTATCCTGAAACTGCATGATCCACGCCCGCCGCGCCTTCGACCCGCGCACCATCAAGCTGGTGATTTTCGATCTCGACGGCACGCTGATTGACTCACGCCTCGACCTGGTCCACTCCGTGAACGCAGCGCTGCGCCATATCGGACGACCCGCACTACCCGACCACGTAATTGCCAGCTACGTGGGCGATGGGGCCCCGATTCTGATTCAGCGTGCGCTCGGCGGCGAGGCGGTCGATGAAGCGATCGTGCGTCAGGGCCTCCAATTCTTTTTGTCTTACTACCGCGAACACAAGCTCGACCACACCACGGTCTATGCGGGCATCCGCGAGGCGCTTGGCGCTATTCAAGGACCGTCCAACGGCGTTCCGCGCAAGCTGGCCGTGCTCTCAAACAAACCCGTGGGTCCCTCGCGTGCGATCGTGGAAGCGCTTGGCCTGATCCCGTTCTTCGGGCAGATTTATGGGGGAAACAGCTTTCCAACCAAGAAGCCCGACCCCGAAGGCGCGCGCAGGTTGCTCGAAGAAAACCGAGTGCGCCCGGAAGAGGCCGCCATCGTCGGCGACTCCCACGTCGACGTTGAAACCGGGCTCAAGGCCGGTCTGTGGACCGTGGGCGTGAGCTACGGCTTCGCCCCGCATACGCTGGCAGAGCAACCGCCCGACGTGCTGGTCGACGTGCCTCACGAACTGGCCGAGTTATTCGTTGGGGATGTTAGGTCTTAGTTGTCGGGCGTTGGGTCTTCCTGACGCCTAAGACCTAGCACCTAAGACCGTTGTCAGCGCGCCTGGCGTTCGTGTCCCCGCCCGCTCTCATGTAAACTCATGCGACAATGAGCGCTTCGACGGAAAATTTCACGGCTGCGGAGCTGCGCAAGCTGCGTGGCATGAAAGACCCCTACGGCATCCAGAAATTCCTCGACGATGCCCCCTATCATCTTGCGGATACGGCCTGGTCGCCGCGCCGCGTGCTGGCTGAGCAAACTGCGCACTGCCTCGAAGGCGCCATCTTCGCCGCAGCGGCGCTGCGCGCCAACGGATATCCTCCGTTGCTGCTGGATTTTGAAGCCGAACATGACACCGACCACGTGATCGCCATTTTCCGCCAGCAGGGAGGCTGGGGCGCCATCGCCAAATCGAACTACACTGGATGCCGCTGGCGTGAGCCTGTCCATCGCACCCTGCGCGAGCTGGCCATCAGTTATTTCAATACTTACGTCAATCTGCGCCGCGAGCGCACCATGCGGCGTTTTTCGGTCCCCGTCAACCTGAAGCGCTTCGACCGCCAGAACTGGATGACCACCGACAAGCCCGTGTGGTTTATCGTTTATCACCTGTTCGATATCAAGCATTACCCGCTGATCACTCCAGCCATGGCCAGGCATCTGCATCGCGCCGACGAGCGCTTGTTTCAGGGGGAATTGCTGGGGAAAGCTTACAAGAACGGTGGTTAGTCGTTGGTCGTTAGCGGTTAGCCGTGAGCGCAGGCCGTGCATCTTGTTGGAACTCTCTACCTTCTAAGAACGTAATGTTAGTCATGAAAAAGCTGGGTCTCGCTCCGCTCCTCCTGCTGGCAGTTCTGCTTCCGTGCCCGCCCGTTTCCGCGCAGCAGGATCAACCCGCGCCCGCCACGCCGCCCGGTTCGTCCCCGCAACTCGATCTAACCCCCGATGCCAATGGCAAGCTCTCTCAGGAACAAATGCAGCAGCTGTTTCGCGTAGTCGCCGACAAGGACATTGAGAACGACAAGCGTCTACGCAACTACACCTACATCGAGCGCGATGAAGAACGCAAGGTCGATGGGAAAGGTGACGTGAAATCTGTTGATGTAACAACCTACGAAGTGATGGAGCTCTATGGCGAGCAGGTGCAAAGGCTCATCGAGAAAGACGATAAGCCCCTCGATGCCGAAGACTCCGCGAAAGAAGAAAAAAAGATCCAAAAGATCATCGACAAGCGCAAGAACGAATCGGAAGCGGATCGCAAAAAGCGGGCAGAAAAAGATGAAAAAGACCGCGAGGAGGGGCGCAAGTTTGTCCGCGAGATCGCCGACGCCTACGACTTCAAGTTGGTGGGAACGGAACTTGTCGGCCAGCGCGAGGCCTGGGTGATTGACGGCGAGCCGCGTCCGGGCTTCGTGGGGCATATGAAAGAGTCCAAGTTTCTCTCGAAGTTGCGCGGACGGGTCTGGATCGACAAGGACGACCTGCAGTTGGCCAAGATGGAAGTGGAATGCCTGGACACAATTTCCTGGGGACTGTTCCTGGCCCGCATTCACAAGGGCACGCGGATCATGCTGGAACAGACCAGGGTGAACGACGAAGTGTGGTTGCCGCTCCACTTCACGGCCAAGATCGACGTGCGTCTGGCCCTGCTCAAGGAATACAACATGAACCTGGAGCAGACCTACCGTGACTACAAGAAATTCCGCACCACCGCAAAGATCGTGAGCGTGGGAGAGGCCAAGCCGTAGCCAGCAGCCCGGCTTGGAACCTCGACTGGGTTTGTCTCATCTAACCAACCTCGGCGGCTGCCCGGCGGCCGCGACTGTGTATACTCTGCCTCTCTCGGGTGAAACATGTCTTCGCCAGTCATCATCGGCCCGGTTAGTCCCAGTTCCGGCAGCGCCAGTCCCCTTTTCAGCGGAACGGTGAATCAAGAGCATGCATTCCCGGCGCTCACGCCTGCACAGATCGACCGAATCCGTCCATTCGGCCAGGTCCGGCAAACGAAAGTTGGAGAGATTCTATTCGAGCCTGGGGATGCGACCGTCCCTTTTTTCGTGCTGCTTTCCGGAGCCCTGGATATCGTGCAGCCGACCTTGAAAGGCGAGCGCCTGATCGTAACCCACCAGGCCGGAAGCTTTACTGGGGAGATGACGATGATCTCGGGTCGCGGGGCGCTGGCCCGCGGCCGCGTGACGGTCGCCGGCGAGTTCCTGGAGTTGAGCCCGGAAGCGCTGCGGACCCTGGTGGCACGGGACGAGGAGTTGAGCGAAATCTTCATGCGGGCGTTCATTCTGCGCCGCCTGCTGCTGATTTCATCTGGCGGTGGAAACGCGATTTTGCTGGGGTCCCGGCACTCTGCGAAGACGTTGCATCTGCGGGAATTTCTAACTCGCAACGGGCATCCCTTTACTTATATCGATCTGGATACCGACACGGGGGCGCAAGAACTGCTGGACCGGTTTGCCGTAGCTCCTGCCGAAATTCCAGTGGTAATCTGCAACGGAGAGACCGTGCTGCGCGGGCCGTCGATCCAGGAATTGGCAGCATGCCTGGGGCTAAACGCCCACATCACGGCTTCGGCGGTGCGCGACCTGGTAATTGTTGGCGCCGGCCCAGCGGGCCTTGCTGCGGCCGTTTATGGCGCGTCGGAGGGGCTCGACGTTTTGGTCATCGAAGCCGAGTCTCCCGGTGGACAGGCGGGGTCGAGCTCGAGGATCGAAAATTATCTGGGCTTTCCCACGGGAATTACAGGAAATGAACTGGCGGGCCGCGCCGCCGCGCAAGCGCAAAAGTTTGGCGCCAAGATGCTGATCGCCAACAGCGTGGCGAAGTTGAATTGCGAGCGACGTCCTTACGAGCTAAGCATGGATTCCGGCCAAACTATTCGGGCTCGCACCGTCGTCATCGCCAGCGGCGCGCAATACAACAAGCCGGACATCGACAACCTGAAAAAGTTTGAAGGACAGGGCGTTTATTACGGAGCCACTTACATTGAAGCGCAGTTGTGCGGGAACGAGGAAGTCATTGTAATCGGCGGAGGGAACTCAGCCGGGCAGGCGGCGGTCTACCTCTCGCAGACCGCGAGCAAAGTTCATATCTGCGTGCGGTCGCATCAGTTGTCAGAGACGATGTCGCGCTATCTGGTCCAGCGCATTGAGGAAAACCCAGCAATCGAAATGCACTACCGCATGGAGATCGTTGGCCTCGACGGCGATACGCAACTGGAGCGCGTAACCTGGCAGGACAAGAACACCGGCGAGATCTCGAGACATGATATCCGGCATGTGTTCATTATGGCGGGAGCGTCTCCGCGAACCGACTGGCTGAACGGATGCCTGGCGCTCGACAACAAGGGCTTCATCCTCACCGGCCGCGATCTCGATCCCGTCGTCCAGGACTACCACTGGCCGCTGCAACGCGCCCCTCTAATGCTGGAAACAAGCCTGCCCGGAGTATTCGCCGTGGGCGACGTCCGCGCTGGAAACGTGAAGCGCGTGGCCGCCGCCGTCGGCGAAGGATCGATCGCGATTTCTTTGGTGCACCGGGTGCTGGCGGAGTTGTAGCGACGGAAGGAACGCAATCGGCGCTGTTTTGCTCGCGTTATAATAGAAAGATTCTCATTCGACAAAATTGCATTCTGTGTGGCCAGTGTCGATCCGGGCGGCCAGTCGTTGGCTCGGTTGTCGCTAAAGGCTAACAGCTTAAGAGCTTCTTCATGGACTTCAAACTTGTTTCCGATTACAAGCCGCAGGGCGACCAGGGCCGCGCCATCGAGTCGCTCCTGCGCGGCGTCTACGACCGCGAGCAGCATCAGGTCCTGCTGGGCGTCACCGGCTCCGGCAAGACCTACACCATGGCCAAGGTGATCGAAGCGGTGAACCGTCCGGCTCTTGTGATGGCTCATAACAAGACGCTGGCGGCACAGCTTTATCACGAGTTCAAGAATTTCTTCCCTCACAACGCAGTCGAATACTTCGTTTCTTATTACGACTATTACCAGCCCGAAGCTTACGTTCCGGCCGCCGATTTGTTCATCGAGAAAGAAGCGACCATCAACGATGAACTCGACAAGCTGCGCCTTTCCGCTACCAAGTCTTTGTTTGAGCGCCGCGACGCCCTGATTGTGGCTTCGGTGAGCTGCATCTACGGCTTGGGATCGCCCGAAGCGTACTACGGCATGATGCTGTTCCTGGAAAAAGGCCAGAAGATCACGCGCGACGACATCACGCGCAAGCTGGTCGACATTCTTTACGAACGCACCAATGGCGAGTTCAAGCGCGGCACATTCCGCGTGCGTGGCGACGTCATCGAGGTCTTCCCCACTTACGACGACATGGCATACCGCATCGAGCTGTGGGGAGATCAGGTGGAGTCGCTGTCGCAAATTGATCCGCTGTTCAGTACGGTGAAGCAGAAGTACATGCGGCTGCCGATCTATCCCAAGACGCACTATGTGATGAAAGACGAGACCCGCGCGTCGGCCGTGGAATCGATCAAGAAAGAGCTGGCGTGGTGGGAAGTGGAACTGGAAAAGCAAGGCCGCGTGGTCGAAGCACAGCGCATTCACCAACGGGTAAAGTTTGATCTGGAAATGATCAAGGTGATGGGCTACTGCCACGGCATTGAGAATTACTCGCGGCATTTCACGGGACGGATGCCGGGCGAGCCTCCACCGACGCTGCTGGATTATTTTCCCCGCGATTTCCTGATGTTCATCGACGAGTCGCATCAGACCGTCCCGCAGTTGCGCGGCATGTATGCTGGCGACCGTTCGCGCAAGGAAACGCTGGTCGAGTATGGCTTCCGCATGCCCTCTGCGCTGGACAATCGCCCGCTGACCTTCGAAGAGTTCGAACATCGCACCAACCAACTGGTCTACGTTTCGGCGACGCCTGGACCGTATGAGCTGACCAAATCCGCGGGCGTGGTGGTGGAGCAGATCATACGTCCAACCGGGCTGATCGATCCTGAGGTCGAAGTGCGCCCGGTGAAAGGACAGATCGACGACTTGCTGCACGAGATTCGCGCGCGCGTAGGGAAGGGCGAGCGCGTGTTGGTGACCACGCTGACCAAACGCATGTCTGAAGACTTGGCCGAGTACTACGCCGAGGTGGGAGTGAAGTGCCGCTACATGCACTCCGAGATCGAGACGCTGGAGCGGGTGAAGATTCTGCGCGATTTGCGCAAGGGCGAGTTCGATGTATTGATCGGCATCAATCTGCTGCGCGAGGGCCTCGACTTGCCGGAAGTTTCGCTGGTGGCAATTCTCGATGCTGACAAAGAAGGCTTCCTGCGGTCGTGGGGATCGTTGATCCAGACCATCGGCCGTTGCGCCCGCCATCTCAACGGCCGCGCGATTCTCTACGCCGACCGCATGACCGATTCCATGAAGCGCGCCATGGATGAAACTTTACGACGGCGCGCCATTCAGACCGCATACAACGAAGAGAACGGCATCACTCCGGAGTCGATCGTGCGCCCGCTCGACATGACGCTGGCCGGAATCGTAGCCGCCGACTACACCGACCTGACCGGCGGCGAAGCCGAGGGCATACCGGAATTCAAGTCACAGCCGGAGTTGGACGCGTATGTCATCAAGCTCGAAAGCGACATGCGCGAAGCGGCGAAGAGATTCGAATTCGAAAAGGCCGCGAAGCTTAGGGATACTATAAAGGAGCTGCGGACGAAGGAGTTTTTGTTCGCTTAAACGTTCCCTTACCGTCCATACGCAGCGCTGGCCGCCAGCGGCTTGCGGTGAAAGGTATATCCGTCGAAGGTTTCGGAGCGGAAGTTCAGGTTCGGAGCGCCAAGTTTTTCGGTCTGGCTCAGAAATAAGTAACCGCCGGGTTCGAGATAAAGATGCAGCCGCTCGAGCAGCGCAATCCTTTGCACGCGCGAGAAATGTGGCAACACGTCCATGCAGAAGATGCAATCGAAGCGTCCAATGTAGCCGGGGCGGGCCAGGTTCATGCAATTGAACGTGACCAGGCTGCGCAGACGCGGCTTCACCAGCAGGTGCGCGGCATTCGGAGCAATCTGAGGTCCGCTGGCGCTGCCATTCTTTCTCTGGCTCCCAGCATAATCCCCGTCCTCATAATCGCCTTCGATCTCGACCTCACTAGGCAAAACCACAGGCGAACTGATCTTCGAAAAATAGTTCTTGATCGTCGCCGGTGGCAGGCCTTCCAGCGCTGATTGCGGATAAACGCCGCGGTCGGCCGCTTCAATGCTATGCGGCAGCAAGTCGCTACCCACAATGTGAATGGAGACGCCAGCCCCGAGGGTTGCTGCTGCCGAAGTGCTCACCGCGCTATCAGCGATGCCCCCGCGAGCAGCGGACTTTCCACTTCCATTGCCGCTTCCATTACTTGACCCGCTGCCGTTATTCCCGGCGCCGTTGTGGCTTAACCCATCGCACACCGCCATGGCGATCGAGTAGGTCTCTTCGCCACTGCCGCACCCCGCGCTCCAGATGCGTAGCGGGCTAGGGCCGTCGCCGGATTTACGCGTGCAAAGTTGCGGCACCACCTGCCGTGCCAGTGCATTCAGCGCCCCGGGATGCCGAAAGAATCCAGTATTAATATTCACCAGGCCATCCAGCAACGACGGCAGGCTGGAAGGATCCTGGTCGGACGAGCGTAGGCGTTCCAGCAGGGTGGTGGATGACCCCAGGCCTTGTGCCTCCACGTAATCGGCCACGTGCGCGGCCAGAGCGCTGTTCGGACAATCAAGAACCACTCCGGTTTGGCGCTCCACCAGCAGGCGCAGCTCGGAAAGTTCGTGCTCGAGGATGGTGCTGGTCGCAATTAGCTTGTGCATAGAGGTCTTTTTCAGTCGCCCGCTACCGTAGCGACGCGGTATTTTCCCGAATCCCGTTCCACCTGCTGAGCCACGACATTCATTTCTTTTTCCAGAGACGAAAAACGCTGCAGCACCTCGTGGATGCGCAGCGTCATGTTGCGAATGGTTTCTATCTGTGCCCGAGCCTGCGCCGAAAGGCTTCCCGGTTCGATCAGCAGCAGGTCGGAATTACCCAGTAGCGAAGTCAGCGAATTGTTCAACCCGTGCCGCATCTCCAGCATGTAGCGCCCGAGCATGGCCTGGCGTTCCAGCATGACACAAGCTTCTTCCGAAGTGCGGGCGCGGGCTTCGGCGCCGGCACGCAGCACCGCTTCGCCTGCCGCCAGAATCAGGACGTCAAGCCAGTTCTCGTCACAACGCAGAACTGAGGTCCGCGGCCAACGCTCGCGCACCAGCTGCGCGGTCGCAGCATCGTTGCAAACGCAAAACAGCGGCTGCTGTGTCGAGTGCAGCGGTTCAAGGACCACTGAGAGCAATTCGCGGCGCAACGGGCCAACGATGGCCACCGCAAAGTTATCCACATACCGCGGCCACAGATCTCCTCGAATCAGCGTGAACGTGGGCACATGGCGCTCCATCTGCCAGCGCGCGGTGATGCTCCGGGAAAATTCCACGTCGTCGGAGATAACCAGTACAGTCGGTTGATCCACTTGCCAGTTCCTTTTCGTGGAGCCCCACAGAGTTCGCGGGAGTCCTATTTCTTTCCCGGCTGCGAGTCCGCATCCGGATTCCATTCCTGCGACCCGGCCGAGATTTCAAATTCCGTGCTAGCCTCTGCGGCGAATTTAACTTTGTTCTCTTCGACCTCTCCATGAGACGCCTGCGAAACTGCTGCCTTCGACCCTGCACTGGCCGCGGCGGCGAAAGCTCGCGGAGCAGCCGTAACTCCGCCACCTCCTGCCGCCGAACCCTTGCCCAGAGCCGCATCCACCGAGGCCCGCAGGTCCACCAGCATGCGCAACGGCTGACCAGACGAATATTCAGCCTGGAACATGACCTTCCACGACTGGCAGATCATTCGCAGCCGAATGATCGGTTCTTTGTCTGAGAATTGCGCCCGCCGGCAGTCGATCGTCTCCACGCCTTTTTCTTCCAGCTGGCCCAGCCCGTCAAGAATGTTGTTGAGATCGGCCAGCATCAGGCGGAAGAAAACACGCCGCATAAGATATCCGAAACGCGTAAATGCGACCAAAGCAATCGGGAGATAGAACAGATCGCCGGCCTGAGCTTTGGCCTTGCGTCCCTGCTCCAGCACGCCTCCGTGCAGCAACTCGTCCAAAGAGTGGCAGCGCCGCGCCGCATCGAGCACGCGATCCAAGGCGTTCAACCACACCGGAGCCTTCAGTTCCACCTTGCCAACAACCGCCTCCAACCCCTGCGCCACGTACGCGAGATCGGCTCCATTGTCGTCGAGGTCGGTGGGCGCTCCCTGGCTGAAATACTGCACCAGCAGAAAATCAATTTTGTCGCGTGCCGAATCCGTTCTCGGCGTCTTCGTCAGAAAGTGTTGCAGTAGCGCGACCAGGCCGTCGGCGTCCACCATCGAACTGGTTTGCAGAAACTGGCGCAACTGGTGAACCTGGATTTTGTCATCCATGTCGTTCAGCCACTGCCGAGCCTGCTCCACCGATTCTGGTCCGGGCGTTTCCACCTGGGCATCGAGATCGGCGCAAACCGGGACGTCAATCACAAACTCGCGCGCTAGCTCGGCATAAATGGGATGCAGCCGCCGGGCGCTAGCCCAACCAGCCGCGAGATCTTGGGTGGTTGATTCAGGTTGCGATGGTTCAGGTAACGATGGGGTCATGGTTTCACGATCCAGTTGGGGACTGTGGCCACAAAGCGGGCCGCCACGATGGTCTTGCCGGGATGGTATTGCACCGCGACCACCGAAGCTTCCGTATCCAGTGAGCCGTCCGAATTGCGCAGCCGCAAAACGTCGGCAAACTCCAGCCGCGTACTGCATGCAAACAGAACTTCACGCGAGGTCCCGAATTCAATGACGGTACTTTCCTGCACGCCAGCGCCATCCGGTTGGCTGCCGTTGCCCGTGCCACTGCGGCGCGTGAGCTGCACCGGAATCCGCACCGGCGTGGCCTCCGGAAAAAAGCGCGCCAGGTCGGCAACCGTGCTGGTCGTCTGTCCCGTCCGGGATTGAGCCGTTCCCTGCTGCGCCATAAGAAACTCTTGTCATTCCGACCGGAGGGGGGAGGAACCTGCTGTTTGCCGGCACTTTTAAAATGCGAGTTGGGCTCCCCCTCTTCCCGGTTAGAAAGAGTCTTGGGGAGCCAGAACACGCGGTTACACAGAAAGAGGAGCACGACCAAGACCACAGTGCGGAACCAAAGGATTAGCACTCAGGAGCTAGAGTTTTCAGTGGGTTAGCAGCAGCACCGGAGTCGCGTGGAAGGCCTGATCGAGACCGCTGTCTCAGGGTGAGACGAAAGTCTCAACCCAGCCCCTCACTTGCCAAACAGATAAAGCCGATCCATCATTAGGAGTCTGCAACATACAGCCTCCAGCCCGCCCATTCCAAATCCGCCACAGGTGATCACTCTGGCTCAGTTTTCCGACATCCCCGCATTTATCCTTTAGAATGTGCTGAGTTTCTCCTGAGAAAACAAATCGGCGCGCTCGGGGTTTAAGCTCATTGAACCTCGCCACAGAGCTGAACGCAGACGCCGCCGAAGCGGCAGTTTCCGGCATCAAAGCTGGGCACAATTCCGCGAACACGAACGTTCGCGATACAAAGATTGGGGCATCGACTATGGAAAACACACTGAGAAAGTTGGGTTGGTGGAGCGCTCTGCTCGGGCTCGCGCTCGTTATCGTTGCATTGCCAACACGATCATCCGCTCAAGATCAGTATCAAGATCAAAACCAGCAAGACGATCCGCCGAGCCGCGTCGCGCGTCTCGGCTATATGGAGGGTTCAGTCTCGTTCGAACCAGCGGGCGAAAACGACTGGGTTGGAGCCGTCCCCAACCGTCCCATGACGACGGGCGACAAGATCTGGGCCGATAAAGACTCACGCGCCGAACTGCAACTCGGGTCAGCTACGATTCGCCTCGCGGCTAACACCGGCTGTTCCTTCCTGAATCTCGACGACCGCACAGCGCAGATCCAGCTAACCTCAGGCTCGCTCAACATCCGTGTGCGCCAGTTGGACCAGAACGATGTGTTCGAGATCGATACGCCGAACCTTGCGTTCTCCATCTACCAGCCCGGAAGCTATCGCGTCGAGGCCAGCGAAGATGGCACCTACACCGTCGTCACCATCCGCGAAGGCGACGGCGAAGCCACCGGCAACGGCCAGACCTACCGCGTACACGCAGGACAAAGAGCCACCTTCAGCGGCACCGACTCGCTGAACGCCGACGTGGAGCAGGTCGGCGACCCCGACCAGTTCGATAACTGGGCCTACAACCGCGATCACCGCTATGAAGAATCCCGCTCAGCGCAATATGTATCGCACGATGTCGTCGGCTACGAGGATCTCGACGACAACGGCGACTGGCGCGAAGAAGGCGGATACGGCCACGTCTGGTTTCCCCACGTCGCCGTGGGTTGGGCGCCCTACCACGAAGGCCATTGGGCCTGGATTTCCCCTTGGGGTTACACCTGGGTTGACGACTCGCCCTGGGGCTACGCCCCCTTCCACTACGGACGCTGGGTAAGCGTCGGCGGACGCTGGGGTTGGATTGCCGGTCCTGTGGCCGTGCGCGCGGTATACGCGCCCGCGCTGGTCGTGTTTATTGGCGGAGGTCCCGGCGGCTTTGGCGGCAATGTGGGATGGTTCCCGCTCGGTCCGCGGGAAGTCTATGTGCCCTCGTATCACGTCAGCCAGGCGTACGTGAATCGCGTCAACATCAGCAACACGACTGTGAACGTCACTCAGGTCACGAACGTCTATAACACGACCATCATCAACAAGACCACGACCAACATCACGAACATCACCTACGCCAACCGGAATGTGCAAGGCGCGGTGACCGCCGTTCCGCAGCGCGCCTTCGCAAGCGCGCAGCCGGTGGCTAAAGCAGCAGTTGTGGTGAACGCGCGGGAGATCGCGGCCGCGCCGGTGAGTGCGCGAGTGGCGGTGGCTCCCACGCACGAGGCCGTGCTGGGAGTGAAAGCCGCCACTGCGAATCATGTGACCGCGCCGCCGGCTGCGGTGGCAAACCGTCAGGTGGTCGCCAAGGCAACACCGCCGCCTCCGCCAGTAGCTTTTGCAAAACAACAGCAAGCCATGGCCGCGCACCCTGGGGAGCCTTTGGCGAAGCACGAGATACAGAACTTGCGTCCCGCGGCTGCCGCTGCGGCGCAACCGATGGTGAAGCAAGCGCCTCCGGGCAAACCCGCGACGCCGACGATGGGACGTCCGGGCACCCAGCCCGGCAACCAGCCGGGAAATCCAGCAAACGCCGCACGCCCCGGTCAACCTGCCGGTGCAGCGCCAGCGAATCAGCCGAACGCTGCAAAGCCGGCACAGCCCGCGTTCACGCCGCCCAACAACCAACCCGCGAACAGACCAGGAAATCAGCCAGCCAATCAGCCCGCGCCAAATGAGCGTCCGGGCGCAGCCGCACAACCAGGTAATCGACCTCAGCCCAATCAGCCGGAGAATCGCCCGCCCGCGGCGCAGCCAAACAACCGGCCCAATCAGCCGGAGAATCGTCCGCCCGCAGCGCAGCCAAACAACCGGCCCAATCAGCCCGAGAATCAGCCGCCCGCAGCGCAGCCAAACAATCGGCCCAATCAGCCCGAGAATCGTCCGCCCGCGGCGCAGCCAAACAACCGGCCCAATCAGCCCGAGAATCGCCCGCCCGCGGCGCAACCAAACAACCGGCCCAATCAGCCCGAATCGAATCGGCCGGAGACGAATCGTTCGCCCTCGAATCAGCCGCCAAGCAATCGGACGGAACCGAATCGTCCCGCTCAGCCGGAGAACCGCCCACCTGCGGCACAGCAGCCGAACAACAGGCCACAGAATCAGCCTCCGGCCGCCCAGAAACCTGCGCCTCCTCCAAAGAAGGAGCCAGCCAAGCCCGAGACTCCGCAGGAGAAAAAGAAACGAGAGGAACAGCAGAAGCCTCCGGGAGAATAGAACATCACCCGTAAGATCATGGAGTTCATTCAGCACCCTGAGTTTTCTCAGGGTGCTTTTTTGCGTTCATCTCAAGGCGCTTTACTGCAAAGCGTGGCTCGATGGCCCCGAACCTGGGTTTCCGCTGATGTTGTAGCGTTTTAGCTTGCGGTAGAGCGTGGCACGGCTGATGCCGAGCATGCGTCCGGCGAGAGCTTTGTCACCTTTGACTTGCTCAAAGACACGCTGGATGGTGGCGCGTTCGATGTCCTCCAAGTCAGTGGTCGACAAAGGAGTTGCGGCAGTGCTTTCGCCGGAACTCGATTCGGCGGAAGCCGCAAGATCGGAAACCAGCTCGGGCGCGGAGTCTGAGGCCGGACGCGACGCGGGCAAATTCAGCGCGGCTATCGACGGAGGCAGATCGCCGAGATCGATCAGGGTTCCGTTGCCCAGAGCGACGGCGCGTTCCACGCAGTTTTCCAGTTCGCGCACGTTGCCCGGCCATTCATAATTCATCAGAGCTTTCATAGCGGCGTTCGAGACGCGCAAATCCGCGCCGGGAGCATAACGCTCGCAAAACCAGTTCACCAGCATCGGAATGTCGCTGCGGCGCTCGCGCAACGCGGGAACGTGCACGGTAACCACGTTAAGCCTAAAATAAAGATCTTTGCGGAAGGTTCCATTTTTGTACGCGGCTTCAAGATCGCGGTTGGTGGCGGCGATGATGCGCACGTCCACCTTGACGCGCTGATTGCTGCCCACTGGCCGCACTTCTTTTTCCTGCAAGACACGCAGCAGCTTGGCTTGAAGCTCCAGCGGCAGTTCGCCGATTTCGTCAAGGAAAACCGAACCTGTGTCGGCGGATTGAAACAGTCCCTGCTTAGATTTCAACGCGCCAGTGAAAGCTCCTTTTTCGTAGCCGAAGAGTTCGCTCTCAATCAGCGTGGGCACGAGTGATCCGCAATCGACGGCAACGAAAGGACGATTGGCGAAAGCTCCGCGGAAATGAATGGCGCGCGCGATCAGCTCTTTGCCGGTACCGCTTTCGCCGGAGATGAGAACGGCGGTACGCGTGTCCTTCAGTCGCGAAGCTACTCGCAGCACTTCCTGAATCTTGGCGGAGGAGCCTACGATGCCGTGCACCGCGGTCTCGGAATCCATGCGCTGGCGGAGGAACTCGTTTTCCTCGACCAGGCGGACTTTCTCCGCCATGCGGCGCAAGAACAGCCGCAGTTCTTCGAGCGGAGAGAACGGCTTGGTGATGTAGTCGTAAGCCCCAAGTTTCATGGCCTGCACGGCAGTTTCGATCGATCCGTGTCCGGTCATGAGCGCAACTTCAGTGCGCGGTAAGAGTTTCTTCACCTTCTCCAGGAACTCGAGGCCTGACATGTGCGGCATGACCATGTCGCTCAGGACCATGTGAACCGGTTGCTCTTCGAGCAGGGCCAGAGCGGACTCACCGCTGTCGGCTTCAAGGCAGATGAAGCCCAGAGCCTCGCCCACAGTGACGCAGAGCTTGCGAATGCTCTGCTCGTCGTCGACGATCAACAGACGCACACGAAGGTCTTCTTTACTCAAAGCGGAGCTCACCGGGCTTTCCCCATGGTTTTCTCGACAGCAGAGATAAGGTCCTGCACGCGGAACGGCTTCTCCAGATAAAGCGCGCCTATCTTGCGCAGCGTGGTGACAGTTTCTTCGTTGGCGTAGTCACCGGTAATGATGACGACTTTGTTCTCCAGATCTGGGCGATTGGCGGAAATCCAGGTATGCACTTGAGCGCCGTCGACGCCTCCGGGCGTGCGCATGTCGGAAACCACACCCAAGAACTGGCCTTTTTCCAGCAGGCGCAGGGCATCAGCCCCGCTCTCGACGCACACAACATCGTAGCCGTTGCGCTCGAGCGTGGCGCTTACCAAAGCCATGATGGAAGGTTCGTCCTCGATGAGCAGAACGGGCAGATAAGCTCGTTGAATGGCAGGGGTTGTCATTTTTGTATCACTCCTGCGGCCACACTCAGAGAAGCAGTGTGGGGCGCTGCGGGAAAGCGGACGATGAAGGTGGCGCCCTGCCCGTCGGTATTGTTGTGGCAGAGAATTTCGCCTCCGTGCTCCTTCACAATGCCGTAGCAGATGCTGAGGCCGAGGCCGGTTCCCTTGCCGACCTCTTTGGTGGTGAAGAAGGGATCGAAAATCTTGTCAGGATGAGAAATGCCGTAACCGTTGTCGCAGAAAGAAACTTCGACGGCATCGCCAACCTTGGTGCTCATGATCTCGATGCGGGCCGGGCGTCCGACTTCGTGTACAGCGTCGTAGGCGTTGTTCAGGATGTTCAGGAAAACCTGCTGCAGTTGGTGGGCGTCGCCGATGACATCGGGGAGTCCTTCGTCGAGGTGCTCGATGATTTCGACTCCGTGACTGTTGAAATCGTAGGAACGCAATTGAATGGTCCGGCGCAGAATCAGGTTGAGTTGCACGGCGTTGCGCTGCGGCGGCATCTGGCGGGCAAAGCTGAGCAGGTTCTGCACGATCTGTTTGGTGCGCTGCGCTTCCTGCAGGATGACGCGCAGGTCTTTTAGGGCGGTAGCGGGGAGATCGGGATTCTCGAGGAGCAGGTCGGCAAAACCGAGAATTGCGGTCAGCGGATTATTTACTTCGTGAGCGACGCCGGAGACCAACTGTCCAACGGCTGCCATTTTCTCGGCGTGAACCAGTTTGCCGCGCAGTTCGGCGGAATCGGTGATGTCGGTCATCACCACGACGATGCTGTTGATGCTGCCCGCCTCGTCGCGCATGGGGCTGAGGTTGACCGAGAACTGGCCGGCATGGCCGTTGCCGCGCATGACTTGCAGTTCCAGGTTGTCAACCTGTCCGCCGCGCAGAATGGCCTGCACCGCATCGGCCAGGGGACGAACGTAGCCGGGAGCGGCCAGCTCCAACAGAGGACGCCCGAGAAGTTCGCGCTGCTCGAAGCCAGCCTCGTACCAGCGGCGGTTGGCGTAGCTGATGAGTCCGGCAGTGTCGGCGACCAGGATAAGGCTCTGGGTGTTGCTGAGAATCTTGCCTGAGAAATCGCGCTCGCGTTGCAGTTCCGATTGATAAGTGTGCAGGCCAGTGACGTCGAGCATCAGGCCACGAATCTGTAGCAGGTTCCCCAGATTGTCGTACATCCCAAAGGCGTTGATGAGGACGTAGATCGGGGCTCCGCTTTTGCGGCGAAGCGTGGCCTCAAAGTTACGCAGGTGGCCATTTTTCTCCATGGCGTCGAGGTGGCGTTTGCGATCTTCGGGAGAAAAATAGACTTGGGTAGCAATATCCACCTGAAGAAGTTCTTCCCGGCTGGAATAGCCGAGCATCGCCACTAGAGCATCGTTGACTTCGATAAAGCGGCCTTCGGGCGTGCTGAAGAACAAGCCTTCCTGGATGTTGTCGAACAATTCGCGGTAACGGCGCTCGGCCTCACGGCGGTCGGTGATGTCCTTGAGCACATGAATGGTTTGCAGATTTTCGCCAGAAGCCCCGTGCACGCGGGAAGTCGAAACCAGATAAGTCCGGTCAAGCGCGGGATGAACGAACTCGTCGCTCTCTCCGCCCATGGAGCGGCAAAAAGGGCAGGAATAGAGCGTGCTTTCGCTGGTGAGGGCCAGCAGCGCGCGCATGTTGACGCCGATCAGGTCGCTGGGAGCGACGCCGATCATCGCGGCCAGAGAGCGGTTGACGCGCAGGACTTTGCCGGCCTCATCGTGCACCACGATTAAGTCCGTGATGGCGTCAAAGATCTCCAGCCAGTGGCGGTTGGCCTGCTCGATGCGAGTGAACAAGCGGGCATTTTCCAGCGCCATGGCGGCGTGGCCGGCAATGGCTTCGAGCAAGTCGCGGTCTTCGGCCTCGAGCGGGCGGGCGCGTCCAGAGAGGCAGAGCAAACCGGCGAGTGCTCCGCTCGAACCAGGAAGACGCACCACCACGCAATCGTGCCAGCCCAAGCTCGAGGCGAGTTCGGGGCCGAACAGTTCGGCGGCGGTGCCAGAGACGATCGCTTCCGCACTCTTCGTGACCAACTCGGAAAGCGCTTGTGCGAAGCGCTGTTGCAGCGCGCGATCTTCGAAGCGGGCAGTGTTTGCAAGGGCTTCGGCATTGTGGTCTTTGCTCGCAATCTCCTCTTGGCTGGGATGAGTCTGGTTCCGGTGAGATTGGTTCTGAAGTTCCGGGCTCGCAGCCGCTGCCGCAGCCAGCGGATGCAGCGCGACAGTCTGAAACCGTCCATCCTGAAACAGAGCGACGGCGCCGGCACGGGCTCCGGCCAATGCGATGGCACGCTCGACAAACTTGCGGGCGAAATCCGGCAGGCGCAGCAGGCCATCAATCTCACGCGCCAGTTGGGTCAGAGCCTCCGAGCGTTTGCGGTGCTGCTCCGAGAGGTGCAGGTTGTGCGCGACTTCGAGGACCACGGAAACCTGGGCGGCGAGCGCGCGGGCGCGGCGAATATCCTGTTGCGAGATGCCGGTGTCGTCGGAACGATCGAGCACGCCGAACATACCGAGCACACGTCCGTCGGCGCCCAGCAACGGGACCGCGAGCAACTGCTTGGCCTGATATTGCTCGAGAACCTCGAGATTCGCGCCCGCCATTTGCCGAACATCGTTGGACCAGAAGACTTCTTTGGCGCGCAGGGCGCGGGTGGCGATGCCCTCGGGGAAAACGGTATCCACGCGCCGCGACTCGCCGTGGGTGACGGCATAGCGAACCCGGAATTGGGCGCCTTCGAGCAGGGCGATGAAGCACCGCCCATAACTGAGAAAATCTGCGGCGCGCACCACGAAGGCCTGGAGAAAATGTTCGAGATCGCCGCTGGAACTGAGCTCGGAAGAAATCTCAAGCAACTGATGCAGTTCGTGGGCCTGGCCCTGCGCTGTGGCACAGAGTTCTGCGTGCGCAACAGCAACCGCGCCGAAACCGGCAATGGCCGAGACCAGCGACCTCTCGTCGGCGGTGAAAGCGCTGTCGTGCCGCGGATAGACGAGAATCGCCCCCTGGGTGCGCGAAGTGCGGAAGGGCGCGGCAATCAGGATTCCGGGCGAGACCAGGCTGCCGAGTGAGTGCTGATCGCTGCGGATGGAGATAGTGATGGCCTCTCCTGCGGATACGGCGCGCTGCGCTAGATCGGCGGCGAAACGGATGGTCTGGCGGTCATGCCCGGCGCGGAAGGAATTGGCGATCTGGGGAGTTTCTGCGGAGACAGCACGCAATTCGAAAGGCCCCTCGCGCCGCAGCAGGACGGAGACCAAGCGCGTCCGCAGTAGCAGACGAAGACGATCGGCCAGGGCTTCGATGACGGCGGCTACATCGGGAGTCCCGTGCAGGGCGGTGGCGACCTCGGCCAGGATTTCGGCGCGGCGGTGCTCCTCGCGCGAGGCTTCGCCGAGCCGGGTGGCCTCGAGCAGGCTGCCCAGCTGTCCGGCCAGAATAGTGGCCTTGGCGGCGAGGTCTTCATTAAAAAATCCTTCATCGGAATCATGCAAAAAGGTTGCCGCGCCGATGACTTCATCGAAGACCACCAGCGGAGCCGCCATCAGGGAGCGGGCTTCGAACTGGTGCGCTGCGGGAAAGGTTGGGGTTGACTGCACTTGGTTCACGAAGATCGTCCGGCGAGCGCGAACGGCGTCGGCAGTGACGGCGCTTTGTTGGGGAAGAAGGCGGAGGCCGATGAAACGCTCGGCGAGCTTGCCCTCGGCCTGCTCTCCAACGAGTTCGTCGCCGGAGTGACGCCGCCAGAAATACACGCCGCTGACCTGGAAGAATTCGCGAGTGGCACGGCAGAAAAGCTGGATCAGCGCGGGGGCATCAGGGCGTTCCGCAGCCTTGGCGGAGATTCGCAGAAGGAGTTTCTGAAAAGCATCGTCGGAGTTGGGTAGGGCACGCCCCTCCGGCGACGGCGTCGAATTGCCTCCGACCATGTTCAGAATGTCACCGTTCAGACTGTCACCGCTTGCCGGCACAAGGTATTCATGATTCTTACAAGTGATTGAATCTATTGGAAAACTACCCCTTAATCTCAATTTGAGTCAAGGGAAATGGGTAAGTGGGGTGCCTAAGTGTTAAAACCCGAGAAAAAGGGCGCGGATATATCTCAGTGTGAGAATCGCAGCGGCCAGAGTCGAAGATGAGACAGGGCTAATCCCGAAACAGGGTTCGGAGGAGGGTTCTAATTGTCACTTAAGTGTTTCTTTATCAATAGCATACATCAAGTTACCTTGGTTTTTTCAAAAGCGGGCACGTGGCCCCGGCGTTGCTCCATTGGGAGCACTGGATTATTGCCAAGGAGGAACTGTGTCTTTGCGGAAGACAGGAGTGCTGTTGGCAGTAATGGCGGTGGCTGCTGGGGTTGGAGTGACGGGGATTCGTGGGCAGGATGCGTCTAGCGAAATCGTGCGCCGGGCCAAAAGCAGAGTGCAGCCGGTGTATCCCGAACTGGCGCGGAAGATGAACCTGTCGGGTACGGTGAAAGTGGAAGTTGTGGTTGCACCGAACGGCACGGTGAAGGAAGCAAAGGTAGTGGGCGGCCACCCAGTCCTAGCGAACGCGGCGCTGGAAGCGGTGAGGAAGTGGCGCTTCGAGCCGGCCGCGATGGAGAGCTCCGGCGTGGTGGATTTCAAGTTCGAACCTCATCAATAGGCCCGGACAAATAGTGTGGCCGGAGGAAACGGCATGACGATTGGTAAAAAGCTGTATGTGAATTTCGGAATCATCCTCAGCATGGTGGTGGTGTTGTTTCTGGTCAACCTGCTGGCGGTGCTAAGAGAGCACGCCGCGAAGGACGCGGCCAAAGTGTCGATCGAGCTGGCCGATACCACCAATGAGGTGCGGTTCCAGATGATGCAGAACCGTCTCTACCTGAGCAACTATCTGCTCAGTGGCGACACCCGGGAAGTGGAGCGCATGAATGAAGGCATGCGCACGCTCAATGAAAAACTGCAGCAGGGCAAGTCGCTGGCCAACTCTGAGCAGGAGCGCACGGCCCTGACCAAAGTGGAACAACTGGAGCAGGCCTGGGGCAAGGAATTCGCCCAGCCCCTCATCGACAAACGCAAGGACGTGGATTCCGGCAACGCCACCGTCGCCGAGTTGCAGATTTACTACCTCCAGAAAGACGCTTCCTCCTGGGTGAAGAATTCCACCGACGCGCTCGATGTGGCCGACGGGGAAAACCACAAACTGGTCGATCTCCGGCGCAAGTCGGATGACACTGCCAGCACCTACACAATTTTTGCCGCCATCTTCAGCACCCTATTCGCGCTGGGCCTGGGCGGCGTGATTGCTTACACCACGGCCAAGTCGATCACCGAGCCGCTGACCAACCTGATGCTCGTTTCCAAGCAGATCGGCGACACTGGCGACCTTGAACACAGCATTGACGTGAAGCGCGGCGACGAGATTGGAGAACTGGCCCGCAGCTTCGCCAAGATGGTCACCTATCTCAAAGAGATGGCGGGCGTCTCGGAATCGATTGCCGGCGGAGATCTGACCGTCCAAGTCAAACCGCGCTCGCCGCACGACACTTTGGGCAACGCGTTCGTGAAGATGCTGGAAGGCCTGGGCAAGCTGGTGCGCAGCACGCGCGACGCTTCGGCGCAGGTGGCAAGCGCCAGCGGGCAGGTGGCGAACGCATCCGACGACTCGGCCAAGATCGGCCTGCAGGCCTCTTCGGCAATCGACGAAGTCACCAGCACCATGCATGAGATGAGCGTGAACGTGCAGAACATGGTGAAGAGCACGCAGGTGCAGGCTTCCAGCGTGAGCGAGACTTCCGCCTCCATCGACCAGATGGTGGCTTCGATCCAGCGCGTGGCCGATACCGCCAAAGTGCTGCTCGATATTTCGAACCGCTCCCGCGAAGAAGTGCACAGCGGCATTACGACCATGGAAAAGGCCACCGACGGCCTCAACCGCATCAATGCGACCATCACAAGTTCGGGAGAAATCATCGGGGCGCTGGGACAGCGCGCAGATGACATCGGCAAGATCATCGAAGTCATCGACGATCTGGCGGAACAGACCAACCTGCTGGCCTTGAACGCGGCCATTGAAGCGGCACGCGCCGGCGAGCACGGACTGGGTTTCGCGGTGGTGGCCGACGAAGTCCGCAAGCTGGCGGAAAAGTCCGCGCAATCCACCAAGGAAATTTCCGAACTGATTCAGAGCATTCAGAAGGAAGCGCGCAAGGCCGTGGAAAACATGGACCGCTCTACCGGGATCGTGAACGAGGGCCTGGACCTGGGCGGCGAACTGAACGGCGCATTGCGCAAGATTTCGAATGTAGTCACCGAGGTTTACAAGTTCGCCCAGGAAATCGGCGCGGCCACCAACGAACAATCGCATGGCTCATCGCAGATTGCCCGGGCCACCACCCGGCTGAACGAAATCACGCACGAAATCAACTCCGCAGTGGAAGAGCAGGCTTCGGGAGCGCAGGCCGTGGTAAAGGCCATGGAACGCATGCGCGAACTGGTGCAGCAGTCGACCTCCGGCTCAACCGAGCTGGCGGCTTCGGCGGAGCAGATGTCGAAGATGTCGCGCGGACTGCTCGACTTCATGGACCGCTTCACCCTGGAGGAAGCTTCACGCCAGGCTGGGGCTGACGAGAAATCGCGGCGGGCTGCGGCAGCGAGCCGCTACTAGGAACATGAGCCGCGAACTCCATATCGTCGGCTTCCAGGTAGGGCGCGAGACCTATGGCGTGCCCATCACTTCGCTGCACGAAATCGTGCGCGTGCCGGAGATCACCGCCGTCCCCGACGCGCCCGACTATCTGGAGGGTGTGATCAACCTCCGGGGAAAGATTGTTTCGGTGATGGACCTGCGCAAGCGCTTCGGCGACAAGCAGGCCGCGCTGAAGAAGCAGAACCGGATCCTCGTCGTCGAACACTCCGGCAAGCTGGCCGGACTGATTGTGGATTCAGCCTCAGAAGTTCTGAAGATTGCCAGTGAAGATGTCGAACCTCCGCCCGCCGCATTTCAGGAAGGCGGATTGAACTGTGTCACGGGATTGGGCAAGGTTCGCGGCCGCCTGATCGTGCTGCTCGACATGACCAAATTGTTGGCTCCGTCCAGCCTGCTGCAGGAGAGCGGGAATACGGAGATAAAGACTGCCAAGGTGGAAGCGCGCGGTGCTGCCGCGCGTTAGGGCAACGTTTCAAGGTTTCAAAGTCGCAAGGTCGAAACGCTTGAGTTGCAAAGAGTCAAGTCAGAAAGAAGAAAGCGCCTTAACGCAGGTTGAGAGACTACCGAAATCTTTGGGTTCTTTGAAACTTTGCAACCTTAAAACTTTGAAACTTTTGATTACAGAACGAGAGAAAGCATGAGTTCATTCGGAGCGGCACCTGCTCCTGTCTTGACGGAAGCGGAACTGAAGCTGCTGCAAGCGCTCGTCTACCAGGAGTGCGGCATGCACTTTGACGAACGCCGCACGCACTTCCTCCAGGACCGCCTGCTCCGGCGGCTGAAGGAATGCCGTGTCGATTCCTTCTACGCCTATTACCGGTTGCTGATCAGCCAGGAAGGCAAGACGGAACTGTCCAAGCTGGTGGAGAACCTGACAGTGAACGAAACCAGCTTTTTCCGGCATAAGGCCCAGTTGGACCTGTACCAGAAATTCGTGCTGGAAGAGATGCTGAAACGCAAGCAGGCGCACCGGGAATACTCCATTCGAGTGTGGAGCGCGGGCTGCTCCACCGGGCAGGAGGCTTACACGCTGGGCATGATGTCGGCCGACGCGCTGGCCTACTACTATCTGCGCAATCCTCTGCCCATTGAGATGGCGATGCCCAAGCCGCTGATTCCCCCGCCCTGGCGCGTGGAAATCCTGGCCAGCGACATCAGTTATTCGGTACTGCGCACCGGGCAGGAAGGGCTCTACAACGAGCACCAGATGTCGACCGTGGACTACACCTTCCGGCTGCGCTACTTCGATAAGACGGGCGAGCGTTATGCCATCAAGAAGTCGCTGAAAGAGATGGTCCATTTCGACTTTCACAATCTGAAGACGGAATACCTGCCGCAGCGCAATGACGTGATCTTCTGCCGGAACGTGATGATGTACTTCGACGTGGCGGAGCAGAAGCGGCTGGTCGAGAAGTTCTACCGTTGCCTGAACCCCGGCGGCTATCTGTTCGTGGGCCACGCGGAAAGTTTGTTGGGCCTGACCGAAAAGTTCCATATGGTTCACAAAGACAGTGGCACGGCCTATCAGCGGATTGAGGTGCGCGAGTGACGAATCCTCCCGATGAGCGCGGAGCGGAACTGCGCGAGCTGTTCTTTGAGACGTCGCAGGAACTGCTGCAAGCACTGAACGAAGAGACTCTGAAGCTGGAAAAAAATCCCGGCGACGAGGAAATCGTGCGCACGATTCGGCGGACGGTACACACGCTGAAGGGCGACTCGGCGGCTTGCGGGCTGCGCGAGTTGAGCGAACTGGCGCACTTGTTTGAGGACGCACTTTCGCTGGAGGCCGCGGCCTGCCATGGAGCGCTCGCCGAGATCGCTTTTTCCGCTGCGGATGTATTTGCAGAGATGCTCGCGTCCTACCACGGCGGCAGTCCGATGCCCGATGCGGAACCTTTACGAAAAAGAATCAGTGAGTTGACAGCGGCCCCGGCTGCAAAGAAGTCTCGCAGCAGGAAAAAATCTGCCGCGTCCGCCCCGAAATCCGGCAATGACTGGACCGAGGCCGAAAAAAGCGCTCTGGCCCAGTCGCAGGCTGCCGGACTGGCAGTCTGGGAGATCGTGGTGAAGATCGATCCCCTCTGCTCCATGCCGATTGCCGCACGGCAATTAATTCAGAAAGCGATCAGCGGGCTCGGGCAAGTGCTGGTGGTGCGGCCGGACGCAAAATCGCCCGCTGCGTCGAAGCAAGTGGAGTTCGTCTTTGCCAGCGCCCAGACGAAAGAACAGATTACCGCCAAGTGCCACATTCCGACCATCGCGGGCGACGTCAGCGTGACTCTGATCACAGCGGCATCGCCGGCCCCGGCTTCGACAAGCACTGGCCTGCAAACAGCACCGTCCCTGTCTGCGCCGGCAACTTCTGACGCTTCGCAAATTGAATCAGCGGGAACTTTCGCTCCGGCAACTGCTGCCGCCCCGTCTGCTCCCGCCGAGGTACAAGCCCCGGCGCCGGAACCGGCCCTGCCGCAGGTCTTGATGGAAAATATCTTGCGCGTCGAGGCGGGACGCATTGACAACGTGCTCAACCTGGTCGGCGAGCTCATCATTGGCAAGTCGATGTTGCAGCAGGCGCTCCTCGAGTTTGGCAAACGCTATCCCAAGGAACTATTGCGCGGCAAGTTTGCCGATGCCATGGCCTTCCAGGCGCGGGTGCTGAACGATCTGCAACGCTCGGTGATGAAAATCCGAATGGTGCCGGTGGACCAGTTGTTCCGGCGTTTCCCGCGCATCGTTCGCGATGTGGCGCGGCAGTGCGGCCGCGAAGTGGACCTGGAACTGAGTGGACAAGAGACCGATCTCGATAAGGGCATTCTTGACGCCATTGCCGAGCCCCTGACGCACCTGGTGCGCAACGCGGTCAGTCACGGCATCGAACCGGCCGAGCAGCGCCGGGCCCAGGGCAAGGCTCCACGCGGAAAAATCCGGCTCAATGCCTATCACCAGGGGAATCAAGTGGTGGTCGAGATCAGCGACGACGGACGCGGCATCGATTCTCAAAGGATTCGCAGCAAAGCGATTGAACTCGGAATGACGACGCCAGAAGAAGCTGCGCGTTTGACTGAGGCGGAGACGCTCGACTTCATATTCCGGCCCGGATTCAGTACGGCAGAAGTCGTCACCGAAGTTTCGGGACGTGGGGTGGGCATGGACGTGGTGCAGAGTGTGCTTCAGCGGCTTAAGGCGACGATTCACGTGGAAACTCACATGGGTCAGGGCACGACCTTCCGCCTGAAGCTGCCGCTCACGCTCGCCATCATCAAGGCCCTGATGTTCTGGGTGGAGCAGCGCCTGTATGCCATCCCGCTGAACGCGGTCAGCCAGATTGCGCGCACGTTCGAATCGGAAGTACACCAGGTCGACAACTACGAAGTGTTGCAGTTGCGCAACCAGGTGCTGCCGCTGCTGCGTCTGGGGCGCGCCTCCGCGGCCGCCGTCGATGGCAAGCCGCGGAAGCTCTTTGTACTTGTGATCACAGTCGGCGAAAGAAAATACGGCCTGGTTGTGGACTCCTTGGAAGGCGAGGAAGAGTTGGTGATCAAAGCTTTGGACGACCAGACCTTCGCCACGGACCTGGTGAACGGCGCTTCCATCCTGGGCGACGGAAAAGTTGTGCTGATCCTGAACCTGCTCGCGGTCGTGGAGCACGCCGGGCATATGCGTCCCGAAGCCCCCGGCCTCACCAATTGCGGACTCCTCCTGAACCATGCCGACCGCGCCCGGATGGCCCTGAGCGCAGGGGGAGGCCAGGCATGAAGACATCTATGAATAAGGTGCGCGTACTAGTAGTAGATGACTCCGCCTTGATGCGGAAGATGATTCCGCAGATGCTGGAGGCCGATCCCTCGATTGAAGTAGTAGGCACCGCAATGGACGGAAACTTCTGCCTGAAGAAGATCGAAGAGTTGCGGCCCAATGTGATTACGCTCGATCTGCAGATGCCGGGAATGAACGGCATCGAAACGTTGAAAGAAATCATGCGCCGCGACCCGCTGCCGGTCATCGTGGTCAGTTCACACAGCACGGACGGCGCCTCGGTCACGTTCAAAGCGCTGGGGCTGGGTGCATTCGATTTCGTCACCAAACCGCAGGACTCGGCCCACATGGCCGACACCGCGAACGAGTTGATTGCCAAGATCAAGGCGGCCGCCGATTGCAAGGTGGTCCGTCCGGGAACTTTCCAGATAGCCGCACCCGCGGAAAAGATCTCCGCCACGAAGACAGCGCCTCCGCCCAGCAAATTGGTGGTAATCGGAATTTCCACCGGAGGCCCGCAAGCCCTCGAGTTCCTGCTCGCCCAACTGCCTCCGGATTTTCCGGGAGCGATCGTAGTGGTGCAACACATGCCGGAGGGCTTCACCGAAATGTTTGCGCGCCGGCTGAACGAGTTGTGCTCGCTGCGGGTGAAGGAAGCCCAGTCCGGGGACGTACTGCAGGCCGGACGAGTGCTGATCTGTCCCGGAAGCCGGCACATCAAAGTGAAGCGGCTGACCATGGGCGACATCGTGGTACTCAACGAAGATGCGCGCGTCAATGGCCACCGGCCCAGCGCAGACGTCCTATTCAACAGTGCGGCCGAGGAATTCGGTCCGCAAACCGTCGCCGTGATCATGACCGGTATGGGCGACGATGGCGCGGAAGGTCTGGGCGCGGTGAAGCGCGCCGGCGGCATGACCATCGCGCAGAGTGAAGAGTCTTGTGTGGTCTACGGCATGCCCAAGGCTGCCATCGAGCGCGGCTACGCCGCGCGCGTGATCGCTTTGGATGTGCTCTCGTCCACTTTGCAGGCTCTCTGTGGCGGCAACACCACTGACGGTCGCGGGGAGAGCGGCGCAGCGCGAAACGCAGTTCGCGCCGGGCGCTAAACGGTTGCTGACGCGAGTCCTGGAACCTGGTCTTGCCGACCAGGTCCTGTGACCTATGTCATCTGGCCGGCGGGCGACCGCCGTGATGGAATGAGTTGGAGGAGGTTGTTATGGAGCAGTTTGCAGCAGTCAAACGCAGCAAGGATGGTCAGCCGGTCCGCTACTTGATCGTGGACGATTCCGTGTTCGCGCGCAAGAACCTGGCCCGCATGATCGAAACCTTTGGTGGACAGGTTGCCGCCGAAGCTGGTGACGGCTTGACCGCGATCAGCGAGTTCGAGCGCACTCATCCTGACATCGTGCTCATGGATATCACCATGCCGCAGATGGAAGGCATCGAGGCCGCCGAGAAGATCGTGCAGGCGCATCCCGAAGCCCGTGTTGTCATGGTGTCTTCTGTGGGATACCAGGAAAACATTGTGGCTGCATTGCAGCGCGGGGCGCGGCATTTCGTGCAGAAGCCGGTGAAGCCGGAAGTTTTGTACGAAGTCATCAAGTACGTTCTTGGAGAAGACGGCGCGGTGGCAAGCGCGGCCGGCGCGGGGGTCTAGTCGCATGAAGATGGAACTGATTCAGCCTTTCATCAATGCGGCGGACGCCGTGTTGTCGCAGGGCCTGTCAACAGCCACGAAGGTCGACCACCTTTCGATGGAAGAGGACGGCTATCGCCGCAAAGGCGTGGCCGGAATGGTGGCGCTTACCGGCGACATCGAGGGCCGCATTATTCTGGACCTCGAGCCGCAGACCGCGGTGCGCGTGGCCAGCCACTATGCGGGTGCAGCACTGCCCGAATCCGATGCGCTGATCAAAGAGACCATCTTCGAACTCGCGAACCAGGTCGTCGGCAATGCCGTCTCCGCGCTCAACGACCAGGGCTTCCATTTCCGCGTGCATCCTCCAATGCTGGTCACCGCCGAGGAAGGCGACAAGACCAGTGAAGACGTCGAGGCCCTGATGATCTGCTTTGAAACTTCCATGGGCAATGTGTACATGAATGTCGCGCTACGGTATAACAAGCGGCGCATGTCGGACCATGTGGTTGCTGCGGGACGATAGTTCGGGCTTCGGGCTTCGGGCTTTGGGCTTCGGGCTTCGGGCTTCCGCCTTCACGAGTATCCTTTGTCAGCAGTTGCTGGTTCGGTTTCCAGTTCGGAATCCTCGTAAAATTATTCTTGGTTGCCTTGGGAACTGGCTGTCGCGTTCCGGGCTGTGCGTTTATCTTTTGGTTACCCCTACCCCACCCCCCTCCATCCTTAGAATCATCGACTTAAGCATGTTTTGGTCCGCAAAATCTCTAGAACAAACGACTTAGCGGTCAAAATCTAGACAGCACAGGACTTACGGGCCGATTCTTGCCCCGGGAGCGTCCCTGTCGCTATTGCTCCGCGTATTGCCTCTGCCGGGACAATTCTGGACCGGAGCCGGGGCTGTGCGCAAGGTCAGATGTCACAAGGGGGCTGTGGAAATCTTTTCCGAGCCATCCAGGAGCACGACGGGGGGTCGCCTAGCTGCCGGCGAACCGAATGCGCACTCCCGAGACTCCTCCCGCCAAACAATAATCCTACTTCCAATACATTGACGGACTTTATACACTGTGTCATACTTCAGCGTATGAGTCCTACTGATAAGCTCGAAACCGTATGGTTCACGACGAAGGGGCAGGTCGTCATCCCGCTTCGCCTGCGCAAGCAATTCGACATTGAGGACGGGACAAAGGCCGTGGTCCAAGCCACGCCGGAGGGAATCCTTCTCAAACCCATGACTGCGGCGCTTATCAAGCGCGGGCGCGGCATCCTCAAGCGCACGCCGGGAGGAAAGCCGCTGAGGGAGGGCTGGGCCGAGCACAAGAAGCAGGAACGGGCACTCGAGGAGCGCCATGCCGGTTAAGGTGCTCGACAGCTTCGCACTGATCGCCTACTTCCGCGACGAGCCGGGTGCGGAGACGATGGAGGATTTGCTGGTCTCCGCCGGCAAGAGGGACAGCCCGCTGCTCATGACCGATGTGAACTACGCCGAGGTGAAGTACTCCATTGTGAAGAAAGACGGCGCGGGGGCGTGGGCGGAGGCCGCGAAGGTGCTTCAGGGCCTGCCCATTGATTTTCATTCCACGACCCGCGCGCTGGCCGACACCGCGGCCGATTTCAAGGCGCGTTTCAAATTGAGTTTCGCCGACGCCTTTGCCGCCGCGCTGGCAAAGGAAAGAAAGGCGGAACTCGTCACCGGCGATCTGGAATTCAAGCCGCTCGAAAAGGAAATCAAAATTCAGTGGCTGAAATAAATGGGGCGTCCTCAGTTGATTCTCCGACAAAGGTGGGCCGCCCCCGTCGGGCCGCTCAATTTGGACTCTCTGGTAAAGACAATTCCGCAGAATCTGCAAATATTATCTTCGTAGGTTTCCACTGCGCCTTGATGTCTTCTAGACGCTTTCCTCGCAGTTCACCGAAAGCCATGTAAAGGTTGCTGTAGCCCGTGGTTCCGGACTGATTAGCCTTTAGCGGAGTCAATACTTTCACGGGAAGTTCGCCCAAAGAATTTCCCAACACATCGGACAGAACCAGCTCGCCCTGGAAGGCGCGGATGTCCTTGCTCCCCGCCTTGAAGGCGATGCGCGCTTCAAATCCGGCCATACCACTATAGTCGGACTCCTTAAGACTGTATAACGTCACCGTCACAAATTCACGCAGCGCTGTCTCCTTAGCCGCAATTTCAGCCGACAACTTTTGCTGTTTTTCTTTTTCAGCGGCCTCCTGTTTTGTCTGTTGAGCAACCCATTTCCGTTGGTCTTCAATCATCTCGCCAATAGTCTTGCCTGCAGGAATGCTCGGTTTGCCCCCTTGAAATATGCTCGATACGTTTTGTCGCACGATGTACCCGGATAGCAGTTGCCGCTCCTCATCGGTCAAGTCTTTGCTAGTTGCAATCTCGCTGATGAGTTTGTCTTTGTTTTCATCGGTCACCTTCTGGCTTTTAAGGTTGGTACATGATGAACAAACCAATAGAAGCGCGTAGAGCAAGAAGAGATTGCAGGATTTCACAGTCGAACGCCTCCCGTAATACGGAGAAGTGTAGTGTCGTCGTTCGAAAGTCACAAGGACTCAGCAGGGGCGAAAACCGCAATACATCGGGAGCAAAGCATTTGCTACATATTCCTGACGATAGCATACTTTTTGTGACGATATCATCGTCGCTTGGAGGTTACTGTCATGTATCTCCCCGATGCGTTTCGAAGTAGCAAAGCTGACCGTTTATCTCGCGCACGCTTACGACACCGAAAAGGACACGGAGACCACCCGCTTCAGAATCTCAAGCACGACTCTCCGCAACATCTCGCTGCGAACGCGATTGCGCGATACGTTCATTATTGAATGGCAAGACGCGCTTTCCTACGAAGGGTGGGCCGTTTTTCCGATTGGTGAGCACTTCGGTCTGATCCGCACAAACGTTATCGCGGGCTGGCGGCGCATTTCTTCGAGGCGCGTCGCTGACAAGGTTGAGGGACTTCGCGCAGGAGATCAGTCAGTAATGACGGAGATCAGTAGCGATCTGGGACACGGGCGTCGGAAACGGGCTAAGCGCAAGCGTGTCGCCTAGGAGGTCAAAATCCCCACTCTAACGTCGCGAAACAAGAGTGAGGTCGGGATTGGACTATTTCTGCGACGTTAGGATGGGCACCCGGCCACTTCCCATCGATCTCTTGAATGATCCGTTCTGCCATTGAATCCGAATCCGCAGGCGGGGGATCTGCCGCTTGCGCCCCTGCCCAGACCGCGTGTAGATTGCCCGTCTGGAGGGCCTATGTTTATTGATGCCATCGTCGTTGATTGGATATATGAACTCGTGAAGGGGCTGGGCGGCGCGGTATTGGGTTTCGCTGGCGGAGTAGCAATGGAGAAGTACAAGAAGGCTCAGTCAAAAGACGAGGATGTAGCGGAGTACCTCACAAAGCTCATGGGTGCGTTGACCGGAATGGTCGAGGCATTCCGGGAGGGCAAACTTCCTCGCGTGCACGGAAATGTCTTGAAACACTCCTTGGCAAGATTTAGCGAGGCTACGAGAAGGGTCTTAGGGAGAGAAACCGAGACAGAACTGATTCGATTGAGCGGGCTTGTGGCTTCGGCAGAGGCCATTGACGGTAGTTTGATGGTAGGCAGGAACGTGGAATCTGACATCCAAGAGTGGATTGCGACGGCAGAGCGGCTCATTGCTAGGTTACAAGTTACGGTGATGAATCTTGGGGTTGGATTAAAGGCCTCTAACTAGAAAAAACGCCATAGGGATGCTTGGACTGCTCAGCATGACAGTTTAGGGGACGAAGTCGCAGTGGGAACTCCTTGCGAGGCCGCTGGTGGTGCCTGCAGACATGGGGTCCTTCGACTGCGTTGCCATGCGCTATCGCGCGTGGCAACTTCGCTCAGGATGACAGGAATATATCGGGGGTGCCGACTTACGGCTCCCGCGAATAAACCTGGGACGGACGGGACGTTCGCGTATCTCAGACTTCCCGCTTCAGCCTCTTATTGGACGGTCAAGGTCAGGTTGAGGGTGTGGGTCAGGCCGCCGGAAGTGCCGGAGATCGTGAGGGTATAAGTTCCCGTGGGAGTGGGCGGGTTGTGGTATCCCGGATGTCCTGCTCCTAATGACCCGCACGATCCTGTGAAGATCACCACTGTGAAGATCAGTGTGATCAACAAGGCGGGCGGTGCGAGCAGGCGAATGCTAGCGGGCTTCCGTCCAAACCGCGCTAGCAAGCTCGTCCCGGCCAGGCCGGCGAGGATGATCCACAGCGCAACTGGCAGGCGTGGGGATGGGCCGGGCGACCTGAAGGTCGGCGCGGAAGACCCACTGGTCAACACTATCACCGAACTCACGGCGTAGTTTCCCTGGGGAGCCACCGACGCCGGGTCCGGTGTGCAGGTTGAATAAGCGGGTGCGCCCGCGCAGGTGAGCGTGACGGTGCCGGTGAAGCCGCCCAGCGGGTTTATAAAGAATTGAAAATTAGCGTCGTTACCGCGCGACACGGTCTGTGACGTGGTGGTGGCAGTCAACGAGAAGTCCTGCCCGGTGCCCGAGATTGGCACGCTTTGCGGGTTGCCGAAGGCGCTATCGGCGAAGGTGAGCGAGGCGGCCTCACTGCCGAGGATGCTGGGAGTATAAGTCACGGCGACCGTGCAATTGCCTGTCGCCGGGGCGAGTGTGTGCCCACTGCAACCGTCTGAGGTGATGGCGAAATCGGCGACATTCGGGCCGGAATGGGTCACGGCGCCGCTGGCGAACGTGAGGTTGGCGGCACCGATATTGTTGACGATGACCGACTGCGTCGTGGCGGGCGTCCCCAGCAACTGGTTGCCAAAGTTGAGGACCGGGGGAGTCAAGGCGACGGTGACCGCAGATGCCTTCGTGAACTCGAAAACGGTTCCGTAGCCGGAAGGGCCGCCGTTGGATGAGTTGCCGTTGAGCCCGCCGTTGGGCGTCGTGCCGTAGAGATTCCCGGCCGAGTCCATGATCGGAGTTCCAGGGCTTGTCCCATCTCCGGGGGGGCCGGCAAACACGTGAAGGACATACTCGGCGTAGCTTCCGGAAATGTTGGTCAACTCGAAGAGGGTGCCGTTGCCGAGGCTACCGCCGCCGGTGGAGGTACCGTAGATTTTGCCCGTGGCGTCCATGATCAGGGTTGCGTTCGGGTAAGATCCATCGGCGCCTCCGGTGAAGCTGTGGAGGAGTTTTTCAGCATAGTTCCCGGAGGTGTTGACCAGTTCGAATACGGTCCCGCAGTAATTGTTGCAGTTGGCCGAGGCGCCGCCTAATTCCGTCGTGCCGTAGAGGTTGCCGGCCGAGTCCATCAGCAGACCGGTCGGGTTCCTGCCATCGCTGGGCGGTCCCGCAAAATTATAAAGCACCTTCTCTGTGTAACTCCCCGAGGCGTTGACCAGTTCGAACAGCACGCCCTCGCCATGAGTGCCGCCGCCGAGCGTCGCGCCGAAGAGGTTGCCGGCCGAGTCCATCAGCAGACTAATGGGTCCATTCCCATCTCCGGGTGCCCCTGCAAAGCTATAGAGTATCTTCTCCGTGTAACTGCCTGAGGCGTTGACCAGCTCGAACACCGTCCCCACACCGAAAGCGCCGCCGTACGCCGTGCCGTAAAGGTTGCCGGCCGAGTCCATGATCACACCCGACTGCGGATTTATTCCGTCGCTGTTCGTAGCCCCGAAGCTGTACAGAACCTTCTCGGTATAGTTCCCGCCAGAGTTGACCAGCTCGAACACAGTCCCCTTGCCGGCAGCGCCGCCGGCGTACGTCGTGCCGTAGAGGTTGCCGGCCGAGTCCATGATCACACCCGCAAACGGATTTACTCCATCGCTGCTGGTCGCCCCAAAGTCATACAGAATCCTCTGCGTGTAACTCCCGGAGGATTTGACTAACTCGTAAACGGTTCCGTTCGCGCCGGGGAGAGACCCGCCGCCGGAAGTAGTGCCGAAGAGGTCGCCGGCCGAGTCCATCAGCAGAGGCGAGGTCGGCGATGCGCTTATGTTGGTGAAGTTGTAGAGAACGGTCTCGGTTTGCGCCTTAGCCGGTTGAACTGCCGAGGTTCCCAGCAGGAAGACGGCGGCAAATGCGCCTACGGTAACTCTCAAAGCTGGCCGGGCCAATTTCATCATCCCGATGCCCGCCTGCGTATGCCGGGAATCCGGCTCCGAGTTAGCCTTTGTCCGTTCCAAGCGCCTCTCCGTCCCGGTTCAAAAAGCGGCAGCGATCATACCACCGATTCCAGCGCTCGCCGACCGCGTGAGCGCAGGTTTCATATGGATTTTATATGTACTTGATATGGATTCTCGGCGTCTTCCGCGCTAGGCCGGCAGCGGCAACTTTGGGGCTGAGTCCTGGCCAGAGCCTTCTGCGGGGTCGGCAATGCTTTTCAGCTCGGGATACTTCTGAATCAGCGTCTCTGGCGCCTGCACGCGCTTGCCGCTGATCATTGCCTTTAACTCCAGCGCATTCACGGCGGCTTTGCTCTCGAAGTGATTGTTGGTGATCACATAGGTCGTCTGCGCGCGGGCGGCGACGCTCTCGATTCTTTCTTTCCAGCCCGAGAGTTCGCGCTGGTTGTAGAGATAGTTGTAGCGATCGTTGCGACGGTCGGCATCGGAACCTTGATCGGCAGAACCTTGGTCAGCAGAATCATGATCGGCAAACCAGTGTTCGTAATTGCGTCCGTGCAGGCGGACGTAACCGAGTGCAGAGGTCACGTGCTCGGTGGGCGCGAGCGATCGTCCGAGCACGGGCTGGTCGATGTTGCAGAAACCGACGTCTTTCTGAGTGAAGGCGGCCAGCGTGGCGGCGTCGTTCCAGCTGGAGTGGCGCACCTCGACCACGCGGGGATATTCGATGAACTGGCGCAGCAGGCGCTCGAGATATTCGCGGTTGAGAGAAGTGTTCTTGAAACTCACGGGGAACTGGATTAGCAGCGCGCCGAGGCGGCCTTCGTTGGCGATGGCGTCGAGGCCTTCGCGGGTGCGGGCCTCGTCTTCGTCGGTGGGGCGGATGGTGGCGGCAGAAGTGGGCTCCATGACTGCGATGGGTGAATGGGTGAAGGCACGGTAGAGTTTCGCTGTGAAGAGGAAATTCTTATTTACCGCGGCTACTTTGCGGCACCAGAGTTTGGCCCACTCGGGCTTGAGCGGTCCGTAAAACGATGTGTTGATCTCGGTGGTATCGAAGAAGCGGGCTAGATATTCGAGCGGATGCTCCTTGCGGCGCGACATGCCTGAGGGATAGAAGATGCCGTCCCAGTCTTTGTAGGACCAGCCGGCGGTGCCGATGCGGATGTCATGCGACTGAGTCTGTGGCAAACGGACTGGGGCTGAGGATTCCATGTGTGGAATCGCAGACGGAGGACAGTGGCAAGGTTAGCACAGCCTTCGCTGGCAAGGCCCCATAGAAGGAACTTGCGCCGCCCGCCACATTGTGCGACATAGAAGGATGCGCACTCGCTTCGCTTCTGCTTTGACTCTCTGCTTACTCGCAATCCTGACCATCCCTCTGAGGGCGCAGGATAAAGATAACGACCGGAATAAAGATAAATCGGACGCCGCTTTCATTCGGTCCATGGAATTGAAATGGACCGAGTCGTACAAGCAGCGGCAGGTCGCGATGCTCTCGACACTGCTGGCCGACGATTTCGTCATCACCGTCGAAGATGGCAGCACCTACAGCAAGACGGGCTACATCAGCCACAGCGCCGAACCGGGCACAAAGGTGGAAGTGGCGGAAATGTCAGACCTCAAGGTGCGCATGCACGGGAACACGGCGATCGTTAACGGCGCTTATCACGAGCGCGGAGAATCCAACGGGAAGCGCTACGAGTATCACGACCGGTTCACCGATGTATGGATGAAGGTGGGCGGGAAGTGGCAGGTGGTGGCGTCGCATTACAGCGTGCCCGTGAAGTAGGGGGACGACCTACGATACTGCTCGCCGACTCAGCCGCTCCCGTTTTCGTTCGCTGAGTCTCGCACGCACTTCCTCGGACGCCAACAACTCTCCGCGTTGCGCGGCGGCGTAGCCTTCGTTGATTTTCGCTTCGATCTCCGGCCGGTGCGCAGCCAGCCAGGCTTCAACTTCGGGCGGAGTCGAATCTCCATGTCGCTATTCTACTGCGTCAGTCCAGCGACAGCACCACCCAATACACGCCCGTAGGATAAGTCTCGGTGCGCGCGTAGCACACGCCGACCGAGAAGCTGCGCAGGTTGTGGCCGGAGAGAACGCGTCCGGCACTTTCCGGGAGCATTTCCGGACGCACGCTGGTATACGTCATCACGGTGTAGCGCTGCGCGAGTTGGCGAACGGGGGAGGTGCCGAGCTTGTCCGCCTGCGCCATTGAGCAGGCCGCATCGTCGGCGGTGAGCAGGTCGCGGCCGACGAGGTCAGGCTGGTTGGTCTGATGGCGGGCTTGCGCCACTGAAGCTGCAATCCGGTCCTTTACTTCTGTTACGGAATAGTTGGGGAGGGCGTGGCCGAAATCCTGCACGATGTACACCCGGTCTCCGCTGCGGACCACTCCCAACCCGATCACGTTATAAGCCGGGTTGAGCAGGTTCGCACGATGCGGGGGGGACAGCATGAGATGTTGATGTCCCTTGGCGGCGTCGAAGTCGAGCGCGACATTCTCGCCTTCCTGATCAAGAGTGGTACGCGTCGCGTTTCCCAGACGTTGGGGCAGGGAGGGCTCGCCATCAAACTGGTGCGAAAGTTGCCGCGCCGCGAACATCGCTTCAGCGTGCGTGCGGGCCGCCTGGCTTAGTCCGGCGTCGAGCGCCAGCGCGGGCGCTCCGACTTGTGCGCGGGCCTGATTCGCCAAGTCTAGAAGAACGTGTTCCGCCTCGGGATCGTAGTCGCTGAAGGGAATGTCAGGGGAAGCTGCCGCGGCTGGCTTTAGAGTTGCGTGCTGGGCGGATTGGGCCAGCGCTCGCGACCATGGCCGAACCGGGGCGGCGCTCAGCGCCAGCAGCAGCGCTGTGAGGACTCTTTTATCGACTACTCTAAGGGCTCTTGGCATCAGCTTGTGCCTATCACTCGAATCCTGGGGGATCTTGCTTTCAAATCAAACTTCAGGCTCAAACTTGCTGCTGGTGCTACGCTAGAAGCTGGAATCAAGCCTGAGAAGTTACCTTCGCTATGGAACCTGGTCTCATTGCGGTCATTGGCCTATTGTTTGGCAGCGTGCTTGCATGGCTTGCGCTGCGCTCGCGCACGGCCATGCTGAACGCGCGTTTGTCCTTGATGGAAAAGGAATTAGCCGCCGGAAAGGCTGATCTGGCGCGGCTTCAGCAGGCCTGCACGGAGCTGGTGGCAGGCAAGGCGAGGCTCGAATCCACCCTCGAATCGGAACGGAAGGCCAGCAACGAAAAGATCGAATTAGTCACCCACGCCAGCGAAGAATTGCGCAACGCTTTCAAGGCCCTGGCCTCAGACGCATTGAAGAGCAACAACTCTTCTTTTTTGGTAATTGCGGAGGAAACGCTGAAACGCTTTCAAAGCCAGGCTCGTGGCGACTTGGAAGCCCGTCAGAAGGCGGTCGCCGACATGGTCGCTCCGGTGCGCGAATCGCTGAATAAAGTGGATGCACAGATTCAGTCGATGGAAGTGGCGCGTGGCGACGCTTACGGCGAACTGCGGGCGCAGGTGCAATCGCTGATTACAACCCAAAAACAGCTGCAATCGGAGACTGGAAATCTGGTGCGGGCGCTGCGAACTCCCAACGTCCGCGGACGCTGGGGAGAAATCCAGTTGCGCCGCGTAGTCGAGATCGCCGGCATGCTTCCTTATTGTGACTTCACTGAGCAGGAAACCGTGAGCACAGAAACCGGAAGGCTGCGTCCTGATCTGGTGGTGAAACTGCCCGGTGGCAAACACGTCGTCGTGGATGCGAAAACCCCGCTGCAAGCCTTTCTCGAAGCGTTTGAAACCAATGATGAAGAAGCGCGGCGCGCCTGCCTGGCCAATCATGCGCGGCAAGTTCGAGACCACATGAAGACTCTTGCCGGCAAGAATTATTGGGAGCAGTTTGAATCCACGCCGGAGTTTGTCGTTATGTTTCTTCCCGGCGAAACGTTTTTCAGCGCGGCGCTGGAACAGGATCCCGCATTGATCGAGCAGGGAGTTCTGAACCGTGTGATCCCCGCATCGCCGACCACACTGATTGCGCTTCTGAAAGCCGTCAACTACGGGTGGAATCAGGAAAAGCTGGCGCGCAACGCGCAGCAGATCAGCGAACTCGGCAAGGAACTGCATGATCGCCTGCGCCTGCTCGCACAACACATCGCGCAAGTCGGCACTGGACTCGACCGCGCCGTCGAGTCTTACAACAAAGCCGTGGGATCGCTCGAAAGCCGAGTGCTGGTTTCGGCGCGCAAGTTTGCCGAGCTGGGCGCGTCGGTTGCAGATGACATTCCCGAACTTGCACCTATCGAAACCACCGCGCGAGCGCTTTCGTTTGACTGGGACGAAGAGGACGTGCCGGAGGCCCCTGAGAATGAACGCAAGGCCGGCTGAGACGCGGGAGCGCGGCCGGTAATCAAAGAACACTTCAGAAATAACTAATCTCAGGAAGCTCTAACCTTGCCGAGCAGTTCCCCGACGCGGCGAAGGCTGCGCGTCGATGCCATCCGAAGGGGCATAGTGAGGCCTACACTCTCGGTCTCCTTGGACATCGCCGCCGAGCCATTTTCCATCTCAAGATTGCCCCGTCCCCGCCGATAACCTAATTGACGAGGCTGCGTCGCTACGCGGTACTGCTGTCTCTCGTCCGCACCCCCCTCACAGGAAAGACATGCTGGAGGACTATCGGCCCGTGAAGCATGCTATGGAATCTCGCCTCGGCAAAACAGGGATCGCCATCCCTGTGGCCACAGGCTCGCTCGGCCAGAGCGGACAACTCATCGGTACCTCTGCCACGGCACGTGAGATCGTGGAGCGGCAGAGCGCCGAACAGGAGTTGCGAGAGCAGAAATACGCTCTCGACCAGCATGCCATCGTCGCCACCACGGACGTGCAGGGAACCATCACCTATGTCAACGACAAATTCTGCGCCATCAGCAAATACGCGCGGGAGGAATTGCTCGGCCAGAACCATCGCATCCTCAACTCTGGCTTTCATCCCAAAGAGTTCTTCCAGCAGATGTACCACACCATCGCGAATGGCGGGGTGTGGCACGGCGAGATCTGCAACCGGGCCAAGGACGGCTGGATTTACTGGGTGGATACGACCATCGTCCCGTTCGCGGGGGAAGACGGCAAACCGCGGCAGTATGTCGCCATCCGCGCGGATATCACCGAGCGTAAGCGCGCAGAAGAGGCACTGAGAGACAGTCTCGGCACCAGCAAGATCGCGCTCAAGGACCTTGCCGATCAAAAGTTCGCGCTGGACCAGCATGCCATCGTCGCCACTACCGACGTTCAAGGGACGATCACGTATGTGAACGACAAGTTTTGCGCCATCAGCAAGTATTCACGCCAGGAGCTGGTGGGCCAGAACCACCGTATTCTCAATTCCGGCCACCATCCTAAAGAGTTTTTTCAGCAGATGTACCACACCATCGCCAACGGACAGGTGTGGCGGGAAGAGATCTGCAACCGCGCCAAAGATGGTTCGATTTACTGGGTGGATACCACCGTCGTCCCGTTCCTCGACGCCTACGGGAAGCCCCGGCAGTACATGGCAATCCGAGCTGATATCACCGAGCGCAAGCGGGCGGACGAAATACGCGAGCGTCTGGCCGCCGTGGTCGACTCCTCCGAAGACGCCATTATCAGCAAGGACTTGAACGGGACGATCAACGCCTGGAATCGCGGGGCCGAGAAAGTGTTTGGCTACTCGTCATCCGAGGCCGTCGGCAGGCCAATGCTGATGCTGTTTCCGCCGGAGTGCGTCAGCGAGGAGCCCGACATTCTGGCGCGGATCCGGCGCGGTGAGAGTGTGGAGCATCTAGAAACAGTCCGTGTCCGCAAGGACGGCAAGAAAATTAACGTTTCTGCGACCATCTCGCCGGTTAGAGACAGCAGCGGCACGATTGTTGGTGCTTCAAAAATTGCCCGCGACATCACGGAACGCAAGCATGCGGAGCAAGCTGTCCAGGAGAGCCTCGCCACCAGAGAGGCGGCGCTCAAGGAACTGGCCGACCAAAAGTTCGCCCTGGACCAGCACGCCATCGTCGCCACCACCGACGTTCAGGGAACCATCACATATGTGAACGACAAGTTTTGCTCGATCAGCAAGTACTCCAAGGAAGAGCTGATCGGCCAGAATCATCGCATTCTCAATTCCGGCTTCCATACGAAAGAGTTTTTTCAGCATATGTATCACGCCATCGCCAACGGGCAGGTCTGGCGGGGTGAGATCCGCAATCGGGCGAAAGACGGTTCGATCTATTGGGTGGACACCACGATCGTCCCGTTCGTCGGCACGGAGGGCAAGCCGCGCCAGTATGTAGCCATTCGCGCGGACATCACCGAGCGCAAGCGGGCCGAGGAAGCGCTGCGCGAGCAGGCTCAGATACTGGACTCGGCACAGGTGTTTGTGCGTGACATGGAGAGCCGGGTCGTGTTGTGGCCCCGAGGCGCGGAAAAGCTCTACGGCTTCACGCCCCAAGAGGCTTTGGGGCACCTTTCGCACGATTTATTCCACACGCAATTCCCCGAGCCGCTGGAGGCAATCGAAAAGAAGCTCTTCGAAACGGGAATCTGGGAAGGCGAATTGATCCATCGCAAGCGCGACGGCGCGACCATAGTCGTCTCCAGCGCATGGGTTTTACATTGCAACAACCAGGGGCAGCCGATCCGCATTCTGGAAACCAATACCGACATCACTGAGCGCAAACAAGCGGAGGAGCGGCTCGCCGGGCAGTCGGAGGAACTCTCCCGGCAAGCCGAGGAATTGCTTCGATCGCAGCTGGCTCTGGAGACCCAGAAGCTCATGCTGCAATCCGTGCTGGATAGCATGGCCGAGGGGTTGGTTGCGGCCGATGAGCAGGGGAAGTTCATCATCTGGAACCCAGCCGCCACGAAAATCCTTGGCCTGGGCGCGGCGAACCTGCCGACCCGGGAGTGGACGTCATACTACGGCGTATACCTGGAGGACATGGTAACGCCCTTTCCCGCCGACCAGCTTCCTTTGGCACGTGCCATTCGCGGCGAAGCCAGCGCCGCGCAGATGTTTGTGCGCAATCCGGAACTCGCCGAGGGCACTTGGATCGAAGCAAGTGCCAGTCCACTGAAAGACAAGAGCGGCGCGGTGCGTGGCGGCGTGGTAGCTTTCCGCGACATTTCTCAAAGGAGAGCGGACGAGCGGGAGATCCGCAAGCTCAACGAAGAACTCGAAGAGCGGGTCGTACAACGTACCGCGCAACTGGAGACCGCCAACCGCGAACTGGAGGCTTTTACCTATTCCGTGTCCCACGATCTGCGTGCGCCGCTCCGGCACGTCGGCGGTTTTTCCAAGATTTTGATCGAGGATTTTGGCCCTGCCATGGACCCGGAAGCACGCCGTCATCTGGAGCGCATCGGAGACGGCGTTCACCGCATGGGGCTGCTGGTGGATGAACTTCTGAATCTGGCGCGGGTGGGCCGGCACGCCATCAATCTTCAAGCCACCAGGCTGAATTCGGTTGTCGAGGATGTGGTGTCGCTGCTGCAACCAGAAACCGCAGGACAGGTGGTTAGTTGGAAGATTGCGGACCTGCCGTTGGTAGAGTGCGATCCCATCCTGGTCAAGCAGGTCTTTCAAAATCTGCTGGCCAACGCTCTCAAGTTCACGCGTCCCCGCGAGCACGCCGTCATCGAGATCGGTTGCCGGCAGGAAAACGGACAGATGGTCTTCGTGATTCGTGATAACGGCGTCGGCTTCAACATGAAGTACACGGACAAGCTGTTCGGCGTTTTCCAGCGCCTGCACCGGGCCGAGGATTTCGAAGGCACAGGTATTGGCCTGGCCACCGTGAAGCGCATCATTCACAAGCACGGGGGCCGGGTGTGGGCAGAGGCGGAACTGGATAAGGGAGCAACTTTTTGTTTTACCCTCGAGGCCGACCCAACTCAGGGTAGTCGAGAAGAGGCTAAGGCTAATCCAATGGAAGTCAAGGCAAGACAAGTTGAAAACAAGTCTGCTGTGGCAGGAGGCCAAGCATGAACACAAATGAAGTCGATATTCTTTTGGTCGATGATAGTAAAGACGACGTGGATCTCACCCTGCATGCCTTGCGCTCGGAAAACCTGGCCAACCACGTCTTCGTGGCGCGTGACGGAGAGGAAGCGTTGGACTTTTTGTTTTGCTCCGGACCCCATGCGGGACGGTCTTTCGATCACCCACCGAAGCTGGTTTTGCTGGACCTGAAGATGCCAAAAGTGGACGGGATGCTGGTGCTCAAACAGATCAAAGGCGACGCGCGAACCAGAACCATCCCTGTTGTCCTCATGACTTCTTCTCGGGAAGAACGGGATATGGTCAGCGGTTATGAGCTGGGCGTGAACAGCTATATCCAGAAACCGGTGGACTTCGACGATTTCCGGAAAGTGGTGAAATTGCTGGGACTGTACTGGCTGGTCACCAATCGGCCTCCGGTGATCAATGGCAAGCCGCACGCGGCAACGCAGGCGAAATGAGCGGCGCGGGGACTCAACTCGGAAGGCAAGGCTTTGCCGGACCCGAGCTTAAGCTGCGCGCCTTGCTGGTGGAAGACAACGCACTCGACGCCGCGCTGGTGGTGCGAGCACTCAACCACGACGGCTTCGATGTTATCGCCGATGTCGTGCAAGATGAAGCCGCGTTCACCCGGGCCGTGCGCGCGAATCCGCCGGAGGTGGTGCTGGCGGATTACAACCTGCCGAGTTGGAAAGGCATGGAGGCGTTGAAGGTGCTGCGCAGTGAAGGTCTCGATATCCCGATGATTCTGGTCTCGGGCGCCTTGGGCGACGTGACCGCCGTCGAATGCATCCGGCAAGGCGCCACCGATTACGTCCTCAAAGATGGTCTGGCGCGCCTGCCCGAGGTGATCCGCCGCGCCCTGCGGGAAAAAAGTGAGCGTAGCTTGCGCCATCAAGTGGAAGAAGACCTGGCCCGGAAAGTGGACGAACTGGCGCGCTCCAACGCCGACCTCGAGCAGTTCGCCTACGTGGCATCGCATGACTTGCAGGAGCCGCTGCGCATGGTGACGGCCTACACCCAACTGCTGGCCGAACGGTATCGCGGCAAACTCGACGAGAACGCCGACAAGTACATCGGCTATGCCAGCGAAGGGGCCCAGCGCATGCAGATACTCATTCAGGATCTGCTGGCGTTTTCCCGGATCGGGCGCAATGGCCTTGCCCATGGCAGTGTCGACTGCAATGGCGTGATGATCGAAGTCCTGCAAACTCTGGCCGCGGCGATTCAGGAGAGTGGCGCTGTGGTTACGTACGGGGAACTTCCCGCCGTTTGGGCAGACCGTACCCAGATGGCGCAGCTTTTCCAGAACTTGATCGGGAACGCCATCAAGTTCCGCGGGGAAAAGGCGCCCGTGGTTACCGTGCAGGCGGAAAAAACTGCTCTGCGATGGCAGTTCAGTGTGAGCGATAACGGAATCGGAATAGCGCCCGAATTTGCGGAAAACATCTTTGTAGTCTTCCAACGTTTGCACGCGCGCACGGAATACCCGGGAAATGGCATCGGCCTGGCCATCTGTAAAAAGATTGTTGAGCGCAACGGCGGGAAGATCTGGGTGGAATCGCAGTCCGGTTCCGGGTCCAGCTTTAAGTTCACGCTGCCCCAACATGGCCCGGAGAGCAAGGCAGAGGCGCGGCCGTGAACTTGCCACCCGAAATCCTGGTGGTGGATGACAACCCGGCCGACATCGGCCTGGTCCGCGAGGCGCTGACCCGCAGCGCCCATCGCAGCCACATCAACAGCGTGGAGGACGGAGTGGCAGCCATGGCTTTCCTGGAACAGAGGGAGAAGTACGTCAATGCGATCCGGCCGGACCTGGTCATCCTTGACCTGAATCTGCCCCGCAAAGACGGCCTTGCGGTATTGGCCGCGATGAAGGCCGGTCCCGACCTGCGCCGCATTCCGGTCGTGATCTTCAGCACCTCCCAGTTGCGCAAGGACATCATGCGCAGCTACGAGCTGGGCGCGAATTGCTACGTCAGAAAGCCGGGAAATCTGGAAGAATTTCTGGCCGCAATCAAGTCGATTGAAGAATTCTGGTTCGGATTCGTAAACCTGCCACCACGAGGAGAATGAGGGGTCACCAAGCTATGGATCACCAAACCACCAACGTATTGCTGATTGAAGACAACCCGGGAGACGCGGACCTGGTCCGCCTCCGTCTGGTTGAAGGCCAGTCTCCGGTAAACGTGAGTTGCGTCAACCGGCTGTCGGACGGCCTCGCCTCCCTGACCCGGGAAACGCCCTCCGTCGTCCTGTTAGACCTGAACCTGCCCGACAGCCACGGCGCCGAGACTTTTCGCCGCGTCATGGAGCATGCCCCCAATGTGCCGGTCGTTGTCCTTTCCGGCCAGGACGACGAAGTGCTGGCCATGAAGGCAGTCCACAATGGCGTACAGGATTACCTGGTCAAGGGCAACATCTCCAGCAAGAATCTGGAGCGGGCCATTCGCTACGCCGTGGAACGCCAAGGGCTGCTGCGCGCGCTGGAAATCACTCAGAAGCAGCAACTGGAATTCAAGAACCGGTTTCTTTCCCACGTATCGCACGAACTGCGCACGCCGCTGACCTGCATTCACCAGTATGTGACCCTGCTTCTGGACGGCCTGGCTGGCCCCATGGCCCCCGAACAATCCGACCACCTGAAAACCGTTCTCAAGAGCGTGAACCAATTACACGCCATGATCCGCGACCTGCTCGAAGCCACCCGCGCCGAGAGCGGCAAGCTGCGAGTCGAGCCTCGCTGCATCGCGGTGGGTGAGCTGGTGCAACAGGTGGTGGCGATGCTGCGGCCCACCGCCGACGGAAAGAGGGTCGGACTGGAAATCGCGCTGGACCAGAGAATGCCCCTGGTATACGCCGATCCCGATCGCGTCCTCGAGGTGCTCATCAATCTGGCGGACAACGCCATCAAGTTCACGCCCGCGGAAGGATCGGTCATGATCCAAGCCAGCATGGTGGAGGCCGACCCTGGCTTCGTCTACATCTCAGTCACCGATACCGGCCGTGGCATCGGTCCCGAAGCCAAGGCCCTGATCTTTGAACGCCTGTATCAGGACCCCGACTCCATCGACAACAACCGCTCCGGATTAGGACTGGGGCTGTTTATCTGCAAGGAAATTGTGCGCCTGCATGAGGGACGCATCTGGGTTTCGAGCGAACTCGGCCAGGGCAGCACTTTCACCTTCACCATGCCGGTCTACTCGCTGGCCAAGCTGCTGTCCCCGGTGGTCACTTACGAAGGCCGTTTGCGTCCGGCTTTTGTGCTGGTGCGCGTCGACCTCATGCCGCTCTCCAATCCACCGCGCGGTAATTGGAAGGAAAGCCGACAGCAGAGTTTTGAGGTTCTGCGGCGTTGCGTCTATCTCGACAAAGACCTGGTTCTGCCCCCCATGGGGACGTCGGGCGCGCTCGAGACCTTTTTTGTCCTGGCCTCCACCGACATAAAGCGTTCCGGCATCATGACCACGCGTATTCGCGAACAACTGGAACGCCTGCCTGACCTCCAGACCAAGTGCACAGTGACCATCACCACGGTTCCGGTCGAACTGCCCTCCGGCAATTTGGTAGAAGCCCTGGAGCAACAGGTTCAAAGCCTGGCCGGCTGCGTAACTCAGATGATTTTGACGAATCGTGAAACAAAACAGTCGCGCGCCAGAAAGAGCACACAGCATTCCAACTAATCAACCTGCAACCAATCAATACTTAAAGGAGAAACTGCAATGCCACGACCGAAGATTCTGCTAGTCGATGATGATCCCGATCTATTGCGTGCCCTGCGGCTGCGCCTGCGGGCCAACAACTACGAGGTCACCACCGCCTCCGATGGCTATTCTGCCATCGCCTCAGCCCAGAAAGAACGTCCGTCGCTGATTATTCTCGATCTTGGCCTGCCCGTCGGCGACGGATTTGTCGTTCTGGACCGCTTGCAAAACATCGACGCTCTGTCCGGTGTTCCCGTCATCGTGCTGAGCGCCCGCGATCCGCAAGCCAACGAAGAACGCGCACTGCGGGCCGGCGCCGCGGCATTTTTCCAGAAGCCCGCCGACAACGACGAACTGATGAACGTGATTCAGGTCAGCTTGGGCCCTGGAAGCGCACAGCGAGCAGCCTGGCCATCGTAGAACGCTATGGGTGTCCTCGTCCTCGTCCTTGTCCCTCCGTTCTTTGGAGGGACAAGGCGGGCACTTTGACTTGAGCTCCAACTGTATTTGCCCTGACAGTACCTTCGCTTTATCGAGGGCACTCGCGAACGGGATTACCGCCGGCGCCGCGGCCCCAGCTCGATCCTGTGGATTCGCATAACATCTTCCCTCCCAGTCACATACAAGATTCCACACATTCCTCCATAAAACCGTACTTGCTTTCCCAAAACCCATCTATAATCTTGGAAGTTGCTTTAGATAAGGCACTTAGCACTCCCATAACGGGAAACAGACATGGCAGCGAAGTTGCTCATTAAGAATCGGCAGGGCGGGAATCCAAAGCCCATTCAGCGCTCTGAGGGTTCGGGGGCGCCCCTGAAGGCCATGAACCGGGAAAGCCAAGTCCGTTCGGTTGCGGTGCTGTTGTTCCTTCTGACAGTGGCTGCGGTCGTCTTTGCTGGCTTCAATTTCAACTCTGAATGGAAGCTCCTGGTTCCTGACGACGGCGTTTGGTGGGTCGAGCACAATGGACGCCTCACCGCCGACCGTGTCGATCCCAACGGCCCCGGTGCCAAGGGCGGCATCAAGTCCGGCGACGAGCTGGTGTCCATCAACGGACAAGAAGTTCAGAACATGTCCGGGCTGGAGCGCCAGCTTTACCGCAACGGCGTCTGGTCCAAAGCCGCCTATTCCCTGCTCCGGCAGTCCGTCGCGATCGATTCTAGCGTGATTCTGGTTCCCGCGGAACGCTCTCTCAACAATTGGCTGCGGCTGATCGCGCTGATCTATCTGGGCATCGGACTGTACGTCCTTCTGCGCCGCTGGACCGCTCCCGGATCCACCCACTTCTATGTCTTTTGCCTGGTCTCGTTCATCGCCTATTCGTTCAAATACACAGGCAAGCTGAACGACTTCGACTGGACGATCTATTGGGGCAACATCACCGCAGGAGTATTGCAGCCAGCCCTGTTCCTGCACTTCGCTCTCACCTTCCCCGAGAAACGCGAGTTTGTGCGCAAGCGCCCGTGGCTGCTGGCCATGGTCTACGTGCCGGCAACATTGCTGCTGGCCATGCATGTCGCCGCCATGCGCTGGCTCCAGGCCAGTGAACGCCTGCGCTGGAACCTCGACCGTATGGAAATGTCCTACGGTTCTCTGTTCTTTCTAGCGGCGGCGGTCGTGCTCTGGGATAGCTACCGCCGCGCCAGCACCACCATTTTGCGGCAGCAGTTGAAGTGGGTGACGCGCGGAACCATTCTGGCCATCGTTCCCTACACCCTCTTCTACGTAATCCCTTATCTGATGGGTTCGCTGCCCGGCGCGACCATGAAGGTTTCCGCGCTGTCCTTGGCCTTGCTGCCGCTCACCTTCGGCTACGCCATTTTCCGCTACCGCCTGATGGATGTAGACCTCATCTTCAAACGCGGCGTCGTCTACACCCTCGCGGCAGCGATTGTGGTGGGATTGTATTTCGGCCTGGTGGCCAGCGTCGCCCTGCTCGTGCACAACTGGCGGCCCAGTTCGGGTCCGTTGGGGCTGATCCTGGCGGTCGTGGTGACCGCGCTTCTGTTCGATCCGGTTCGCAAGTGGATTCAGGACCACATCGATCAGTTCTTCTACCGCAATCTCTATGACTATCGCCGCACGCTGCTGGAGTTCGGCCGTGAGCTGGGTTCGGAGACCAACCTGAACACCATGCTGTCTTCGTTGATCGATCGCCTGTCCCGCACTCTGGCCGTCGACCGCATGGCGATTTTCCTGGCCGGCGAAGAACCCGGGCACCTGGTGCTGGCCAAGTCTTTCGGCTTGTCCTCGCCCGGCACCATTGATCTTTCATTCCTGAGCGTGCCCCGGCCGGAGCCCGCCGGGCATCTTTTCTTCGAGAACACGCACCAGGTGCCGCGCGAGACCCCAAGCGCGCAACAAGCCATCGCGCGGCTCGACCTGAATTACTACATTCCCTGCCAGGCCCAGAAAAAAACGATCGCCGTGCTCGGCCTCGGCAAGACCAAGCAGGGCGATTTCCTCTCCAGCGAAGACATGGAGTTGCTCGAAACCCTTGGCGGATATCTGGGCATCGCGATACAGAACGGCCAGCTCTATGCGTCGTTGCAGCAGAAGGCGGCGGAGTACGAGCGCCTGAAAGACTTCAACGAAAACATTGTCGAATCCATCAACGTAGGCGTGATGGCGCTCGACATGGAAGACCGCATCGAAAGCTGGAACGCGCAAATGGAAGTGATGTACGCGGTGCCGCGCTGGCAGACCCTGACCCAGCCGCTGAAGGCCATTTTCCCGGCTGAGTTCGTCGAAGAATTCAATCGCATGCGCCAGGACGCGGGCATCCGCAACCTGTACAAATTCCGCCTGAAGACGCCCGCTGGCGAAGTCCGCACCGTGAATGTCGCCATCGCGCCGCTGGTCACCCGCAAGTTCCAGGTGATCGGCAGGCTGATCATCATGGATGACATCACCGAGCGCATCGAACTGGAAGCCCAGCTCTCCCAGGCCGATAAGCTTTCCTCCATCGGATTGCTGGCGGCCGGCGTGGCCCACGAAGTGAACACGCCGCTGGCGGTGATCTCCTCCTACACGCAGATGCTCAGCAAACAACTGCAAGGCGATCCACAGAAGTCGGGCCTGCTGGAAAAAATCACGCGGCAAACCTTCCGCGCCTCCGAGATCGTAAACAATCTTCTGAACTTCTCGCGGACCAGCGGCAGTGAGGTTGGCGACGTCGACGTGAACAAAGTAATAGCCGACACGCTGGCGTTGCTTGAGCACCAATTCAAGGTGGCGAAAGTCGAGGTGCAGAATGCGCTCGCGCCCAAGTTACAGCCGATTCAGGGGAATCCGGGAAGGCTGCAGCAGGTGTTCCTGAATCTGTTTCTGAATGCCAAAGACGCCATGCCCAGCGGCGGCACGCTGCGGGTGTCCACGCTCAACGGCGAGAGCGTCAGCGTGTGCGTGTCCGATACCGGAGCCGGCATTGCGCCCGAGAACATCCAGCGCATCTACGATCCTTTCTTCACCACCAAGAACGCTCCGCGCGAAGGCCAGGCCCGCGGCACCGGTCTCGGCCTCTCGGTCACCTACGGCATCATCCAGGAACATGCCGGCAAGATTCGCGTCGAGAGCCATCCCGGATCGGGCACCACCTTTACCCTCGACTTCCCTCTAAGCCGAAAGGCGGTTCATGTCTGATACCGCCATCATCCCGCGCACGCTATTAAATGGAACGCCGGGCATGGCGGGCGCAGTCCTCATCATTGACGATGAGACTGAGATTCGCGAATCTCTCCAGACTCTGCTCGAGATGGAAGGCTTTGCCGTGGAAACCGCACCCACCGGCGAAGCCGGTATGCAGCGCATCGGCGAACATCCTTTCGACCTGATCCTGCTCGATCTTGCCCTGCCCGGCCGCGACGGCATGGAAATTCTGACCGAGATTCGCGCCCACGAAACCCGCTTGCCCGTGATCATGATCACCGCCTACGGCACGGTGGAGAACGCGGTGCGAGCGATGCAGTCCGGCGCCGCCAACTTCGTCCAGAAACCGTGGGACAACGAAAAACTTCTCGCCGACGTACGTGCCGCCGTGGGCTGGCGCCGCGCCGAAGAAGAAAATATTCAACTCAAACGAGCCCTCAAGCAGCGCTACAACTTCGAAAACATTGTCGGCAAAAGCGAACCGATGCTGAAGATCTTCGACCTCGTCGCCCAGGTGGCCAACAGCCGTTCGACCGTGCTCTTGCAGGGCGAAAGCGGCACCGGCAAGGAAGTCATCGCCAAGGCGCTGCACTTGAACTCGCCGCGCCATGACAGGCCTTTCGTCCCCGTCAATACCGGCTCCATGCCCACTGACCTGCTCGAGTCCACGCTCTTCGGCCACGTCAAGGGAGCATTTACCAGCGCCATCGCTTCCAAGAAGGGCCTGTTCGAGATGGCCGACCGGGGCACGCTGTTTCTGGACGAAATCGCCACCATGGGCCTCGACACGCAGGCCAAGATTCTGCGCGTGCTGCAAGACCGCCGCTTCATGCACCTCGGCGGCGTGCAAGAGATTCAGGTGGATGTGCGCATCATCGCCGCCACCAACGTGGATCTGCGCCAGGCCGTGCGCGAAGGCCGCTTCCGCGAAGATTTGTTCTACCGCTTGAACGTCATCACCATCGAACTTCCCCCGCTGCGCCAGCGTAGAGAGGACATTCCTCTGCTGGTCGATTTCTTCCTGAAGAAGTATGCCGAAGAAAATGATCGCCCCGCGCGGCACATCACCACCGAAGCGCTGCGACCTCTAATGTCCTATTCGTGGCCGGGCAACGTGCGCGAATTGGAAAACGTAATCGAGCGCGCCGTCGTGCTCTCTTCCGGAACCGAAATCAGCCTGGACCTTCTGCCCGACAATCTGCTGGGCCGCGGCTCCGCGTTCACCCTGCACGATCCGCCGGCGGATGCCTCGCTGTTTGAAATCGTGGACGACGTGCAGCGCCGCATCATCACCGACATGCTCGAAAAATGCAACTGGAACCAGACCGAAGCCGCGGAACACTTCAAAGTCCCACTCTCCACCCTGAATCAGAAAATCCGCCGGTTGAATATCGAGATCAAGAAGAAGACGCGGGGGTAGAGGATCAGTGGTCAGTGGTCAGTGGTCAGTGGTCAGTGGTCAGTGGCCAGTAACCCGCACCGTACTTTCCACTCCAAAACCGTCCGATTTTTCTGACCACTGACCACTGGCCACTGACCACTTCTCTGCTATAGTTTCGGGAAGCGTGGCGTTCCCTTGCCCGCCCAAAGCCGCATGGAACTCACCTCGCCCGTCGATCTCGCCAAAGATAAGGTCCAGACGGTTCAGGACTACGTCCTGTTCTGCGGCCAAGCGATCGCGAATCTCTTCCGCAAACCGCTGTACTTCTCCGACATGGTGGGCCAGGCCGATGCCATTGGCGTGGGCTCTCTGCCCATCGTCGTGCTCACCGGCTTCTTCACCGGAGCGGTGCTGGCGCTTCAGGCGTCGAACACGCTCGAGCGTTTTGGCTCCATCACTCTGGTCGGACAACTGGTTTCCACCTCCATGGTGCGCGAACTGGGGCCGGTGCTCACTAGCCTGATGGTGGCCGGACGCAATTCCTCCGGCATGGCCAGCGAGTTGGGTTCGATGGTGGTGACCGAACAGATCGACGCCATGCGCGCCTTAGGCACCGATCCCATGAAGAAGCTGGTCACGCCGCGCGTCACAGCTACAGTCTTCATGCTGTTTTTCCTGACCATCATTTCCGACTTGGTGGGCCTGACCGGTGGCCTCTTCATCGCCAAGGTGCTGCTGCGTCTCGACGCCCGGCAGTACTGGTATAACGCCTGGGAAACGCTGGTGTTTCAAGATGTGTTCATGGGACTGATCAAGCCGGTTCTGTTCGGCTTTATCATCGCGACCATCGGCTGCTTCTACGGAATGAACGCACGCGGCGGAACCCAGGGCGTAGGCCGCGCCACTACGCAAGCCGTGGTCGCCGCTTCGGTTCTGATTCTGGCCGGGGACTTATTTCTTACGCGATTCCTGATGGCCGTGCTCTCCTATCATTGACCTTATGTCCGCGCCGACCCTACCGCTCGATTGCGTTCCCGCAACCACGCGGGACCCTTCCGCATCCGTCGTTGTGTTTGAAGATGTCGCCCTCGCCTTTGCCGAGAATGAAGTGCTCCGCGGAGTTTCCTTCCGTCTCAACCGTGGCGAAACCAAGGCGCTATTCGGCGTGGCGGGTTCAGGCAAGAGCCTTATTCTCAAGCTGGTGCTGGGACTGATCCGGCCGGACTCCGGTCGCATAGTCGTCCTGGGCGAGGACGTGACCCAGTTGCAGGAAAAAGATCTGTTTAAGTTGCGGGATAAGATTGGGATGGTCTTCCAGGAAAGTGCCCTGTTCGATTCTCTCAGCGTGAAGGAAAATGTTGCCTACCGGTTGACCGAAGAGCACGGCATCTACGACGAAGACATCGACCGCCGCGTGCGCGAGGTCCTCCGCTTTGTGGAACTGGAGCACACACTCGACCTCGACCCCGCGGAGCTTTCCGGAGGCATGCGGCGCCGCGTCGCCATCGCCCGCGCCCTGATTACGCAGCCCGAACTGCTGCTCTACGACTCGCCCACCGGAGGCCTCGATCCGGTAACGTCGAACACCATCATCGAATTGATCGTGAAGCAACGCGACGTGTACAAGACCAGTGCCCTGCTGGTCACACACCGCCTGCAGGACGCCTTCACCATGGCCACCCATCAATTCGACAAGCAGACCAATCAGATGCAAGCCCTGCCGCCCGGCCAGCATTGCGAAGTGCCCATGAGCTTCTTGATTCTGCGCGACGGCAAGGTAATCTTTGACGGTGACCTGCACGCGCTGGCGCACAGTGAGGACGAGTACATCAGGGAATACATTTCGTAGCAGTGGTCAGTGGTCAGTGGCCAGTAACGCAACGATGCAGCTCAATCGCTCTTTCTGACCACTGACCACTAGCCACTGACCACTGCTTTCACTTTCCTGCCATCAACTTCTCCACCTCGTCCGCTTTCGAAGGCAGCGCCCCGCTCAGCTTGATCAGCTTCCCGTCCGGGTCGACATAGTAGTCGTCTTCGATGCGAACGCCCAGGTTCTCCTCAGGAATATAAATTCCCGGCTCGATGGTGAAAACCTGCCCGGGTCCGAACGGCACGGTGTAATCCGTGGCGTCGTGCACGTTGAGCCCGACCGAATGCCCCAGGCCATGAATGAAATATTTTCCCAGCGGCTCACCGTGCAGGTCCTTACCGTGAGTATTGATGTAGTCGAACGCGACTTTGTGGAGCGACGCCGGGTCGTCGCGCTTCATGTTCGACTTGCCAGAGACAAAAGCATCGGCCGCGGCCTGCTGCGCGCCGAGGACGATCTCATAAATCTCGCGTTGCCGCGCCGTGAAGTGTCCATTGACCGGAAGCGTGCGGGTGATGTCGGAGGCATACATCGAATACTCGCCCGCGGCATCGATCACCACCACGTCCCCCGACTTCATGACATTGTCATCGTCCGAATAGTGCAGCACGGTTGAGTTCAGGCCAGAGCCTACGATGGGTGCGTAGGCCACCCGCTCGCAGCCGCGCTTACCCCACTCGTATTCCATGAGCGCGGCAATCTCGCGTTCGTTCACGCCCGGCTTCACGGTCTTGAACGCGGCGAAATGCGCTGCTACCGAGGCATCCACCGCCTTGCGGATCAGCGCCACTTCTCCCGCATCTTTGGCAGTGCGCAGCGAAGAAATCATCGGCCGCACGTCCTGAAGTGATACGAACCCGAGGACACGCTTCATGAATTGCAGCGGCTCCGCCGAAGTGGAGGACTGAAACGGAGTCGCCACATCGGTGTAGATCACGGGGCGGCCGCCTACATATTTCTGAACCTCATCGGGAAGTTGTCCCATGCTTTCCACGTGATCGAATCCGGTAATCTTCGGGGCTTCCGGATTCTCAGGCCCGAGCTTGGGGCCGGTGAACTTTTCCTGCGCCGGATTGTGCGAGGGAAGAAAAAGAATTTCTGTATAGGCGCGCGCAGGCGCATCGCCTTTGGCCTCCGCAGACGATGCCACCAGCAAAGCCGAGCCGGGTTCGGTCAAACCGGTGAGGTAGTAATAGTTGTCATCCTGGCGAAACCCGTAGACTTCGGCGGGATTCTCGACACCCGCGAACAAAACCACTACACCATTTGCTTTCTTGGCGAGGGCTTCGCGGCGCGCGTGATAGTCGGAGTTGGGCTGGCGGTCGATCGCGAAACTCGACCCCGCCGCAGCAAGAAGGAGAAGGCTGAGCCAGAAACCAGCCAGAAAAAAGGAAAGGCGCATTCTTCGCATCGTAGATTCCATCCGTTCCATTTGACGTTCGATCATTTCAAGAGTCACCGGCTCGATCCAGGCTTTATTGGAGAGTGGATTGTAACCGCGCCGTCGAACGAAGGAAAGCGCCAAGGATCACACTCCCACCGGAAACGGCTTGGTATGCGTCTCGGCGCCAAGCTCAACCCCGGCGAAGCGCCCCTGCAGCAAAGACATCAAACCCGTATACCAATAGCCAAACACAAACAGCAGCAGAAACGGAACCGTAAAATAATTGTCGATCTGGACTGCGTAATAAACCATCATCGCGAAGTAAGCCCCAATCACCAGTTCCACCCACGGCACCCAACCCAGCCGCCGGCGGTATTTGGTGGCGCTCACTTTATCTTTCTTCGATTCAACGTTGTACTTGGGCGTGCGCGCAAACGCACTCTCTTTGCCGATGAGCGCTTCGATCACGGCTTTGGTGTTGGTGATCGTCAATCCAACGCCCAGCGCCATCAGAATCGGCAGGTACAGCAGCGCCCGCGGCCAGCTCTTGGGAAACAGTTCGCGCTGTGAAATCAGATAGAAACTCGAAATCGAAAACGTCGACGCCATAAAGAGCGGCAGATCGATGAACAGCATCTGAAACCATCCCTGATAAAAGCGGATGATCATGGCCGGCAGCATCAGCACCGAGAGTACGATCATCAGCGGATAACTCAGATTCGCCGTCAGGTGATACCAGGCTTCAATCTTGGTGTGCCGCGGCGCGTCACTGCGCAGCACCCGCGGCAGGATCTTCTTTCCTGTTTGGATCAGTCCCTTGGCCCAGCGCGCTTGCTGGGTTTTGAACGCAGTCATCTCCACTGGCAATTCCGCGGGACACTCCACATCCGGCAAATAGATGAATTTCCATCCCTTAAGTTGGGCCCGGTAGGAGAGATCCGTATCTTCGGTCAGCGTGTCGTGTTGCCAGCCACCCGCTTCGTCGATCGCTGCGCGCCGCCACACTCCGGCGGTGCCGTTGAAGTTGAAGAACACCCCGCTGCGCGCGCGCGCGGAGTGCTCCAGCACAAAGTGGCCGTCCAGTAGAATCGCTTCCACTTGCGTAAGCAAAGAATAGTTCCGGTTGATGTGCGTCCAGCGCGTCTGCACCATCCCGATTTTCGGATCGGTGAAGTGATGGATGGTGCGCAGCAGGAAATCCTCAGACGGAGTAAAGTCGGCGTCAAAAATGGCAACAAACTCCCCCTTCGCAGTATTCAGTCCCTCAGCCAGCGCCCCAGCTTTGAATCCCTCACGGTTCGTTCGGTGATGGTAGCTGATCGGATTTCCCAGTGCCGCATAGCGCTCTACCAGATTGCGCGCCACCTCAACCGTCTCGTCAGTGGAATCGTCCAGCACCTGAATGTCGAGCCGTTCGCGCGGATACTTCAGTTTGCAAATAGATTCCAGCAGTCGCTCCACCACATACTGCTCATTGAAGATGGGGAGTTGCACGGTGACTCGGGGCAGCTCCTCAAAATAGGCGGCCGGTTCGATGGTCCGGTTTTTCTTGTGCTTGTAATACAGATAAACCATCACGTAACGGTGCATCCCGTAAGCGGCAAGCAGGGTGAGCACAATGAAATAGGGAATCAGCAGCGCCCGATCGAATGCGTCGGTATGGTAAAGCCCCTGAAAAGTCTTATCCAGCAGATGCTGGCGGAGATAGGGCCCAATGCCCCTGGGGGCAGCCCAGGCAGCCAGCATCGCAGACAAGATGAGATCAGAACGGAGCAAGGGGTCCGGTGAAAACCTCTATTCTACCGGATTCACGCCCGCAGCAGTCCAATACCAAGCGTCACGACCGACAGCGCCAGCAATAACGCCCCGGCGTAGATGAGCGCTACCAAGCCGTTCGGCTGAGTGGCGGTCGGCGAAGGGATGGAAACGAAGAACCCTGCCGAGATCAGAATCGCGGAGAGAGGCACGCCAATCCGCACCATCCAAAGCAATGAGTCAGTAAGCGCCGCGCCATCGGCCAGCAACTGGCAAATGAGCGCGAGGATCACGATCACGCCTGCATGGGCGTGACCTGCGCGGAACAGATTCTGACGCAGGGGGTTGTCCATGTAGTGGCTCGCCCGATTCAGAAGCGAGGTCAGCAGGAAGTACCCACCATACTGGATCGTCGGAATCGTAATCAGAATGACTCCGCACATTATTCTGGCTTCTCTTGTCATGATTCTTTCCTTTCCGCTTACTGGGATTCCGCGGGCTGATCTTCAGCGGAGAGAATCGCCTTCAATTCCACACTCTTCCGCTCACTTTCGGCAAAGTGCAGCGCCTTCCCCTGCCCTTCGTAGCGCCTTAGAAATTCGGGATTGTAATACGCTTCACCATCCACGCTCTCCCAGGCAAGCAGTGTGTAGTCGCCGGGGGCCAGGCCGCGCAGGCTGAACCGTCCGCTCTGATCGGTGACCGCTTTGCGATAGCGGTCGGGACGGCTGCGCCAACGCGCTTCCGGTACCGCCACCACTACCGCATCGGCGACCGGTTCGTCTTTCTGGTTACGGGCCACGCCCTCGGCGACGGCCCCATTGCCGCTCGCCAGCACATCCAGCGTCATCGTGCCGCTGCTCATGCTAAATCCGTCGTCAGCCACCGAGCGTCCGCCCTCCGCCACCGACTTCAGAAACCAATCCGGCATGGCGCTGGCGTCTGAAATCTGAACCGAATAATGTCCCGCCGGCGCATTTTTCCACTCGAAACTGCCGTCGGCATTCACGTGCGCAACGTTGTCAAAGGCGTCTCCCAGCATGAAGCCCATCCCGTCGTCATCACCATCGGCCGAGTGCAGCAGAAGAAACATCTGGCGGGGATCAGGCCGCGCCGCAGCGCTGGTTTCGATCCGAAGCCGGCCCCGAATCGTGCCTCCGGATTGCGGAGACAGCCGCACACCTTCCACGTTCGCCGACGTTACTTGCAGAGCCTGGCGCGCTATCATGGGCGCTGGTGCATTCTCCACCGTGGCCAGAATGGTATAGCTTCCAGGAGAAACATCGCGAATCTCGAAGCTGCCGTCCTTACGCATCTCCGCGCCGTTCAACACCCCACCGAAATCCTTCGACTGCAGCATGATCGTTGCCGTGGCTCCCGGCGGAAGACTTACCACCGACCCGCGAATCGTCAGGCTGGGGCTGGGCGTGAGCGAAAAATTTACCGGAAAGTCATCGCCGCCGTGCAATTGGATCGAAGCCGCCTGGCCACGGTCCTTGGTGCCCGGGTAATAAGTAGTCTGGTAGGCGGTCGCCACCTTTTCGGAAGCGACGCTTTGCCTCACCACAACGCGCGCACTGCTTACTTCGATCAAGGCTCCAAAGTCAGGCGGAGGCGTTACCGAAACAAAATAGCTCCCCGCTGCAAGGCTCCCGATGCGGTATTCGCCCAAGTCGTTCGTCCGCTCGGCTCCCACCTGCTCCCAGTGGCTGCGTCCCGCCACAAAGGTCTGGCGCAGGACTGCGACCTGCGCCTCAGCCAAGGGATCCCCGTCTTCATCAGTTACTCGGCCTTCAACCACCGCGGCGGCTTGCAGACGAATCACCAGGTCTTTCAGTTCCTGGCCGGCCGCCAGCGCCAGCACGCGGCCTTCAGTCCGCCGGTGCCGCTTGTCAATTTCCTGGTAGCCGGAGCGCTCTGCAAACAAACGATAGCGGCCGGGCGCGATGTTCTCAATGCGGAAACTGCCGTCCACACCGGTAACTGCGGTGTAGTTTCCGCCCTCATTCTGGCTCTCGGCGATCAGTTCGATCAGCGCCTTCTTCACCGTTTCGCCGCCCGGATCTTTGGTGACGACTCCCGACACAACAGCCTTCGCCGGATGTCCCTCGGTCGCCGCGCTGGAGGCTGAAGCATTCGTGTCCGCCGCTGGATTCTGCGCACAGAGCGCGCCAGTCCCTAACACAACGGTCAGCAAACAAGCGCAGGCAAGCTTCATCTTCAATGTGATCGACGACAATGTGATCGACGATAATCAAATCCCGATACGATTGGGACAGTCTGGAAGTCGCTCTTCTCGCAAACTGGCCACCGGGGATCGAATCGGGGTGTGACGCTCGTCTTATTCTAAACTAGGGTGGTTCGCCGCCCCAGGCTTTCCCGTCGCCTGCATCGGCGTATCCACCGATTCTTATAAACAGCTTGAACGGCGCGGCGAATTGTGAAAAGGTTTTCTGCGCCGGACCGAAACCGGAAGCTATTAAAGGGATGGAGATTATGAGGAGAGTAATCGTTGCTGCTGCGGTGGTTCTGTTTGCGGTCTCCTTCGCCCATGCTCAAGACATAGTCGGCGATTGGGAAGGCACGCTGCATGCCGGGGCCGATTTGCGCCTCGTACTGCACATCACCAAGGGAGACGGAGGCGTCCTGAAAGCCACACTCGACAGCGTGGATCAAGCCGGCGCCAACGGCATTCCAGTCAGTTCCGTCATCTTCAAGGACTCCCAATTGAGCCTTGGTGTGGAGATTATTCATGGCTCTTACGAGGGCAAAGTCTCGAGCGACGGCAACACCATCAGCGGAACCTGGTCGCAGGGCGAGCAGTTCCCGCTCGAATTCAAACGCTCTGCCGCACCAGTGAAACCGGAACACAAACTGGGCAAGCCTTCCGACATCGACGGCGCCTGGATCGGCACGCTTACGCTCAACGCGGATATCAAGCTCCGCGTCGTATTCCACATCGTCAACACCGAGGACGGCCTCATGGCCATGCTCGATAGCCCCGATCAAGGCATGAAGGGACTGCCCGTCACCAAAGTCACGCGCGATGGCGCAACGCTGAAGATCGAGATAGAGAAGATTAGCGCGACCTTCGAGGGCAAGATCGCCCCCGATCTCAACTCGATCGACGGCATCTTCACCCAGGGCGGCCCCATGCCACTCGTGTTGCATCGCCTGAAGGATGAATCCGAGTTGGAGCTGCGCCGCCCGCAGAACCCCACCAAGCCATACCCGTACCACGACGAAGATGTCACCTACGAGAACAAAGTCCAGAACGTCACGCTGGCGGCGACACTGACGATTCCCCAAGGCAAAGGCCCATTCCCCGCGGTCGTGCTGATCACTGGCTCCGGTCCGCAAGATCGCGACGAGAGCCTGCTCGGCCACAAGCCGTTCCTGGTTCTCTCCGACTATCTCACGCGCCACGGCATCGCCGTGCTGCGCGCCGACGATCGCGGCACCGCCAAGTCCACCGGTAACTTCGCCACTGCAACCACCGCCGACTTTGCCACCGACACCGAGGCTGGCATCGCCTATCTGAAGACGCGTCCTGAAATCAATCCCCACAAGATTGGACTGATCGGCCACAGTGAAGGTGGAATTATCGCGCCTATGATCGCCGCCCGTAATCCGGACGTGACCTTCATCGTGATGATGGCGGGCTCTGGCGTCCCCGGCGATGAAATCCTGGTCGCGCAGGTGCAGGCCATTGCCGAATCCAGCGGCAAAACACATGACGAGGCCGTGAAAGCCGTCGCCAAGGAACGCGAGATCCTGACCCTGGTCAAGAAGGAGAAAGATCCAGCCGTGCTGGAAAAAGAGCTGAAAGAAAAGCTGGCCGATGAAGGCATGGAAGCGCAGCTCGGCATCGAGATCAAGGCCCTGACCTCGCCCTGGTTCCGCTACTTCATGGACTACGATCCCGCAACCGCTCTGCGCAAAGTCACCTGCCCGGTGCTCGTGCTAAACGGCGAAAAGGACAAGCAAGTCCCGCCCGATCAGAATCTTCCCCCCATCCGCAAAGCGCTGGAAGAGGCCGGCAACAAGCACTTCGAGATAGACGAACTCCCCAGCCTGAATCACCTGTTCCAGACGGCAAAGACTGGATCACCTAGCGAGTACGCGCAAATCGAAGAGACGATCGCGCCGGTGGCGCTGGATAAAATTGCGAGTTGGATCCTGAAGCAGTAGGAGCAAGCGCAAGTGTGGAGCGGGCGCCTCGCCCACTGCTTTCGACTTTGATCTTGCGTTTGGCTTTGATCTTGCGTTTGAGTTTAACGTCCCCCCAACCAAGCCCTGTCATTCCGACGCGCTAGCGAAGCGAGAAGCGAGACATGAGGAATCCGCTGTCTTGTCTCGTGGCAACCAGCTAGTTCAGGAAGTATTGCCGATACAGGGTGTCGCGCTGCGCGGGGCGGAATCCCGCGTCGCGGATGATGCGGCGCAACTCTTCTTCGGTCGTGCAGTTGGTGACGCCAGCGGCGCGCACTACATTTTCCTCGAGCATCACCGAGCCTACGTCGTTGCCGCCGAAGCGGAGGCCCATTTGGCACACTTTCAGGCCTTGCGTGACCCAACTCGATTGCACGTTCAGGAAGTTCGAAAGATAGACGCGCGAGATGGCAAGGACTTTCAGGTATTCGACGGCGGTGGCTTCGTCCCAGTGGCGTCCGCCGAGCGCGGTGTTGTGCGGCTGGAAGCTCCAGGGGATGAAGGCGGTGAAGCCTCCGGTTTCTTCCTGGAGGTCGTAGAGTTGCTGGAAGTGGTTGACGCGGTGTTCGTAATTTTCGCCAACGCCGAACATCATGGTCGCGGTGGTGCGCATGCCGACCTGGTGGGCAGTGCGGTGGACGTTAATCCAGTCGTTGGTAAGGCACTTGAGGCGCGCGATTTTGTAGCGGACTTCGTCGTCGAGAATTTCGGCGCCGCCGCCGGGGATGGAATCGAGTCCGGCATCGCGCAGACGGAGAATCGTGTCGCGAATGCTTAGTTCGCTGTACTCGGCGATGGCGATGATTTCGGATGCGGAGTAGCAGTGCAGATGAACCTGCGGGAATCGCTCCTTAATTCCGCGCAGCATTTTTTCGTGCCAGTCGATTTTGAGGTCAGGACGCAGGCCACCCTGCATCAGGACTCCGGTACCTCCGAGTTCGACGGTCTCGCGGATCTTTTCGTAGATAGTGTCGAAATCGAGGATGTAGCCTTCTTTGGCGGCAGGGCCTTTGAGCGGGCGGTAAAAGGCGCAGAAGGTGCAGTACTCGGTGCAGAAGTTGGTGTAGTTAATGTTGCGGTCGATGATGTAGGTGACCGTGCCTTCGGGATGCAGCTTGCGGCGGACCGCGTCGGCTTCCATGCCGATACCGATCAGGTCGTCGGAGTGGAACAGGTCGAGGGCTTGGGATTTGGTTAGCGACATTGGTCGCTTTAATTCTAATGGAGGATGGGGAGTTGGGCCAAATGTGGGAGTTCACAAAATCGTGAACCACCAAGGACACGAGGTCACACGACGGTGAGTGCCTACTTACTTCTTCGTGCGGAGGTATTGGATGAGTGAGAGTGCTGTGCCGATTACCGCCAGGACGATCAGGATTGCTATCGCCAGTTTGTCGTAGCGGGAGAAGAAACGGAGGATGTGGCGGCCGTAGTGGAATCCCAGCCATGCTCCGATGGTGTAGCGGACGCCGCGGCCTAGCGTCAGGGCGGCGACGAATTTTTTTCGCGAGTACTGCATAGCGCCTGCCGCCAGCAGAAATGGGACGAAAGGAAATGGCGGAGGCAGCACGGCGGGAATCGCGACTGCCGCGAATCCCCAGCGCGCGAAGGCTTTGGAAAACTGGGCTGCTCGTTTTTTCGAGAGCTTGCGTTCCATCGCCTCTTTGCCGCCTTTGCGGGCGAGGGCATAAGTAATGTAGCCGCCGATAACCGCGCCCAGCGTGGCCATCAGGGCGTAGTAGGGCCAGGGTTCATGGTGGCGGGCGGCCAGCCAGATGGTGAGGACGTCCATGCTGCCGGTGAGGGGGACTACTGAGTTGTCGGCGATCCCGAGCAGGACCAGGCCCGGACCGCCCAGACTGCGCAGTTGCCGCCAGATGGGCACTGCAAGCAGGAGATATGAATATGAAAACATTTGGGATGGAAAGAGTTTACCGGGCAGCGACGGGATTGCTCAGAAAACATATTTCGGGGGCGGGGGGCAGGGCTCCGATCTCGGCGGCGTAGCGATAGAAGAGTTGCAGGCCTTCGAGGCAGGGGGCATCGAGATGGTAGTAAATGTTTTCGGTCAGGTACGAGCGAACGTCGGATTCTTTGAGGCCCAGACGCGGAGCCCACCCGTGGGCGATGTGTTCGAGGCTTGCTGGTTCGAGGCCGCGGTCGCGGGATTGCTGGAAGGTTGTTGCGAGGTCTTGCGAGGGAGCGTCCTGCAATGCGTCTTGACGCACGGCCCAGAAAGCGAAGACGAAAGGCTTGCCGGTATGGCGAATCCACTCTTCGGCTAGGTCGAGAGTGACGTAGCGCGAGCGGTCGATCTGGAGTGCGGGGTCTCCGATTACTAATGCGGCATCGTGCGCGGCGAGCATCTTTTCGACGTTTGGTTCCATCGGAGCGAACTTGCGGCCGCCTCCTAGCCATTTCTCGAACAGAATTTTCGTGAGCGCGACCGAGGTCATGGAAGAAGTATCGAGAGCGACGGTGCGAACCTGGTCGACCGGCACTCGGCTGACTAGCAGGATGGAGCGCACTGGGCGGCGCGAGGCGATCGCTACGCCGGGCAAGACCATCAGGCCGGGGACTTGCGCGTAGGCGGCGGCTGGGATGATGCCAATGTCGGCGGTTCCGGCTTCGAGCGCGCGGGCACAGGCTGAGGGGAGCGTGTAGGAAATATCGAAGTCACGTCCGGCCTTAGCGTGTTCGAAATCCCACATGAGGGGGGCGGTGTTGAGGTAGGAAATCGCAGAGATGCGGAGACGTCTCATTCCTGTTTTGATTCTAGCAGACCTTTTTCAACAGGCCTTTGTGACATCTGCCCTTGACAGGGCTTTCCGCAAATGGCTAGAGTCCGCCCAGTCAGGGTAAGAACTGGAGTAGCCGTGCCTAATGCTATCGCCGCATCGCCATCTGCAACTCATCTTCTGGAGTGGCTTGCCATCTCACTAACGCCTGGCCTGGGGCCGACGAAGGCGCGGAAATTGGTGGAACATTTTGGTAACGCTGAAGCGGTGTTTCACGCATCTTTAACCGAACTCGAAAGCACAGGTATTCAGGCGCTTTCGGCGCAGTCGATTGCGACGGGGAAGTCGGCGGAACTGGCGCGGGAGGAAATTGCGCGGGCTGCGGCAACGGACGTTACTGTGCTGTCGCTGGAAGATGCTTGCTATCCGCCGCGACTGAAAGAAATTTACGATCCGCCGCTGGTTTTGTATGTTCGCGGCAACCCTGAGGTGCTGCCGCGACCGGGGATCGCGATGGTGGGGACGCGGCATCCCACGCCGTATGGGTCGGGGATGGCGGAGCGATTGGCGTGCGACCTGGCGGCGCAAGGGCTGGTGATTATCAGCGGCATGGCCCGCGGGGTTGACACTGCGAGCCACCGCGGGGCGATCTCGGCCAAAGGCAAGACGGTCGCGGTGTTTGGGACGGGTGCGGATGTGATTTATCCCAAGGAGAATTCGCGGCTTTCGGAACAAATTCTGGCGCTGGGTGGTGCGCTGATTTCCGAGTTCAAGATGGGGACATTTGCCGCGCCGCAGAACTTTCCAATCCGGAACCGGATTTTGAGTGGGATGTCGGTCGGAGTGCTCGTCGTGGAGGCCGCGGAATATTCCGGAACGCGCATCACGGCACGCTGTGCTCTGGAGCAGAATCGCGATGTGTTCGCGGTGCCGGGGAATGTTACGAATAAGAATTCGTGGGGACCAAACACACTGATAAAGCAGGGCGCGAAGCTGGTTGCGACCTGGGAAGATGTGTGGGAGGATCTGCCTCCGGAAGTGAAACTTGCGCTCATGCCGGACGTGGTGGGTGAATCCGGCAAGGCGACTTCCGCATCTCTATTCCCGGACGAAGGGCTTCCGCCGCACGAGAAGCGGATCTTGAAGTTGTTGAAGGCGGATGAAGCGACGCAGATTGATGAAATAGTCGAGAAGTTGGAAGACGAGTTATCATCGTCAGAAATTTTTGCCGCTCTCTTCGAGCTGGAGCTTAGTGGAAAAGTACGGCAGATGCCCGGCAAGAATTTTGTGAAAACGTTCTAGGATGTCTGCCCGAGCTTCTCACCCGTAACTTGTTGCTTTCGTCCCATTCGTGCTAGGTTCAAAGCGAAATCCTAAGAATTGAGGTTCAGTTGACCAAGAGTTTAGTCATCGTCGAATCGCCGGCTAAGGCGAAGACAATCCAGAAATATCTGGGAAAGGGATTTACCGTCGAGGCGTCGCTCGGCCACGTGAAAGATCTGCCTAAGAGCACGCTCGGAGTCGATACTAAAAACGACTTTGAGACCGACTACGTCGTGATCCCGGGCAAAGAAAAGGTTCTGGCCAAGCTGAAGAAGCTGGCAGGGCCGATGGATGCGATCTACCTGGCGCCTGACCCGGACCGCGAAGGCGAAGCGATTGCGGCGCATCTGGCGTTTGAACTCAGCGGCAACGGCCACGCGAAGAAAGCGAAAAAGAAGAAGAAGGATGAGCCGGAAGCTCCGCCGCGCATTCAGCGGGTTACGTTCAACGAAATCACGAAGCGGGCGGTGCAGGCGGCGTTCGAGCATCCTCGCGCGATCGACCAGAATCTGGTGGATGCGCAGCAGGCTCGGCGTGTGCTCGACCGGTTGGTGGGTTACCAAGTTTCGCCGCTGCTGTGGGATAAAGTCCGGCGCGGACTTTCCGCGGGACGCGTGCAGACCGTTGCTCTGCGACTGATTGTGGAGCGCGAACGCGAAATCAAGGCGTTCGAGAAAAAAGAATACTGGACGATTGACGCGCACCTGGCGGCCAACAAGCCTCCGGCATTCGATGCGCGGTTTGTGGGCAAGGGCGAAGAGAAGATTGAAGTTACGAACGGCGAGGATGCGGAAAAGATCCGCGCGGCGCTTGAGCAAGCGGATTGGCTGGTGCGGTCGGTCGACAAGAAAGAACGACGCCGAAATGCCGCGCCCCCTTTTACCACCAGCAAACTGCAACAGGATTCCTCGCGGAAGCTGCGCTTCAGCGTGAAGCGGACGATGATGATCGCGCAGCGGTTATACGAAGGCGTGGAACTGGGCGAAGAAGGACTGGTTGGACTGATCACCTACATGCGTACTGATTCCACCCGGGTTGCACCCGAAGCGATCCAGGAAGTGCGCGAATACGTGGGCAAGGAGTACGGACCGGCCTATCTGCCTGAGACTCCCAATACATATAAGGAGAAGAAAGAAGCGCAGGCGGCGCACGAGGCGATTCGTCCAACCTCGGCGATGCGGCATCCTGATCTGGTGAAGCAGTATTTGAAGGAAGACGAGTTCAAGGTCTACAAGCTGATCTGGCAGCGTTTTGTAGCGTCGCAGATTATGCCGGCGGTGTTTGACCAGACTACGGTGGATATCGACGCGAAGAGTAAGAACGAGACATTCTGGTTCCGCGTCACGGGATCGGTGATGAAGTTTGACGGCTTCCTGCGCGTTTACGAAGAATCGAAGGAAGGCAAGGACGAGGAAGACGAAGAACTGAAACACAAGCTGCCGGCGCTGGAAGCTGGACAGAAACTTACGCTCAAGGAATTGAAGCCGGAGCAGCATTTCACCGAGCCGCCTCCGCGTTACAACGAAGCGTCGCTAGTTAAAGAGCTAGAAGAGCGCGGGATTGGCCGTCCGTCAACCTACTCGGCGATTCTGTCGACGATTCAAGAGCGGCAGTATGTGCAGAAGTTGGGCGGGAAGTTTACTCCGACTGAGATTGGGTTGGTGGTTACTGACCTTCTTGTCGAAAACTTCCGCGATATTTTCGATGTGGCGTACACCGCAGGCCTGGAAGAAAAGCTCGACGAGATCGAAGAGGGCAAGGAGAAGTGGACCGACACGCTGGCCGAGTTCTACAAGAAGTTTACGAAGGACCTCAAATATGCCGAAAAGCATATGGAGAACATCAAGCGGATGGAGAAGCCCACGGACGAGAAGTGCGAGAAATGTGGCGCGCCGCTGGTGATCAAGTGGGGCCGGCACGGATCGTTTTACGCGTGCAGCACCTACGACAAAGAAGATCCGAACACTTGTACGTTTACGAAGGAGAATCCGATCAACTTGCCCGATCTGGATTCGGCCGACGTGCAGGAGACTACTCAGGAAGAATATTGCGAGAACTGCGGCCGGGTGATGGTGCTGAAGCGGGGGCGCTTCGGGCAGTTCATGGCGTGCACGGGATATCCCGACTGCAAGACTACGCGGCGGCTTGATCAGGGCAAAAAAGTTCCCGACATTCCGCTGGATGAGCCTTGCCCAAAGTGCGGGCGGAATATGATGATCCGGCACGGACGATTTGGCGAGTTCACGGCGTGCAGCGGATATCCTGAATGCAAGTATGTGAAGCAGAACTACATTGGCGTGAAATGTCCGGAATGCAAAGAAGGTGACCTGGTCGAAAAGCGGGCGCGTAAGGGCAACACGTTCTACGGGTGCGGAAACTATCCTAAGTGCAAGTTTACTTCGGCGCACAAGCCGATTGCCGAAAAGTGCACGAGTTGCGGTAGCGAGTATCTGGTGCAGAAATTCTTGAAGGACGGGCCGGTGATCGCGTGCCCGAATAAAGAATGCGAGTACGAACGGCCGGCGCCGGAGTTGGCGGCGGGGACCAGCGCGTAAAATCGAGAATTACCCAACTACTCTATTACTCAATCCCAGAGAGGTGATTCGTGTCCAAAAAAGCGACTGCTACGGATGCTCAACTGATTATGCAACTCTACGATCTGCGCCGCGAAGCGGAGATGCGCAAGGCGCGCAACTGGTGGGTTACGGGCTTTTGGCCGGAGAGCGTCGATGACATTCTGAAGGTCGCCTGGGCAATGGGCTCGCAGGAAAACAACTGGCTGCGCCAGGTGGGTGGGTACTGGAGCATGGCGGCGGCATTTGTGCTGCAGGGGGCGCTGAGTGAGGAGTTGTTCATCCAGCCGGCGGTGTGCGGGGAAATGTTCCTCATCTTCGCGAAGGTTCAGCCCTTTCTCAAAGAGCTGCGAGAAAAGATGGGTGATCCGCATCTGTTCGAGAACATCGAGAAGGTCATCACGGGTTCCAAGTTCGGACGGGAACGGCTGAAGCTGACGCTGAAGCGTGTGGAAACGATGCGAGAGAAGAGGGCTTTGGCGAAAGTAAGCTAGGCCGCGCGAACGAATGGCGCCCCACCGAGACTAACCCTTTCACTGCCGGATCATCTGTTATGCTAATCGGTTGTGCGGATGATCTGGTGGTTCCTGATCCTGGGTTGCAGTACGCTGGTGGTAGTGTGCGTGGCGATCGTCGTTTACGTGCGGTTGCGGCGGCACTTGCAGGCGGCGCATGCGGCGCGGGAAGAGAGTGCCAGCGAGGTGGAGCGCGAGCGGCAGTCGGGCGACATTGAGCACTGATGCTCTGATTTCTTCGCTCAAGATTCCCGCGCTCAAGATTCGGAGATTCTTTCCATGGAAAAAACAATTCAAACATTAAGCGCTTCGCGGGGACGCGTTTTCGTTTCAGAAAACGCGCGGCAAGTTGCACTGGTGGTGGGCGGCAGCCTAGTGGTGGCATTGTGCGCGCGGGTTGCGATTCCTTTGCCGGGTACGCCTGTGCCGCTGACGGTGGCGAACTTCGGAGTGTTGCTGGTTGGACTGATACTAGGCAGCCGGCGCGGGTTTGCGGCGCTTGCGCTGTATCTTGCTGAAGGAGCGATGGGGTTGCCTGTGTTCAGTCCTACAGGTGTGGGAGGGATGGCGCAATTGTTTCATGGGGCAACCGCGGGATTTCTGCTGGGTTATCCGTTGGCAGCTTGGGTCGCGGGATATGTGATGGAGCGTGGGCGCAAGAGTTTCGCGCGCGCGGCTGTGGGCGGGCTTCTTGGGGAGATCGTACTTTTCATCGGAGGGCTGACTTGGCTGGCTGTGCTGACGCATTCCGTGGCGCTGGCTTTCCGCCTTGGGCTTTACTGGTTTCTGTTTGCAGAAATAATTAAGGTGATGGTGGCAGCGGGCGTTGCGGCGCGATGGCAGCGCGTGCGGAGCGACAGCGGTAAAGCGGAATAGCAGCAGGCGGTTTGGAGTTCAAATAATGACAGTAATCTCGGAACAAGAAGCGAAGCAATCGAGCGGCAATCCGTCCTCGCAGGTGCGCGAGATCAGCATTGCGCACAGTCCGGATTCCGACGATGCGTTTATGTTTTACGGCCTGGCTACCAATAAGGTGCGCGTGCCGGGGCTGCGCTTCACGCATACACTGTGCGACATCGAGAGCCTGAACCAGAAGGCGCGCGAGGGCGTCTACGATGTGACCGCGATTTCGTTTCATGCCTATCCTTACATTCAGGATTTGTATGCGCTGATGTCGTGTGGCGGCAGCGTGGGCGACGGTTATGGGCCGATGATTGTTTCGCCGCGGCCGTTTACCCAGGTGGAGATCAAGGATAAAAAGATCGCGGTTCCGGGCAAGCTCACGACGGCTTATCTTGCGTTGCAGCTTTTTGCTCCGGGGGTAGAGACTGAGGTGGTGCCCTTCGATCAGATTATTCCGCAGGTGCTTGAGGGCAAATTCGAAGCCGGGCTCATCATTCATGAAGGGCAGTTGACCTATGACAAGGCCGGACTGCACCGCGTGGTCGATCTTGGCCGATGGTGGCAGAAGGTGACCGGGCTGCCTTTGCCGCTGGGAGGAAATGCGATTCGACGGGCGCTGGGGCCGGAACTGGTGGCCGCGGTGAATTCTGCGTTGCGTGACAGCATTCAGTATGCGCTGGAGCATCGCGAGGAGGCGTTGTCTTATGCGATGCAGTTTGCCCGCGATCTGGACACGTCGACTGCGGACCGGTTTGTCGGGATGTATGTGAACGAGCGCACGCTGGATTACGGGCCCGATGGGCGCGAGGCTGTGGTCCGGCTGCTGGATATGGGGCATAAGGCGGGGATTATCGGGCCGGCGGCGCGGGTGGATTGGGTTTAGAAGGCTTCTCGCCAGAAGCTTCCTCCAAGGAGCACTGCACATTTTGTCCGTCACGGCCGCAAGCAAATATCAATCCCAGACTCTTCTGATCGATGCCGATGACACGCTGTGGGAGAACAACGTTTATTTTGAACGGGCGATTGCCCGATTCATCTCATTTCTGAACCATCATGAATTTTCTCCAGAGCAAGTTCGGGGCGTGCTCAACGATGTGGAGCGCGAGTGCGTGGTGAAGCATGGTTACGGGCAGCATAGTTTCTCGCATGCGTTGGTGGATACGTTTGAGCGGCTCAGTGTGAAGCCGGTAACACCGGAGCTACATGCGCAGATCATAAGTTTTGCCCACATGGTGTTGGACCATCCAATCGAGTTCTTGCCGGAGGTTCCAGAGACTCTGCAGTATCTTTGCGGGCGGCATCGATTGATTATGGTTACAAAAGGTGCGCAGGAAGAGCAGTCGGGGAAGATCGAGCGCTCGGGACTGAAAGAACATTTCGCGGCGACTGAGATCGTTGCGGAGAAAAATCCCGAGGCGTATGACGCGCTCGTCGAAAAACATTCGCTGTCGCGCGATTCAACCTGGATGATTGGGAACAGTCCGCGGTCGGATGTCAATCCGGCGCTGGCTGCGGGATTGCACGCGGTTTTCGTGCCGCACGGCGATACGTGGATCCTGGAGCATGAAGAAGTGAATGCGGCTCCGCCGCCGCAGCGGTTGCTGATTGTGGGGCGGTTCGCGGAATTGCGGGAGCATTTTTGAGTAGTCTCCTAGTTGCCCCTCGGGATTGTCATCCCGAGCGAAAGCGAGGGACCTTGGTGTTTGGCGGCGGAGGCGATACTGATGGCGTAGGCAAGAACCAAGATCCCTCGCTCCGCTCGGGATGGCAGAATCCACGCTCCATGCCAGCACCAAACTAACCAACAAGCTGCTCTCGCGGCACGTTGTTCCCGCGTGCTACGCTCATTCTGCTCAGCGTTCCGCACCACTTTATCTTGGCCGTGGAGACCAACAATTTCCGCAGGCTGTTGCGCACCGTGGAAGCTCTCTCCGAACTGGGGCCGGAGCTTACGGCGGAGCGCGAATTTTCAGAGACTGCGCGCCGCATGCTGTCTGCCGTGATGGAAGCGGCAGGGGCGCGCGAGGGCGCGCTTTTCGTTTTCAACGAGAAGCCGACCATGCTGACCTCGGTGGCGGCCGACGGTTTCGCCATGCTGCCCGAGCCGGCCTTTATTCCTCTGCTGCCGAAACATGCGCATGCTCTTTCCGCGGCGCGCGGCCCGATTGTCCTGAACGCTTCCACCTACTCGATATTTCTAAGTTCTAACGGCAATGTGGCTCCCGAACTTTTCAAGTGCCTGGCTCCGCTGAAAGCGGCCGGGAAGCTCGCGGGCGTGGTGGCTTTGGGGCGGCGGCCGGGAGATGCGCCTTACGAAGATGCGGAACTGGATGCGATGGGTCTGCTATGCAGCTACATCGGGCTGGCGGTGCAGAATCATGCCTTGTCGCAGACGCTGGCGCAGCGCGTCACCGAGAATTTGCGGCTGATGGCTTCGTTGCACGGGTTCTATGACACTGCGCTCGAAGCATTCGCGACCGCGATTGACGTGAAGGATGTCAACATTCATGGCCACTCTTTGCGGGTGGGGCGATATGCGGCTGCGATCGGGGAAGCGATGGGCGCGGATGCGGGAGAATTGGCCGCGTTGCGCAGCGCGGGATATTTGCACGATATTGGGAAAGTCGCGGTGGACCGGCGGCTGTTCAGCAAGCCGGGGGCGCTGAATCCGGAGGAGTTTCGCGAGATGGCGGACCACACCGTGGTCGGCCATCAGATTGTGAGCAGCGTCGAGTTTCCTTGGCCGAAGATTCACGAGGCGGTGCGCTGGCATCACGAGCGAAGCGATGGCTCGGGTTATCCCGACGCGCTGAGGGGCGAGGAGCTGCCGATGCCGGTGCGCATCATGGCGCTGGCCGATACGTTCGATGCGATGACCAGTCCGCGTCCGTACCGCGGATCGCTTTCGCTGGGCAACGCGTTGAGCGATCTAGTCCGTATGAGCCCGCAAAAATATGATCCCAGTGTGGTGCAGGCTCTGCTGATCCAGGTGCGGCGCGATGCCGTGGGCAGCAATCGAACCCCACTTCTGGCTGATCACATGGCTGTTAACATCGCTCCCACTGACGTTGATCAGTTGGCGGCGACTCTGCAGCATAAGGTGTCGCGAGGGAAGATGTATTTGACGTAAGACCGCTTCTTGCTCTTGGCTCTTATGCCTTAAGCTTTTTTGGTGTCAAGCTCCCTTCCTCATTTGGTAACCACCGGTAGCAACCTTTTCCTTCGTTCCGGGTTGATAATGGGGAAGTCTTGTCGTCTTTCCTCTGGGGAGTCCTCATGCGTTTGGGCCGGACGAAGTTCGCCACTTTTCTTCTCTGCTTCAGCCTTGCGTGTATTGTGCCGCACGTGCTGGCGAAGAAGAAGGATAAGGCGACTTCCAGCCCAAGCGATCCGAAGCTCGCGCTGCATGCTCTGAATCGCCTGACCTTCGGGCCGCGTCCCGGGGACGTGCAGCAAGTTATGGCGATGGGGGTCGACCAGTGGATCGAGCTGCAACTGCACCCTTCCAAGATCGATGACAGAGCCCTCGACGCGCGCCTGGAGCCGCTGCGCACCCTTCGTATGAGTTCGCGGGAGATTGCCGAGGACTTTCCCGATCCGCAGGAAATCAATCAGGTGATGAACGGCAAGAGGGCGATGCCATCGGATCCGGCGCGCCGTGCCGTGTTTCAGGTGCAAGTGGCGCGCCTCCAGGATCGTAAAGACCGTAAGGAAGATGCGGGCAAGAATGCGGTCGCAGGCCCTGCGACAGACAAATCCAGCAGAACGTCCATTGAAGGATCCGCGATGACCGCGAGCGCGGGTACCGATGGCGGGACCACGGCAGACAATTCGGCGATGAACGGCGCTATGAGTGAGCCTGCTAACTCCGGCGGCAGCAATGACGCAATGATGGCAGCAGCTACGCCATCCGCCAAGCCGACGCCCGAAGAACAAGAGCAGGCGCGGCGCCGCGAGCAGCAACTTTACGCCGACCTTGAAGTACAGCAACTACCCAGCCTTCCGCCGGACCAGCGGTTCAAGAAAATTCTGAGCATGCCGGTCGAACAGCAAATGCTTTTTGCTGATTCCCTGCGTGGGGGCAAAGGGCAGGAGTTTCTCGAAGGGCTAAACCCGAAGCAGAAGGAAACTCTGCTGGCCATGAACAATCCGGCGATCGTTGTCATGGGCGAGTTGATGCAGGCGAAACTTTTGCGCGCGGTTTACAGCCAGCGGCAGTTTGAAGAAGTGATGACCGACTTCTGGTTTAACCACTTCAACGTTTTCGTGGACAAAGGGCTCGACCGGGTGCTGGTAACGAGCTACGAGCGCGATGTGATCCGTCCGCATGCGCTTGGCAAGTTTGAAGACCTGCTGGTGGCGACGGCGAAGAGTCCGGCGATGTTGTTTTATCTGGATAATTTTATGAGCGTTGGGCCGAACTCGGCGCAGGCGTTGGGAATTCCGCCGGGTCCTTATGGACGCGGGCCTTACGGGCGGCGCTATCCGCAGCCTCGACCAAGTCCGGGCAAGCGGCCTAGTGGTCTGAATGAAAATTACGGACGCGAATTACTTGAGTTGCACACGCTGAGTGTGAACGGCGGCTACTCGCAGCGCGATGTAACCGAGGTGGCCAAAGTTTTTACGGGATGGACGATCGACAAGCCGCCGGAAGGCGGCGGCTTCAAGTTTGATCCGCGCATGCACGAGCCCGGGCCAAAGTTTGTGCTGGGACACAAGATCAAACCCAAGGGCGAGAGCGAGGGACTGGAGGTGTTGCACAGGCTGGCTACGAGTCCGCAGACAGCACAGTTTATTTCGTTGAAGCTGGCACAGCGGTTTGTGTCGGACGATCCGGCTCCAGCTTTGGTGGATCGCATGGCGAAAACGTTTTTGAAGAAAAAGGGCGACATTCGCGAAGTGCTGGAGATACTGTTCCATTCACCAGAATTTTGGGATGACGGAGCTTACCGCGCCAAGGTGAAGACGCCTTTGGAATTCGTCGCTTCGGCGGTGCGTGCCACCGGCGCTGAGGTTGATGACGCGCAACCGCTGGCCCAGCAGCTCAACCGCATGGGCATGCCGCTTTACGGGGCGCAGCCGCCCACGGGCTATTCCATGAAAGCAGAAACCTGGGTGAGTTCTTCGGCGCTGCTGAACCGCATGAATTTTGCGTTAGCGTTGACCAGCGGGAAGATTAAGGGTGTGAAGGTGGAGGCGGCGCAACTGGCGGGAACCAGTGCGTCTCCGCCGACGGATTCGGATGCTACGCTTTCCGCGCTGGAAGCGAATTTGATCGTCGGCGGCGTATCGAAACAGACGCATGACTCGATCGCCGCGCAGATGGGAGCGGCGAAGGGCGCGCCGCAGAAGCCTGACAGCAAGGCCGGAGCCGGCAAACCCGTGGCTGGGGCGCGGCCGGCGGATGTTAGTACGATTGCGGGGTTGCTGCTGGGTTCGCCGGAGTTTCAGAGGAGATAGGAGTGGTTCATGTCCGTGACTCGTCGGGTTTTTCTTCGCAATAGCGCGCTGGCTGTGGTGGGGACGGCGGCGGTGCCTCGCTTTCTGGCTCGTGCCGCCATGGGCGCAGCTGAGCCCGGTTTGCGCGCCAAACGGCTGGTGGTGATTTTTCAGCGCGGGGCGGCTGACGGTTTGAATATTGTTGTGCCTCACGGCGAGGCTCAGTATTACGCGATGCGGCCGAGCATTAATATTCCGCGCAAAGCAGTGCTTGATCTGGATGGATTTTTCGGGCTGCATCCCTCGCTCGCGTCGTTTCAGCCACTGTGGAAGCAGCGGCAACTGGCGATTGTGCATGCTGCCGGATCGCCTGACCCCAGCCGCTCGCACTTCGACGCGCAGGATTTTATGGAGGCGGGCACTCCGGGGGTGAAGGCCACGGAAGATGGATGGCTCAACCGCTCGCTGCACGGGCTGCCGCCGGCACCGCAGAAAACGGCGTTTCAGGCGATCGCGATGGGGCCGTCGATCCCGCGCATTTTGAGCGGACTTGAACCAGCTATCGCGATGAATAACATCAATGACTTCTCGGTGGGGGGGCGGAATCCGAAGGGTTCGCCGGTGGCGAACGCTTTTGAGGCAATGTACAACCACTCGACCGATACTGTGCTTCACCCTACCGGCGAGGAAACTTTTGACGCGGTGAAGATGCTGAAGGCTGCCGATCCGGCGAAGTACAAGCCGGCGGCGGGAGCGGATTATCCCAAGGGACGATTTGGCGATAGCTTGCGGCAGCTGGCGCAACTGATCAAGGCGAACCTGGGCGTGCAGGTGGCGTTTGCCGATATCGGTGGATGGGATCATCACGTGAACGAAGGTGCAACTGAGGGCCAGATCGCCAACGTGCTGCGGGATTTTTCTCAGTCGATTGCCGCGTTTTGGACCGATCTTGGAGACCTTGGGGAAGATACGGTGGTGGTGACCATGTCGGAATTCGGCCGCACGGCTAGGGAGAACGGCAACCGCGGGACTGATCACGGCCACGCTAATGTGATGTTCGTGCTGGGCGGGCCGGTGAAGGGTGGCAAGGTCTACGGCCGTTGGCCCGGCTTGGATCAGTCGCAACTCTACGAAGGCCGGGATCTTGCGTTGACTACGGATTTCCGGCAGGTGCTGGGCGAAGCCGTGGCGCGGCACATGGGGAATAAGAATTTGAATGATGTGTTTCCGGGGTATGAGAATCAGCCGGGGAAATTCTTGAAGTTTCTGGGATAGCGCCGAGTCAGGCAGCTAGATTTCAACCAGCACATCGCCGTTTTCGATCTTCAACGGATACACGGCAACCTTCGCGTTGGGATTCTGGTTCGGGACGCCGGTCCTAGTGTCGTATTCCCAGCCGTGCCACGGGCACACGACCTTGCCGCCCTCGATCATTCCCTGCCCCAGCGGGCCGCCGCGGTGGAGGCAGACGTTGTCCATGGCAGTGTAGACGCCGTTCACGTTGGCTACGCAGATGGTTTTCTGGCCGCAGGGGAATTCTTTGGCTTCGTCGGCCGGCGGGAGTTCGGATTCGGGGGTGAGTTTTGTGAACGGCATGGGAACTAGACAGTAGCAATTAGCGGTTGGCAACTAGCTTCAATCGGATCGCTAAATGCTAATTGCCAATTGCAACCTGCTTATTTCGGTTGCAGGGTTTGCGCGATCATTACCTGGCGCTTGAAGTTTTCCAGCATATTTGGATCCAGGCGGACTTCGGTGGGCCTTTTGGCCAGCGTCATGGTATCGATTTTGTCCTGCAACTTGAGTAGGGCGTAGAAAAGGTTTTCGGGGCGCGGCGGGCAGCCGGTGACGTAAACGTCCGTGGGCACGATCTTGTCGACGCCCTGCAACACGGCGTAAGTATTGAACGGGCCGCCTACGGACGAGCAGGCTCCCATCGAGATCACCCACTTGGGGTCGGGCATCTGGTCGTAGATGCGCTTCACTACCGGCGCCATCTTCAAAGTCACCGTGCCGGCCACGATCATCAGATCACTCTGGCGCGGGCTGGGACGGAAAACTTCGGAGCCGAAGCGCGCGATGTCGAAGCGCGCGGTTGAAGAGGCGATCATCTCGATCGCGCAGCAGGCCAGGCCGAAGGTCATCGGCCACACGGCGGATTTGCGGGCCCAGTTGAAGACGTAGTCCACCGTGCTGATCATGAAATTTTTTTCGAACTTGTTTTGCAGCCAGCCCATGCAGTGACCTCGATGAAGGACAATTATACAGTTCCCGGTGCGGCCCGGGCGGAAGCCAATCAGTCTAGGGATGCGGCGGCTGGGTGTCAATTTATGCAGCGGGTTGAAGGTCAAAATCTTTAACCACGGGGGACACGGGATTCCACAGGGTAGATGCTTGGGCTTTCATGGGCGGGTTGCCGCCACGTCCTGACTCAGTTACAAATAGACATTCATGGATTCAACACCCGCCGTGGCCGCTGACCGCGCACGCTCTCTCACTCTGCTCGTTAATTCGTGGGCTCAGATCCGCACATCGCAATTTTGGATGGTGGCCATCGCGCTGATGCTGCGCGTGGGCTGGATTCTCGTTGGACACACTTACAAATTCAAAAGCCAGGAGCAGAACTTTGGCTTTGGGTTTGAGATGGGGCGCATTGGCGCGGCGATCGCGTCGGGGCACGGGTTCAGCAATCCTTTTGTGGCGCCCACTGGGCCTACCGCCTGGGAACCGCCGCTATATCCTTACTTGATTGCCGGAGTGTTCCAGGTGTTCGGCATTTACTCGCGGGCGTCGGCGTTCGTGCTGCTCAGCATCAACAGCGTTTTTTCGGCGCTGACCTGCATCCCGATTTTTCTGATCGCGCGGCGGATGTTCTCGGAAAAAGTGGCTGTGGGCTCGGCCTGGACCTGGGCGCTGCTTCCCTATGTGATGTACTGGTGCACGCGCTGGGTGTGGGAGACCAGTTTGTCGGCATTATTACTGGCTGTAATTTTCTGGCTGGCGCTCACCATGGAAGAGCGCGACGGGGTGAAGCCGTGGCTCTGGTTTGGGCTGCTGTGGGGGATCGCAGCGCTGAACAGCACGGTGCTGCTGTCGTTCCTACCGGCGTCGGGAATCTGGGCTTGGTATCGGCGCACCAAGCGGGGCAAGGCGTCGCTGGCCGGGGTGGTGCTGGCTGCTGTGGTCTTCATCGCCTGTGTCGCGCCCTGGACGGTACGCAACTATCAGACATTCGGGAAATTTATTTTCATTCGCGACAACTTCGGTGCGGAACTGCGCCTGGGCAACGGCCCCGGCGCCGACGGCACATGGATGCAGCATTTGCATCCCACGCAGGACCTCTATGCCATGCGCCAGTACACGGCCATGGGCGAGTTGGCGTATATCGAGATGCGCAAACGGCAGGCTGTGGATTACATCCGGGCCGACTACGGACGATTTGCGGTGCTCTGCCTGAAACGCTTTATCTACTACTGGAACGGGCCGCCGAAGGTTTCGCAGATCTGGTGGCTGATGGAGTTCAGAAACTCACTGTTTCTGGCCTCTTCTGTACTCATGTTCTGGGGGCTGGGACGCGCTCTGCGGCGGCACGTACCGGGCGCGTGGCTGTTGTTCTGGCTGATCTTGTTGTATCCAGCGATTTACTACGTGGTCTTTCCCATGCAACGTTACCGGCATCCGATTGAGCCGGAGATCACGATCCTTGGAGTTTACTTGCTGACCGAAGCCGGCAGGAAGAACCAGGCGGACGACGCACCCGCTCTGGAGGAGTCCTGACTGGCGCTCCCGCGCCGTTGTTACAATCGCAGACAGTGTCCAGTGCCATCCAAGCGACTCAGGATCCGGCTCGCCGTGCGGAGGGAATTGTCAGCCGCTATTCCAACTGGATTGCGGTTATCGTGGTGGCGGCCGGTTTCATCTGGCGACTGTGGCTGGCGCATGCGACATTTTTCAATGCAGACGAGGCCTGGCACTACTCACTAGCCAACCAGCGTTCCCTGCATCTTGCCTATCAAGCGAGCCTCACGATCCCTCATCCGCCACTGCTGGTGCTCATTCTTTATTTCTGGCGGAGCTTCGGGACTTCGAATCTTGTGTTGCGGCTGCCTTGTGTGATTGCGGGGACCCTATTCTGTTGGGTGTCTTGGAAGTGGGTCACCGCCCTGGCGGGGCACGCGGCAGGTTGGGTTGGACTGATCCTTGCGACGTTTCTCCCCCCCATGATTGCCGTGTTTGCCGATCTGCGGCAGTATCCGTTGATGCTGTTATTCGCCGTGAGCGCTGCATATCTGCTGGAGCGGGCGCTGGCGCGGAGCTCAGTGAGTTGGATGATCGCGTCGATGGTCTGCCTCTATCTGGCAATGCTCTCCACGTACTCCGCGTTTTTCTTCGCCGCGGTCCTCGGCGGGTATGGCATTCTGCGAATTCTTACTAAGCCGCCTTCCAGGCAGGTAATCGCCGCCTGGGGAGTGGGGCAGGCTGCTGGTCTGGGACTGACCTGGTACCTGTATGCAGCGCATATTACGAGAATCGGTTCGCTCCAGGTTCCCTGGCTTTACGACTATTATTTCCACCCCGGCTCCGGCCACCTGTTGCATTTCCTTTATCATGCGACGTTCGGCGTTTTCCGATTTATCTTCGGACAAGTCTCGGTTGGAGGCGCCGCCACCCTGACGTTTGCCGCAGCAGTGCTTCTCTTGCTGTTTCAAAAGACGGCACCCGAGACCGCGACTCCCTCCCGCCTGATTGCAATTCTTCTTCTGCTGCCCTTTGTTTTGAATTGGGCGGCTGTAATTGCCGGAGTTTATCCATACGGGCGGACGCGCCAGTGCGTTTTCCTCGCTATTTTTGCGATCGCGGGGGTCAGTGTCTTCCTCGCCAGAATTACAAAACAAAAAGCTGGGCCGACTGTGGTTCTGGCCATCGCCATCGTTGTCCTGTGTCACGTTTTCGGAACTTTGCAAGGGCGGGATATGCTGCCGCTGGCCGGCCAACGGCATCAACATATGGACCAAGCTATGGAGTTCATTCACCGGGAGGTCCTCCCGGAAGATCTGATCTTTGTTGACGCAGCCACCAGACTGCAACTGGCGCATTACCTCTGTCGGCAAGAACACGTCGACATCGATCGTTCCATAGCCGGCTTTGAGTCCTTTCAGTGCGACGGATTCCGGGTGGTGTCGACGGGTCCAAGTGAAGGCGTGCTAACGGCAGATACATTCGCGAACAAATGGCAGGAGATGGTACGCACCTTCTCTCGAAAACCGGGGTCCAATGTTTGGGTCTTTCAGGGAGGATGGGCTTCGGGCCTGGGCGAGGCTCTGCGTAACCGGTCAGCAGAGTATTCGGAGATTCAGCCTCATTCCTTCGGCCGCTACCTCGAAATGTTCAAGATCAAGGTTGTGGAAGCGAAGGTATAGGGCTTAGATAGATCATCAGCGGGGCACTATCTCCCGCGAGTCCACGGCGGTCTTGAACTGAAACCGAGACGCGCGTTGGCAGGTGGAATAGCCTGCGGGCCTGACCGCGTCGGAATCAGGACTCTCGCGAGCGACGCGATAGGCGCGGATCGTGTAACAGGTTGCTTCGTCCTGCTCGAGCGTGACAACGTGCGGCATGTGAGGACCCAGCGCAGGAGCGACGCGGGAGGTGTTGCCGGGCTGGAGTTGGAATTGAAGGAGGTCTTGGCTGGCCTGTGTAGTCTGACGTGGCGCCGGTGAAGGTTGAGAAGAGTTTTGCGGCGAGGACTGCGCTGCGGCGGTTGCAGCGCATAGAGAAATCAGCAGCGAGAGAAGCAGAAGGCGTGGCGGCATAGGATCCTCCTCATTCGCGAATTATAGTCCAGCTATTTCAGGCTCTCCAGCTCAATCTTCAGAACATGGATCTGCTTGGCCTTGGCGTCTAGAACGCCGGTGAGTTTAACTCTTTGTCCCTCGAAACCGTGTACCAGGTCGGCGCGATCAAGTCGGAACACGTCCTTGCCCGAAGACAGAACCAGGTAGCCTCCGAGATGCTCGATGCAATACATCGAGCAGGTGCTGGAGGTCCCGCCCATGGATTTTGACTTGAGCATTTCCTGATGAGAGCTGGTTAGGGAGTGAACATTCAACGCGCACTGGCTGTCGGAAACTTCGCCGTGGAAGACCTTTGGGTTCTGGCCGTAGGCAACGGCTGCCGCCGCCAGAATCCCTGCTGCACACCAGACTGCGGCTCGATTCATAACCACTCCTCGCGTGTTGTTCTCACGGCAGCACAGTGAACTTCATGTGCATGCCTTCGTGTTCTTCGCTGCAAATCACGGTGCAGACCACTATGTACTCGCCCGGTTCGGCAGGGGCGGTGAGTTGGAATTCCTGCTTGCCGGGCTTAAACAGCAGGTCCCATCCATCCACCCTGGTTCGATCTTTGGCCCGCAGCAGGGAGAAGCCATGGATCGAGCCATCCCGGTTCCAGGTTTTGCCCCGGCGAGCTGTCACTCGCAGAAGCAGTTGTTCGCCAGCCTTGACGGTGATCTCCGGGGTGCGTTCCCCGGCGATCTTGTAACGGCTGTCGCTGTCGGCCAGCAACTCGATGACGTGAGGCTGGAGAACACGCTCTTGCGCGGCATGCTCTTGCGCGCGCGGGCGAGGCAGTCCCGTCAGCAGAGTGCTTGCCGCAGCGATGGCCACAAGAGTACGACAAAACCAGGATGAGTTTGTCATCAGACTATTCAGGGTTGTTACATTCTGGGTTACAGCAATCTGTTACTGCAATGTGTTACTGCGACATATAGAAGAGCACGAGGCGCATGTCTTCGTCAGTAATCGTGGCGCGCACGCGCATGTGCCGGAGGACGGTTGCCATCATACGTGGGGGGAATTTTTGCGGCGCGGCATGACATCGGCCGCAGTTGGCGCGATAACGCAGCTCGCCCTGCACGCGCATAGCGTCAGCATCGTAGGTATGAGCGACCGCGGGGGTGGTTGCGTCCTTCTTGCCGGAGGGCGCGGCGGCGCGGGCCGGCGATACATAAATCGATGATCCGTAAATCAAGGACCCGAGAGCGAGCGCGACGACTAGACCTGGAGTTCTCATTTTCATTGTGCCCCCACTCTCCCTAGAGGAATCAGGAAGCGGTAGGCAATACCCACGCTCCAGAGATTTTGATTCCCTGCCGAACTAAATTGGCGGCCGTAACCGCCTACGACCTTCAGGCCGTCGTGCAGGTAATAGTTCAATCCGAGTTCCCCTTCGCGGGTGTTTGCCGCGGAGAGTCCAAGGGCCAGGGCCTCGTCTGGGGTAATCGAGCCGCTGAAGAATTGTTCCGCTCTGCCGGCAATCTCGGTGCGGCGCATGGCCTTCTGCCAGAAATGGAGCTGGCTCAGCCGGTAGGCCCCGTCGATCCAGTATCCGCTGCCCTGATTCGATCGGGCATACTCCGCGTGCATATTGAGGGGAAGCTGCGCAGAGAGCCAGGCAAAGTGAAATCCGAAAGCGTTGGTACGCGTGTCCTGCAAGAGCTTCTGAAACGAAGCGCCGATTTCAATCCGTGGACCGGGGAGGAAGAAACTCGTGCGCGCGCCGACGTTGCGCTGCGATTGCAGGTTGTTATGCGAGGTACTCACCGCCGAAGCATAGACCGCATAGGTAAAATTGGCGCTGGGGTTGGCGGGGAATCCGCCGCGCAGCATCATGCCGTCGCTTGATTCGGGGGAGAGCGGCAGGATCAATGGGTCCTGTTGCAGGCTGCGAATCCAGATGGGATAAAGGCGCTCGTTGAAGATTCCGAACGGGGTGAGAAACCGACCAAGGGTGACCGTGACGTAGTGGTTGGCGATGTAGTCGGCCTCGAGATAGTCGAGGTTCTTGCCCACCGGGCCGCCGTAAGGGCCGCCGCCGGGTGGGCGCTGAAATACGCCCTGAAACTCGGCCCGCGATTCGATCAGCCAATGGTCGCCAAGCGGCAGCAGAAGAAGAGGATTGATCTGGGCATTCAGCTGCTGCTGCCCCGCCGTGACGAACGAGAAAGTGCCGGCGGTTCCGGTGAGGATGGGGGCCGGCTTCTCCGTGTTCAGTGAGTCCGGCGACTGGGCGACGGCCAGATTCAGCGTCAAGGACAAGACCGCGAAGCTTAAAAGAAGGAATGAGACGCGCCAGCCGGGCATAGTTCTTGGCCCGCGCCGCGAACCTGATTGTTTCCACCAATACAACAAGACAAACTCCACGCAAGCCTTTGCTGGGATTGTCTTCGAGCGCGGGAGACAGGGGAACATCACGGAGGTAACTTTCGTATCCACCAGCGAGGGAATAGGGCCTTTTTCGCTACTTGCCCTCACCAAATGCAGGCCGCTGCGTCTAACGGGTTGAAACGGAGGAACTTTATGAACCGCGAACGCCAATTCTCCAGCTGGTTGGGTGCCGCTTTGGGAACGACTTGTGCATTGTTTGTCCTCGCGCTCGGGGCGAACGCCTCCGACAGCCACGCCTATACCGAGGAATTCCATCAGACATATGCCCTCAACCCCGATGGGCGCGTGGAACTGGATAACATCAACGGCGCGGTCCACATCTCCAGCTGGGACCGGAATGAAGTGAAGGTGGACGCGGTGAAGTATGCGGGCACGAAAGAGCGGCTCGAGGAAGCGAAGATCGAGATCGAGTCCGGCAAGGAGTATCTCGAGATCCGCACCAAGTATCCCGATCACCAGAACAACTTCAACTGGGGCTCGCGCAATAATCCGGCGGGCGTTGAGTACACGCTGACTGTTCCGCGCATGGCGCGGCTGGACGAAATCAAGCTGATCAACGGTTCACTTGACATCACGGGCGTAAGCGGAGAGGTGCGGGCTTCGTGCATCAACGGCAAGCTGGTGGCGCATAACCTTTCCGGGCGCGCAGAACTCTCGACGATAAACGGCCACCTGGACGCGCGCTTTGACCAGCTTTCGGGGAAGTCGGTTGAGTTGAATTCGGTGAATGGCTCGGTGGAATTGACGATTCCTTCGGATTCGAAAGCGGAGATCGAGGCCAGCACGGTTTCTGGCGGGATCGAGAACGACTTCGGGTTGCACGTGAACAATCACCGATATGTCGGACACGACTTGCGTGGCGAGCTGGGCAACGGCGGCCCGCGCATCAAGCTGGAGAACGTGAATGGGCGGATTTATATCCGGCATGCCTCGGATGGCCGGGCGCTGAGTCCGGTGAAGGACTTGAGCCATCGGGATCGGGATGAGGACGACGACAGCGAGATCTAAAAATCAGTAGATCGTGTAGCCCGGTGCGGGGGTGCGCAGATCAGGCTTCGACGCCATCAGCAGCAATGCGCCCTCGCGCTTGAAGGCGCGCAGATCGTCGAGGCTGTGGAACGATTTCGTCTTGTAGTCATCGGGCGTGGGCGTGTCGTCGGGGACGCGCACTGCTTCTACATTCTCAAAGGCATGTTTCTTCAGCAGCTCGACGTACTCCGCCTGAGAGCGCACTCGTACCGGGACCTTCAGCTTGTCCACCCACTGCAGCGAATACTCGTTGTCTTTGTATAAATTGATGAGGATGAATAGCCTTCCCCGCGGCGCCATCACGCGAAAGAGCTCCATCAGTGCACGGTCCTGGTCGGCGTAGTAGTAGAACGATTCGACGGACAGCACTTTGTCGAAGAAGTTCTCTTCCCAGGGAATCTGCTGCGCCGATCCCCAGACGTAGAGCACGTTGTCAAAATCTTTCGAGGCGGTGCGGGCCTCACGAATCATTTCGTCGGAAACGTCCAGACCGACGACCTGACCAAAGCCATCCGGGCCTTCGCCGACCAGACGCGCAAGCAGCCTTGTCGCCCATCCCGAGCCGCAACCGAGGTCGAGCACGCGCTCGCCGGGGCGGAGGTTCATGCGGCGAAGGGTCTTCGCCGTGATGTCGAGATGATGGTTCTCCATCTTCTGGCCTTCGCCAGCGGCGGCCCAGCGGTTGAATTCCTGCTGAAGTTTCTCGTCGGGAGTAAGGGATTTTTCTGGCAAATTGATTTCCTCTTGTGAATTTCTTCCTTCTCTATGCTACAGTTTTTCTCTCTATGGCGACACGTCCTCAGAACCCTCAGCCAGAACCGGGCCCCGGGCTTTACTGCCCGAATTGTGCCGAGGAAGTGAATGATCCGCTGACCTGCGGCGATTGTTCCTCCGTCATCTGCAGGCGATGCGGTACGCCGCTGGAGTCTTCCGACGAACTGGGAATTGGATAGTGGAGCCCGCCCGCCCCGGGACCATTTCTGGGCCTTTCGCCTGAGCTCTTGACCCGTATCAATGGGTGTAACCCATCCGTGCGCCCCAAGACTTGTGGGAAGATAGGCAGATGCGAGCACTGATTCTTCCTTCCGGGAAAAGGACGCGAGCCTTGACCCGGAAACTCTCCGCTGCGGTAGTCACATTGCTGCTGGGTATCTGCGGCTGTGGAGGGCATTCAAACACTAGCATCACAACCGGGCCGCCAGCACCGCAAACCTTGCAGACACTCGCGAACCAGCCGCAGGACGGCGCTGGAATCGGGTTTCTGTTGACCGACGGTTCGGTGGTGTTCCAAGGCAACAACTTCTCCGATTGGTTCAAGCTCACGCCCGACAACTCCGGAAGTTACCTCCGTGGGACATGGTCGCAAATCGCCAGCCTCCCCGGGGGATATGCGCCGCTGTACTTCGCTTCCGCCGTGCTCTCCGACGGACGGCTTGTGATTCTGGGCGGTGAATACAACTTCGGCAACTTTGTACTCACGAACCAGGGCGCAATTTACGATCCCATAGCCGATACCTGGACCTCGCTCGCGCCCCCAATGGGCTGGAACTATATTGGAGACTCGCCATCCGTGGTGCTGCCGGGCGGTCAATTTCTGGTGGGAAGGAAACTTGACATGCTCGTGGCCGAGTTGGATCCCGGCACCCTTCAATGGACCGCCCTGTCATCCACCGGTAAGAGCGATTTCAACGCTGAGGAAGGCTGGACCCTCCTCCCTGATGGCTCAGTTTTGACCTTCGATGTCCTGAACGCTCCAAACTCTGAGCGCTACATCCCTTCAACGCAAACCTGGATCACTGCGGGCAGCACGATGGTAGATTTGCACTCACCCGGCGGCGCGTGTATCCCGTATGGCGGCGGCTGTTACTTGCCCCCCGGCGAGGTTGGCCCCGCGGTGCTTCGCCCCGATGGCACGGTCTTCGCCACCGGCTCCAAATCGACAGCCGGCCCCGGACACACCGCTGTCTACACTCCGCCGGCGATTCTTACCGACACCGGAACCTGGACTGTCGGCCCCGACTTCCCAAACAACGATAATGCCGGCGATTCGTTTGCCGCTCTGTTGCCCAACGGGCACGTGCTGGTCGAGGCCAACTCTGGAACGCTTTATGAGTTCGATGGCGCGAAACTAATTGCCGGCGAAGCCGTGCCCCCCGGAAGCAGCCTGCTCGTGCTGCCTACTGGAGAAGTAATCGTCGGAGGCACCAGCGTTCGGATTTACGCGTCTTCCGGACAGCCTTCGGCTTCATGGGCCCCGAGTATCACCGCTTTCCCAGCGAGCGTGACGCGCGGCTCCACCTACAACATCTCCGGCACCCAGTTCAACGGCTTGTCGCAAGCTGCTGCCTTTGGAGATGAGGACGAGACCGCGACGAATTATCCCCTGGTGCGGATCTCGAACCAGGCCACCGGTCACGTTTTTTATGCCCGCACCCACGGCCACAGCACCATGGCGGTCGCCACCGGCAACCTCACTGTCTCGACAAATTTCGACGTTCCCGCAGTAATGGAGACTGGACTAAGCTCACTCGAGGTAGTGGTCAACGGCATCCCTTCGCCGAGTGTCAGCATCACGGTCAACTGAGCGCGGACTGGATTTTGCGCTGTGCAAGGCACATCCCCGGTGTCTTTACAGAACTGCAAAAACAAGCTCTTGATAGTAAAGATGGCGGAATCTGCCTCTCCGGCCTAGCCTCACGTGACAGAAGTAATGTAGCAAGCGCTCGCCTTCGCTGGCAGAATTGGTGGCGTTGGGACACCGCGTACTGGAGCGACTATGAGAGCGAGATTCCTGAGACTGTCGTTTGCGTTTTTGATACTGACGGTGGCCGCAGCCTCGGCGCAGACGCTGGAGTTCACCACCACGCCTTACGCCGCGCCGGCGTTCAGCGCCACCTACCCGGTGCCCGACAAGGACAAGCCTGGGGTCACCTACTCATCCCAACCCGTCAAACTGAAGAGCGGTGAGACGGCAACCATGCACACCTACGCCCTGGGCATCCACAATGACAACGACGCGTTCCTCATAATTTATTGTGACGCGGACCTGCGGGGCGATACTTATGGACTTGATCTGATGCTCGACGGCGCAGTGGCCACGCTGGAAAATGCCAAACCCGGGCCCAAGACCGACACCACCTTCAGCGGAGTGCCGGCCCGCGCGATTACCGCAACCAGCTCTTCCACCAGCGGACAGACTACGGTTAACCGGACAACCTACGAACGAATAACCGTGCAAGGCAAACGCGTTTGGCAGGCCCTCGTGCTGTGTGACAAGACCTCGAACTGCACCGAAGCCGACGCTAATAAGTTCTTCAACAGCATTAAAATTCGGTAGCGCGGGGGGAGACCGCCGCGACTCTGCCCCCTCAGTGTGACAGCAGTCACTTTTCTTTCCACCCGGTCTTGCAGTACCTTGGTGGTGGGACCATCGGTCTGTGGTCGTGTGCGCATTTGCGCCTGCTTTGGAGAAGATATGAGCCGCTCTGTTGCCGTCCGTTTACTGGTTGTCGGGTTCCTTGTTCCTGCACTATTCATCGGCTGCAATCGCGATCCCAATGTGCGCAAACAGAAGTTTCTGGAGAGCGGTAACCGCTATCGCGACAAAGGCAAGTTCCGCGAGGCGGCCATTCAGTATTCCAATGCCATTCAGGTGGATGCCCGCTTCGCCGAGGCGCATTACCAGTTGGGTGAGACTTACCTCAAGCTGAAGGACGCTAACCGCGCCTTCCTGGAACTCTCTCGTGCCGTCGACCTGGCGCCCGAGAACTATCAGGCCCATACCGAGTTGGCCAACCTGTTGATTACAGGGGCACGCGGCCGTGACGGTTCCCTGAACCAGGACTACCTGAAGCAGGCCAAGACTCACCTGGACATCCTCCACGAGAAGCAGCCTGACAATCCCGACACGCACATAGCGTGGGCTAACTATTACGCCGTGCAAGATAACCTGGGGGCGGCGCTGCAGGAGATGCAAAAAGGAATTGCCGCCGACCCCAATCGCTCGGAGTCTTACTTGAGCCTGGCGCTGCTGCAACTCCGCGCCAAGCTGCCCGATCAGGCCGAGATCAACTTCAAGAAAGCGGCGGAGATTGGGCCTAAGGTGATGAACGCGCAACTGGCTCTGGGAGGCTTTTATCAGTCGCGCAACCGCATGTCAGAAGCCGAACAGCAATTCAAGCATGCCATCGAGGTCGATCCCAAGGATCCCGCGCCGCGCGCGGCCTATGTTCACCTGCTGATGGCGGAAGGCAAGAAACAGGAAGTCGAAGGGTTTCTGCGGCAGGCCAAGAGCGACCTCCCGGACAATTCCGAAGGCTACCGCATGCTGGGGGATTTCTATTACTCCACGAACGACCTCGACAAAGCGGTCGCGGAATACTCCTCGCTGTACAGCGAACATCCCAAGGATCTTCAGGTCAAGAAAAATTACGTGCAGTTGCTGATCGTGAAGAACCGCCTGGAAGAGGCTACCAAGCTGAACAACGAAGTGCTGAAGGCCACTCCCAAGGACGGCGACGCGCTGGACTATCGTGGGCAGATACAGTTGCAGAAAAACGACGCGGCCGGCGCGGTGGACTCATTGCAGCAGGCGGTGAAAATTGATTCCAACAACGCTGTAGCCCACTTTCACCTGGGCCGCGCCTTCGACATGCAGCACAATGAGCAGCAGGCGGAGGTGGAATGGCGCGAGGCGGTTGGCCTGCGTCCCGATCTGACCGATGCGCAACGCGCTCTGGCTGGCCTTGAGATTCGCCGCGGGGATATCGATGCACTCAGCCAAACCGCTCAACAGATCATCTACGGCGCGCCCGGTGCGCCCGATGGCTACCTGCTGCGGTCGCTGGCAGAGATGAATCGCCAGAAATTTTCGGACGCCGAGCAGGACATGCGCAAGGCCGCTGAGATGGCTCCGGCAAGTGCCACGCCGTACGTCTATATGGGAAACCTTCATCAGGCGCAAAAGCGATACGCCGAGGCGATCAAGTCTTATCAGCAGGCGCTCGACAAGGATCCAGCCGCGACCGATGCCCTGCAGGGGATGATGAATACCTACCTCGCGCAGAAGCAACTCGACCAGGCCATCGCCGCGGCGCGGGCGCAGATTGCGAAGTCAGGCAGCAACAGCGGATTCTATGACCTGCTGGGCACGGCGCTGTTCCAGAGGAAAGATTTCAGCGGGGCCGATGCGGCGTTCCACAAAGCGGTGGAGCTGGACAAGGACAATTCCGATGCGCTGTTAAAGCTGGCCCAGGTGCAGGCCGCGGAAGGCTCAGCGAGCCAGGCCCTGGCCACATACCAGCAGTCGATCAAGGACCATCCGCGTGAGATTTCTTTTTACCTTCTTGCGGGCATGATGTACGAATCGCAAAGCAACACCGATCAGGCCAAGGCCATGTACCAGCAGGCGCTGAACATTCAGCCGGATAATGCTTTGGCCTCAAACAATCTTGCCTACCTGATGCTGCAGCATGGTGGCAATGTGGATGTGGCTCTGGCCATGGCGCAGACGGCACGGCGCGGCATGCCCGATTCGCCACAAGCCGCCGACACGCTGGGCTTTGCCTATTATCAGAAGGGTGTATACCGGTCCGCGATTGATATGTATCAGGAGTCGCTGCGGCTCAGCGAGAAGCAGGGCGCGGCCGACGACGCAACCGTGCACTACCATCTTGGCCTGGCTTATCAGAAAGCTAACCAGCCTGTACTCGCGCGGCAGCAGCTGGAGCGAGTCTTGAAGATCAGTCCGAATAACAGCGAAGCGCGCAAAGCACTGTCGGAGTTGCGCGGGTAGCGACGCGCTGCGCACCGCTGTTCTGTTTTTGTAACAGCAGCGAAGGCGGATGAGGCACGCGCTGTTGTGAGCACCCGGATCGTTTTGGAGGACTGGCGGAAAGTTCCTTATTCCCAACAGGTTCGTCCTACGAGTTTCTTGCGACCCGTCCAACTGGTTTACGAAATCAGAACACAAATCGTTCTTCCTTGACTTCCCTCATCCCCGTTGTACAATTCACCCGCTTACGAGCGTGGGTTCGCCTGCGTTCCTTCCCCCCCCAACGATTGCAAGCCGGACGCGCCGACGGAGACATACCCCGAACGCGGATGCCGAACCGTCCCGCCAAACCGGACGAAGGAACACTTTTCAACAAAAGGAGAATAACCATGGCAGACACAAAGCGAACCTTTAGACTCGGGCGGACCCCACGAGCATACGATCCTCGCGTGCCCCACCTGAGCGCCCTATTGGCAGGAAAGACGCTCCCCCCTCCACCACCTACCGCCGACTATACGAAAGGCATGCCTCAGGATTTGGGCATGATGCTGAACGACACACTGGGAGATTGCACCTGCGCCGCGGTCTATCACGCGATCCAGGTGTGGAGTTTCAACGCAAGCAGTGGCAAGAACATAGACACGGAGCCGGACGGCGACGTGGAAAAGCTCTATGAACTCGCCTGTGGATACAACCCGAAGACGCCGGGCGAAGGTCCAGGAGGCAACGAACAGAAAGTGCTCAAGTATCTGCTGCGGCGGGGTGCTCCCACCGGCGCGGCTGGAAACACTTCCAACAAAATCGCGGCCTTCGTGGAAGTCGATCCGCGAAATGTCGACGATGTGAAGCGTACGATCAACGACTGCGGTGTCGCCTATATCGGGTTTCAGGTTCCGGCGTCGCTGATGCCGCCGGGGCAGGAACCGCCAAAGGTCTGGACGGTCGATCCGAACAACACCCAGATCGTTGGGGGCCACGCGGTGGTGCTTCCGGGTTACTCAGCAGACGGCTTTCGCGTTATTTCCTGGGGATCGTACTACACGATGGCCTTCGATTTCTTCGCCAAGTACGTGGACGAAGTCTATGCCATCGCCGATCCAACCTGGGTCGATACTAAAGGCACCACTCCGGGAGGCCTTAGCATGCAGCAACTCGAGCAGCAGATGCAGGCGTTGCAAGAAGCGGCTGCGCCTGCAATCGCCGCGTAAGGCGTGGCGATTTCTTGAACGTGCCCCACTCGCGTCGCGGCGAGTGGGGCTTTTCTTTAGATCCCGGTTGAATTTCAAGCACGAAGTTACCAGCGGAAACCAGCGATCAGTCGGCGGCGACGTCGTGGTTTACGTCATCCGACTGCGGCCGTCGCGGGGCGCGGTTCGAGGGCAGCCCGGCATCACGGATTTTGTACAACAGGGCGCGATAGCTGATGTTCAGGGCGCGCGCTGCCTGTTTGCGGTTCCAGTGATGATGTTGCAGGACTTTCAGGATGATCTTGCGTTCCAGTTCACGCACTGCCTGTCGGGTGATTTTCTTTAGTGAGATGGGGCCGTCGACGGAAATGTCAGCGTTGAAAAAATCCTGTTCGCGCGGGTGAAGATCACCGGAGATGGATTCCTCCGTGCCCAGGATGACATAGCGCTTCATCAGATTTTCGAGTTCGCGGACGTTGCCCGGCCAGTGGTATTTCTTCAGCGCGTTCATCAGGTCGGCGGAGGGCGCGACGGCGCGCGCGTTGAATTTGCGGTTGTAGTATTCGAGGAAGTAGCTGATCAGTTGGGGAATGTCGGAAGCGCGCTCGCGCAGCGGCGGCATGTGGAGATTCACGACATTGATGCGGTAGAACAGGTCAGCGCGGAAGTTGCCGGCGGCGATTTCCTCTTCCAGTTTTCGATTGGTGGCGCAGACTACGCGCACTTCCACTTTCTTGTCTTCCTGGGCGCCGATGCGGCAGAACTGCCCGTCCTGAAGCAGTTGCAGGAGCTTCGACTGCAAGGCCATGTCGAGTTCGGAGATTTCGTCTAGGAACAGCGTGCCGCGGTGCGCCATCTCGACGCGTCCGGGCTTGGTGCCGTAGGCGCCAGTGAAGGCTCCTTTTTCGTAGCCGAAGAGTTCGCTTTCGAGCAGCGTTCCAGGAATAGCCGGGCAATTCACCTTCACCCATGGACCGGTTTTCCACGGCGATGAGGCGTGGATCATGCGCGCGATGATGTCTTTGCCCGTGCCACTCTCGCCCTGGATTAGCACAGGAACATTGGCGCCCGCGATTTTAGCGAGGCGCTCGCGGAGCGCGCGCATGGCCTCAGTGCTGCCGAAGACGATGGAATCGGGAGGCATTTCGCCGAGGGGCTGGATTAGCGCGCTGACTGGATTAGACGAAGTGCTCATAAGTATCTCTGGTTTCGGTGCACAGGGGGGTACAGTCTGGTGTGCATCCGGAGAACCAAACACAGGGGGAGGAGAACTGTATTATAGCAGGCTAGTCTATCTAATTGAGGAAAAGCTACTTACTAAAGATAGCAGTGGATTTCAGAGGGCAGTCGAGGGGACGCGAAGGTACGGGAGAAGCACAGAAGTGCGAGGGAAAAGATTTTCACACCGAAGAAGCGAGTTTCCTTCGCGACGGCTTGGAGGGCGGGTGGGAATTGACCAGGGGACGAGAGAACTTGAGGCCCACCAGGTTATAACCCTCGCCATGCTGCATGCGCAAGACCTTGGCGCGGAGGTTCCGGGTGACAGTGGGCAGGTCTGCAAGCGCGGCCAGTGGAGCGCTGGGGATCTCGAGCGAAACCTGAGCGGATGAAGGGATGGAGCGGCGAACTGCGACCAGCATGCCACCGGCCGAGACGTTGAGGGCGGTGGCAAACTCGAGGAATTCCCTCTCGGCCTCCGCATGGCTTCGGACAAATACAGGGATGGCGAGAGGCAAGCGTGGCCATCGCCGACGCTCTGCCGTTCGAGTCTTACCGTTCACGCCCACGCACACCCCTTCCTGAGGGTTTAATCCCAACGATTTTAAGCATCTTGGGGGCCAAATCGTCAGTTAAAGGGCCAAGTCCAGGGAGAAGCCGGATGAAAACCCGGAAGGCAGGGTGAACTAGGGTTGTTCGGAGGGCTAAAGCCGGTAAAGTGCGTAGTTTCCGTAGGTTTGGGCTCCGGCAGGGACGACGAGGTTGGGGTGGAAGAGGGCGGTCTTGACCTGTCGAATAGTGCAAGGTTTTGCCACACTTGGGTAATCAGGTTGCATTTTTCGTTGACAAGGAAAACTGGCCTAGCATACGATTTTGATACAGCATTCTTCCTTAAACCAGTGGAGTGCATTCCCCCCTTTAGCGTTAGACCGCCGCCCTTTATGGCCACTGTGCAAAAGAATTTGTGTGTTTCCGAGTCTGGAGAAGGAAAGGCGGGCGCGCCCACGCCAGAGGTTCCAGGGGAAGGAATACCCAGCGAGGCTGATCTTCCGCAGGCGTATTCCGAATTACAGCAGCGATTCCAGCGGACCACGAACGCCCTGGGCTCGGCGGCGCACGACCTGAAAACGCCACTGGCAATTCTGAATGGCTACGTCGAATTGCTGCAGAGCGAGAAGCTGGGGCCGCTGAACGCGCGGCAGCGGGAAGTACTGGGCGACATGCAGTCGAGCGGTAAGCGGCTGCAACAGTTCATTCAGGATTTCCTGACCTACAGCGCTCTGGAAACCGGCGGCCTGAAGATGCGGTTCGAGGCGGGCAACATCAACGATTGCCTCTCCGACGTCTGCCGGCTGTGGTCGATGCGATTTCAGGAAAAAGGGCTGGCACTGTACTTTCTGGCGAACGACAAGCTGCCGGTGTTTCCCTTCGATTCACCCAAGCTGGAGCGGGTGATTTCGAATCTGCTGGAGAACTCCTTCAAATTTATTCCGCAGGGCGGGACGGTGTGGCTGCACGCGGAACCGTACATGTGGGAGCGCCGTGCAACCGCGCAACCGGCGTCGGACGGAGAGAGACGCCGCCACGATGTTGCGCAGCCGAATTCGGTGAAGGTCAGCGTGTCGGATACGGGACCGGGAATTCCGGCGGAGTTTCATCAGGAAGTGTTCGACGATTTTTTCCGCCTGCCAAGCAACGAAAATCAGGAAGGCATGGGGCTCGGACTGTCGATTGTGCGCCGGCTGGTGCAGGGTATGGGCGGAAAAGTCTGGGTGGAGAGCGATGCTGGCCAGGGCTGCAAGTTTTCGTTTCTGATTCCCTTCAAACCCTCCACAAGTCCCGCCGGCAAAGGAAAGACCCGATGAGCGAGACCGCCAAGATTCTACTGGTGGATGACGAACCGGCCATGCTGCGCTATATCCGCACGCTGCTCGAGGTCGACGACTACAAAGTGGAGACCGCGTCGACCGGCGAAGAAGCTCTGCTGCGCATAGACAAAGGCATGGAGCCGGACCTGGTGCTGCTCGACGTGCTGATGCCGGGAATCGACGGACTGGAAACGCTGGAGCAACTGCGGCAGAAGCAACCCGGGGTAAAAGTCGTAATGCTTTCCTGCGTCAACGATACCAAGAAAGTTGTGCAGGCCATGCGCCTCGGTGCGCACGACTACCTGACCAAACCGTTCCAAAAAGCGGAACTCGATGCCGTGATTGACCAGTGCCTCGGTCAGGGCAAAGCGCCGGTGGGCGGGGAAGCCGAAGAAGTTGGGGAAGACACGTTCTTCATCGCAGCGAGCCCGGCGATGCGGAAGATCCGGTCGCAAGCGGCGCTGGTCGCGAATGTGGATATTCCAGTCCTGCTGCTGGGCGAGAGCGGCACCGGCAAAGAAGTGCTGGGGCGGCTGATTCACAAGCTCTCGCCGCGCGCGCACCGGACATTCCTAAAAGTGAATTGCGCCGCCGTGCCCGCCGACTTGCTGGAGAGCGAACTCTTCGGCTATGAGCCGGGAGCATTCACCGGGGCGACGCACGCCAAGCCAGGAAAGTTCGAATTGTGCAACAAGGGCACAATCCTGCTGGATGAAATCGGCGAGATGCCGCCGCAATTACAGGCCAAGCTGTTGCACGTGCTCCAGGACCAGCAATTCTCGCGGCTGGGAAGCCGGTCAGTAATTAAAGTAGACGTGCGCATCCTGGCGGCCACCAACATTGATATCCCGCAAGCTCTCGCTGCCAAGCGGCTGCGCGAGGATCTTTACTACCGGCTCAACGCGTTTACTTTGCAACTCCCGCCGCTGCGTGAACGGAAGGAAGAGATTCCGGTTCTGCTGAAACATTTCATGACACGCATGGCAGAGCGCTATGCGCGGCCTCCGCTGCCGCTTTCTCCGCAGATGCTGGAGGCCTGCCAGGCGCATCCCTGGCCGGGAAATCTGCGGGAGCTAAATAATTTCCTGAAGCGCTATTTGATTCTGGGTGACGAGAACCTCGCCGTGGCCGAGCTACAGCCACGTTTCGACGGCAATGGCGGCGCGGCGCGGGGAGATTCAAAGAGTAGCGACACCAGCGGCGGATTGAAATCGCTGGCCCGCACCGCCAAGGACGAAGCCGAAGGGGAAGCCATCCGGCAAGCGCTCGAGCAGACTAACTGGAACCGCAAGCAGGCGGCGGCGCTTCTACAGATCAGCTACAAAGCGCTGCTTTATAAGATCCGGCAATACGGAATTGCTGAGACTAAGAGCCACCACAAGCTCTCCGCCGGGGCGTAGCATCAGTTTTCAGTTTCTAATCTCCGGTTTCAGGCCTTTTTCTGCACGCACCAGAAACTAGAAACTCCTTACGGGCTTACCGTCAGGCTGAACGAAACGCTCTTGGTGAACGTGCCTGAAACTGCCGTCACCGTAGGTGTGTATGTGCCCGTGGGAGTTCCGCTGATCGTGGGCTGCGTCCTGCCGCTGCTGCACGAGGGCTGGATCAAGACCAGCGCGAAGAGCGCGCCGAGCATTAGCAGGCCCAGCACGCGGCTGAGGGCGTTCCTGCGGCCGCGTTTGCCGCCGATACCGATTCCCAGCACAGCCATCCCCGGAACCATCAGCCAGAGGGCATAAAGCGGGCTTCGCCACGGGGCTGCATTGACGGTGGTCACGGGTTGCGGTGTGGTTTGCAGGTTCAGGGTGACCGACTGAGACCCGGTCAACGACAACGTGCTGGAAGGCGTGAAAATGCAAACCGCTCCGCTGGGAAGGCCCCCGCAACTGAGCGAGACCTGGCCCCCGTACACCGGGAATGGAGTCAACTGAACGCTGTAGGTGGTGAGCTTGCCAGCGATCACACTCTGGGCGGAGGGGCTGATGGACAAGGCAAAGTCACCCGCGGCAAACGAAGCGGTGGCCAGATTGCTGGTATTGGTATCGTTATTGCTGGAAACCTGCGCCGTCACGGAATAGTTCCCGCTGTGCCCCGGCGTCACCACGAAAGTGAGTGTGGAAATGGATCCGGATTGCAGCGTGGGGATAGTGCAGACCGCCGTGCTTCCACTGGGAGCGCTGCAAGTACCCGAGCCCGCAGTGGCAGAAACTAGCACCGCTCCTGAGGAAGCCGTACCGGTGACTGTGATATTGGAGGCTGGGTCTGGCCCCTCGTTGGCGACGGTAAAGGTGGTCGTAACCGGGTTGCCGGCACTCACGATTCCAGCCGGGGTCACGCATGGCACCACGCAGCTGATCGCCAAATCGCTCGCCGATCCCCACTTGGAAACGAATGCGTCCATGGAACCACTGAACGTGCTTCCACCGGGACCCGAGAGGGAATCGGGGATCTGCAAGTTGGTCGAAGTGGTATCGCCGGCCAAATAGGTGTTCTGGTTGGCATCCACCGCGATGCTGGTACCGCGGTCGACACCATTGCCGCCATAATAGGTAACGAAAGAGCCGATCCCGGCCTGGCCAATTACCGTCGTGGTATCAATTTGGGCCAGGAAAGCGTTCTGGGCCCCGCCGAGTGTGCTTTGAATCGCACCTACCGTAACCGGGAAGTTCGTCGAATTGGTCGCTCCAGTGACGAGGACGTCGCCGAGCGTGGTGCTCGAGGTATCGAGCACCGCGATCGCCAGACCACTATCATTTATTGCGCCGCCCAGGTACGAAAAATAAGTGAGTTCCACGTTATTTGGAGTTCCGGTTATGCTCAGCGTGGGGTTGCTAAAGCGCGCTATGTAGGCATCGGTATCCGTCGTGTTGGCAGTCGTGCAGGCAGCCGTCGACCCCGGGGGATTGGCATTGTTCAGGCAAGTCTGGAAAGAAGCGGTGCCCGTGGGCAGCACGAAATCCGTCGAATTTGTCGATCCGGTGAGGTAAATGTTGGCAGCGCCGGAATCAATTGCAATTGCAGTGCTGGAATCGTCATTGAGGCCGCCGAGGTAAGTCGAGAAAACCAACTGCGATCCCGCGGCCGCGGTGGGATTTATTTTGGCGACGAAGGCATCCGTTGGGTACGGCGTGGCGGGAGCCGTACACGGGTTTGAAATGTTCAGGACCGTGGGAGGATGCGTGTCCAGGCACGGCTGATACGCGTTGAGAATGGGGAAGTCGGACGATTGGCTGTTGCCGAACGAGCCCTGCCCGCTGTTGAAGAAATTCGTTGTGCCACTGAAGTAGATGTTGCCGGTGGAGTCGACCGCAATACCGCCGCCAGTGGCGATGGGAGGAACCGGCGTGCTGCCTCCAAAGTATGTGGAATACGCGATGCCGGCCGTACCCGGCACATTGGTATTGAGTTTGGTGACGAAGAACTGGATGGTTGAAATCGGCTGGATCTGAAACGGCACCGGCAGATTGGTCGCGGGGAACGCGACGGATAGGCTCGGTGCATCATTAGAGGTTGTGGTGCCCGTGATGAAGACGTCGCCATTAAGGTCGGTCGTCATCCCGCTGGCCAGGTCGTTGCCGTTGCCCGAGAGGTATGAAGAATACACGAGAGGGGCGGAGCCGGACGCGTTCAGCACGGTGACGAACACGGACGTGCAGGTGATCGAGGCACATTGCGCACCTTTGGTCTCAGGCGTGTTCTGATAGCCGGTACCGCTGACGGGGAAGTTCGTGGAAGTGGTGTTGCCCGCGATGTAGGCCTTGCCACCGTTGTCCACGCCGATGCCGATGCTGGTGTCGGCTCCGCTGCCGCCGAGAAATGTCATGTAAAGCACGGCGGGTGGCTGCGACGGAGCGATCTTGGCAACGAAGATGCCGGTGCCCGTCCCTATGAATGTCGGAGGAAGCGACCCAATCGGGAAACCGGTCGACAAGGTGGTGGAACCGGAGAGATAGATATTGCCGTCACCATTGACCGCGACCGAAGGCGAGGTCACGGCACCATTGCCGCCGAAGTAAGTGGCAAACTTGAGGACGGGATCGATGACGAGTTCGCGGCTGCGGTCGTAAGAGCCAACCTCGAAACCAACTCGGTTGTCAGCGCGCAGAACAAAACGTCCTGCAACGGGCTGGCGGCGGTCACGGTCGCGCTGGTAAATCTGGGGCGCTTGCAGGCGCAGGCCGCCGGCGTCGCTTCCGGTGAGGATCAGATCGCCATCACTCAGTTCCAGTTTCTTTGTGCCATCAAACTGTAATTCAGCTTGGGATGGGTTGGCACCCGGGGCGATCTTGAAATCGTATTCCAGCTGCCCCTGGTTTCCGTAAAAAACCAGATCGATTCCGGGATACACACTGTCGTAGTGAACTCCGGCAAACTCCGGAATGCCGCTGTGCCACTGGTGCGGATCGTTGCCGATGATGTAGTTGCTCTTGCCGGGCAGCGGACCGGTTCCGGCGGTCGCCGCCGCAGGGTTGGAACCAACCAGCTTCATCCTTACAAATTGTTCGCTGGATCCAGATCGCGACTTCGACGCAGTTTGCAGGGCGAGGACGGCGCCGGTCGGATCTAGGAAGAGGCTGTATCCCGCGCCGCGCGCGAGGAATTTCACCTTGGCATCGGCTTGCCCCTGGTTGGGCTCGAAGATGAACGGCAACTGTCCGAGAAGGGCGCGGGCATCCGGCTTCAACTGCGGGGAAGGCTTGGAGGAGGTTGGAATGGGAGAGCCTGGAAGGTGGGCCGTGGATTTCTGGCGGGAGCGGCCGGACCCCGACGCGAGCAACACGGATCCCGCCAACAGCAGCACGAACATCGCCCCAAGGGCCACCCCCAACCTTCGTGCCGAGCCTCTTCCCAAGCTTCTTCCCAACTCACGGCCATTTCCCATTACGCTGTTCCTCCGATGCAACCAGATCGCTCTTAACCAGATCATTTTGGAGAGAGTAGAAACGGCGCGCGAGTCAGTGCTCTACCCGGCGCCGGCGAAACCGCCCGCTGCTGACGTGACATTTAGGACTGGCGGAAAACAAACAACTACTTAAACATCTGACGGATAGCCAAGTCAAGCGATGCTCCGCAGCGGTCTTAATCTTAATAACCACCGCTCCTCATAACAACGACGGCTCCCGCAGTTGTCAGATGCGTTCGGGGACGTGGAAAGATGCCGGAACGGGGCACGAAAGTGGATGAAGCGAATTGCAGGTAATAGCACTCCCTTCGGCCAGGCGTTTACGGAATCAGTAACCGGAGTCTTTTTGCTCTTGCAAAGCGCTGGTAATTCTATACATTGGAAGGTGATGAGGTCCTGCCCGGGGGGCGGCGGGTACCTGGCATCCCCAGCCTGTGAGTTGATTCCGTACTGCCCTGGATCGGTATTCGTTAAAAAGCGTGTTAAGAAAGCGCAGCGCCACTAAAAATGCTTTCCGAAAATACACCGCGGATGCAGCCGGGCTCTGAGGAACGGCGGATGATGCGCCGCTTCGATATGCGCCTGCCGGCGATTGTCCGCCTTGAACCTACAAACGAAGATCAGGAGAACGAGTTCCACACCGAAACCCAGAACGTGAGCGCCCGCGGAGTTTTTTTTTATCTCGACAAGTCAGTTCCAGCGGGAACCCGCTGTGAAGTCACACTGACTTTCCCACCTCATATCACACTGACCGACGCGGTGCGAGTGCGCTTCACCGCGCGCGTGATCCGCGTGGAGTCTCCTCTGCCCTCTATGCGCATCGGGACCGCCGCCATGATCGAGGATTACGAATTTCTGCGGTCTACCGGCAGTTCGGACTTTCTGAGCGCACTGTCGAGAGAAGCGGCGAACTAAAAAAGTTCTACTTCTTCCCCGTCTTGACCAAATCCTTCATCTGCTGCCGTAAGCGGCTATAGCGACGGACCAAGCTGCCGATATACAGCAAGTGAATCAGCCAGGTGGCGGTGTAGGCAGCGTAGAGGAATTTGATGGAACCTGCGGAATTCATTGTGGACCTCGGCTGAGAGGAACTTTGGCTTTGGGAACTTGCGCGGCTGGACTGCCAGGCTCCAATAACGATTCAAGCGCTTCCGCTTCCTCCACTTCGCGGCGCAGCTTTTCCAGCCGGAATCGCGACCAGCACACGAGAAATGCGAAGCACAGGAACGCCATCCAGTTGATCAGCAGCGTGTGCAGCATCCGCGGATCCATCGATCCCCCGCCCCCAATTACGGGCTGAGGATGCTGGGTGCGGAAGAACCAGATAGAAAAATAAACCAGGGGTACGTCGAGCGCTCCAAACACCGCAAGAACGGCAGCCAACTTCTGAGTCTGCGCGCTGTCGGAGAATCGCCTCAGCACCAGATAGCTCACGTAAATCAGCCACAACACCAGCGTCGAAGTGAGGCGAATGTCTCCCGGCGCCCACCAGATGCCCCACACCGGCCGCGCCCAGATGGGGCCGGTAATCAGAACGATGGTGCAGAAAACCACGCCCACTTCCGCCGCAGTCACGGCCAGCACATCAAGGTTCTGTCCGGGAAAATATTTTCCAATCAGAAAATAGAGACCGACCAAAATCAAGGCTGTGGTCGCGACTGAGCTGGGATACATTCCAGTCGGCAGTTGCTGTTTCACCTGCGCGATAAAAGGCGCAATGAAGCCGATGATCCCAAGCGCAATCACAATCCACTTCACCGCTCGCGCGCTTGACGGTTTTGCACTCGCCAGGTATTGCACCGACGCTAGGAAGTTGATGAAGAACAGCAGGAAAGCCGTCCACGCCGAGGGCACGTGATAGTAAATGATGCGGTAAACGTCGCCCTGCGCGAAGTCGGTGGGGGCAACGAACATCGCCTGATAAAAAGCGTACGCCAGGAAAACCGCCGTCAGCATTGCGAGAATGGGGAACGCTTTTTTCATTTCCTCTTTTGACTCATTCCGCTTGCAACACCGTATCAAACAAGCCGATACAGGCTGTGGTGAAGACTACATCATAAGTGAGAAGCAATACGATGTAGAAGTGCGCGGAGTCCTCTCCCGTAAGAATGCTGGTAGTGGCCGCAACCATGCTGATCACCGCAGGAATGGAAACAGGGAACAAAAGCAAAGGCAGCATAAGTTCGCGGCTGCGTGTGCGCAGCGACATCGCGGCGAAGAACGTTCCATTCACCACCAGCGCCCAGGTTCCGAGCAGCGCCACCGGAATCAACTGCCATGCCGGACCGAGCACACGCAGGTTGTAGAAAATCACGAACAGCGGCGCCATCAGCAATTCCAGCAGGCTGACGAACACAAAGTTGCCCAGCGCCTTGGCCACAAACAGCGCCGTGGCCGGGGCTGGCGACACGCGGTAGGCATCGAGCACCTGGTTCCGCAATTCGCGCGCCCAGGTCTGATTCAGGGCGACCACCGCCGCAAACAAGAACGCCACCCAAATCAGCCCGCCGACAATGTGGCGCGACTCTTCCGCCAGCGGATCGAAAGAAAAAACGAAGATCACCACCACCAGCAAAGAAAAAAACAGCATGGCATTGAGCGCGTCTTTGGAACGCCACTCCAGGCGGATGTCTTTGGTGAGCGTGGCAAGCGTAATCGACCAGAATGACTTCATGCTTGCCCTGCTCGTGAAAGCGTGTGGGTGCGTTCAACAATCTGCCCAGCCCGCATCCAAACAAATTCGTCAGCCACGCCTTCCAGCAGCGCAGCCTGGTGCGTGACCACGAAAATCGTCTTGCCCGCGTCGCGCATCCCCGCCAGCAAGTTGACCATCTCCCGCGCCGAGTGCACATCCACGTTAGAAAACGGTTCATCCAGCAACAGGATCTGGGGATCGTGCAGAATGGCCCGCGCCAATGACATACGCTGCCGCATTCCCTGCGAATATTTCCCCACCGGCCGCGCTAATTCCGGATCAAGCCCCACCGAGCGAATCACCTGCTCACAGCGGCCATCACCGGCAATGTCGTAGAGGCGCGCGAAGTAGCGCAGGTTCTCCATCCCGCTCATCTCGTCGTAGAGCAGCGATGGATGCGCCATGTAGCCAAGGTCGCGGCAGGCCTGGTGCGGAGTCTTCCCCAGGATGGAAACCGTGCCTCGCGTGGGATGCGCCAATCCAGCCAGCGCGCGCAACAGCGTGGTCTTTCCTGCTCCGTTGTCGCCGAGAATGACGTGGAACTTGCCCGCGTCGAACTCCGCAGTCACTCCACGCAAAGCGGTGAACCGGCCAAATTGCTTGACCAGGTCACTTACACTCACCAACGCCGGATTCGAAGCAATGGCTTCAGTCACGCTAAGCGAATCTATTCATTTTCGCGACGATTTGCAAAGCGAGTCTGGCGCGGTCAAAAAATCCGCAACAAATCCCAAAAATAAAGACCCGGCGCCGAGCCTCAGTTCAGCTCGCCGCCGGGTCGTCGGTTGGGGAGGGACTGCCCGACTTCGATAAATCAAGGTCGCCGCGGCTCCGGCTCCACTCTCGCTTTGGCTCGCACAGGCGCGCCCACAGCGCAAACATCCCTGAAACACTGAGCTCTGAAAGAGCGAGCCCCTGAAAAGGCTCGCGGACACCTTATCGCCCAGCAGAAATGAGGTCAATGGAACTATCGGGGCAGGAGCGGCTCAACCGTGCCACCACTCTCGGGCTAAGGGATTCGACGGGCAATGCCGGCTGTGTGACCGCGGCAGGCAATCGAACGTTTAGTTCGCTGGGACGGAGGGCGGCTGTACCTGCGTCATGGCTTTTGGCGGCGTGCTGCTCGGCGTGCCATTTGCGGGCGTTCCAGGCTGCTGCGGCGCGTACTTCGACGCACACTTGGCTTGTAGCGCCTTGGCATGAAAGACGCCATCGCGGCCAAAACTGCCATCGGCGAGAGCCTGCGAATCGTCCTTGAAAGTATCCGGAGGCGCTTCGGTCCCGGTGTAATCCACCGAGAGCAACTGGTCCTGCTCCATCAACGTAAACTGCACGTGCGTCCCCGTGCGGTGGATCGATCCTGGCTGCACATTCCCCGCCACCCGCAACCGCTTGCTGTAAGCCCCGTTCCCCATCTTGTGCAGCTCGCTGATGGTCACGTAGTAGCTCTTGCTGTCCTGCACGCCGGTATAGGCAAGATAACCGAGCAGGAAAAGAATCAAGACCGTCGCCGAGCCGAATTTGAGATAGGTTTTGACTTGGCTGGACATAGGAAATCACCCGCCGGAACAGCATTCCGTTCAACCCATGACTCTACGCGACAGCCGGGGCGGAATCAAGGTTCCGGAAGTGCGCCGAACTACCCTTTGTCATTCCGACGCGCGAGCGAAGCGAGACAGGAGGAACCCTGCTTCCGGCCCCTCGGGTGACGCAGCGGCTTAACACACTTTTGGTTTAACGAACTCCCTTGCCCAACGCCGCCACGGCATGAGCAGGACTGAGCCGTACACCAAATTTGTCGTCGTGTCCGCAGCTGATCACCGTAATATCGCCGGGATACTCTCTGATCCAAATCACCTTTTCCGGATTTACAAACACTTCCATCCCGTCCACATCTTCAAACATCACAAATTCCACGTCGCCTCCTTTTGGTCGTCCGCGGTTGCCCGAGCGAGTCGCGTCCTTTCCCAACGGCACCGACTTTACTCTTCCCTCGACAAGCGAATCTCATTGACCACCCGCCCGGTGATCCGGTAACGACATTGTCATCGCCGCAACGTTCGAGAAGCCGACTTACCGGCGGTTACGGCAGCCGCTGGCAGATTGTTTCCGAGTTGCCTGTCACGCCGGTGGAACGTGAAGGAAGCCGTTAAAGACCAGCTCAACAAAATGCAACATTTTAATCGGCTGTTTTAGAAATTTTGCGCCTGGTAATTTGAAAAGTCCAAGGGCGGAGCTACATTCACATTCGGATCGCAGCTCTGATCGGCCGTCTCAGGCCACTCCGTTAAATACAACACCTTCTGCCCCGTGCTGTTGGCTGCCTGGCGCAGTGCCGACGCCTCCGTGGCGTCATTGTAAAACGCCTCGCCAATGACCCATGGGACTCCCTGATACCCCTGCGCGTTCAAGGCATTGAAAGCTGATTCGAAACTGTTGCCAGCGTCGGTGTAGATATGGACATCGAAGAGTGGCGGAGAACCATGATTCCCATAAGCACTTGTTCCGTACACCACATTGACTTGGCTTAAGTGTGCTGCATCAGCGATTATTGAAAACCCGATTGTGTCACCGCTCCCGAACATGGAAACGTAGTCGTTCCATAGCTCTTGGCTGTATTGCAAAAATGCCGCGAAGCCCGAAGGAGGTATACCTTCGTTTGAAAGGTCGATGTGATACGGAATTCCGGCTCCCGCGATCACCGGATGCAGGTTCTGGATCAGGCTCCAATTCTCCTGATAGTAATCTGCACTGAAGGTGGTCCACTTGGTTGGGTCATTGCCGCCTTGAGGATTAAAACTGACCTCCAGCTCCACAAATCCAGCTGCTTTGATAGCCGCTAAGAGATTTGCGAGGTTGGCTCGGAAGCGCGGCGCGAGGTTCCCTCCCGTCGAATCCATGACACTTCCCGAGTTGATACCCCTGCCGTGAAAGATTGGGATGCGAAGCCGCCTCTGGCCATTGTGGTACATTTCCTGCAACTGTGTGTCGATCGTGGCAGTTGCAGTGTCGTAGTTGTAGACCACCCCGTAAGGCTCTCGATAGCAGGGTGGGTCCAAGTGATACGTAAGGTAGTTCGACCCGCCCAAACCTGCGGGAAGTGGCGGAGGAGGAGGGGAAGACGTGGAGGAACCACCACCCCCGCAGCCTGTCATTGAAATGCTCAATGACACGGCCCAAAAACGGGCCAGCATCTGCGGAAGGCGGTTAACCCGGTTCATACTCCCTCCGTCCAAGCGCCAGTCATTCTAGTCGCATCAATCTCCACCTAACAAGAAGAAATTGATTTTCTTCTTGAGTGCGCAATCTCAAAGTTATTTGGCCGGGTGGCACAGGCTTTTGATCTCGCCGGCATCAGCAACGCGGTGGGTGCCCCGCTCTTGCGTCCTTTGCAAGGGCGGGAGTCGGGAATGCATCCGCCCAGTGGTTTGGTCACGTCGTCAGAAGAAATCACGTAGCACACGGAGCATCGCCGCCCACCCTTGCAAAAAACGCAAGGATGGGGCACCCTCTGTGGGAATGGTGCACAAACATCGTTAAAGGCGGGCCACCCGCCCACGATCATTTACCTATGATTTACTGTCCAGGCTGCTGTCCGCCTCTAACCCCGAGTCCGGTAGCATCACCTACGCCTACGACTCCAACAGTAACGTCATTACCAAGACCGCGCCCCTGCCCAATCAAACCGGATCACTGACCGTCACTACTACAAACACCTACGACAAGCTCAATCGCTTGACCAGCAAGAGCTACAAAGACGGCAGTGTTTCCGACCCTTACACGCCCACGGTACAGTTCGGCTATGACGGCGTGGCCCTCACGGGTTGTACGATTGCCCCTCCAGGCGACACGGATACCTATCCCAGTGGACGGAGAACTTCGATGTGTGACGGCTCGGGAGGAACCTCGTGGGTTCACGACCAGGTGGCCCGCGTGACGAACGAAAGGCGCGCCATCGGGAAGGTGTCGGTCAATCACTACATCGATTACACGTACAATCCTGACGGGTCGCTCAAGATCCTGCAAACTCCCCCGATGAAGCAGATGAATTACACCTACGACGGCGCCGGCCGCCCGACGCAGCTGGTGGATTCCACGGACAACATCAACTTCGCTCTCAACGCAACCTACGCGCCAGCCGGAGAATTAGCGGGGGTCAATCTTGGTTCAGCCACGGGCTTTAACGGATTCACGGTCTCGAACACTTACAACAACCGCTTGCAGCCGACCTTGCTCTCTGCCACCAGCCCTTCGGCGACCGTCTTCAGCGACTCCTTTGATTTTCACCTCGGTGCTGGCGATAACGGTAACGTCTTCAAGATCGTGAACAACCGCGACACCACGCACGCTCGCGATCAGAATTTCATGTACGACTCGCTGAATCGCATTCAACAGGCTTACAGCAGCGGTTCCGGCACGTACAGCTGGGGCGAGACGTTCTCGCCAACGGCGACGGGTCCGGGCATAGCGCCCATAACACCCGGCATCGACGCCTGGGGAAATCTGACGAATCGCTCGGGAGTCACCGGAAAGACCTACGGCGAATTGCTCGGCTGCCCAGCCAATACCAACAATCAGCTCACGGCCTGCTCTAACCCTTACGACGCGGCGGGGAACATGACGGGCTATGGCACAGCATCGTATGTCTACGACGCCGAGAACCGCCTCGTTTGGACTTCGGGCTACCGCTACGTTTACGATGGCAACGGCCAGCGCGTGGAGAAGTGCCAAGCCGCAAGCGCGACCACGGCCTGCCCAACCACCGGGACAACGGGAACGCTCTACTGGCGCGGGACAGGCAGCGACACGCTGGCCGAGACCGACCTCGCAGGCAACGACCAGGAAGAGTACATTTTCTTCAGCGGCCAGAGGATCGCGCGCCGTGACGTATCGTCGACAGGGGCAACCATCGGATTGCACTACTACTTCTCGGACCATCTGGGATCGCACGGAGTCGTTGAAACCGTCACTACGACCGGTACAACCAGCTGCGATCAGGACATCGACTTTTACCCCTACGGCGGTGTGGAGAACGACTACTGCAGTAGTACCAGCGTGCCGCAGCGCCACAAGTTCACCGGCAAAGAACGGGACGCTGAGAGCGGACTGGATAACTTTGGAGCAAGGTACAACGCCTCCAGTCTGGGGCGGTTCATGACACCGGACTGGGCGGCTAGAGCCATCACCGTCCCCTACGCGGTGTTTGGCGATCCTCAGTCGCTAAATCTTTATGGATATGTCAGAAACGATCCAGTCAGCCGGATTGATGCCGACGGACATGGCGACGTCCACTTGGGTGCGGATGAGCAGTGTAATACGAACAACTACTGCCAGCACAATTCGGACAGCTCTACCTCGGCGCAAAATCAGGTCATCACCCTCTCCCCAGTCACTGGCCCCGTTGTCGTGAATCAGGCTAACCAAACAGCGACAGCTACCACTTCTCAAAGCACAGCTACGATTACGACGAACTCCCAAGGCAACAGCACAGCGACTATAGCCACTATTACGACGTCGGTGACCGTAAGCACAGCAGCGGTGAACAGTGGTCAAGTACTAAGCGGAAGTACGCAAACGAGCACCACCACAATTAACTCCCAAGGAAACTCCTCCACGGTCAATGGGTCGACCGTTTCCCTAAATCCACAACAGGCACAAGCGGCGGCGGGCTCCGGCACGATGGCGGCTTTGAACAACGTTATCAGGCCTCCTCCTACGCGGCTTGACCGAGTGATGGACCACAAGGTTGGTATCGGAGGGACAGTGCTGGGTTCGGGAATTGCCATAGGCTGCGCGCTAGCGGAGCCATGTGGTGCGGGAGTCATTATCACGGGTATAGCCATCGCAGGAGGATCATCGGTCTATGACATGGCAACTCACTGAAGCAGTGCATCGCTACACGGGAAAGCTGTTGGCCCTGACATTGGGGATGGCCCTCCTGGGGCTCATAGCCTTCATTTACGTCTGGAGAGGTGGGCAGGATGCAAAGCTGCTGGGCGCAGTGTGCGAGGCTCTGGCATTTGCTCTCTACTTCGCCACGACGGTGAGTTTGTTGCGAGTGAGGAAGCAGGTCGCGGGTAGTCGTACCCAGCACGATCCACCAACCGATTCGGGGGAATAAACCGGGGGCAGACGGGACGTTCTCCAAATCCCGCAAGTCTATATAATTAGCACTCCCCGCCGTCGAGTGCCAGCCGCTTTCGCCATTCGGGCTACCCACCCTCCGTCACTCCTAACCCCAACAATCCATGCCACTTAAGGCAGTTTGTACATACCTCTGGGTACGCACACACCTGCATGCACAAATGTTCCAGTTGGAACATATCTCACATATGTTCCAGTTCGGAATTCAGCCAAAAGCTAGCAGCTCCCTCCGCTACAATGAACCCATGATCCATCCCTGGCACGACGTGACACCCGGCGACAAGCTGCCCCAGGAATTCGATTGCGTGGTCGAGATCCCGTTCGGGTCAAGTGTGAAGTATGAACTCGACAAAGCCAGCGGCCTGATTAAGCTGGACCGCATCCTCTACTCCGCGGTCTACTATCCGGCGAACTATGGCTTCATCCCGCAGACGCTGGCCGAAGACGACGATCCGCTCGATGTGCTCGTGCTCTGCCAGGAACCCGTAGTGCCGCTCACCATCATTCACGCCCGCACCATAGGCCTGATGACCATGATCGACGCCGGCAAGCAGGACCACAAGATCATCGCCATCGCCACCGAAGACCCCGAGTTCAACTCCTACCACGAGGCCGCGGAGATGCCGCCGCACCGCCTGCTCATGCTGCGGCGCTTCTTTCAAGACTACAAGCAGCTCGAAGGCAAGGCCGTCGAGGTAGATGAGATACGGCCCGCTGGCGAAGCCTATCCCATCATCCTCGACGCGCTGCACCGCTACAGCGAACAACGCCGCAAGGGCTTCAAGACTCCGAAACACTGACGCAGCCTACACTCCCTTGAAGACGAAGCTGATGTCCTTGGTCTCGTTCGCCCCGATCGTGATGGTCTGCGTCGACGTGCCCAGCTTCTCGTGCCACGCCTTGATGGTGTAAGTGCCCGGAGGCAAACTGCTCAGGTCAAAGCTACCGTCCTTACCAGTAACGGCAAAGAACGGATGCTTAAACACCGCGACGTAGCCGTGCATCCAGGGATGCACGTTGCACTTCACCGGAATCGCGATCTCCTCCCGAGCAAACGTTTCATCAAGACTCGATCCCGGCAGTTCCGCCTTGTTCCATTCCCGATTGTTCGCGGGCGTGGGATGAATGTTGTGCAACGTGGGATCACCGTTCACCACGTGCAACGGCTGATTGGCCCGCACCGCCAGCACGTGCGGCTGGTACATGCAGCCCTTCTGCTCGACGACCGCAGGCTGCGTTGGAGCGTCGAAGGTGCGGTCGCCAAGGCCTTCCGACACGAACACGACCACATTCTGCAGATCGCCTTTCGCATCAGTCATCACTTCCTGAGCAAACACGGGCGAAGCATGTTGCTTGGCGCAACTCGGGTCCGCAGACATGCTGATCGACTTGGGCTTCGGCACCGTGCCTTCGAACTTCACCACACCCCTTACGCTGGCGCCACCAGCTGTAGTTGGGGGAGGGCCGCCGGCCTGCACTGCGTAAGGGGTGGAGATGCACACCGCCAGAGTTAGAACGAATGCTGACATCAACTTCTTCGCATGCATGATCACTTCACCTCATCAGAGTTGGCGCGGGCAAGAGTTTCGGCGTATCCGCGGCGATAGCCGGCCGCGAACGTGGAGCGGTCCTGGCCAGTGGACCAGCGGCCGATGGCGGGACGCAGTGGCTGCCCGCGTTCGGCGGAGAGTTTTCCCAGATACAGTCCGTCGCGGAAGGCGCCGTCGGCGGCCATGCGCGATTCTTGGTTCTGGTTCCGGCCCAGGCTCGCATTGCTGTTGGTGATGGCGAGCGTTGCCGTCGCGCCCAGACAGATGGCAATCGTCGCTGTGGTGAAGAGCTTCGTCATGTTGTTCCTCCTCGTCTTGTTGCAATAGCCGGCCAACGCCTCGCAGGGTAGGCCTCGGCTTGACCGCTCAAACAGCGGCCGTTCACTTGATTGTTCGCAGGGGTTATTCGTTCGAGATGAGTTGAGCGTACGCGACGGGCAAAGAGGGATTGTCACGATGCGGTCAAGCGTGAGTCATTTTGTCGTCACCGGCTTGTCAAAGATTTGCCATCGTGAACGCGAGCCTGGAACGCAACTTTGCGCTTGACAAGGTTGTATTAATGATATAGAACACTAGTGTATTACATGATTGCAAAGGCAAACTCGGCGCCCCCGCGGCTTCCCTTCCGATTTGCGCTGGACCTGCGCAGCGGCGTCCCGGTCTACCGGCAGCTGATGGACCAGGTGCGGAGCGGCATGGTTTTGGGGTCGCTGATCGCAGGGGATCAACTACCCACGGTGCGGCAGATGGCGGTGGACCTGGCCATCAATCCCAATACGGTGATGCGTGCGTACCGGGAACTGGAACTGGGCGGCCTGCTCGAAACTCACCAGGGCACGGGAACATTTGTGGCGAAGAAGAAGGTGGAGAGAAAAGACGCGGAGCGGGAGCGGCAACTTACACAGCTGGCCAACGAATTCGCGGCCCGCGCCGGCGCCGCCGGATTCACCGTGGAAGAACTGCTGGACCGGCTGGGCGAGTTGTCGCCTCAGCCAAAGCAAAGGAGATAGAAACCATGACGAAAATCGAAATCGGACAGATCAGCGGCATTGGAAGATCACTGTTTGTCATCTGCCTGTTGACGGGCGCGATCATCAGCGCGGCCACACATTATCCGGCGGGGATCATTGCGGGCGTCGTGCTCGGCATCTATCTCATGTTCGCCATCCGAGTGGTGCAGCAGTGGGAGAAGGTCGCGGTTCTGCGGCTGGGACGTTACGTCGGCCTGCGCGGGCCGGGCATTTTCCACATTGTGCCCATCGTGGAGACGCTGAGCGCATACGTCGACCAGCGGGTACGCGTGGCCAGCGTGTCCGCCGAATCGACGCTCACGCGCGACACCGTGCCGGTGAACGTGGATGCGATCGTGTTCTGGCTGGTATGGAATGCGGAGAAATCCATTCTGGAAGTTGAGAACTTCGTCGAAGCCATCAACATGAGCGCGCAGACGGCGCTGCGGGAATCGATTGGGCGTCACGAACTGGCACAAATGATTACCGAGCGCGAGACCATGGGGCGCGAATTGCAGCGGATTCTGGATGAGAAGACGAATCCGTGGGGCATCACCGTGCAGTCGGTGGAGATCCGCGACGTGAAGATTCCGCAAGGGCTGGAGGATGCCATGTCGCGGCAGGCGCAGGCCGAGCGCGAGCGGCAGGCACGAATCATCCTGGGCGAGGCGGAAACCGAAATTTCCAACAGTTTTGTGCAGGCTGCGGCGGCTTACGCGGAGAATCCTGTGGCCCTGCATCTTCGCGCCATGAACATGCTGTACGAAGCGATCAAAGAAAAAGGCTCGATGGTGATTGTGCCTTCGTCAGCGGTGGAGACGATGGGGCTGGGCGGAAGCCTGGCCACGGCATCGCTCGCGGGAGCGAAACCAGCGTAGGATTTGGGTGAACAGCCGTCGAGTGGGGAGGACCATGACTAATGCACAGTCGATGCAGGATCCCGCGGCCGGGCACGGCCATCGCAGGTTGACGGCGGCCGTCTCGTTGACGGTGGGCGCGGCGTTCTTCGGGCTGTGGTTTTGGCTGCTGCCGGGATGGCTCGGGTTCAGCGTGGAGATGGCGGGCGCGGCGCGCTGGCGATGGCTGGCCGCGGTTCCGTCGGTGCTGGGATTTGCAGTGGCGCTGCGCTGCGTCTGGGATTTCGGATGGACGGGACGCGGCACGCCCGCGCCCATCGCTCCACCGCAGCGATTGGTGGTGGTGGGTTTCTATCGCTATGTGCGCAACCCCATGTACGTGGGCTTCGCAGCGGGCTGGATTGGGCTGTGGGTGATTTTCGGGCACCCCGATCCGCGATTGATCGCTGCCGTTGCTGCGGTTGCCTTGGGCATCCATCTGTTTGTCGTGTTCTATGAAGAGCCGACGCTGCGCGGGAAATTCGGGGAGCAGTACGAAGAGTATCGGCGGAATGTGAAGCGCTGGTGGCCGCGTCTCCGGGGATGGGATCAACCACGGTGACCGTGGGTCGGCGGCGCCTTCCACAACCAGGCACTCTCAACATTAGAAACCGAACGCAACCTGTGCCCGGCATGCCGCGGGGAAACATTAGAGACAACCTTGACGAAAATCCTGCGCATACCGCGAGCGCGCATCGTTAGAAAGCCGGAGAACGCCCGAATCCTCCCGGAAAGCACCCTACATCCGTTGGCGAATGACCTGCTCCTGTAACCGGCAGGACGCGAAACGACTGTGGCGCAACGCGGCTGTTGCCTCCCTACTGCACCTGCAAAACCCGACAGGAATGACATGAAAAAGTATTTGACCGCATTCAAGGTGGTGATCCCTGTGCTATTGCTGGCAGGCCGGCTTGCCGCTCAGAAGGCCGATTTCAGCAAAGACACTCCCGAGGTGCTTCCCACCACGCCGGTCGAGGCAATATCGGCACCGGCTTCCACGAAGCCGGTGAGGGTATTCGACAAAAAGTTCTTCGTGGTGATGGGCGCGCTGGGAGGAGCTGAAAGTTTCCGGTTTACGTCGCGCAAGCTAGTGCTGGACGACGAATATGCCGCTGGCGCTCCCTGGGTCACCCGCGTGCCTTCGAACCAGCACATCGTGGGCACTGATCTGGCGCTATATGGCAGCGAATTCCTGGTGGCCTATGAACTCAAGAAAGCGCATCCCTGGCTGCCGGGAGACCGCTTCATCCGCAGGCTGTGGTGGGCGTAGCCCAGCGCCATGACCGCCATCCATATCAAGAATGCGGTGGGTAACATTCGCACTCAAGGCCCCGGGGGATGTTCTTCAGTGGAATGCGCGGCGCAGATGCAATAGCCCGGGGCCGAGTGAGCCTTGCGTCTGAAGTACCGCATGAAAGAGTTGGTCCGCGTTCCAAATGGTCGACCCAACGACCGCGACTTACCATTCTCGCAGTGCATCCGGTTATAATCGGGGCCAGTTGAATCCCCAGGAAAGCTGGCTCTGAACATGACCCCGACGAACGGCAGTTCCGGTAACGGCAACAACGGCCATAGCGTCCCAAAGCCGCGAGCAGATTGGCTGGCGCAGCGCGAGCGGGCGAACAACGACGGCAACTTCTCGCAGATGCACTATGCGAGGCAGGGTGTGATCACGGAAGAGATGGGCTACGTGGCCCATCGTGAAAAGATCTCACCGGAACTGGTGCGCGATGAAGTGGCCCGCGGACGGATGATCATTCCGGCTAACATCAACCATCCGGAACTGGAGCCGATGGCGATCGGCGTGGCGTCGCTGTGCAAGATCAACGCGAACATCGGGAATTCGGCCGTCACTTCGGAAATTAATGAGGAATTGAAAAAGCTGCACACCGCCGTGCACTATGGCGCGGATACCGTGATGGATCTCTCGACCGGCGGCGATATTCATGAGATTCGCGAGGCCATCTTGCGTAATTCTCCGGTGCCCATCGGTACCGTGCCGATTTACGAAGCGATTGCGCGAGTGAAGCGTGTGGAAGATTTGAACGCTTCGGTGATGCTTGAGGTGATTGAAGAGCAGGCGGCACAGGGCGTGGATTACATGACCATCCATGCCGGGGTGCTGATTCAGTATCTGCCGCTGATCTCGAAACGCATTACTGGGATTGTGAGCCGCGGCGGCGCCATCCTTGCGCAGTGGATGGCTTACAACCACAAGCAGAATTTTTTGTACGAACGCTTCGATGACATTTGCAAGATTTTCAAAAAGTATGATGTCAGCTTTTCACTGGGCGATGGGCTGCGTCCCGGCTGCGTGGCCGACGCCAGCGACGAGGCCCAGTTCGCCGAGCTGAAAACTCTTGGCGAGCTCACGAAAATTGCCTGGCAACACGATGTGCAGGTCATGATAGAAGGCCCCGGCCACGTTTCCATGGACAAGATCAAGGAGCAGGTGGAGAAGGAAGTCGAACTCTGCTACGAAGCACCGTTCTACACGCTGGGGCCGCTGGTTACCGACATCGCTCCGGGCTACGACCACATCACGTCGGCGATTGGAGCGGCGATGATTGGATGGTACGGCGCGGCGATGCTGTGCTATGTCACTCCGAAAGAGCATCTCGGCCTGCCGAACGAGAAAGACGTGAAGGATGGCATTATCGCCTACAAGATTTCCGCGCACGCCGCCGACATCGCTCGCGGACGGCCGGGAGCGCGCGACCGCGACGACGCGTTGAGTTATGCGCGGTATAAGTTTGACTGGGAAAAACAATTTGCTTTGTCTTTGGATCCCGAGACCGCGCGCTCCATGCACGACGAAACTTTGCCCGACGATTACTACAAAGAGGCCGCCTTCTGCTCCATGTGCGGCCCAAAATTCTGCTCGATGAATTATTCGTCGAAGGTAGACGAGTACAACAAGCAGGTGCATGGCATCGAGAAGAAGGATTATTCGGAGCTGGTGGAGCGGCTGGTTTCGATTAAGTAGGCGCTCTACCGGGAACAGCCCCTCGCTGTCCCCTTATGTTCACTTCCCTTCCAGCGTGATATCCCCTACCCCGACGTGCGCGTGCAGTTCGTACTTGCCGTCGCCGTGATATTTCAGGGTCTTGCCCAGCCAGCCGCTGGTTTCGCCGTAGCCGTCGCCGTTTACATCGCCGATGCCGGCGCTGGCGCGGACCAGGTGATAGCCCGTGCGCTCCGCTGCGACTCGGATGTCGCCTACTCCTAGCTCCAGGTCTTTGTCACCCTCGATGTTCTCGACGGTGAGGTCGCCGACTTTTTCATGGACGTCGAGGTTGGTGTTCTGCGGCACCTCGAGCTCCACGTCGAACTGGGTGTTGCCGCCGGTGGGAGCGCGGAATTCGATGTTGGCGTCGCGGCCGCGGATGTCGATATCCACATGTGCGTCTTTGATGTGGCTTTCGCGCCGCGACTTGACGGTGTAGCGGAGGCGAATCTGGTTGGAGTCGCTGCGTTTGATGTGCATGTCGCCCACGCTCATGCGCACGTGGATCGAGCCGCCGGCAACGAAGTCGCGAGTCTCGTTGCGCGTTTCTTCGTAATTCCAGTGATCCGAGGCGGCGCAAAAGGGTACCAACAGGAGACAGGCAATGATGGTTTTGTGGAGCAATTGGATGGAAGACCTTCCGGGCATGGAGCACCTCCAGGCGCACGGGCGCTAGTTTGTAGTACGTGGGGGAGGGGGTCGTGGTTCCCCTAAAATTCGGTGTGATTGACGCTGTCGCGGGCGAGAGTTGCCCGCGCCACACTAGTTGTGGAAGTCCGCCACACCGTCCCACACCAGTTGGACGGCGATGGCTAAGATCAGGAAGCCGAAAATCTTGTTGATAGCTCCGACCGCGCTGGGACCCAAGCGGCGGACCAGCGGGCCTCCCAGCCAGAAGAAGAGCAACACCGAGAGCGCAATTCCGGCGATGCCGATGACCATGCCCAGGTAAGACGCGGCGCTATCCACGTGCGCGGCCAGCGCCATGACCACACCGATCGCACCCGGGCCGGACATGAGCGGCATGGCCAATGGAGTGAGCGAGATGTCTTCCTTGTCCTCCGCCTCGTGGCTCTCTTCCGGCGTAATGCGCGCGTGGGACGTGACCATGCTCCAGGCAGTATTGGCAACGATCAATCCGCCGGCAATCTTCAGGACGGGCAGCGAGATGCCGAAGAAATACAACACAAAGCGGCCGAAGAAAAGAAATGCGACTAGGATGACGAAGACCCAGAGAGCCGTCTTCAAGGCCGTATTCCGGCGGTCCCGTGCGCTCCATGTAGACGTCATGCTGAAGAAGATGGGAATGCCGCCGAAGGGGTCGACGATGGGAAACAGCGCGAGAAACGTGGCCGCCGCCGAATGGGGCAGCGTGCGCAGGAACTGGCCGAGAGCGTGGGCGGTGTTCATTGGGTTCGGTGAAACTTGAACGGGTTGAGGATCTCCACCCCAAGGTGCTTGAAGTCTTTTTCGTCGCGCGTGGCTACACTAAAACCGTGGACCCTGGCGGTTGCGGCGATCATGGCATCCTCCCGCAGGGCATCAGGCTTTCCCGCCATCAGACGCGACCATTCCCGGAAGCAGGCCGGGTCCATCGACACAAAAGCGACTGACATTTCCACCGAGAGTAGCCAAGACTCGAGTTCGTCTGCTTTGACGGTATCCGGTTTGCGCGTTAGTTCCACGCCGGTCTGTAATTCTCCCATCGTAACCGCCGAAAGAAAAATCTGCTCGACACGAAGAGTTTCGAGCCAGGCTACGACTGCGCCATGGGGCTTGGTCTTTCGGAGTTCGGAAATCACGTTTGTGTCCAGCAGGTAGCGAGTCACTTGAAATCCGGGTGAGTGAAGTCAATGGGCGGACGGCGCTTCCAGCGAACACGTTTGGGAGGAACGATATCAAATCGGGGAGATGGGGCGAGGAGTAATTCCTTGATATTGGGCCGCCTCGACGCCTGCATGCGGCGCCATTCCTCGATGGGCACAAGAACGGCTGCTTCCACGCCACGGCGGGTCACGACTTGCGGCCCTTTGGTCAGAGCAGCGTCGAGAAATTCGCTAAATCGGGCCTTCGCTTCTTGCAGTTGCCAGGAACTCACAGGCTTCACCTTCGACGACATCGATTATATGACTAGTCAGATGACTAGTCAATATGATCTACCTGAATCCCTCGAGCGTCTTGGCCGCTCGTTCCAAAGCCGCCGCCAGAACGGCCAACTGCTGGCGAGCCCGGTCGCTGTCGCCTTTGTCGAGAGCCTCATTCACTCCCGGGATCACCACTGCGGCATATCCCGTGTATTCGCCCGGAGCATAAATCGCATGGCGATACCAGGGACGATGCGGCAAGCCCTCGGGCACCAGCAGAGAGCGCTCGGCGTTGCGCAGCGCCTGATTTAACCGTGCAGCATTCCGCGGCGGATTTTTTTGCTTCAACCGGATCTTCGCCCCTGCCTCCTGAAAGTGTCTGGCCGCAGCCTTGACTGCATTCCAATCGAGCACGCCCTCGCCGAATCTGCTCTCTGCCCTTTTCCTGGCCGCATCGACGTAAGCGGAAATTTCTTTTCCATACTCTTCGTAGTCGTAGGGCAGCACGTCGGCATCCGCCATCCGCAAGGCTTGGAGGCCAAACACTCTCGCCATCTGCTGCTCGTAGACGAAATCGGGATCCCCGAACTTCTTGAACCAGGCGAAATTATCGAAGACCGAATGATACACGCCGTAAGGGCCGCTGGAACCGACGTCAGTGGAGGGCACACCCAGGTGCTGCTGAAAAGCGCTGTAGTCGGAGCCACTGCCCAGGTCACCGACTGGAACATCGCCCTTGTTCGAAGCGGCGGGTGAGCGGCGCGTGTCGCCGATGGCTTCCGCAGGCGACTGCGTCGACGAAGCGCCCGGCTGATCAAGTTTTTGCCAAGCTTCGTAAACCGTCCCGCCCTTGGCACTGGGAACGGCTTTGGTCACATCGCGCACGAACTGCTTCAAGCTGGGCACTGCAGAGGCGCCGAACTTCGGTCCGGAAACGGCCACATCCATGTTGAAATAGGCGGGGGAATTGGCCAGTTCGGATTCGTGTTGCTCGGCCCACTCCGTCGAGCCCATCAAACCTTCTTCCTCGCCGTCCCAACTGCAAAAAACCATGGTGCGTTTGGGTTTCCAGCCAGACTTCAGCAACTCGCCAATGCCGTGGACAGCTTCGAGCATCGCAGCGGTGCCGCTGTTGGGGTCGACCGCGCCATAGACCCACGCATCGCGGTGGTTTCCAGCCACCACCCACTCGTCCGGGAACGAGCTGCCCGGCGCACGGCCGATCACATCCCATAGAGTGCGGAACTGATAATCCTGTTTGAGATGCACCTTCACGCGCACCGGACCCGGTCCCACGTGGTAGGTAAAAGGTAGAGCACCCTGCCATTCGCGCGGCGAGTCAGGGCCCGCGAGATGCTGGAGAATCGGCGAGGCATCGTGGTAGGAAAGGGGCGTGACTGGAATCTTCGGCATCTGCGCGGATTTCTCGGGAGAGACGCGCTTGCCTTCCGGCAACGAAGGCAGCGACGCAAAGCCCGGCGTCGTCGGATCTCCGGGATACTCGAACATGTATCCGACCGACCCGCGCTGAACTGCGGTCTCCGGCCGCCACGGGCCGTCGGGATACTTGTCGCCACGCCGCCAGCCGTCGTCGAACGGATCCGAATATAGAAGCACTCCCGCCGCGCCGTGTTCCTGTGCGACGAATACCTTGACACCGCGGAAATTCTGGCCGTAGCGCACCAGCACGATCTTGCCGCGCACGTCGATCTTCAACTTCTCCAGTTTGTCGAAATCCTCCGGCGTGCCGTAGTTTGCGTACACCACTTCGGCTTCAGCATCCCCTGAGGGCGACATGCTGCTGAACGGCATCACCACGCGCGGGTCACCGTCATAAGGATCGCCATCGACGTGCTCTCGGGTGGGGCCGTGCATTTCGACTCCGGCGGGCGCGGTGATGTCTACGCTGATCTCTACGGGATAGTTGATCCACACTTTGTATTCGACGATCTCGGTATCGAGCCCGGCGGCGCGAAACTTCTGGGCTACGTAGTCGGCAGTAGCTTTGTCTTCGGGAGTGCCGGCCATGTGCGGGGCTTGGGTCAGCGTGCGGAGGTGTTCTTCGGCCAGTTTGGGGTCGGGGACCGCTAGGAAGCGGGCATCGGTGGCGGATTCGGTAGCGGAGTCGCGGAAACCGAAGATGGTCTGAGTGGCGGACGTGTCGCTGCGTCCTCCCTCAGCCTTTGGAACGCTTGGAGAAATGACGGTCAAAAGAAGTAGGATGGCAAGAGATCTCATGTTGTCGGCGGCAGACTTAGGGGAGTAAGGTATCACAAATGGCTCGTTGCACCAGCTTCACCAGTTGGTGTATACTAACCCAATGAAGCGAGCCACCATGACGCTTCCTGACGACTTAGCCGAGGCCGTCGATAGCTACCGGCAATCCCAGGAAGCTCCGCCATCTCTTACCACAGTAGTGCAAACGGCGCTGCGTGAGTACCTCAAGCAAAGGGGTTTTCTCGCCAACCGCCGCCCCTTCAGAATCACCCCGTTGGGCAGGAGTGGCCGCACCGACATAAGCCAGGAACACGACGCTTACCTCGCGGGTACTAAGAAGTAATGCACGCCGTGTTGGCCGATACAGGCCCGCTGTTCGCCGCCACGGACGAAGACGATCGCGATCACGACAGGGCCCTGCGGGAGATCGACGAGTTAGACCGGGACGGCCGGATCGTACTAATTTCTTACCCGATTCTGCTGGAGGCCTACAACCTCATCCTGAAGCGTTTCGGATCCCAAGGCGCCTTGCGGTGGCTGGGGAACGCCGTAGAAGCCTCGTTGATAAATCCAACACCAGAAGACTATTCGGTTGCTTGCGCCATTTTGCGCGCATTATCCGATCAGGACATCAGCTTGGTAGATGCGACGGTCGCGACTTTGGCCACGCGCCTGAAGGTTGAGGTTTGGACCTACGATCATCACTTTGATGTGATGCGCGTTCCGGTTTGGCGGCGATGAGTGTCGGTCGACTGAAGAACTATCTTACCTGCCCCGTCCCGACAATCTCGTACTTCGAAGAAGTCAGCTCCGCCAGCGCGAAAGGGCCGCGGCAGTGGAGTTTCTGGGTGCTGATGCCCATCTCGGCGCCGAAGCCGAATTCTGCGCCATCGGTGAAACGGGTTGAGGCGTTCCAGTACACCGCGGCCGAATCTACGGCGTGCAGAAACTTGCGGGCGTTGGCTTCGTTGTGCGTGATGATGGAATCGGAGTGTTTCGTGGAATAGCGATTGATGTGCGCGATGGCATCTTCCACATTCGCGACCACAGCAACTGCCATGCAGAGGCGGAGGTATTCTTCATACCAGTCTTGCTCGGCGGCCGGTTCAACGTTCAGTCCAGCGGCTAAGCTGCGGGATTTTCCGTCTCCCCGAACTTCGACTCCGGCATCGATCAGCTTCTTGACGATTCGTGGGACATACTCGGCGGCGACCTTCTCATGCACGAGCAGCTTTTCGGCGGCATTGCATACCGACGGGCGTTGCGTTTTGGCGTTGATCACGATGGGGTCGGCCATGTCGAAGTTGGCGGACTCATCGATGAAGATGTGACAGTTCCCTGCTCCGGTTTCGATCACCGGCACCGAGGAATTCTCAGTGACGAATGTGATCAGGCCTGCACCACCTCGCGGAATGATCACATCCACCAACCCGCGGGCCTTGATCAGTTCCTGCACCGACTGGCGCGTGCTGGAATCGAGGAGTTCGATTGCGCCCTCGGGCACTCCCGGGACGGCAGCGAGAATCTCCACCAGACGCTGGTTGCTGCGGGCCGCTTCCTTGCCGCCGCGCAGCACAATGGCATTGCCCGTTTTCAGCGCAAGCACGGCGGTATCGACAGTGACGTTCGGGCGCGATTCGTAAATGATTCCGACGACTCCGAGCGGCACGCGCACTTTGCGGATGCGCAGGCCGTTGGGGCGGGTCCACTCTGCCAGGGTCTCGCCGATCGGGTCCGCCAGCGCAGCGACATCGCGCACGCCTTGTGCCATGCCTTTGATTCGTGCCTCAGTCAGCAGCAGGCGGTCGCGCATGGCGCCTTCGAGGCCGGAACTTTCCATGTCCTCGCGGTTGGCGGCGAGAATGGTCAGGGTCTGGGCTTCAATCGCGTCGGCAATTGCCAGTAACAACGCATTCTTCTCGTCCGTGGAGAGCAGCGCGAGCTTCCCCGCCGCTTCGCGCGCGCGCAGAAGTTTTTCGTGCGTGGATGCCGAGTTGGCAATCGTCGTCGCCATCAGTATTTCCCGTTCGACGGAGGAAAATAGGTTCCGACTTTGCGTTGCATGGCCAGCGTGATGCCCTGGGGATGGCGTCCATTCACGATGGCGACGTGTACGCCACCTTCGCTGGCGAGCTTGGCGGCGCGCAGCTTGGAAATCATGCCACCACGTCCCTGGGCGCTCTTGCCGTTGCACTGCGCTTCGAGAGCGGGAGTTAGCTTGCGCACCACGCGGACGAGTTTCGGTTTCTTACGCGACTTCTTCCCCCCATTGGGCATTAGAAATCCGTCAACGTTGGTGAGCAGCAGGAGCCAGTCGGCCTTCACCGCTGTGGCCAGCAGAGAACTCAATTCGTCGTTGTCACCAAAAGCGCCTTCCAGTTCGCGCACCGAGACGCTGTCATTCTCATTCACAATCGGCACGACTCCCAGCGAAAGCAGCTCGGCCAGAGCGTTCTGCAGGTTGCGGTAGCGGACGGGCGAAGTGAAGTCGTCACTCGAAAGCAGAAGTTGCGCTACCACCTTCTTGCCGAAGAACAGGCGCTCGTAGGTGTGCATAAGCTTGCTTTGGCCCACGGCTGCGCAGGCCTGCATGCCAGGGACGCCGGTGGGGCGCTTCTCCAAGCCCAGCCCGGACATGCCAGCCGCAATCGCGCCGGAAGTAACGATCAGATACTCGTTCTTGCTGAGGTCGAATTGATCGACCATGGCGCGCAGCAGGTTCGCGTCAATCTGGCCGCCGGGGGCGATCAGGCTGGTGCCGACTTTGATGACGACTCTCATGCAATCGAAACTTTCATCTTCACTGGAACCCGCTCACTTGAAATGGTACCGCACTTGAAGCTGAGGAGGACTTCCGAGTTTGTCTCTTTCATTACCGAAGTTGCCCGGGCTTGGGGTGCAGGGGGGCCCGTTGGGGAAGGACAATATCCCTATCCTGCAATTAAAATGGCTTTCTGGCAAGATGAAAAATCTTGCTACATTTCAGCCTTATGCCCGCTTCCAACGCCACCAGCCGCTTCTCTGATCGGGTAGAAAACTATGTGCGTTACCGACCGGGGTATCCGCCTGAGGTTTTGCAGACGCTGAAGGCCGAATGCTGCCTGACGCCTGGCCATGCGGTTGCCGACATCGCCTCCGGCACCGGGATTTGGACGCTCTTGCTTCTGGAAAATGGCAATCCGGTCTTCGGGGTCGAGCCGAATTCGGAGATGCGGGAGGCTGGCGAGCGCCTGCTGGCGGCGTTCCCGCAGTTCACAGGGAAGTTCACCAGCGTTGCGGGAACCGCCGAGGCCACCACGCTGGCAGACCAGAGCGTGGACTTCATCACCGCGGCACAGGCCGCGCACTGGTTCGATCGCCAGCGGTCACGGAGCGAGTTCGTTCGCATCATGAAGCCCGGGGGTTGGCTGGTATTGCTGTGGAACGAGCGGCTCACGGATTCGACGGCGTTCTTGCGCGAGTACGAGCAACTCCTGCTGAAGTACGGCACCGACTATCAGGACATTCGCCACGAACATACGACTGCACAGGTGAATCAGTTTTTCGATCCAACTCTGTTTCAAGAACGAGCGTTTCCCATCCGGCAGGAGTTTGACTACGCCGGGGTGGAAGGGCGGCTGATGTCGTCGTCGTATGCGCCGGGGCCGGAGCATTCGCAACACCGGCCCATGCTGCGAGAGCTGCGCCGCATCTTCGATGAGCACGCGCTCGAGGGCCGGGCCACGTTCGAATACAAAACGCGGATGTTCTTTGGACGGCTGCGATAGGAGGAGTCGTTCGAGTTCGCATCCATTTTGGTTTCATAGATTTTCTGGAGAACAATGCACGAAGAAAAATCTTTTCACATGACGCCCGACGAGTTCCGCCGCCACGGCCATGCCGTGGTCGACTGGATCGCCGACTACCACTCACGGATCGAGTCGTTCCCGGTGCTCTCGCAGGTGAAGCCGGGGCAGATTCGCGCGTCGCTGCCGGCGCATCCTCCGGCCCACGGAGAGCCGTTTGACGCGCTGCTGAAAGACGTCGAGAACCTGATTCTTCCTGGAGTTACGCACTGGCAGTCGCCGAATTTCTTCGCTTACTTCCCGTGCAACGCCTCCGGGCCCGGAATTCTCGGCGATCTTCTCTCTTCCGGTCTGGGCGTGCAGGGCATGCTCTGGTCGACCAGTCCAGCTTGCACAGAACTGGAAACGCATGTGCTCGACTGGCTGGTGCCCATGCTGGGCTTGCCGGAGAAATTTCTGTCAACCAATACCGGCGGCGGCGTGATTCAAGACACCGCGTCGAGCGCGGCGCTGTGTGCCCTGCTGGCCGCGCGCGAACGGGCGACCAACTACGCCAGCAACCAGAAGGGATGCGATGGGCGCATCGTGGCTTATGCGTCGACGCAGGCGCATTCTTCTTTGCAGAAGGCGGCGATGATCGCGGGCATCGGCGTCTCCAATCTGCGGCTGATCGAAGTGGACGAAAACTTCGCCATGCGCCCCGACGCTCTCGCCCGCCAGATTGACGCCGACAAGCGCGCCGGGCTCGTTCCCTGCTTTGTGTGCGCTACGGTGGGCACGACTTCTTCGAACGCGATGGACCCGATCGCCGCGATCGCTCGCGTAACGAAGCAGCATAATCTTTGGCTGCACGTGGATGCGGCCATGTCGGGCACGGCGGCCCTTTGCCCGGAGTTCCGCCATCTTCAAAATGGAGTCGAATTCGCCGACAGCTACAACTTTAATCCGCACAAGTGGATGTTCACTAACTTCGACTGCAACTGCTTCTGGGTCGCGGACCGCAAGGCGCTGATTCAGACGCTGAGCATCCTGCCGGAATACTTGAGGAACCAGGCTACAGAATCGGGCGCGGTGATTGACTACCGCGACTGGCACATCCAGCTCGGGCGGCGATTCCGCTCGCTGAAGTTGTGGTTCGTGATCCGACATTACGGGGTGGAAGGCTTGCAGCACCACATTCGGCGGCACGTGCAGCTCACGCAACGGTTCGCGGGGTGGATGCGCGACGACGCTCGCTTTGAGATACCGGCGCCCGTACCGCTGAACCTAGTCTGCTTCCGTCACAAAGGTGGAGACGCGGCAAGTCAGGCCATCATGGACCGGCTGAACCGCAGCGGGGATTTATTCCTCACGCACACCAAGCTGAACGGGAAGCTGACGCTGCGGCTCTGCGTGGGCCAGACCAACACGGAGGCGAGACATGTGGAGCGGGCGTGGAAGAGGATTTGCGAGGAGGCGGAGAAGGTTGCGCCTGCCGCCTAAGCCGAAGGATTTACGGTGAGGCTCGGGATCTCTGCGCCAGGAAATCCGACTGGCATTTTTTCGCGACGGAGAGTATCTCATTAAATTCCGGGGTGCCTCGCAGCTTCGCCCACACGGAATCATTCTGCAAACCGGTATAGGCGCAGAAGTGCCCGGCGATGGAACTCTTGATCGATTGCACCGCGAGATCTTTTTGCCCACAGAATAGAAGATCGCCCGCAAGAACATAACGCGGCTCGGGGTCGGGAGCGGCGACTAACCTGGCTGCATCTGTCCGGGCGAGGAATGCCACTTCGGCGGACGCAGGGTTCTCCAAGCACGCCGCTATCAACGGGAGGCCGAATTGATTTGTATCCCTGTGTTTCTCGGCAATTTCCTTGGCCTGCGCTAACTTTCCATCGCGAATGTAGTGCCGCACGACGTTGCTAGCGGCCCATGCCGACCCAGCGTCGAGTTGAAGAAAATCCATCGCCCGCGCGTAGTTGCCAAGTTGATCGAAGGTAAAAGCACAGGAGCGGAGGCTATAGTTCCCCGGGTCCAAGGCCAGCGCCGCATCACACTCACGCCCTGATTCCTCGATGGCGCCCCCATAGCGAAGCACATAAGCCAGAGAGAAGTGGGCTGACGCGTTCTCCGGATGCCGCTCCACCAGCGCCTTCGCATCCTTGTAGGCCCTGACGAACTCACCTCTCTCGACCTGATTGTCAATCAACCAACCGGCTGCGACGGTGAGGTTGGAATCCAGGGCCAGCGCTCGTTCCAGCGCGGCGTTCGAACGCTGAGCCATAACCTCGCCGCCGTTCGAATAGGCCGCATCGTAATGCTCTCGAATTCCGAGAGAGGCCCAGGCGGGCGCGTAGCTGGGGTCCAGCCCTACAGCGCGCTCCAGCATGGCAATGGCATCTTTGTTGGGCTGTGGATCATGCGGCATCGAGATACTGCGCAGGTAAAGGTCGTAGGCCTCTTCATTCTTGGGACGAGTGGCGCCCTCCGCGGAATCCGTTCCCGCGCCGAGCGCGGGAACCAGTCCCTGGCGAACTTTCGCCGTGATCTCGCCGCGCATGGCGATCATGTCGGGCGCAGCGACGGTCATGGTGTCGCGCCACAGCGTCCGGTTGTTCTCGATGTCGATGGCTTCGAGCGTGATCTGAAGCTGCGAGCCTTCTTTCAGAAAATGTCCCGTGATGACATCGCTCACGCGCATCGCGTGTCCGGCTTCTTGCAGGTCTTGCGTGGGAGAGTCGTATTTGCTCGTGGTGGCAAACGGACGGATGGTCAGCGAGCGAACGTAGCTGAGCGAAGTTGCGATTTCGTCGGCGAGGGCGAGGCGAAGGAAATCCAGATCTTTGTCGGCTCCCAGATTTTGCAGTGGCAGCACGGCGACCGTCTTCTGGCTGGCGGTGCTGACGACGGGCGCGGAGGGCTGCTTGAAGTACCACAAACCGGCGACCAGCCCTATGACCACAACCGCGGCAATCACTCCGATCACTTTGTTGGAAGGTTTCTTTTCCGAGGGCGAGGGTGCGACTTCACTCACTGCACCTTTTCGACCGGAACTATGTTGACCGGAAATCTGTGCTCCGGGCGCGGCGCTGGTTTGGTCGACCGCCGCCGAAGAAGACATTGCCATCCGTCCCGTATCCGTGTCACGCTTCAGGCGTTGCAGGTCGCTGCGCATCTCGGATGCGTGCTGGTAACGCAGGTTGCTATCTTTCTCCAGGGCTTTGTTGATGATGTCTTCGAGCTTGGCAGGAACATCGTGATTCAGCCGCACGACCGCGACCGGCGCGCGATTCAGGATGGCCTCGCAGATCACCGCCGAACTCTCTCCATGAAAGGGCACATCGCCAGTTGCCATCTCATAGAGCACGGCGCCGAAGGAAAACAGGTCGGAGCGGGCGTCCAGGTCGCGGCCACGCACCTGTTCCGGCGACATGTAAGCGACGGTGCCCAGCATCGTGCCGGGGCTGGTGAGGTGGTCCGAGTCCATGGTTGGGGTAGCGCCTAGCGTCCTGCCAGAAGCGCCGCCAGCTGCCACCTTCGCCAAGCCGAAGTCGAGAATCTTGGCGTGGCCGCGCTTGGTGACAAAGATGTTGGCCGGCTTGATGTCGCGGTGAACAATGCCTTCGGCATGGGCCGCGTCGAGCGCATCGGCAATTTCGATGGCCAGTTGAAGCAGCGTGTCGGTCTCGAGCGGGCGGGATCCGATGGCGTGCTTGAGGGTGAGGCCATCCAGAAACTCCATGGCAATAAAGGCCTGGCCGCCCTGCTCATCGATCTCGTAAATCGTGCAGATGTTGGGATGGTTCAGGGCGGAAGCGGCCTGGGCCTCGCGCTGAAAACGGGCCAGAGCCTGGGGATCTTTGGCCACGGCGTCAGGCAGGAATTTCAGAGCAACGAAGCGGTGCAGCTTGATGTCTTCCGCTTTGTAGACCACGCCCATACCGCCGCCGCCGAGCTTCTCGATCAAGCGGTAGTGCGAGATGGTCTGGCCAATCACTGGCCGAAATCTTACGTGGGGGAGGCAGGTGAGTCAACGAAGGGTGAGAACCAAACGAGATGGCATTTAGCGTAACCTCGGACGCAGCGGTATGGGGCCATGGCCAAATTTGACATTATAGTGTCCATTTGATACTATAACACGTCCAACTTGGACATATATACGTCCCAAAGTTACGGATCACGGATTGAAGGAGCGACTATGGATGTAAAGTATGCGTTCTGGAACAACAAGGGCGGCACGGGCAAGACGAGCTTGGCTTTCCAGTCGATTGTCCGGTATGCCGAGAAGTACCCGACCAAGAGGGTGCTTGCAATCGACATCTGTCCGCAAGCAAATCTATCTGAGCTGATGTTGGGCGGCCTCAACAACAAGGGCAGTGAGAAGCTGCTGGGGCGTCACGGTCAGGTACCGCGATGTAGCCTGGGCGGGTATTTTCAGCTTCGCCTGCCGTCGCCGTATGCGCCGCCTGCATTTAACGCCCGCGACTTCATCAGCCAACCGCGCGCGTTCAACGGTGGAATCCCGTCCAACGTCGACTTAGTGTGCGGCGACCCGCTGCTCGAGCTGCAGGCGAACGCAGTGAACACGCTAGCGAATCAAAACATTCCTGGTACGAACGCGTGGATCGCAGTTATCGACTGGCTAAAAACGTTCTTGGACCAGGTCAAGGACGAGTACGACACGGTTTTCATGGACTGTAATCCGAGTTTTTCGTTGTACACACAAATTGCCCTGGCAACCACCGACCGCATCATTTTGCCGGTGATGGCGGACGACTCTTCTCGTCGGGCAATACAGAATGCATTTTCACTGATCTTCGGATTAAAGCTGCCGTCCGAGATCTACGCATCCTATGCATTCGCGACAAAGCTCAAGGATGAAAAGCGCGCCCTTCCAAAGGTCCACTTAATTGCGAAGAATCGCATAACCCAGTACATGGGGTCAGCATCCGCCTACGCTGCGGTGCTTGCCGCAATCCAGAACGAGATTGAAGGGTTGTTGAAGACAAATCCCGATATCTTTTCGTTCAGCTCGGCTGAAGCCGGCTTTGTAGATATCAGGGACTTCCAAACGACAGGCGTAGTCGCCTTCGCGAAGGGTCTGCCCTTCTCAAAATTGCAAGCTGGAAAACAAACGATCAACGGGCATCGTGTTCAGGTCAAGCAGGATTACCTAACCAACAGCATTAAATCCATCGAGAGCCTCGTCACCCACCTGTGAGACCAGTCGGGCCTTTGGAACAGAGGAACCACAGTCTTAATCCGCGGGCATGGGCGCGGGACGCGACACCGCGGTACTTGCTTTCGTGGCGACCGGCGTTCCTTCCCAAGTTTCCAGCCACTTGCGCACTTCGGGCAGTACTTTCCGCGTTGCTACTTCACCGGCGCTGATCAACTCTCCGGCGCGTTTGAAGTCATCGTAGGAGAAGCCAGCCACGTCTGGTTCGACGATCACGTCGGCGGCGCCTCGCCAGAGATGGCTCATCTGGTCCTGCGCGATGGCGAAGGATTGTCCGATCACGTCGAAAAGATGGCGGGGTGCGCCGTTCTTCGTCCACTGTCCGCGTAGATGCACGGCGATCACCCGGTCTGCGCCCATTTCGTGCAGCGGCGCGGTGGGCACGGGATACGAGAGCATGCCATCCACCAGGTAGCGGCCGCGAATCTCGACCGGCAGAAACATTCCAGGATAGGCACAACTGGCGCGCACGGGATCGACGATCGACCCGGAATGAAAGACCACACCTTCGCCGCTGTTGAAGTCGGTGGCGGTGACGCCCAAAGGGATGCGCAACTCCTCGAAAGTTTTCACCTTCAACGTGCGCTCCAGAAACGTCACCATGCGGTCGTTGGAGGCGAAGCCGTAGCGTGAGACGGTCCAGCGTGCAAAAGTGGTGAAGCGAACCGCGTGCGCGACTTTCTCGAGCTCTTCGATAGTGAGGCCGCTGCAATAACAGGCTCCGATCAGTGCGCCCACGCTGGTGCCCGCGATGAAGCGGATCGGGATTCCTTCTTCTTCCAGAACCTTCAAGACTCCGATATGCGCCATGCCGCGCGCAAAACCGCCACCCAGCGCCAGTCCGATCGCTGGAACCCGCGGTTCCGCCACCGGGCCCTTGCGGGAGAGTTCCCGTCCAAAGGCCTGTACTGACCGGATGATGTTGCCGAGACTCTTCACCGGAACCCCACCTACTTCTACCTATTTAGGATGCCACTTTCGCGGGGAAAGCTGCAGAGCACGTTGGTGCCATCTAAGTTACGGGCGAAGCGCCACCGTGTTACCTGGGTGTTACCCCGCCTCAGGAGGGGATGACTAACTCCTGTAATCCTGCTAACTTGCGGAATAATGGTGCGAGAGATCTCGGCTGGCGGCGTGGTGGTTCGGAGGCGCGACGGGGCCTGGTGGATGGCTGCCATTGAGCCTCCTACGGAATCTGCCAGAGCCGTGGTGCGCCGATCTAATGCTGGATCCAAGTCGGGTTCCAAGGGAGAAAGACCACGCCATTCCGTTGCCTGGCGAAAGCGCGTGCTGGCCCTGCCCAAGGGCCTGGTGGATCCGGGCGAGAAGCCGCTCGAAACCGCCATCCGGGAAGTTTACGAGGAGACCGGAGTGACCGCTGATGTGGTCACCAAGCTGGGCGACAGCAAGTACGTCTATACACGCGCCTGGAGCGACGGCAAGCGCGTTTTCAAAATTGTCAGCTTCTACCTGATGCGCTACCGCTCCGGCCGCATTAACGACGTGACACCTGAAATGCGAATTGAAGTCGCTCGCGCCCGATGGGTAAGGCTGGACGATGCTGCGACGCTGCTGGCCTATGGTGGGGAAAAACAGATGGCACGGCGCGCGCTGGAGTATGTTAAGGCCCACCCTGAACTCTAGGTAGAGGGTGCTGCTGAATTTCTTCTAAGCCGCCGCATCCCGCATAATGCTTCCATGCCCCTTCGCGAAACAATGCATCATGTAGCGCCCTATCCTGTAGCGCCCGCGTCCCGCGGGCTGTCGGGAAGGCATCCTGCCTTCCCTTGCCGGTTGCCCTCATTGATTCTGTGGGTTGCGCTTTTGACTTCGCCGTTGGCAGGCAAGACCCCGCCTGTCGCTGCTCTGGGCCCCGGCTACGCCCCCGCGCTCGCCGCTGCTGATCACTTGCTTCAAGCGTGGCAGTCCGGCGATGTCGAAAATGGGATGGTGCTCCTCACCAGCCATGCCAAAGAGGCGGCTACCACAGATGTTGTCGAGCAGTTTTTCTCCAACCCCGCGCCTTCGGCTTATGAAATCGGACGCGGCAAGCTGGTGAAGCGCGGCCAATATGAGTTCCCGGTCGTCCTGGTTTCGGGTGACTCGAAAAAGCTGCACCCCCGCCGAAGGTTCTCCAGCATTATCGTGATCAACACTGGCAACAATGACTGGGCAGTGGATAAACTGCCATAGGGCCATTGATTGTTTTACCCTGTGCTCCGGGCCTGCCCTGAGCAAAGTCGACGAGTGCCCTCTGCGTTTAAGTCTTTATTCGAGGCTTAGTCCATGAAGCGCATTAATAAAGTTGCGATCCTCGGTGCCGGAACCATGGGCGCCCGCATCGCCGCGCACTTCGCCAACGCCGGCGTTCCCAGTTATCTTTTCGACATCATTCCAGCAGATGTTCCGCCCGGCGCCGGCGCTGCCGCGCGCAACAAGATTGCGGCCGCCGGTCTCGACGCCGCGACAAAATCCAAGCCTGCGGCGTTCATGGATGCTTCACTCGCCCGCTTCGTCACCGTAGGTAATTTCGATGACGACTTGAAAAAACTTGCTGAGGTGGACTGGATCATCGAAGCTGTGGTCGAGAATCTCGAACTCAAGCGCGCGCTGCTTCGCAAAGTAGAAGCCGCCCGCAAACCCGGGACCATTGTCACTACGAATACCAGCGGGCTGCCTGTCGGCAAAATCTCGGAGGGTTTCTCCGATGATTTCCGCCGCGCCTGGTTCGGGACGCACTTCTTCAATCCGCCGCGCTACATGCGCCTGCTCGAACTTATACCCACGCCGGAAGCGGACCTCGCCGCCATCGACGCTGTGGCGCACTTCTGCGACGTACAGCTGGGCAAGGGTGTCGTCATCGCGAAAGATACTCCCAACTTTATCGGCAACCGCATCGGCACGTTCTCGGTGCTGAACGTGATGCGCCTGATGCAGGAAATGGACCTCACCATCGAAGAGGTTGACGCGCTCACCGGGCAAGCCGTGGGCTGGCCGAAATCAGCGACTTTTCGCACGATCGACTTAGTGGGATTGGACGTCCTCGGTCACGTGGTCGGTAACATGACCGCGAACGTCCACGACGAACGCAGTGACCTTCGCCTGCCCGGCTTCTTTACGCAGATGATTGAGCGCAAATGGCTGGGCGACAAAACGAAAGGCGGCTTCTACAAGAAAGCGAAAGGTGGCGAAGGCAAAGAAGACGAGCGCCTGGCCCTTGACTGGAAGACGCTCGAATACCATCCCCGGCAGAAACCGAAATTCGCCTCGCTCGACATGGCCAAGAACATCGAAGACACCAGCGTTCGCCTGCGGACGCTTCTTGGACTGGAAGGCGGCGCACCGCAAAAAGGCGACAAGGCCGGAGCGTTCCTGTGGTCGTCGCTCGCTGACTTGTGGACCTACTCCGCCAACCGCGTGCCTGAAATTTCTGACTCGATCGTGGAAATCGACAGCGCGATGCGCATGGGCTTCAGTTGGGAGCTTGGCCCTTTCGAACTTTGGGACGCCGCCGGAGTGGAAGCCACGGTCGCTCGCATGAAAAAAGAAGGAAAGCCGGTCGCGGTGAATGTAGAGCAGCTGCTCGCGTCTGGACAGAAATCCTGGTATGCCGATGACGCCAAGACGGCCTCGGGCCGGAAGTACTGGCAACTGGCAACCGGCAACTGGCAACCAGTTCAGGTTCCTGCTGGGGTTTGGTCGGTAACCGTCGCCAAAAAATCCAACGGCGTCGTCAAGAAGAATTCCGGAGCATCGCTGGTCGATCTCGGCGATGGCGTGGCCTGCATCGAGTTCCATAGCAAGATGAACTCGCTCGGGGCAGACATTGTCGGCCTCATCCTGCAAACCTTGAAGCCCGGCGGCCCGGGCGACGCTTTCGACGCCTTCGTCATCACGAACGACGCGACGAATTTCTCCGTCGGCGCCAACCTCATGCTCCTGCTCATGAGCGTGCAGGAAGAAGAATGGGACGACGTCGACCTCGGCATTCGCCAATTCCAAGGCATGACCCAGGCCATTAAGTTCTCGCCCAAGCCGGTTGTGTCTGCGCCGTTCGGACTCTGTCTGGGCGGCGGCACGGAAATCTCGCTGCACGCCGCGGCACGCCAGCCGCATGCTGAACTTTACACCGGGCTGGTCGAAGTCGGCGTCGGCCTGCTGCCCGGCGGAGGAGGCTGCAAAGAAATGCTGCTGCGCGTCGTCGACGGCGCATCTGCTGCGCACGGCAAGGCTTCGGGCGAAGCCCTCGCGGGATCTATCGAGATGCTGGAAGCGATGAAGAGAGCGTTTGAAAACATCGCAACCGCCAAGGTCGCGACATCGGCGCACGAGGCCCGCGCCCTCGGCTTCCTCAATGACAGCGACCGTATCACCATGAACCGCGAGCGAGTACTCTCCGACGCCAAGACGCTCGCCCTCGAACTGGTCCGCGCCGGATACGAGCCGCCCGTACCGCGTACCGACATCCCAGCTCCGGGCGAGAACCTTCTCGCCACGCTCAAGATGGGCGTCCACATGATGCGCCAGGGCGGCTTCATCACTGATTACGAAGTGAAGCTGGGCGCAAAGATTGCGGAGGTCCTCTGCGGCGGCAACGTCACGCCCGGCACCCCCGTGAGCGAGCAGTACATTCTCGATCTGGAGCGCGAAGGCTTCAAATCACTGTGTGGCGAGAAAAAGACGCAGGAGAGGATTCAGTACACGCTGAAGACGGGGAAGACGCTGAGGAACTGAGATGCACGCTCGTGTAGTCCCTACTCTGTAGGCACTCGAAGGATCCTCTGCTACATTGCATGATGGATATATGAAAAGGAAGCGTAAGCCAGTTCTCGTCCTCGCGGAAGCTGCCTTGAAGAGGCATTTTGGCAAGACTCGTCTGCATGACTTGGTCACTTCGAGTCGTACTTTCCCTATCGCAGCACGAGTGGACACGCAGTCCGCTCTCGATAAGCTAATCGACAGCCCGGGCGTGAAGCTCTACGGAGTCCACAGACAGTACAGTCACGAGACGCTGACTTTTGCCAATCTCATGCAGAACGTTCACGATCCCGCAGTGATCTCCCCACTCCAGTACGAAGAGGTAGATATCGGCGACACTCTCCCGGCCCGCTGTCTTCGACAAGGGTTGTGGCTCGCCCTTTCCGGCAAGACGCCCTATGCCCTTCTGATGAGCGCCGCACAGAGTTATGGCCGGACGACTGGCGGGCACCTTGAGATCGCTGTGCCACCAGGTGAGCTTGGTTCAAGTCTGTCGCGACGGATGTTTGAGGAGCTTGAGGCACTCGTTAAGAAAACGGCCTCTTATCGGGGGAAGGTTATTTCCCTCGAACAGCCCGACCGCTATTCCGGGCAAATAGGTACTCTGCGGGTCCACAAGCTGCGCGTCGTGCGCCGCGAAGAGGTGATTCTACCTGCGAAGACTCTTCAGCTCCTTGACCGGAATGTAAGAGATTTTATCGCGCAGCGCGAGAAGCTTCAGGAGCTCGGCATGCCGATCAAGAAGGGTTTGCTGTTCTATGGTCCACTAGGAACGGGAAAGACCCACACCATTCACTACCTCGCCAGCCAGCTGCCTGATCACACTACTTTACTCGTTACCGCGGAGCAGGTCGCTCTGCTCGATCATTATTTCCAGCTCGCACGTTTCCTGCAGCCCGCAATGATTGTGGTCGAGGACGTCGATCTCATCGCTCGTAAGCGCGAGGAAATGTACGGTCCGTGCGACGAGAGCCTCTTGAACAAGTTGCTCAATGAGATGGATGGACTCCGTGAGGATGCTGCGGTGTTGTTCGTGCTCACTACGAACCGCCCTGAGCAGCTAGAAGCAGCGCTGGCCTCCCGTCCCGGTCGTGTTGACCAGGCGATTGAATTCCCCTTGCCCGACGAGCTGGCCCGCCGCCAGCTTGTCCGCCTTTACGCCTGCGGATTGCCGCTCTCTGATGAGGTGGTCGAATCGCTGGTGAAAAAGAGTAAGGGTGCGAGCGCAGCTTTCATCAAGGAACTGATGCGGCGTGCCGCCCAGTTCAATCTCCAAGACGGCAAAGACGGTCCTCTGACATCAAAAGATGTGGATGCCGCATTGGAGGAAATGCTCTTCGCGGGCGGATCTTTGAACGCAAAGCTACTGGGCGCATCCGGCATCTCGCGTGAAACAATGCAGTAGATATCGTGCGCCGGGAAAACCGTGGAACAGTTCCGACCAGACCTTTGTCATCCTTCGCCATCTATGTTCAATCCATATACGTTAACCATACCGAGAGGACGCGCATGAAATCTGCGAGACTGCGGTTGCCCCTCCTGATTCTCTTGAGCTTCACCCTGGCTCACGCCGAAGACGTCCGAACTGGTGAGGACGTCCTGCGGGTCATGCATGATCGCTACGCGAAGTCGTGGTACGAAACCTTGAGCTTCACCCAGAAGAGCACAACCTATAATCCCGACGGCACCAGCAAAGCTGAGATCTGGCATGAAGCTCTGTCCGCTCCCGGGAAGTTGCGCATCGATATTGGAACTCCAAGCGATAACAACGGATACCTTCTGGTCGATGGAACCCTCACGATATTCCACGAAGGCAAGCAAGTGGGGACTCGCCCGCTCCAAAACATGCTGCTGGTCTTGGGATTTGACGTGTACCGCCAGACCCCGGAAGCCACAGCCAAAGTCGCGAAGGATGAAGGCTACGACCTCACCAAGGTCCACGAGGAGACCTGGGAGGGGCAACCGGTCTACGTGGTTGGCGCGGCAAAGGGCGATCTGAAGTCCAAACAGTTCTGGGTCGACAAAAAGAATCTGCTGTTTGTGCGGCTGTTCGAGCCAACGCAGGCGGATCCGGCCAAGTTTCAGGACATTCGCTTTGAAGATTACCGCGAGATGGCGGGCGGCTGGGTCGCGGCTCGCGTCGAAGTTTACGTGGACGAAAAGAAAGTCTTCAGCGAGGACTATTCGGACATTCTGTGCAATGCAAATCTCGATCCGGGAACGTTTGATCCCAAGCAATTCAACACGACGCATTGGGAAAAGCCTTGAGTGGGCGGGATTGTGGCCTGCTACAATCGCCCTCATGCGAGAATTTTTTCGAGGTGCTGCCGCCATCCTTGGGCTAAGCGTCCTGTTTCTTGGAACGTCGTTCGCGAATGCCCAAGCCAAAGATGCTCCGCTGAAAGAATCGCCTCCCGACGTTCCCGACGCCATTCAGGTTCCCACGGGCGAAGAGGTTGTCCTGTACGCGCACGCAACTGGCTCGCAGATCTATACCTGCCAGGCCACCGCGGACGGCAAGTTCAGTTGGACGCTCAAAGCGCCCGAAGCCGAGCTTCACGACCGAAGAGACAAGGTGATCGGCCAGCACTCCGCTGGGCCCTCGTGGAAATTGAAAGATGGCAGCGAGGTCACAGGGAAAGCCGCAGCAAAAGTCGACGCACTCGATTCTGGATCGATTCCCTGGCTGCTGGTGAAGGTTGTGAGTCATTCTGGAAATGGTCAGCTCACGAACGTGACCACGATTCAGCGCGTTCACACGCACGGTGGCCAGGCCCCGGCAGAGGGCTGCGATGAAGCTCACAAAGGGGATGAAACCAAGAGCAGCTACACTGCGGACTACTATTTCTACGCTCCGGCCAAGTGAAGCGAGCGCGGGGCGCCAAGCATCCAAGAGATTGATCGCTGGAACCGAGAACTGAACCGAGAACTCCTATGCGAGAAGTCATCATTGCCTCATCCGTCCGCACGCCCGTAGGGCGCGCCTATAAAGGCACGCTCCGCGCCACTCGCCCCGACGAACTGGCCGCCATCGCCATCAAGGGCGCGCTGGACCGTGTGCCGCAACTTGGCGCCGGGGGTAAGAACGGGTACGGGATTGAAGACGTCATCCTCGGCTGCGCCATGCCCGAAGCCGAGCAGGGGATGAACGTGGCCCGCATCGCCTCTCTACGGGCCGGGTTGCCGGTGGAAACCTCGGCGCTGACGATCAACCGCTTCTGCTCATCCGGACTGCAAGCGATTGCCATGGCGGCCGAGCGCATCATGAGCGGAGGCGCCGAGGCGATCGTCGCCGGCGGCACGGAATCGATGACGATGATCCCGATGGGCGGCCACAAAGTTTCGCCTAACCCTTGGCTCGTCGACCACTACCCTGACGCCTACCTCAACATGGGCCTCACGGCTGAACGCCTTGCCCAGCGCTTCGGCATCACGCGCGAAATGGCGGACGAATTTTCTCTGCGCAGCCATCAGAAGGCGCTCGCCGCGATTCAGGCTGGGAAGTTCGACGACGAAGTTGTGCCGGTGCCGGTGAGCTTCACTACGCCGAATGGCTCGAAGCCCACACGGCAGGAAATCATTTTCAAAATGGACGAAGGCCCGCGCGCCGACACCTCCCTCGAAGCCCTGCTCGCGTTGAAGCCCGCGTTCCACGTGAAAGGCACAGTGACCGCCGGAAATTCTTCGCAAATGTCCGACGGCGCAGCGGCAGCGGTAGTCATGTCCGCCGAGCGCGCGAAGGCACTCGGCATCAAGCCGCTGGCGCGCTACGTTTCCTTCGCCACCGCCGGATACAAGCCCGAAGAAATGGGACTTGGCCCGGTATTCGCCATTCCGAAGGCTCTGAAAATGGCTGGGCTGCAACTTTCCGACATCGATGTAATCGAGCTAAACGAAGCCTTCGCCGCGCAATCGCTGGCCGTAATGAAAGAAGCGGGTCTCGACCCGCAGAAAGTAAATCCCAACGGTGGCGCCATCGCCCTGGGGCATCCCCTGGGCTGCACCGGAGCCAAGCTGACGGCAGCGATCATCCGCGAACTCAAGCGCCGCAATGCACGTTATGGCATGGTCACCATGTGCGTGGGCGGCGGCATGGGCGCCGCGGGAATCTTCGAAAATTTCTCGTGACAATTCTCTACCAAGTCTTTACGCTCGTTTACTCGGTTCCGCGCTACCCTTGAGATGGACGGCTGAGTCTAAGTGGATGTAAGACGGAAAAATCGCCCGCGGTTGGTAAGGGGTGCTTTATGCGGCTCTCTAGCCTGGTTGTTGCTGTAGTACTGCTTTTCTCCTCCTCTGTTTTCGCACAACACTCTTCAACAAGTAACGCTCCGAGCAGTCCTCCGCCTGCTCAAGCGCCCAGCGCTGCTCCGAGCAGCCCGCCGCCTGCCCCTGCTCCCAGCCCCTCGCCGAGCATTTCGTCGAGCACTGCTTCGAGCGGTGCCTCAGCTTCGAGCGTGTCGCACACCAGCGCTCCCAGTAGTCCCAGCCCAGCGAGTATTCCCGAGAGCCACGCGGCACCCATCCCAAGTTCGTCGGGCAGCCATGCCTCGGGCCCGTCGTCCTCGGATTGGAGCGCGGCCAGAGCGGCGTCCCCGGCGCGCTCGTCCGAACCGAACGGGTCTCGCGTGATCTCGGGCGAAAGACTGTCTGGCAACGAGGGCAGGATCGTTGCGTCTCCGCGCATCGGGGAAGCTCCGTCGGTAAAAGAGAAAGAGAAGGAGAAAGACAGTAAGACTCCCGAGTCAGATCTGCGGCGGAGAATCTGCCCCAACGGGCTCTGCAAGGAACCTGAGCCGAAGCCTGCCGAGGCCGACTTGCGGCGCAGAATCTGCAAAGACGGCCCCTGTGCAGAGTGCCCTCCGGGAGGTTCGAAGGGTAAGAATGGGACCTGTGTCGCGACCGCCGCGTCGGCCGACACCGCCTCCACGTTGTGCCCACCGAATGAATCCTGGAACGGCAGTAGCTGCATCGCCACGACTCAGTGCCGGCCGGGGGAATCGTGGAACGGGGCCGAGTGCGTAAACCCAACTCAGTGCGCAACCTTCGGCGCGAGGGCGGACCTGCTGACAGCGGAGGCGCGGGGCATTAGCGAGGACATGCAGGCAGCTTGCTTGAAGGATCCCCAAGGGCAAGAGTGCATAAGCCTTACGCAAAGTCACGATGGAGCGGTACAGCGCTACAGAATGTTGCTGAACGAGGCTCCCGTGAGTTGCCGGACAATGCTACCTGACCCTCTATCGCTTTGAAGGACGGCAGTGGACTTTGGCACGAGCAGCGAGGTTACGGATGCCACAAACTCGGCCCTACACCGAGGTTGATCCGTAGGCCTCGTCGAAAGCCTTGAAGCTGGTACTACTTCCGCCCCTATCATTTCTGACGAACCCCGCATTAGAATAAATCGTGCTTCCTCAGTGTCCTCCGCGTACTCTGCGGTTTTCATTTCGATCAGCTCTAGAGGATTAAGACATGTCCACGACCACAGCAGCACCCAAGACCAGAATCTCCGGCGGCAGCTTCCTGCTTGAAACCCGCCGCCCTGACGAGGTCTTCACGCCGGAAGATTTCACCGAGCAGCAGCAGTTGATCGGGCAGACGGCGGAAGAATTCACGGTAAACGAAATCCTGCCCAACATCGAGAAGATGGAGCACAAAGATTTCTCCATTTCCCGCGCCCTGCTGAAGAAAGCCGGTGACCTCGGACTGACTGGCGTCGAAATCCCCGAAGCCTATGGCGGCCTCGAGATGGATAAAGTGACCGCCGCCGTGATCGCCGACCACATTGCGCAATACGCCGGCTTCGCCACCACTTGGGGCGCGCACACCGGTATTGGTCTGCTGCCCCTGGTCTATTTCGGCACCGAGGAACAGAAGAAAAAATATCTGCCGCGCCTGGCTGCCGGAGAAATTGTTGGCGCATACGCCTTGTCGGAAGCCTCTTCCGGCTCCGACGCCCTGAACTGCCGCGCCCGCGCGCAACTCTCGCCAGATGGCAAGCACTACATTCTCAACGGGGAAAAGATGTGGATTACCAACGCCGGCTTCGCCGACCTGTTCACCGTGTTTGCCAAGATTGATGGCGAACAGTTCACCGCGTTTCTGGTGGAGAAAACTTTTCCCGGCTTCTCCATCGGCGGCGAAGAACACAAGCTCGGCATTCGCGGCTCCTCCACTTGCCCCGTCATCTTGAACGACTGCAAAGTCCCGGTTGAGAACCTGCTGGGCGACATCGGTAAAGGCCACATCATCGCTTTCAACATTCTCAACATCGGCCGTTTCAAGCTGGGCGCGATGTGCGTTGGCGGAGGCCGGGTATCGCTCGAAAGCGCGATCGGCTACGCCAAGCAGCGCAAGGCTTTCAACAAGGTCATCGCCGACTTCGGCCTGGTGCGCGAAAAAATCGCCAACATGGCCACCCTGATTTACGTGGGAGAATCGCTCGTATACCGTACCGTCGGCATGATGGATGGCGCGCTCGGCGAAGTCGACAAAGCCGGCGCCGATGCCATGAAAGAGACTCGCAAGGCCATCGAGGAATACGCGGTGGAGTGTTCCATCATCAAAGTCTGGGCCTCGGAGATGGTGGGCTACGTGGTCGATGAGACCTTGCAGATCTACGGCGGCTACGGCTTTGTCGAGGAGTATCCCGCCGAACGTGCCTACCGCGACTCCCGCATCAACCGCATCTTCGAAGGCACCAACGAGATCAACCGCCTCATCATCACAGGCTTCCTGCTGAAGCGCGCCATGAGCGGCCAACTGCCGCTGATGCCCGCCATCAAGAAGCTGATGGACGAAGTGCTCTCCGGACCTTCGATGAGCGAAGACCTTGAGGGCCCGCTGGCCGATGAACGCAAACTCGTGGACCAGGCCAAGAAGCTCGGCCTGTTCGCCTCCGGTGCCGCTACGCAGAAATACATGCAAGCGATTCAGGACCAGCAGGAGATCATGGGCGCCATCGCCGACATGACGATCGAAACCTACGCCATGGAATCGGCAGTGCTGCGCGCGCAAAAAATTGCCGAAACGAAAGGCGAAGCTGCCGCCGCTCTTCCCATCGCCATGACGCGCGTCTATCTCTCGCAGGCAATGGAGAAGATCGAGTCAGCAGCCAGAAAAGTAATTGCCGCAGTCGCCGACGGAGATATGCTGCGCACTCAGCTGGCGATTCTGCGCCGGCTCGCCAAGCACGAGCCCTTTAACACCATCGAACTGCGCCAACAGATTGCGCAGAAGGTAATCGAGCGCGGGAAGTACACGCTGGCGTAAAACCTTTAACCACGGGGGACACGGCGTACACGGGGTACCCCGTGAAACCCCGTGTCCTCTGTGGTTATGCTTTTTTCTGCAGCGCAGACAACGCTCTGGTACAACTATCCCGATGAAAACCGGATTGCTGTACCTCTCTCTCGTCCTCGCGCTCGCCCACGCTTCAGCCGCCCAGTCGACTCCCTCCACGCCCCAAGACTCCGCCACCTTCGCCCCCGACGGCACCGCCCACATCACGCGCGTAGTCCCCGTACCCTCCACCCTCAGCCCCGAGGCGCAGAAATGGTTGGCGTCCCTCGCGCTTCGGCCAAGAAAGTCAGGGCCGGAAACTCTGGCCGAACGCCGCGCCCACACCGACGCCTGGCGCGCACAAGATTCCGCCGAGGCCCGCAGGATTTATCCCGTCAACATCGTGGAGACCACCATCGCCGGTGTGCGTACCGACATCATTACGCCGCTCTCGACTCCGCAAACAAACCGCGATCGCGTGCTGATCAATCTGCACGGCGGAGGATTCAACTCGGACTCAGGCTCGCTGATCGAAGGAATTCCGATTGCGAATCTAGCGAAGATCAAGGTGGTTTCGGTCTACTACCGTCTCGCTCCGGAGAATCCATTCCCCGCCGCAGTGGACGACGTTGTCGCGGTCTACAAAGATCTGCTGAAGACCTACAAACCGCAGAGCATCGGGATTTTCGGAACTTCGGCAGGAGCCATCTTGACCTGCGAAGTTACGGTCCGCCTCAAACAGTTGAAATTACCTATTCCCGCCGCGCTCGGCGTTTTCTCCGGCCTGGCAGACTTCAGCCTACCGGGTGAATCCCGGCAAATCTTCACCCTCGAAGGATTCCCGGGTGAACTACAGCCCGCCGACCCAAATCACCTTCCCGACGACGCCTACGTCGGCAAGACTGATCGCAAAGACCCGGTGTTGTCACCTCTCTTCGCCAATCTTCACGGCATGCCGCCCACCCTGCTTGTCACCAGCACGCGCGATCTGCTGCTCAGCGATACTGCCATTTTTCACCGTGCTCTGCTGCGCGCCGACAACGACGCGCAGCTCGTCGTCTTCGAGGCCCTGCCGCACGCTTTCTGGTACAACTTCGGATTGCCCGAAACCAAAGAAGCGCTCGAACTGATGGCGAGGTTCTTCGACGAAAAGCTTGGAAGGGAGCCATGATTCGGCGTCGCGTCGTTTTTCCACGGAAATCTTCCCGCAGAAGTCTTCCCCCAAAGAAATCTTCACCCCAAATAACGAGCGCCTCGATCTCTGTCGAGATCGAGGCGCCCGGGCAGCCCTCCCCCAGAACTGCTCACTTGGCAAGTTAAACGCTCGACCGAATCTTGCATATGGCACTACCGTGCCACCCTGCTACCCAAAAGTGCTATCTGCCCTAAACTGTTGAAAACTAGTCCCTTCAGTGGATTTCAGCGGAGAAACCTCGATGCCTGCCGATCGCGCAACGTCTGAAGTTGGCCGCCTTTTTGCCGATGAATACAGCAGTATTTCTTCCCATCACTATGCCGGCCTTTCAAGATCCCGAAACGTACCGCGACATCCTCGACGAGCTGCAGATCGGCGTGAGCGTGCTCGATCTGCAAAAGAAAATCGTCTTCTGGAGCGACGGTGCAGAACAACTCACAGGCTATGCGCGCATCGATGTGCTGGGTCATTCCTGTTCACAAAACATTCTTCTGCATTGCGACCACCACAGTTGTGAAACCTGTGCCGGCAAATGTCCCATGGCCACGGCCTTGCACGATGCCAAACCCGTGGAAGCGACGAGCTCGATTCATCACAAAGATGGATATTGGGTTCCGGTGCACACCTGGGCAAGCCCCTTGCGCGATAAGCACGGCTCCATCGTGGGCATCATCCAAACCTTTGAAGCCGAATTTACCGTAAACGGTCCGAACCCGAATGACCGCAGTATGAAAGAACGCGGCGGCTTGGATGACGTGACCGGATTGCCGAGTCCCACGATGATGCAGGCGCGCCTGCACGAAATGCTGCGTACGTTGGCGGCGCTTCAAATTCCCTTCGGCGTGGTTTGCGTGCAGGTACAGGAACTCACTCAGTTCCGCGCCCGTTACGGGCAGGAAGCCGCCCGATCCATGATGGAAGTGCTGGCTCGAACCCTAAGAAATACGGTATGGCCCACGGATTTTGTCGGGCGTTGGAGCGAAGCTCGCTTTCTCGTGATCCTGAGTGGCTGCGCCGACGATGCGCTGCAAGCGGTTGCGGGACGCCTGCTCCAAATGATGGCCAGCGTCACCATTAAGTGGTGGGGAGAAGAATTGTCCGTAGCAGTTTCGATCGGGCAAACCGGCGCCGTGGCCGGCGATACGCTCGAATCAATTCTGCAAAGGGCACAGCACACGCTCCAAGAGGATCCAGTTGCGTTGCCCGTCCAGGCTGCGGCCGCATCCGGGACTCGTTCGTCACGGAGCTGAACAGGTTTCAATCATGTTCGCGATTATCGGCATTGTCGTGGTGTTCGGCTGCGTCGTGGCCGGCTATTTGATGGAGCACGGGAATCTACGCGTTCTGATTCAGCCCGCGGAACTGGTCACCATCGGCGGCGCCGCCATCGGCACGGTCCTCATCGCCAACCCGCTCCACATCCTCAAGCGAATTGCCGGCGGCATCGGCGGCGTGTTCGCCGGCTCCAAGTACACCAAGCAGGCCTACATCGACTCCTTAAAGATGATGTATGACCTGCTGAACAAGGCCCGCAAAGACGGACTCATGGCCCTGGAGAACGACGTCGAAGAACCGGACAAGAGTCCGCTGTTCTCCAAGGGGCCCGCCGTTTTTAAAAACCACCACGTCCGCGACTTTGTCTGCGACTCCCTGCGTATGGCCATTACCGGCGTCGACGCTTTCGATCTGGACCAGATGCTGGACCTAGATCTCGAAGTCCACCACCATGACTCCGGGCAGCCGACTGCCGCTCTCACCAGCGTGGCCGACTCCTTGCCGGGCCTGGGCATCGTCGCCGCGGTGCTGGGCATCGTGATTACCATGAGCGCGATGGGCGGACCTCCGGAAGAGATTGGCCGCAAAGTAGCGGCCGCGCTGGTGGGCACTTTCCTCGGCATCCTGCTCTGCTATGGATTGGTCGGTCCCATTGCCGCCAACATGGTCAAAATTGCCGATGACGAGCACGCTTATCTCTTCGTGCTGCGCGTTCTGATCGTCTCCTTTCTAAAAGGCACCGCCCCCATCATGGCAGTTGAAGTCGCTCGCCGCGCCATTCCAGGCCATGTCCGTCCCTCGTTCAAGGAAGTTGAAACGGCCTGCCGCAACAAGGGCCCGGCCGAAGATAGCGCGGCCGCGCCCGACGCCGCAGCCGCAGCAGCAGCAGCGCCCGTGTAGAGCACCACCTCCGGAGACACCGAATTGACAAAACTCGTCCCATCATCATCGTCAAGAAAAAGGGCGGCCACGGCGGCCATCACGGCGGCGCCTGGAAGGTGGCTTACGCCGATTTCGTTACCGCCATGATGTCTCTGTTCATCGTCTTGTGGCTGCTCAACTCCAGCAAGAAAGTGCAGGAGGCCGTGGGCGGCTATTTCAAAGATCCCACCGGCACCGCCGCGAAAATTGGTTCGGCCATGGAGGGCGCCGGCGAGAATTTCACTCTCACCAAAGACAACATGCCCAAACTCAAGGACCAGCTCGAGCAAAAAATTCACGAGATGAACGACTTCGAAAAACTCAAAAGCCACATCGAGATGACCGTCACCAACGAGGGTCTCCGCATCGAACTGATGGAATCCGCCTCCGGAACCTTCTTCCAGAGTGGCAGCCCTCAACTCAACGCGGATGGCCGCGAATTGCTGGTCACCCTGGCGCAGGAACTGGGAAAGCTGCCCAACAAAATGTCGATCGAAGGGCACACCGATTCCAAGCCCTATGCCACCTCCGGCAACTACAGCAACTGGGAACTTTCCACCGACCGCGCCAACGCCGCCCGCCGCCTTATGGAGGCTAACGGACTCTCCCCCAACCAGGTGACCCAGGTCCGCGGATTCGCCGACCAACGTCTGCGCAAAACAGATAATTCACTCGACGCTTCCAACCGCCGCATCTCGCTCATCGTGCAATACATCATCATCAAGAATAGCGACGCCGAAGGTGCGAAACCTTCCGCCGGAAGCGGCGAGAACAAGCCGGAAGAAAAGGACGCACCGCCCCCTGCGGAAAATTCCGCCTCAAAAAAGTGATTCCGGATTCCGCCTTGAAATAACTTTACAATCGGCTGCGCCCCATCACGAAACCCACGCTGTATAATCCCCCGTTCTGATCTTTTCCCAGGAGCTTCCCACTCATGAAGAACTTCGTCCGGCTGCTATGCCTCGTCTTTGTCATGTCCTCCGTCACCTTCCTCTGGTCACAAGAGAAAGTGGATCTCGAAACCATGGGCCGCATTCGCTACGAAGGCTTCCGCGGCTCCAAGGTGATGGAGTATGCCACCGGGTTAATGGACTCCATCGGCGAGCGCCTCACCGGATCCCCTAACATGAAGCGCGCCAACGAGTGGACCCGCGATCAGCTCACCGCGATGGGTCTCTCTAACTCCCACCTCGAGCCTTGGGGTCCCTTCGGCCGCGGCTGGGCCAACCAATACATCAACGCCCGCATGACCTCGCCCGACATCGTTCCGCTCATCGTCTACGCCAAAGCCTGGACCCCGGGCACCAACGGCGTGGTGCAGGGCAAGTGCATTCGCGTGACCATCGCCGACAAGAAAGATTTCGATAAATACAAAGGCACGCTTGCCGGCATGATCGTCATCTTCGGGGCTGACGCCGAAGTGAAACCCATCACCGAAGCGCCTTACAAACGCTATAGCGATGACGATCTTTCAAAGGAATCCGCCTACGAGATCCCCGGCGAGCGTCCACCCTTCCGCTTTGCCGATTTCGTGAAGCGCCAGCAGTTCGTCAAAGACTTAAATCAGTTCTTCGCCGATGAAAAAGTTCTCGCGGTAATTGACCACAGCCGCGGCACGGCCGGCGGCGGCACCGTATTCGTGCAATCCGGCGGATCCTACAAGCCCGGCGAGACCACCACCATCCCTCAACTCACCATGGCGTCCGAGCACTGGACCCGCATCGCGCGCCTGCTGCAACAAAAGAAAGACGTGACCCTCGAACTGAATGTCACCAATACTTTTTACGACGACGATCCCATGCAGTACGACACCGTCGCCGAAATCCCGGGCACGGACAAGAAAGATGAAGTCGTAATGCTTGGCGCGCACCTCGACTCCTGGCACGCCGGCACGGGAGCGACCGACAACGGCGCCGGAACCATCGTGATGATGGAAGCCATGCGCATCCTCAAAGCCATCGACATCAAGCCCCGCCGCACCATCCGCATCGGCCTGTGGAGTGGCGAAGAAGAAGGCCTGCTCGGCTCCCAGGGTTACGTGGAAAAGCACTTCGGTTCCCGTCCGCGCATGGACGAGCCCGGAATGAAAGATATGCCAACCCTTCTGCGCCGCGAAGCCGGAGAAGTCACGGTGAAACCGGAACAAGCAAGAGTCTCCGCTTACTTCAACGTAGATAACGGCACTGGAAAGATTCGCGGCATTTATCTACAGGAGAACGCTGCCGTCGAACCCATCTTCGAAGCCTGGATGAAGCCCTTCAAAGATCTCGGCATGACGACCATCACCATGCGCAACACCGGCGGCACCGACCACCAGTCCTTCGACGCCGTCGGCATCCCGGGATTCCAGTTCATCCAGGATCCCATCGAGTACGACACGCGCACCCACCATTCAAACATGGATGTCTACGACCGCCTGCAGCCCGAGGATCTGAAGCAGATCAGCGTAATCGTCGCTGGCTTCGTCTACGACGCCGCCATGCGCGATCAAATGCTGCCGCGCAAGCCCATTGAAAAGGCGCTGCCGAAAGAACCGGAGAAGAAAGAAGGACAGTAACGACCAGTGTCACATTCGGGCGGATCGTCGCACCTTGATCGTATCGAATCCGACGCAGTTGATCGATCGTCGAAAACATCGCCCGTTGCGCACTACACTTCGAGACGGCTTTCGTAGGGAACGTTTTCGCCATGCTCGAGGTAGCGTCGCAAGATTCTCAGGTACATCGGCCAGCAATAACAAGAAACGCGCCAGTGCTCGTTGTCCGCCGGCCATCCCATGTGATAAAAGCGCACGCGCGTCACCGTTGGGCTCTCTGGCTCGAGCTGGAACCCCACCCGCGTACCCATCCAATCGGGATGCGCCTCGGTGATCTGAAGCTCGAACGCAGACCCGGGAACCCAGCGTGTCACCTTTCCCCGCCAGTCGTAGCCCGGACCGAAGCCGAGCGCGTATTCGCCATTTTCCCTGGCCTCGCCGCTGGCCGACTTGGTCCACCAGAGATCCAACCCCGGTGGTGTGGCCATCGTCTCAAACACGCGTCCTCGCGGAGCTTTGATTGTGAACTCTTGAAGAATGTCGGCCATCGCCAGCCTCCAGTTCAAGCCACAAATCTTTGCGTTGACCTCTTCCTGCCTACTTCACAAACGTCAACCCATGCGGCACCGCATACTTGAAAACATAAGCAAAGAGCATCACGATGACTCCAACAATGGAACACAGCGCCACCGAGTGCCACGCCACAAAGCGGAAAATAATTCCTTCGTTCCCCACCTGCTCAGTTGCGGCGGTAGCAATCGTGATCGATTGCGCGTCCACCATCTTCCCCATCACTCCGCCGGCGCTGTTGGCCGCGCACATCAGTACCGGATCGACGCCGAGTTGCTGAGAAGTAATTCTCTGCAAACTCCCGAACAGCGCATTCGACGACGTGTCGCTGCCCGTAAGCGCAACGCCAAGCCATCCCAAAAACGTCCCGAAGAATGGATACAGCCATCCCGTCCGGGTGAACGCCAGGCCCAGCACGGCATCCAGGCCCGAGTAGCGCGTCACATACCCCAGCCCCAGCATGAATGAGATCGCAACCATCGCCAGCCGCATCCGCACCAGCGTCCTCCAGAAGATCTTCATCAACTTCACCGGACTGAGACCAAGCAACAAACCCGAAACGATCGCTGCGAAAAAGCATCCAGTCCCCGTGGCCGAAAGCCAGTTAAAATCGTAGCGTGCAGCCTCTGGCGTCGGCTTCGCAACAATCGGCGCAGCGCGCGAGATGGCGTTGTGCAAATGAGGCACATCCCATCCCGGCGGACCGGGCCGCACCTTGCCATCACCACCCAGCACCCGAAACGCCGGTGTGGTCGCCAGGTTCATGGCCAGTTTTATTTTCGGCAGTCCCCAAAGCAGGACAAACAAAGACAGAATCGCGAACGGCATCCACGCCTTCAAAACTTGTCCCGCGGTGTAGGTGCGCGCTTTCACAAATCCATCGAACTTCTCCGCTTCCCATTCGCCGCCCATGTCGTCAGCAATCTCCCCCGTCGGGGGAGGGAGTGCCGGCGCTTTATCGTCATAATCGAACCGCCAAATCTTCTTCGGCTTCCAGAACCGCAGAAAAATCAGCGTAGCGACAATCGAGACCACGCCTCCCATAATGTCCACCAGATTGCTGTCCACGTAATTCGACCAGAAAAATTGCGTCAGCGCGAACGACACGCCGACCACCAGAATCGCGGGAAATACTTCAAACGTCTCCCGCCAACTGACCATGGTCTTCACCAGCCAGAACGGAACGATCACCGCCGTAAAAGGAAGAATGCGTCCAATCATCGCGTTCAGATCTGATTCCGGCAGCGCCGTTACCGCCGCCAGCGTATGCACTGGGGTTCCGATCGCTCCCCAAGCCACCGGCGCGGTGTTGGCAATCAGGTTCAATGCAGCAGCATGGAACGGTTTGAAACCCAGCCCGATCATAAACGCGCCGGCAATCGCCACCGGCGCACCGAATCCCGCAGCCCCCTCAATGAACGCACCAAAACAAAACGCCACCAGCAGCACCTGCAACCGCCGGTCGGCCGTGATTCCGGCCACCGACTCCTTCATGATTTCAAATTGCCCAGTCTCGACAGAAATGTCGTAGAGGTAAACTGCGGCCAGAACGATCCACGCAATCTTCAACGCTCCGAAGGCCACACCGTACCCAAAGCTGAGAGCCGCCAGCGCCGGAGGCATCTTGAAAACAACAATCGCAACCGCCACGGCCGTCGCCACTCCCGCAATCGCGCACCAGTGCGGCTTCACCCTAAGCCCGGCCAGCAAACTGAACAGAACAATGATGGGAAGCGCCGCCACCAGCGTGGAAAGCCACCAATGGCCAAGCGGATCGTAGATCTGAGTCCACTGCATACCAACCTCCTCGCGAACGGAGTCAGCTGCGTAACAGCGATCACTGTTGAAAGGGCGCGGCCCTAGCCGCCCACATCCCAACTCTTCGGAACATTCACATAAGACCCGTCCAACTCCCCAACTGACGCGCACCCCAACAACCGCAAAGTCCGTTCCAGATCAGTCCGCAAAATCTCAATCGCCCGGTCCACTCCAGCCTCACCCGCGGCAGCCAGACCGTACGCATAAGCTCTCCCACACAGCACGGCCCGCGCTCCCATGCAAAGCGCCTTCACAATATCCGTGCCACGGCGGATGCCGCCATCCATCAATACTTCAATGCGTCCCTTCACCGCCTCCACCACTTCAGGCAACGCCCGCAGAGATGCAGGAACACCATCCAGTTGCCGCCCGCCATGATTCGAAACCGAAATTGCCGCCACTCCTTCATCCACCGCGCGCCGCGCATCGTCCGCCGTCAACACACCTTTAACGACAATCGGCCCTTTCCAGATTTCCCTGATCCAGCGCAGGTCTGCCCAGGTCGGTGTGGATTCGGCCAACGCCGCATTAATATCCACTAGCGGCATCGGCCCTTTGCCCGGGATCACAACGTTTGGCAGTCCAGGCAATCCGCCGTCCAGCAAATACTCGATGACCCAGCCGGGACGCGAAAGTATTTGCGGAAGGTACGGTATTTTCGCCAGCGGCCCCCCGCTGATCAGTTCCTTCATGCCATTGCGGTAATCGCGCTCGCGGATCCCAGACACCGGAGTATCAATCGTGACGACAAGTGCGGAGAACCCCGCCACGCGCGCCCTTTCAATCACCGCCTCCGCCGCTCCGCGCCCGCCCATTAAGTAAAGCTGATAGAAAACCGGCCCCGCCGATCCCGCCTTCACATCTTCCAGCCGGTGTCCAGAAATCGTCGAGAGAATATAACCAGTGCCCGCCCGCCCCGCAGCCCGCGCCGCCGCCACTTCCCCTCCCGGATGCATTAGCCGGCTGTATCCCACAGGCGCAAGCAAAAAAGGAAGAGCCAGATCGAATCCCAAAACCCGCGTGCGCAAATTGCACTGCGGCACCGCAACCGCGTGCCGCGGACGAAAAGTCACGTCGCTGAATATTCTGCAATTCTCCCGCAGCGTGACTTCGCCCTCAGCGCCACCGTCAAGATAGTCAAATACAGATTTCGGCACGCGCTGACGCGCGATCGGTCGGAAGTCCTCAATGCAAACGACTCGGGGCGACGCTACCGAACGGGCGGCTCTCGTCATCTGCAATCCCAATCTCTTCCGTTCAACCTAGATGGAACCATGAATCAGTCGGATATCGTACCACCGGGCGAAACCACACAGGAATGGAAATTTAACTCCGCCCGCAAAGTCGAGAAAGAGGTTACAGGTTTCCTCCGTGTCGGAGCCTGCCCCGAGCTTAGTCGAGGGGTGTCTCCGCGGTGAAAGCTCCTGCGGCCCGCTCCCGCGCCCCGCGCCGGTACCGCACCCACAAATACGCAACCGGCCCCGAAGCCAGATTCACCAGTCCCCACTTTCGCGTAGCCGCATCGCTGTAGATCATCGCCCACGCGAAAAGCAGCGTCGGAGCCAGTACGATCATCGCCGCTCCCGCCCATCCACCTTTAACCCGAAAGCTGCGCGGCGCGTCCGGATACTTGCGCCGCAGTTGCCAAAACGAAAGCACAGTCAAGGTCGAGGTCGCCATGCGCGTCCACGCATACACGCCGATCAACTGGGGCACTGTGAAAACTGCCAGCGCCGCGCAAAAAGCCGTGGAGAGCAGAATCGACCGCACCGGCGTCCCAAACCGCGCACTCACCTTCGCCAGCGCCCGATGCAGATACCCATCTTCCGCCATGGTCAGGGGAATGCGCGTCACCGAGAGCAGCGTGCTTTCCAGCAATACGAAATTGCAAATCACCGCCGCCACAAATATCGAAGTACCCAGCGCGTTCCCTCCGATCAGTCCCGCCGCGGTCACCAGATATCCGGTCTCCCACACCTGCCAGTTCCCCAGCGCCGCCAGCCCCGCCGCCAGCGTGACTACATAAATTCCCATAGCCAGCGGAACCACAATCCCCAGCGCAATCGGAAAATTCCGCGCCGGATTCTCCACCTCTTCAATCACCGTCGAGAGTTGTTCGTATCCCGCGTACGACCACAGCGCAATCGCCAGTCCCAACCCAAACGCCCCCTGCCAGGGCCGGCCCGTCGGAAAGAAAGGATGAAAAGGATTGAAATGCGCGTGATGAAATCCAAGCACAATGAAAATCACAATTGGCACGGACATGGTGAGCAGCAGAATGAGCGTGAGTTTCCCCACCAAATGAATCCCGCACACATTCAGGAAAGCCACCGCCGCCAGAAATGCAAAAGCCACCGCCCAGTGCTCGGCCCGGGAATGCAGCGGGAACCAGCTTTCCAGGTAGTCCGCCATGGCCACGCCGTAAGAAGCGCTCATCAGGAAGGTGCCGGTCCAGTTCCACCATCCACTCTGAAATCCCCAGAAATCGCCAAGAGCAGCGCGGCTCCAGCGGTAGAAGCCGCCTTCGACCGGCATCAGCGTGGTCATTTCAGCCGTGGCAAGCGCGATGGGAACGGAAAACAGCAATGGCACTACCAGAAGAAACGCCAGCCCCAGTCCCGGGCCGGAGCCGGAAATCATCGACTCCAGCGAAAACGGCCCGCCCGCGCAATAACCAAACAACAAAGCAACAAACGGAGCCAGCCCAATTCGCCGCAGATTTTGCGTTGGAGCATACAGCACTGTAGGAACTGAGGGAGTAGACGTAGACGTAGGCGATTCTGAACTCATTGCTCCTCAGTCCGCGAGAAACACATAGCCGGAAGCCTTGAAGACTATGAGAGCCAGCCGCACAAGTCAACACTGGAAAGTCGGACGCGTGGCCCACGCCTGCGGGATAACTAGACGCGGGGTGCCCCATTTCTCGCGTCTTTTGCGAGAAGTGGGGATTTGCAGACTACTCGCCAAACTACTTCGCTGGGATACCCGCTTCCCGAACAAACATCACCACCGGATTTCCCTTGTACGCCGTACGCGCAAGTTCCCGATACCCACATTTCACCGCCACTCGAATCGACGCCACATTTTCCGGCGCGATAATGCACGCAGTCCGCGCCGGTTGAAAATGCAAATCGCCCCACGCTACCGCCGCCCGCACCGCTTCCGTGGCATAGCCTCTGCCGTGGGCCGACGAGGCCAGCACCCACCCGATTTCCGGCACACCTTTCAGCGAGGGCTCGATATCGCGCTGGTAATCGGCGAATCCAATCTCGCCCACAAAATTGCCCGTGGCTTTTTCCTCCGCCACCCAATACCCGTAACCCATCAGCGCCCAATGTCCTACGTAACTCAACAACCTCCGCCAGCTTTCCTCTTCAGTCAGCGGCTTGCGAACCGTATATCGGAACACGACAGGATCCGCCCACATCGCAGCGCAATGGACGAAATCCTCCACGCGATGCCCACGCAGTCTCAGCCGCTCGGTCTCAAGCACCGGAATTTCAGCCGCGGGATGAAAAGAGTCAAGCATGGAATTCAGGGGAATGAGCCGGATGCCGGGTGCCCCATTTCTCGCGTTCTTTGCGAGAAGTGGGGATTTTCGGCACTGGTGCCGTTGAAACGGCACCAGTACCGGATTTTCGTTTCGCCCAGGCATCACCCTCGGACTAAGTAATGCTCCTCCCCCACGCCCCGCAATCTCTCGGCCGCGACTTCCGCAGTCATGTCTCGCTGCGGCGACCCCAGCAATTCAAATCCAACCATAAATTTCTTCACCGCAGCCGACCGCAACAAAGGCGGCAAAAAGTGCGCGTGAAAATGCCACTCCGCATGTTCCTTCCCGTCGGTCGGTCGCTGGTGAAATCCCATCGAATACGGAAATGAGGTTTGAAACAGATTGTCGTAACGCGTGGTTAGGCGCTTGAGCATATCCGCCAGCCCAGCACGCTCGCCCGCATCCAGCGCTTCAATATCGCCCACATGCCGCTTGGCGAGCAGCAAAGTTTCAAACGGCCACGTCGCCCAGAAAGGCACAACCGCAACAAAGGATTCATTCTGGCAAACAACCCGCTCCCCCGCCCCCAACTCCAGCTCCGCGTAATCGCACAGCATGCAACTATGATGTTCCCGCGCATAATCTTCCAGCGACTCCTCCTCCTTCCGCGGCTCGTTGGGAATGCTCTCCGTAGCCCAGATCTGCCCATGCGGATGAGGATTGCTGCACCCCATCATCGCCCCCCGGTTTTCAAAAATCTGCACGTGCTGAATCCGCGGAAGCTCTCCCAGTGCGCGATACTGCTCCGCCCACACCTCAACCACGCCGCCAATTTCGCCGATCGTCATCCGTGCCAGCGTCAAGTCATGTCGCGGCGAAAAACAAACCACGCGGCATACCCCGCTCTCCGACGCCGCCAGCAGCAAATTTCCACCGCCACCCTGCACAGTCACGTCCCCGACATCAGGTTGCAAAGCCGCAAAGTCATTATCAAAAACAAATGTCGCAGAATACGCCGGATTGCGCCCACCCTCCGCCCGCACATTCCCCGGACACAAATAGCAACCCGGATCGTACTTCGGCAAAACGAAATCCCCAGCCGTCTCCGTCTGACCCTGCCAGGGCCGCTCCATGCGGTTCGGCGAAACCAGAATCCAGTCCCGCGTCAGCGGATTAAATCGGCGATGCGACTTCCCTTCCAGCTTTTCGAGTTCCACGCCAGCCCGTCCTCGCGTCATCCCTCAACCCCCGCCCCATCCGCCGCCGAACAAATATAAACATCCGGGCGGATCCCCGTCGCCCGCCGATAACGGTCCGCAATCATACCGGCAAAAGCTTCCGCCAGGTCCGCCTCCACCAGATTCACAGTGCATCCCCCGAATCCGCCCCCAGTCATGCGCCCCCCGTAGTAGCCCGCCAGCCCTTCCGCAACCTCCACCATCACATCCAATTCCCGGCAGCTAACCTCGTACAAATCCCGCAGACTCCGGTGCGACTCCCGCATCAACTTTCCGAAACCATCCAAATCTCCCGCCCGAAGCCGCCGAGCGCCCTCCTGCACCCGCGCATTCTCCTCCACCACGTGACGGCATCTCTTAAATATCTTCTCGGGAACATCCCCTGCGTGCTGGGCAAGTTGATCGCCTGAAACGTCCCGCAACGCGCGAATCCCCGGATACCACCCCGCCAGTATCCTCACCCCTTCCTCGCACTCCTCGCGGCGCAGGTTGTACTCTCCGCCCGCGTGCGCGTGTTTCACCATGGTGTTACAAACCACCATCCGCACTCTCTCTGGAATCGGAACCAGTTCGAACTCCAGCGACCGGCAATCCAGCAGCAGCGCGTGCCTCGCTTTCCCCAGGCACGAAACAAACTGGTCCATGATCCCGACCCGCGCCCCAATAAAAGCATTTTCGCTCCGCTGGCAAAGCTTCGCCACCTCAATCATCGGTAATGCGATTCCGTTCAGCCCCATCAGCGCCAAAGCACAAGCCACTTCAATCGCCGCCGAAGAACTAAGCCCCGCCCCAATCGGCACCTCGCCCTGCACCAACAGATTCGCGCCTTTCAAAGTATGCCCAGCCTGTCGCAGCACCACCGCCACTCCCACCACGTAATCGCACCAGTTCCCCGCACCCCGCGCCGGCAAATCATCCAGATCAAATTCGAACTCCCCCGGAAATTGCCCGGATCGAATCACCAGTCGCCGGTCGTCGCGACCCGACGCCGCCACCCGAGTGCTAAACCCGATCGCACTCGGCATCACAAACCCGTCGTTGTAGTCCGTATGTTCCCCGATCAGATTGACCCGCCCCGGCGCGCTGAAGACCGTCGGGCGCACCCCCACCCACGCCGTAAACTGCCGACTCAACTCGCCAGGCTCCATCTCCATTTCCGCTCCGCCAAGGCGATCTAACACGCTGAATCAGAATGCCGTCGACGTACTCTTCCGCTCATTTGCTAAATCCGTGGATCGCATGCCTACGCGTCATCATGACCGGAATGGGCAACGACGGCGCTCAAGGTTTGCCCGAGATGCGCAACTCCCCTGGGGGCGATTGGACAATTCACGTGAGGTACCTCAAGAAACCCCCAAAGTCGGGGTGCGAAGCGTCGCCGCGCAGCAACCACCACAAAAGAAATGGCTCCTCAGGTAGGACTCGAACCTACAACCCTCCGGTTAACAGCCGGATGCTCTGCCATTGAGCTACTGAGGAGTGTGTGAAGCGCGCGCGGAGCGCGCGCTTGTTTGGATATCATAGCATTCCGGCGCGCGGGTTGAGAATACTGAAGCTGGGGTTTCAGATTCGGCGGGGGTTGGGCTAGCTGCTCAAGGCTTCGAGCTTTAATCTGCATCAAAGTGTGGTGTGGAGTTCTGCCTGATAGGCTGATTTTTTGAGGTGGTTATGGTGGTGGGGATTCGTTTTTTGGGTTTTGTGTTCTTGATTGGCGGCGCTTTTTGTTTGGGGGGTTGGGGTCAGGGGGTGGCTTTGGGGCCTCCTCGGGCTGAGGGGCGGGCTTTGGCGGAGGATTTTCATGGGACCAAGGTTGTGGATTCTTATCGGTGGCTGGAGGATGGCGATAGCGCTGACACTCGGAAGTGGGTTGCTGGGGAGATGGATTATACGCGAGCGGTGCTTGATCCTTTGCCGGGGCGGGATGCTATTCACAAGAGACTGACCGAGTTGCTTCACATTGGGGATGTTGGGGTGCCGCGGATTGGGGGGAAATATTATTTCTATACTCGGCGGGATGGATTGCAGAATCAGCCGGTGCTTTATGTGCGGGAGGGGATTGACGGGAAAGACCGGGTGCTTCTTGATGTGAACCTTTTGGCCGCTGACGGAACCGTTGCACTCGACTGGTTTTGGCCTTCTGAGCATGGGAAGTATCTGGCTTATGGGACTTCTTCTGGCGGGTCGGAGATGAGTACCTTGCACATTGTTGGGACCAAGACTGGAAATCTTTTGCCGGATACTATCGAGCGGACTCGGGCTTGCAGCATTGCGTGGTCGCACGATAATTCGGGGTTTTATTACACTCGGTATCCGAAGAAGGGGGACGTTCCTGAGGGGCAGGAGCGGTATAACCGGCATGTGTTTTATCACGAACTGGGGACTGATCCGGAGAAGGATCCTTTGATTTTTGGGGAGGGGCGCGATGCGGAGGATTGGCCCAGCGTTACGCTCGACAATGATGGGCGGATGCTTTTGATTACCGTGTCTCAGGGCTGGACTAAGACTGAGTTGTTTCTGATGGATTTGAAGAAAGGGACTCCGCCTACTCGGATTACTACTGGGAAGAATTTTCTTTACAGTGCTTCGGTTTATAACGGTCGGGTTTATATCGTCACCAACGAAGATGCTCCGCGGTATCGCATGTTTGTTACCGAGGCTGGGGAGTACGACCGCGACGATTGGAAAGAGATTATTCCGCAGACTGGTGGAGTGTTGAAGGACGCTTCGCTTTGGGGCGGGAAGATTTTCGCGCAGTACGAGCAGAATGCTTCTTCGCAGCTTAAAGTTTTTAGTGTTGACGGCAGTTTGTTCGCCAACATTGAGCTGCCTGCGATTGGCACGGTTTTTGGCGCCGGCGGGAAGTTTGACCATGACGAAGTTTTTTATGGCTTCGAATCTTTCACGGTTGCGCCATCTATTTATCGTTACGACCTGGAGAAGCGGTCCGGCTCGCTTTGGGCGAAGGTGGATGCGCCTGGGATTGATGCCTCGGCTTATGACGTGGAGCAGGAGTGGTACCACTCGAAGGATGGGACTCGGGTGCCTATGTTTCTTGTGCACAAGAAGGGGCTGAAGAAAGATGGGCACAATCCTACGCTGTTGACCGGGTATGGAGGGTTCAACATCTCGCTTACGCCTTCGTTCGAGAGTGAGAATTACTTGTGGCTGGAACGTGGCGGGATTTACGCCGTCGCCAATTTACGTGGCGGGTCGGAGTTTGGGGAGGACTGGCATCGGGCTGGGATGCTGGAGAAGAAGCAGAATGTTTTTGATGACATGATTGCGGCGGCGGAATATTTGATTGCGGAAAAATATACGGACCGGGACCATCTGGCTATTGAGGGCGGGTCGAATGGCGGGTTGCTGATGGGGGCGATGATTACGCAGCGTCCGGAATTGTTTCGGGCTGTGGTTTGTGCGGTGCCTTTGCTGGACATGCTGCGGTATCAGAATTTTCAGATTGCTCGCTTGTGGATTCCGGAGTATGGGTCGGCGGAGAGTCCCGAACAGTTTAAGTGGCTTTATGCTTATTCTCCCTATCATCATGTGAAGGCTGGCACGGAGTATCCGGCGGTGTTGTTTATGACTGGGGATTCGGATTCGAGAGTTGATCCGATGCATGCGCGGAAGATGGCGGCTTTGATGCAGAGGGTTTCGAAGCGTCCAGTTTTGTTGAGAGTGGAGGGGAAGGCGGGGCATGGGGCGGGGACGCCTGTGGGTAAGAGGGTGGAGGAGTTTAGCGATATTTATTCGTTTTTGTTTTGGCAGTTGGGGGTGAGGTGAGTAGGTCTACGGGTTTAGTCTGGCGGCCCAAGCGGGGGGCGTCGAGAGCCACTGATTTTCAGTAGAGCTTAGGGTAGCAACCAAGCGGTACCCTTCCTCGGTAGAGTTGTCGAACAGTAAGGTCTGATCTGCGCGCTTTATGGCGGTCGTCAAGTTCTGAAAGCTACGCAAGTAGCGCCGACGCACGTCCCTTTCCGGCACATCGTGGCCGCCGGCCAGAACCCGGTTTCTGATTCGTACTAGATTGATCTCAACGTTCTCCGTTCCGATGTAGACGAGCACAACCTCGTAGCCTTTGTTCCGCGCTTCGAGCATCATGCGCAGGTAGCTCTTCCCGGCAAGTGTGGTCTCGATGGCAAAGCTTTTAGAACTCGCTAGATGCTCATTTGCGGATTTCAGAACTTCTCTTCCGGCAGCGATGGCAAACGAAACGTTCACGGCCGATTGGAGAGTGTTTCCGATTGTGTCAGGATCGAGGACAGGCATTTCTCGGAAGAGGCTGGAAGCCCAGCGGGTTAGGGTGCTCTTACCAGAGCCGTTTGCCCCAGCGACAAACGTAAGCCGTGGACGGCTCAACGAGAGGGCTGGCGTGACGACGCGACGGTCTTTCGTTGGCGCTCAGCGAGGATCTTTTTTAGCCGTTTTTTTTCGACGGCAAGGCCCGCACGTGCTTCCTCGGCCATCTTCTGCGCGATCTGTACCCATTTCCCAGCCATGACTTAAAGAATACTCCAATACTTATCACCATGTGAAGGCGGGGGTGGAACATCCGGCGGTGATGTTTATGACTGGGGATTCGGATTCGAGGGTGGATCCGATGCATGCGCGGAAGATGGCGGCTTTGATGCAGAGCGTGGCGAAGAGGCCGGTTTTGTTGAGGGTGGAGGGAAGGCTGGGCATGGGGTGGGGACGCCTGTTTCGAAGCGGATTGAGGAACTTACGGACGTTTATTCGTTTTTGTGGTGGCAGCTGGGGGTGAAGTGAAATCGCGGCGTAGTTCTCCCCTTTCTCAGAGGACAGTGAAGGGATGGGGCACCTTCAGATTCTCAGTGAGTGTAATCGCCTGTTTACAACAGTTGGGGGGTAGGTCAAAATCAATCGCATGAGCCGCGCCTTCCTCACTGCATGTTCCCTGCTCATTGCGACCATTGTGTCGTTGTGCATAATTGTTCCTGCTCAAGAGAAGGCACCTCACTTGAATGGCGCTCCGAGAGCGAAATCTCCAATGAACGACACGGCGATCAAGGAGAACGCTTTTAGTCTCACGTTACCCGGAAAATGGAGTGTCGACGCCTCTGATGACCCGACCCGTTGGAGCTATCACGCCGATAATGGTCACGAGTTTCTCACAGTTTCATTGCTGGCCTTCAAGAAAAGGCTAACCAATGAACAACAGCATCAGGCTATCAAGCGGGTGGCAGAGATCCATCGAGGAGTTGAAACAAAAGCAGCCGGTACTACAGCGCTTACCATGACTGAGATCATTTACGGCGGGTGGAATGGGGTCTTAGGCGCTCGGTATGGAGGTTTCGAACCTCCAACACGGCGTCGTTTTCATGCCTTGTTGCTCTGC